>CAWFPC010000013.1:0-156888 GCA_963817745.1 uncultured Chloroflexia bacterium
ATCCCTCGTTCCATGTCTCGATGACCGGGTTGTCCCGGTCCCAGCCCAGGATCCCGATCGTCGCCGTCCCGAGGGCGAACATCGAGCCCCGCCGCGGCAGCCGCAGCCAGCGCGCGGCCAGGATGCGCAGCAGGTGGCCATGGGCGAACAGCAGCGCGTCCCCGTCGACCGCCGGGTCGAGGCAGCGGGCGATGACGCGATCGACCCGGGCACCGACGTCGTCGAGCGTCTCGGCGCCCGGCCACGGACCGTCCAGATCGTCCAGTCCGGCAGCTCCGTCGCGGATGTCCGCGGTCGTCCGGCCCTCGAGCGCGCCGTAGTCCCACTCCTGAGGTCGGGGTCGGCGATCGGCGTCCGGGAAGCCGGCGATCGCGCGGTCTCGGCGGCGCGCGACAGCGGGCTGGTCAGGACCAGCGCGAACGGGTGGTCGCGCGATCCGGCGGCCGAGGGCGCGCGCCTGCGCGCGCCCGACCTCGGTCAGCGGGATGTCCGTCCGCCCGGTGTGCTGCCCGAGCGCGCCCACTCGGTCTCGCCGTGGCGGACGAGCCAGATCTGTCGTTCGGCGCGGCCGGGCGCGCTCACGCGGCACGCTCGGCGTCGACGGGGGGACGGCCGCCTCGCTCCTCCGGCGTGGCCGCGAAGAACTCGCGCGGCGTCCAGCCGAAGAGCGGGGCGAGGAGCAGCGTCGGCAGCGTCGCGATCCGCGTGTTGTAGCGGTAGACCTGGTCGTTGTAGAGCTCCCGGCGGTCGGCGATCATCGCCTCGAGCCGCTCGATCTCGTCCTGCAGGTCGAGCACGTTCTGCTGGGACGTGAGCTCCGGGTAGTGCTCGACGACGGCGAACAGCGAGCGGACCGCGGCGCGTCGTCTGCTCGCCGTGGACGGCCTGCTCGGGGATCGGCTCGGTCGGGGAGTAGGCGGCCCGCGCGCGGGCGACCTCGGTCAGGACGTCCTGCTCGAAGGCGAGCGCGCCGCGGACGGCCGAGACGAGGGCCGGCAGCTGGTCGTGGCGCTGCTTGAGCACGACGTCGATGTTGGCCCACGCCTTGTCGATGCGCTGGCGCAGGGCGATGACCGCGTTGTAGGTCGCGACCAGCGAGGAAGCCGACGACGAGCGGCCAGCAGCCCGACGGCGAACAGCGCGCCGCCAGCCGAGGTCGGGCGTCACGGCCCGATCCCGCCGGTGAGCATGACCGCGAGGGCCATCGCCGAGCCGATGGCGAGGATCGCCCCGAGCAGGCCGACGACGAAGCGGTCCTGGTGGCGGTCGACCGCGGCGCCGGGCAGGCCGTGGGCGATGAGCAGCGGGACGTCCGGGCCGCTGGCGCAGCACGAGCTCTCGGGCGGGATGTGGAACGTCCGCTCGTAGCGTCGCCGCGTCCTCGGCCGGGGCGAGCGGCAGGGCGTCGGCCTCCGGGTCGAGCTCCGGCGGCCGGACCGGCTGGCCGATGCCGAAGCCCGGGATCGCGGCGTTGCCCCAGGCCTCCTCGGGGTCGTCGGCGAGGAGCCCGGCGGCGCGGGCCTCGGCGAGGTCGGCGGCGACCTCCGGATCGTCGGCGGCGACGCCCGCCGCCGACGGCGACGTCCGCCTCGGCCGGGTCGGCGAGATCGCCGAAGGGCAGCGCCCGACCGACGATCGTGACCGCGTCGCCGGGCGCGAGGCGGGCCTCGCGGTAGCGCCGTCGCCCGCGTCCGTCGCTCCGAGCGCGAGCGCGGATCGTCCGGCGCCGGCTGCGACCGCCAGCAGGGCCGCGATGGCCGCCTCGCGGTCGCGGCTCGGCCGGCGCGATCGCGCTGCCCGTCCGCGGCCGCAGCCCGACGGCCGTTCGCCGAACGAGCCGCGTCTGCTCGTCGAACGACGCGGGGCGTCCCAGCGCGCGCCGCGCGGGAAGACCCGGACGTTGCCGGACGCGTCGCGGACCCGGAAGCCGACCGCCCGCTCCTCGTCGAAGTCGGCGCCGAGGCCGGGACGTCGTCGTCGTCGCCGGATCGAGGCGCGGTAGTAGACGCACGGCTCGCTCTGGAGCGGCGAGATGAGGGTCACCTCGGCCGGCTCGATGACGCCGCGATGCGGACCTCGCCGGCGGCCATCGTGGCGACCGTCGACGTCGACGGTGTCGCCGAGGCGGGTCGCGGTGCGATAGCCGCCCAGCCCGCGGGCCAGCAGCCACAGCCCGGCGAGGATGCCGGCCAGGGCGACGGGCCGACCTGGGCGTGAACGGCATGTCCATCGAGCGCATCGTACGGGCCGAGGCGCCCGTCGAGTCAGTCCGGCCGGCGAGCCGGTCGGATCGAGAGCACGACGAGGGCGATCCCGAGGACGACCGACCCGACGGCCACAGCTGGCCGAGATCGAGCCCGGGGACGAACTCGCGGAGCGAGGAAGAGGACGCCGATGACGATGAGGACGAGGCCGCCGACGAGCGGGCCCGCGCCGCTCACGCCGGCAGCCCTCCTCGGGGTCCAGCGGACGCTGCCGGGGTTGGCCTCGGTCCGCAGCTCGATGCGGGTCGGCCGCGGTGTCGTAGCCCGGCGTCTCCCAGACCGCGCCGTCCTCGACGAGCCCGGCCGTCGGCGAAGTCCGCGCCGACAGGACGCTGCGCCGGTCTGCATGCGCAGCGCGACGTCGGCGGGCGCGCACAGGCGGACGCTCCCGGCGTTGACCTCGATGCCGCCGGTCATCGACAGGGACGGGAGGGTGACCAGCAGTTCCCGGCGTTGACCCCGACGTCGATGCCGTCGATGTCGGCGACGCCCGTCAGGTCGAGCGGGCCTGGCCGGCGTTGACCTCCAGGTCGACCGCGAGAGCTGGGCGCCGGCGAGGTCGGCCTCGAGCTGCCCGGCGTTGAGGTGCAGCTCGACGTCGAGCGGCGGCTCGGTCGGCAGGCGACGTCGAGATCGACCCGGGCGCCGACGAGGAATGCGGCCGTCGTCGTCGGCGTGGACGTCGAGCGTCGTCGTCGGACTCGATGCTCCGGCCCGCGGCCGTCGTCGTCGCGTGCCGTCGACCGTCCAGCGCTGCCAGCGGCCGTCGCGAGGGTCAACGTCCCGCAGTCGAGCTCGATGTCGACCTCGGCCGGCCGGCCGAACGTGCCGGTCCGGGTCCGCGAACGCCGTGCCGCCGTCGCCGGGCCGCACACGCCCGCCGACGTCGCCGATGCCCGCCGAACCCGCCCGCCAGCGAGCCGCCGACCATCAGCCCGAAGGTCGCCGCGACGATGAGCCCGCCGAGGACCTCGAACGGGGTCCGGGCAGGACAGGCCGAGCCCGGCGCCGACGAGGATGAGCGGCCAGAACGACCACCAGCGGTCGAGCGTCGACGCCGGGAGCGCGCCGGCTCTGGACGGCCAGCGCGATGGCGCCCGCGACGATGAAGAACACGCCCCAGCCGAGGAGGTCCGTATCGATCCGCATGGCCGCCACGATACCGCCCCGGCCCGGATCACGACGACGGGCGTGTGCTAGCCTCGGCGCCCGGGGCGCTCGGGTCCCCGCTGGACGAGGGAGGGCGCGTGCGCCTCAGCGACTGGCGCGCTCGAGCGCCCACGAAGGAGTCGCCTCGCCCAAGGTCCTGGCCGTCATCGAGCCGGTCCTCGAGCCCTCGGCGCCCGGGAGGATCCCCGTGCTGGATCGTGTGGGGCGACGACCCCGCCATCCGCTACCTCGTGTTCCCGACCGACGCCGGGCTCCTCCAGGTCCACGTCCGGGTCAACATGCCCCAGGAGGGTCCGCGGGCGTCGGGCAAGCTCGTGCGCTGGAACCGGGTCCAGCTCGGCGAGCTGGCGGTCGAGATGGTCGGCGGCCACCGCCTGCTCATTCCAGGTCGAGGGCCAGGTCCTGCACGGCTCGGACGCCGACGCCGACGCGATCGCCGCCTTCGCGCTCGAGCTCTTCGCCGCGATCGACGGCCGACGTCCCGGCGGCACCGCGACGCCGCGCGGCGCGGGACGACGCCGGCGGCCCGCGGCGACATCGAGGGAGCTCACGGCGACGGCCGGTGTCGCCCAGGGCCGCCGGTGTCGGCCCAAGGGCCGCGCGGCCGCGCCACGGCGCCCACGGACGGGACCGGGCGTCGAGGGCGCCGAGATCGCCTGTCGCGGCTGCCCAGCCCGCGCGGCTGAGCCGGCCCTGCGAGCGTCGACGGAAGGCCAGATGCCGGGTCCACCCATGGCACGCGCCGGCGCCGGGCGGCTGACCATGCCCGATCAGGCCGTGACCAGGCCACCCAGGCTCGCCGTGATGGCGTCGGCTGACGGGTGCGCGCGCGACGCTGCCGCGGCCCGGCCGTCCATCCGTCCGGCGGACGATCCGCTACTGGGTCTCGCGGATCGTCGGTCGCCGCGCTGACCCGGGCCTGTCCTGCGATCCGCATCGAGGGCCGCGAGCGGCTGCCGACGGGCCGGCCATCTACTGCTTCAACCACCTGTCGTGGGCCGACCCGTTCATCCTCATGGCCGTCCTGCCGTTCCGCCCGCGCCTGTCCTTCTTCGGGCCCAAGGAGGAGGACATGGGCGTCGGCGGCCGGAACCGGGTCATGCACTGGACCGGGACGACGATCCCGTACAAGCCGGGCAAGAACGACCTGCTCGACGCGACCCGGCGGGTCGCGGCCGTCATCGGCGCCGGCGGGGTCGTGGCCATCGCCGGCGAGGGCCGGATCGGGGCGATCGAGTCGGCGCTGCTGCCGCTCAACGACGGACCGGCGTACTTCGCCCTGCGCTCGCGCGTGCCGCTCGTGCCGATCGCCATCAACGGCACGAGCTGGCTGCGCTTCGGCGGCCGGGTCCGGGTCCGGGTCGGCGAGCCGATCGTCGACGACCGGGCGGCCGGACCGGGCGACCATCGCGGCGCCACGACCGCCGAGCGAGCCGGCTCGAGGCGCTCCTCGCCGATGCCCCGGAGGTCGAGCCGCCCGGGCCGTTCGGGCGCTGGCTGAGCGAGCGGTTCAACGACTGGCCGGAGGGGTCGCGCGAGGCGGCCCTGGACGGCCACGGCGGCCCCGCCGGTGCCGCCGAGCCCGGACCGGCTGAGCCGGTCGCCGTCGGCATACTCGGACCGGGTCTGGCATACCGGCGGACGTCCCAACCACGCAGGAGACACCGTGGCAGCGACCGGACTGTCGGCCGATCCCAACGAGTACCGCGCCCGGCTCGGCCGAGCAGAGGACGCCCAGTCGACATCTGGGCGGCCGAGCTGATGCGCGACGTCGCCAAGCGCCGCGGCGTGCTCCGGGTCCTCGCCGATTTCCGGAGCGCGACCGGCGCTGGACGATCGGGAAATCGAACGGGTGTTCGCTTCTGGTGGCGGGCCCCGGCGGTCGCCGGCCATGACGCCAGGGCCGCCTGATGGTCCCGGCCATCGCCCTCCACACCTCGTCCCGGGCATCCGGGCGGTCGACCCCGAGGGCCGGCGAGCGGCTCATCGACTACCTCGTCGAGAACTTCGACGAGCTCGTCTACGTCTGACGCGCCGGGTCGGCCCGCATCGGCGGGCTCGTCCGGCTGACCCATCCGTTCCCGTCGCTCCTCGACGGCGTCGTCGTGGCCGCGGTCGCCGCTCCTGGCCGGTGCGGACCCGGCCACTCGCCTGCGCCTCGGGCGTCTCGATGACCGCCCTGCAGGTCTCCATCGGGGCGCTCAACGACCTCGTCGACGCGCCGGCCGACGCCGGGCGCAAGCCGGGCAAGCCGATCCCGGCCGGGCTCGTCAGCGCGGCGCGGCGCGCGTCGTGGTCTCGCGCGGCCGCCGTGGCGGGCTTCGCCCTGGCGGCGCCCGTCCGGTCCGGCGCTGGTCGCCCTGGCCCGTCGTGCTCGGGATCGGCTACGGCTACGACCTGTGGGCGAAGGGCACGGCCTGGTCGTGGCTGCCGTTCGCCGTCGGGATCCCGATCCTGCCCGTGTACGGCTGGCTCGGCGCGACCGGCGCGATCCCGGGCTGGTTGGCCGTGCTCGTGCCCATGGGGATGCCGTCGGGGCGGGGCTGGCCGTCGCCAACGCGCGGGCGGACCTGGAGCGGGACGCCGCGGCCGGCACGGTCCATCGCGACCGCGCTCGGCGACGGCGGCTGGTGGCTGACGCTGCGTTGTGGGCGGCCGCCTCGGCCTGGCGGTCGCCTGGCTCGTGGCGAGCGGGGCCGCAGGGACGGCGCCGTCTGGTCCCGTGTCGCAGCCGGCGTGCCGCTCGTGGCCGCGGGGCGGCGCGGGTCGGACGGGCGGGCCGGGCGGCGGGAGCGGGCTGGCAGCGCAGGCCGTCGGCGTCGCCGTCGTCGGCTGGCCTGGCGTCGCGGCGCTCGCCGAGCGACCGCGTGGGGTCCGACCCGCGAGGTCGGCGGCACGCCCGAGGCTCACGGTGCCCGAGTCCCCGGCAGCCGACGGCCCCTAACGCCGCTCGCCGCGGTTCGTTGGATTCGGGGGAGCGAGGTCGATCTGCCACCGCCCGCCACCTCGCCAACCCGGAGGTCTCACCATCGTGCACCACCTGACCCGCCACGCGCGCGGCCTGTTCATCGCCATCGCGGCGCTCGCCCTGTCGACGGGCGCGGTCCTCGCCGCCCAGCACGTCCCGTCGACCGGTCCCGCCGACGCCGCGGCCGACGGCCTGCAGCGAGCCGCCGAGGCGGCCGGCAAGGTCGTCCCCGTGCGGCCCGCCGCGCCGGACGTGGCTACGGACGCCGGCCAGCGGAGGATGCCGACGACGCACCCAGCGCCGATGCCGGCGGAGCGTGCCGAGAACCACGGATGGTTCGTCTCCGAGGCGGCAAGGCGGATACGCCGGCCGGCTACGATACCCACGGCGAGTACGTCTCGTAGATCGCCAGCGGTGACGACGGCAAGCCCGACGCCGCGTCGGCGGGACAGGCCAAGGCCGCGCGCCGGGAAGGCGAAGGCCGCAGCCGGCAAGGCCAACGCCGATGCCGCGAAGGCGACGGCAAGGAACGCAAGGCTGCACGGGACGCCGCCAGGCCGTAGACCGGCATCCGCGGGGCATCCGAGTGCCGCGCCGGATACCGGAAACCACGAAGCCGGCGCCGCTGGCGCCGGCTTCGAGGCTTCTCCGTCGGGTCGGCCCCGGTCAGTCACCGTCGCCGGTGCGGACGATGGCGATCGCGTTCTCCAGCCGGAGCTTGGCGATGGTCAGGTACTTGGCGAGGTTCTCCCGGTCGACGTCGGCGATGGACCGGACCGCGTCCGGGGAGCGCAGGACCCCGACCAGCTCGTCGAGGGCGTCGGCCAGCGACGCCTTGGCGTTGACCAGCGAGTCGTCGGTCAGCTCGGCCGCGGCCGCATCGCCCCGCGGTGCGACCCACCGGCTCGTCGTCCCCATCCTCGATGGTGGTATCGGTCTCGACGCGATCGCCGTCGACGTCGATCCGGGCCCCGCGACCGGACGGCTGCGACGGCCCTCGATCTTGTCGCGCAGCTTGACCAGGGTCAGCTCGCCGCGGGCGACCTGCTCGGCCAGCCGGCGGCGCTTCTTCGGGTCCTCGACCTTCATCAGCTCGTAGGCGTGGGACAGCGTGTCTTTGCGCAAGGACACGAGCTGCGGATCTCGGTCGGGGCGTCGGCCAGGCGCAGGCGGTTCTCGACGTAGCCCTTGTCCTTGCCCAGCTTCTGGGCCAGCTTGCGGACGCTGTAGCCGTGCTCGTGGATCATGCGGTCGTACATCACCGCTTCGTCGAGCGGCGAGAGGTCCTCGCGCTGGAGGTTCTCGATGATCGAGATCTCGAGCGCCGTGTCGTCGTCGATCTCCTCGATGAGCGCCGGGATCTCGTCGAGGCCGGCCAGCTTCGACGCGCGCCAGCGGCGCTCGCCGGCGATGAGCTGGTACTGGTTCGTGGCCGAGCGGGCGGACGAGGATGGGCTGCAGGACGCCGTGCTCGCGGATCGACGCGGCCAGCTCGTCGAGCGTCTCCTCGTCGAAGGCCATCCGCGGCTGCTCGGGGTTGGGCTCGATGTGGTCGAGCGGGACGATGCGGACGCCGACGCTGCGCGTCGGCGACTCGGGCGACAGCAGGCTGACGATGGCGGGGGAGAGCTCGCGCTCCTCGGCCAGGCGACGCGCGGCCGCCGCTCGGAAATCAGGTCGTAGCCAAGTTCGATCACCTCCCGCGCCAGCTCGCGATAGGTCCGCGCCGCATCGCGTGTTGCTGGCGTACGACGTGACGGGCGACCGACCAGCGGCGCCTCGCCGAGCTTCACGGTGTTGCGGATGATGCTGTCGAAGACGTGGTGGTCGCCCACGACGCGCAGCTCCTCGAGCATGTCGCGGGCGAGGATGGTCCGGCCGTCGTAGAACGTCGGCAGCAGGCCCAGGATGCGCAGGTCGCGGTTGAGCTTGAGCCGGATCGCGTTGATGACCTTGACCAGGTTGGTCAGGCCCTTCATCGCGTAGTACTGCGTCTGGACCGGGATGATCACGCCGTCCGCCGCGACCAGCCCGTTGACCGTCAGCAGGCCGAGGTTCGGCGGGCAGTCGATGAGGACGTAGTCGTAGGCGTCGACCTGGCCGTCGAGCGCCTCGCGCAGGGCCTGCTCGCGGCCGAGGGCGGTGAACAGCTCGTCCTCGGTCGCCGACAGGTCGATGTCGCCGGCGCGACGTCGATGCCCGCGGTCTGGGTCGGGAGGATGACCTCGTCGAGCGTCGAGCGGCCGTCGGCGAGCACGTCGGCCATCGAGCGCTCGACGGTGTTGAGGTTGATTCCGAGGCCGGCGGTCAGGTTGGCCTGCGGGTCCATGTCGATGCACAGGACGCGGTAGCCCTCCTCGGCGAGCGCGCCGGCGAGGTTGATCGCGGTCGTCGTCTTGCCGACGCCGCCCTTCTGGTTGGCGATCGCGATCACGTTGGTCACCGGGGCATCACCTCGAATTGTGGCCGACGGGGTCGGCGCGGCCGACAGGGCGAGGGGAGTGGACGGTCATGCTACCCCAGCGACCGTGCGTCGCGGACACCCGGGTTATCCACAGGATCGGCGAGTTGTTCACCAATTTCGTGGATAACCGGGCCCGTATGATGGACGACTGTCCGTGCGCAAAGACGACCGCGTCGGCGCACGACGGAGGACGATCGTGTGACGACGAATGCACGAGCGATCGCGCGTCTCGACGCGATGCGCGCGGAGGCGCTGCTCGGCGGCGGCGAGGAACGCATCGACGCAGCAGCACGAGCGCGGCAAGCTGACCGCGCGCGAGCGGCTCGACCTGCTGCTCGACGCCGGATCGTTCGTCGAGACTCGACGCGTTCGTCACGCACCGCGAGCGCCGGACGGCCGAGACCAGCGTACCTCGGCGACGGCGTCGTCACCGGCCACGGCACGATCGACGGCCGACTCGTCTTCGTCTTCAGCCAGGACTTCACGGTCTTCGGCGGCTCGCTGTCCGAGGCGTACGCCGAGAAGATCTGCAAGGTCATGGACCTGGCGATGAAGGTCGGCGCGCCGATCATCGGCCTGAACGATTCGGGCGGCGCGCGGATCCAGGAGGGCGTCGTCTCGCTCGGCGGCTACGCCGACATCTTCCTGCGCAACACGCTGGCGTCCGGCGTCGTGCCGCAGATCTCGGTCGATCCTGGGGCCGTGCGCCGGCGGCGCGGTGTACTCGCCGGCGATCACCGACTTCACGATCATGGTCGAGGGCACGAGCTACATGTTCGTGACCGGCCCGGAGGTCGTGAAGGCCGTGACCCACGAGGACGTCGACGCCGAGACACTCGGCGGCGCGACGACCCACACGACGCGCAGCGGCGTGGCGCATCTCGCCGCGCGCGACGAGGCCGAGGCGCTGACGCGGCCCGGCGCATCCTCGTCGCACCTGCCGCAGAACAACCTCGACGACGCCGCCGCGCGTCGACGACCGCCGATCCGGTCGACCGCACGCGACGCGGCGCTCGACGACGATCGTTCCCGACGACCCGACGCAGCCGTACGACATGCACGACGTCATCGAGCGCGTCGTCGACGACGGCGAGTTCCTCGAGATCCAGCCCGGCTGGGCGCGCGAACATCATCGTCGGCTTCGCGCGCCTCGGCGGCCGGAGCGTCGGCATCGTCGCGCAGCAGCCGGCCGTCCTCGCCGGCGCGCTCGACATCGACGCGTCGACCAAGGCCGCGCGCTTCGTCCGCACCTGCGACTGCTTCAACGTCCCGCTGGTCACGTTCGTCGACGTGCCGGGCTTCCTGCCCGGCGTCGGCCAGGAGCACGGCGGGATCATCCGCCACGGCGCGAAGCTGCTGTACGCCTACTGCGAGGCGACGGTGCCGAAGCTGACGGTCATCACCCGCAAGGCCTACGGCGGCGCCTACGACGTCATGAGCAGCAAGCACATCCGCGGCGACGTCAACCTCGCCTGGCCGACGGCCGAGATCGCGGTCATGGGCGCCGAGGGCGCGGTCAACATCCTTCATCGCGACGAGATCGCCGCGGCCGACGATCCGGCCGCGGAGCGCGCGCCGGCTCGTCGACGACTACGAGGAGCGGTTCGCAACCCGTACATCGCGGCGGCGCGCGGCTACATCGACGACGTCATCATGCCGTCCGAGACGCGACCGCGGCTGATCGCGGCGCTCGACGATGCTCGCCGACAAGCGCGACACGAACCCGCCGAAGAAGCACGGCAACATCCCGCTGTGACCGACGCCGACCGCCGGCGACCGCGCCGTGTCTTTGCGCAAAGACAGCGACGGCGCCGCCGTTCCGCCGCGATCCTCATCGCCAACCGCGGCGAGATCGCGGTCCGCATCATCCGCGCCTGCCGCGAGCTCGGCGTCGAGGCCGTCGCGGTCTATTCGCGATGCCGACGCGCGGCGCTCCACGTCCGGCTGGCCGACGACGCGGTCCGGCTCGGGCCGGCGCCGCGCAGCCGAGAGCTACCTGCGCGTCGACGCGGATCGTCGAGGCGGCGTCGCGCACCGGCGCCGAGGCGATCCATCCGGGCTACGGGTTCCTGTCGGAGCGCGCGGCGTTCGCCGCGGCCGTCGAGCGACGCCGGGCTCGTCGTTCGTCGGCCCGTCGCCGCGACGCGATCGATGCGCTCGGCGACAAGCTCGCGGCGCGGCGCACGCGCGCAGGCGGTCGGCGTGCCGGTCGTGCCCGGGACGTTCGAGCCGACGCCGGTCGACCGGCCGGACCGCGGTCGACGTCGATCGTCGACGAGGCGCGAGCGCGATCGGCTTCCCGTTGCTGGTCAAGGCCGCGGCCGGCGGCGGCGGCCGCGGCATGCGCCGCGTCGACGACGGCCGACGGACCTGCCGGCCGCGCTGGCCGCCGGCTCGCGCGAGGCGCTCGCCGCCTTCGGCGACGGCTCGGTCTACCTGGAGCGCGAGGTCGCGGCCGGCGCGCCACATCGAGGTGCAGCTGCTCGGCGACGCCGACGGCGCGATCGTCGCCCTCGGCGAGCGCGACTGCTCGATCCAGCGCCGCCACCAGAAGCTCGTCGAGGAGGCGCCGGCGCCCGGGCCTGACGACCGACGAGCGCCGCGACGCTCCACGAGCTGGCGGTCCGGGCCGCGCGCGCCGCCGGGCTGCGCAACGCGGCGACCGCCGAGTTCCTGCTCGACGCCGCGACGGCGGTTCTGGTTCCTCGAGGTCAACGCCCGGCTCCAGGTCGAGCACGGCGTGACCGAGCTGGTGACCGACCTCGACCTCGTCGCACGAGCAGCTGTGGATCGCGGCCGGCGAGCCGCTGTCGGCCGCGGTCGCTTGCCGCGGCCGCGCGCGCCGCCGACCCGACGCGGCACGCCATCGAGGTCCGCATCGCCGGCCGAGGACCCGGCGCGCGACTTCGCGCCGGCGCCGGGCCGCGTCAGTCGCTGGGCGATGCCCGGCCGGCCCGGGCGTCCGCGTCGACACGGCGCGTGGAGGCAGGGGAGCGCGTCCCGCCGGACTACGACCCGCTGATCGCCAAGGTCATGGTCGTCGCGGCCGGACCGCGCGGCGGCGATCGCCCGGCTGCGCACGGGCGCTCGACGAGGTCGAGTCAGCGGCATCCAGACGACGCTGCCGTTCCACCGCTCGCTGCGTGCGCGATCCCGTCCTTCCGCGACGGCGCGACCTGTCGACCGACTGGGTCGCCGACCGCTGGGACCCGGCCGCCGCGCGAGCGCGGCGCACGTCGGCAGCCGCCGGCGGCGCGCGGCGGCCGAGGTCGCGCGCGGCGCTCGCGCCGAGTCGCCCGACGCCGACTGGCGCGTCTTGCGCAAAGACGCGCGCCGGCTCAGCCGGCGTGGCGCGCCGCCGGCCGGCGCCGCGGCCATCGACCGGTGGCCGCGATGACGCGATGACGCCGGATCCGCGTGCCGATCGCCGGCGCCGAGTCGGCGCATCCGGAGCGACGACGTCCGCCGACGTCATCGACGCCGGGTCGCCCAGACGGCCCGCAGCCGGACGAGCGCCGACCGGTCGTGCCGCAGCGGTCTGCCGCTCGGCGCGCCGGACCGCGACGGCGGCCGCGGTCGAGGTCGTCGTCGACGGCTGGCGGTTCGAGCTCGTCGTCGAGGACGCCGCGCGCGCCGAGCTGCGCGAGCGGGCCGACGCGCGACCGCGGCCGGCGGCCGGCACGGTGGCGCCGGTCGAGATCCGTGCCATCATCCCGGGACGGGTCGTCGCGCGTCGCCGTGCGCCCGGCGACGTGGTCGAGGCCGGCCAGCCGCTGCTCGTCGTGGAGGCGATGAAGATGCAGAACGAGCTGCGCGCGCCGCGGGCCGGGACCGTCGAGCGGGTCGCGCGTCGGCGCCGGGGCGACCGTCGAGCTCGGCGACGCTGCTGGTGGTCCTCGGCTGAGCGACCGCACGGACGCCCGACCGCCCGGTCGGGGAGGGCCGGACCCCGGCCGCGACCGCTGGCGCGAGACCCTCCGCGCCAAGGCGCTCGCGGCTGCGCCCGAGCGGCGCGAGCCGTTCGAGACCTCGTCGGGCATCGAGGTCCGCGACCTGTACACGGCGGCCGACATCGCCGGCCTGGACGAGGACCGCGACCTCGGCCGCCCGGGCGAGTACCCGTTCACCCGCGGCGTCCAGCCCACGATGTACCGCGGCCGCCTCTGGACGATGCGCCAGTACGCCGGCTTCGCCACGGCCGAGGAGACCAACCAGCGCTTCCGCTACCTGCTGGAGCAGGGCCAGACCGGGCTGTCGGTCGCCTTCGACCTGCCGACCCAGATGGGCTACGACTCGGACGCGCCGGCGGCCGAGGGCGAGGTCGGGCGGGTCGGCGTGCCGATCTGCTCAGCTCGCCGACATGGAGGTCCTGCTCGACGGGCTGCCGCTCGGCGAGGTCACGACCTCGATGACGATCAACGCCACGGCCCCGATCCTGCTCGCCCTCTACGTCGCGGTGGCCGAGGCGCAGGGCGTCGCCGCGCGAGCAGCATCGGCGGCACGATCCAGAACGACATCCTCAAGGAGTACATCGCGCGCGGCACCTACATCTACCCGCCGCGCCCGTCGATGCGCCTGGTGACCGACGTCTTCGAGTTCTGCGCCGCCGAGCTGCCGCGCTGGAACACGATCTCGATCAGCGGCTACCACATGCGCGAGGCCGGGGCGACCGCCGCCCAGGAGCTGGCCTTCACCCTGGCCGACGCCATCGCCTACGTCGAGGCGGCCGTCGCGCGCGGCCTCGACGTCGACGACTTCGCCGGCCGCCTGTCGTTCTTCTTCGCCGCCTGGAGCGAGCTGTTCGAGGAGGTCGCCAAGTTCCGGGCCGCGCGCCGGATGTGGGCGACGATCATGCGCGAGCGCTTCGGGGCGACGGACCCGCGCTCGATGATGTGCCGCTTCCACGTCCAGACCGCCGGCTCGCAGCCTGACCGCCCAGTCGATCGACAACAACGTCGTCCGGACCACGATCCAGGCGCTCGCCGCGGTCCTCGGCGGCGCCCAGAGCCTGCACACCAACTCCCGCGACGAGGCGCTCGCCCTGCCGACCGAGGAGGCCGCCCGGCTGGCCCTGCGGACCCAGCAGATCCTCGCCTACGAGGCCGGCGTGACCGAGACGCCCGACCCGCTGGCCGGCTCCTACTACGTCGAGAGCCTGACCGACGAGCTCGAGGCGGCCGCGTGGGCCTACCTCGACGAGATCGAGGCCCTCGGCGGCACGCTCGCGGCCATCGAGCGCGGGCTTCCAGCAGCGCGAGATCCAGGAGGCGGCCTACCGCGTCCAGCGGGCGATCGAAGCGGGCGACCAGGTCGTCGTCGGCGTCAACCGTTCCGCGACGACGACGGTCGACACGCCGCCGACCCACGCGCATCGACCCGGACGGGGAGCGGCGCCAGGTCGAGCGCGTCCGGCGGGTCCGCGCCGAGCGCTCGGCCGAGGCCTGGGCGGCGGCGCATGGACGAGCTCGAGCGCGGTCGCCCGCGCGGACGGCAACCTGATGCCGGCGATCCTCGACGCGGTCCGGGCCTACGCCACGGTCGGCGAGATCAGCGACCGCCTGCGGGTCGCCTGGGGCGAGCACCGCGAGCTGATCACGGTCTGACCCGGAGCGGCAGCCGCCAGCGGCCCCGCCAGCGGGCGTCATCGCCCTCGACGAGCACCTCGAGCGCCGTGGCGAGGCAGGTGAACGGCAGGGCGCTCGGACGGCCTCAGCCGCGATCGCATCGAGCGGAGCACGTCCGTCCGCCCCTTCGACGATCGTCAGGTGCGGGACGACCTCCTCGTGGACGCCCCCGTACGGCGGGTGGCTCGGGTACCTGCGCGGCGACGGCCTCGGTCAGGCGCACGAACGAGGTGGCCGGCTCGGGCGCGACGTAGACCACGCCCGGGAACCGCCCGATGCGCGCGAAGCGGACGTCGAACGGCTCGTGCGCCGCCGCGATCGACGCCAGCGCCCGCCGGACGTCCGGGTCGAGCGGACGCGACCGGCAGGAACGGGAAGAGCACGGTCACATGGGCCGGGGCGCCGACGCTGGCCGCCCAGTCCCAGCGCTCGCGGAGCCGCGCCAGGGGGCGCGGGATCGGGACGCGGACCACGATGGCGCTCACGGGATCGCTGGGCTGCACGAGCGCGAGCAGTACGGCGCCGTGTCGGCCGCGTCCGCGTCCGCGTGCGCCCGTGAGCGAGCAGGTACGCTGCACGCATGCCGCCCCGTTCCACCCTGCCGCCCGGATCAGATCCGTGGGCTGGCAAGATCCATCACGTGGCGCTCATCGTCGGGTCGATCGAGGCCGCCCTGGTCTTCTGGCGCGACACGCTCGGGCTGCCGCTCGACACGGTCATGGACATCGAGCACGACCGGGTCCGGATCGCGTTCCTCGGCGTGGGCGAGTCGAAGGTGGAGCTCGTGCAGCCGACCGACGACAGCACGGGCGTCGCCCGGTTCCTCGCGTCGAAGGGGGAGGGGTTCCACCACGTGTGCTTCGAGGTCGCGAACCTGTCCGAGACGCTGATCCGACTCGAGCTCGACGGGCTCGAGCTGATCGACACGGCGCCCCGCGCGCGGCGCCGAGGGTCCCGGTGGCCTTCATCCACCCGCGCTCGTGCCACGGCGTGCTCGTGGAGCTCATCGAGGCGGCGGGCGGGCCCTCGTGGCGGAGCCTGGGCTACTCGACGGGCTAGCGGCGCGGTGGCCGCAGGGCCGTCGGTCAGTCGCTGAACGGACGCGAGCGCTTGCGCTCTTCCTTGGAGGGGCGCGGTTCGCGACCCGGGCGGGGCGGGCGCGGTGCGGTCCCGGGCGCCATCGGGGGCGGCGGTTCCTGCGGCGCGCGGGCGCGGGTTCGCGCGACATCCTCGGCGAACGCCTTGGCGACGGCCGGGGTCAGGCTCCCCATCCAGGCGGCCTCGATCTCCTTGACGCGGGCCGTCTCGGCCGCTCGGCGTTCGCGCTCGCTGCGGGCATGCTTGACCATTCGGACTCCATCGGCCGCGCGACCGGATGGACGGTTCGGTCCATTCGCGGGGCGCTCGACTCCGACGAGTGTACGCCCGATCAGCCGATCGGCTTGCGGGCGAGGAGCGAGAACATGAGCGGCAACTCGCCGGGCGTGTTCGCGGGGAGGCGGTAGCGGCCGCTGCCGGCCGGTGTCTCGACGAGGAACTCGACGGCCCAGTCGAGCTCGGGCGACTCACGCAACCACTCCAGCCGAGCCCGGCGTCGAGCAGGGCGGTCACGATCTCGCCGAGGCCGTGGTCCCAGCCGTGCTCTCGATGCTCCCCGATGTCGGCGTCCGGTCGGCATACGTGCCCGTGACGTGGAAGACGAGCGGCTCGCGGTGCTCCCAGTACGGGTACGCGAGCCGGAGCTCGCCCGGCGCGACCCCCTCGTCCGCGAGCGCCTGGGCGACCGGATGGATCTCGGTGATGAAGAACACGCCGCCCGGGCGCGAGGAAGTGCGCGACGATCCGCGCCCAGCCACGGATGTCGGGCAGCCAGCCGAGGACGCCGCGCGACGTGTAGACGACGTCGAACTCGCCGTCGAGGTTGCCCGGCAGGTCGTACAGGTTGGACTCGACGAACCGGGCATCGGCGAACCCGAGCTCCGCGGCGATCTAGCGGGCGAGATCGATCGCGGCATGGCGAGAAGTCGGCGCCGGTCACCACTCGCCCCGAGCCGCGCCCAGCTACAGGGTGTCCATCCCGAAGTGGCATTGCAGGTGGAGCAGCTGCCTGCCCGTCGACGTCGCCGACCGCTGCGATCTCGTCGTCGTGCAGCCGGACGCCGCCGCGCTTGAAGCCCTCGAGGTCGTAGAAGTCGCCTGCCGCGTGGACCGCGGTCCAGGCATCCCACAACGCCCGGTTGGCGGCGAACGCGTCGGCCTGCGCGATGGTCATCTGGCTCCCTTCGACGGCGACCCGTGCGGCTCGTCCGGGCCGGTCACGTAGGGCCCACGCGAAGAGCACGTCGGGGGCGCGATCGGCACGGCCGGCAGAACTCGAGCGACCCGGCCGGCGAGGTCGCGGATCCAGGGTTTCTCCTCCCGCGGCAGCGGCCCGAGCTCCTCCTCGATGCGGTCGATCCAGCGGCCGGCCAGGCCGATCGAGCGCGGCGTCGGGCACGCGGGCGACCGCCGAGATCCAGGTCGGGTCAACGCGCTCGATCGACAGCGCTGCGTCCTCGGCGCTCGGTCCCTCGAGCTCGACCCGGGCATCGAGGAAGTCGCTCGGGGCGTCCAGCTCCGGTCGCGACCCGCGCGGCGTCCGCGAAGAGGTCGAGCCAGGTCGGGTCCATCCCGCCACTCAACGACAGGTAGGCACGGAACCGTGCGGCGTCGCGAGGGCATCCCGGTCGTCGGTGCCGATCACGAGCAGGATGTCGGTGGCGTCGCCCGCGACGAGCTCCATGAGCGTGCCCATCAGGTCGAGCCGCCGTCCGCGGCCGCGGGGCGGACCCGGGCCGGGTTCGATGCCGGCAAGGCCCTCGGCGTAGTCGATCATGTCGAGATCGCCCGGGGAATGGCCGGCCGAGGTCAGCAGCGCCGCCGCCTCCGACCCGGTGCTGGGTCCCGTGGTTCACGACGTGGGCGAGCGATCTGCCAGATACGGCACGCCGTCCGCGATGCGAGCCATGTCGCATCGTCGAGCGTCGCCAGCCAGGCGATCGAGGCCGCGCCACTCGGTCTCCCACCTCGCGCGCAGCCCGTCGACGCCGGGAAGCGGCCCGCGCTCGGGCCGGGGCGCGCTCCCGCGCGCCCGGACAGGCCGTGCCGCCAGCGCTGGTGCGCGCCCAGGTGGTGGACGAGGATCCGCCGAGCCCGCGCTCGCCGATCGCGTTCGGCGCGGACCAGGTCGCCTCGTCGATGCCGACCGCGGCGTCGAGCACGCGGCGGGTCGCCCAGCGGTCGTAGTCGAAGAGGAAGCGGATGTCGGCGAGGTTCAGGTGCGTCTCCCCTGGATGCGACCGGCGCGGCCTCAATGCCGCGGTAGCCGGCGTCGCGGAGGAGGGCCGGGAGCTCGGTCGGGGAGCCCGCGACGCGGAAGCCCGGCCGCCTCGAGCGCCGCGACCTTGGACTCGGCCGTGCCCGCGCCGCCCGAGATGATCGCGCCGGCGTGGCCCATCCGCTTGCCCTCGGGCGCGGTCCGGCCGGCGATGAAGGCGACCTTCGGGACGTCGCGCGCAGGTGCTCGCGCGGCCCAGGCCGCGGCCGTCTCCTCGGCCGCGCCGCCGATCTCGCCGATCAGCACGATCGCGTCGGTCTCCGGTCGTCGCGGCGAACAGCTGGAGGACGTCGAGGAAGGTCGTGCCGATGATCGGGTCGCCGCCGATGCCGACGCACGTCGACTGGCCGAGCCCGGCGTCGGTCATCGCCTGGACCGCCTCGTAGGTGAGCGTGCCCGAGCGGCTGACGACGCCGACCCGGCCCTCGCGGTGGATCGAGCCCGGGATGATGCCGACCTTGGCCCGTCCCGGCGACGTGGCGCCGGGGCAGTTCGGCCCGATGAGCCGCGCGCCGGCGCGCCCGACGCAGCTCGACGACCGGGAGCATGTCGAGCGCCGGGATGCCCTCGGTGATGCAGAAGATCGTCGCGATGCCGGCGGCCGCGGCCTCGATGACCGCGTCCGGCGCGCCGGCGGCCGGGACGAAGATGCACGACGTGTTCGGCGCCGGTCTCGCGGACCGCCTCGGCGACCGTGTCGAAGACGGGGACGCGGCCGTCGAGCGCGGTCTGGCCGCCCTTGCCGGGCGTCACGCCGGCGACGATGTTGCGTGCCGTAGTCCTGCATCGCCCGGGCGTGGAACTCGCCCTCGCGGCCGGTGATGCCCTGGACGACGAGCCGCGTGTCGCGCCCGACGAGGATGCTCATGCGGCGCGCTCCCGCGCGCGGCTGGCCGCGACGGCCTTGGCCGCCGCCTCGTCGAGCGACGCCGCGGTCTCGAAGCGGGCCTGCCTCGAGCAGCGTCGCGCCGCCTCCGCCGCGTTCGTGCCCACGATCCGCACGACCATCGGCACGTCGCGCTCCTGCTGCGCGCGCGCCTCGATCAGGCCGCGGGCGACCTCGTCGCCGCGGGTGATGCCGCCGAAGATGTTGACGAGGATCGCCTTGACCTTCGGGTCGGCCAGGATGAGCCGCATCGCCGCGGCGACCTTGTCGGCCCGCGCGCCGCCGCCGATGTCGAGGAAGTTGGCCGGCTCGCCGCCGGCGCGCTTGACGAGGTCCATCGTCGTCATCGCCAGCCCGGCGCCGTTGACCATGCAGCCGATCGTGCCGTCGAGCTTGATGAAGGTGAGGCCCTGCCTCGCGCGCCTCGCGGTCGGCCGGGTCCTCCTCGTCGGGGTCGCGCAGCGCCTCGAGCTCCGGGTGGCGGGCGAGCGCCGAGTCGTCGAGCGTGATCTTGGCGTCGAGGCAGACGAGCCGCTCGACCGTCGTCGCCGTCCGGCGCCGGTCTCGCGGACGATGGCCAGCGGGTTGATCTCGACCAGGTCGGCGTCGTTGGCGAGCATCGTCCGGACGAGGCCCTTGGCGATCGCCGACGGCAGCCTTGAGGTGCGCCGCCGAGGCCCATCGCGAAGGCGAGCTCGCGCGCCTGGTAGTCGAGCAGGCCGAGGTGCGGGTGGGCGTGGACGCGGACGATCGCCTCCGGGTCGGTCGGCGGCGACCTGCTCGATCTCGACGCCGCCCTCGGCCGAGCCCATGAGCAGGATCCGGCGCGGCGGCGCGGTCGAGGACCGCGGCGAGGTAGTACTCCTTGACGATGTCCGCGGCCGGCGCGACGAGCACCTTGCGGACCGTGATGCCCTTGATGTCCATGCCCGAGGATCGCGCGCGGCGACCTGCTCGGCCTCGTCGGCCGATCGCGGCGAGCTTCACGCCGCCGGCCTTGCCGCGCCCGCCGACGAGGACCTGGGCCTTGATGACGACCTGGCCCGGCGCCGGCGGCGAGGAACCGCTCGGCGGCGGCGCGCGCCTCGGCCGACGGTGTGGGCGACCTCCCAGTCGGGAACGGGCAGGCCCTGGGCGACGAGGAGCGACTTGGCGTCGGCTTCCTGGATCTTCACGCGAGTCGAGGCTCCGTGGCGCGTCGACGGCGGTCGGGCGGGGAGCGGATGGTAGCCGAGCGATCGGCGGCGCGTCGGCCGCCCGGTCGACGGCCGTCGGCGGGACCGCGTCCCGGCTACAATCGGGCCATGGCCCACCGAGTCACCCTGATCCCCGGCGACGGCATCGGTCCGGAGCTGGCGGAGGCGACACCGCGCGTCCTCGACGCGACCGGCATCGGCTTCGAATGGGAGCGCGTCGAGGCCGGCGAGGCCGCCATCGCCGAGTACGGGACGCCGCTCCCGGAGCACGTCCTCGAGTCGATCCGGCGCAACAAGGTCGCGCTCAAGGGCCCGATCACGACACCCGGTCGGCGAGGGCTTCCGGAGCGTCAACGTCGACGCTGCGCCAGGCCCTCGGCCTGTACGCGAACCTGCGCCCGGCGCGGTCGATGGAGGGCCTCGAGACGCGCTACGAGGACGTCGACCTCGTCATCGTCCGCGAGAACACCGAGGACCTGTACGCCGGCATCGAGCACATGGTCGGCCGCGACGCCGCGGAGAGCATCAAGATCATCACCCGCGCGGCGTCCGAGCGGATCGCCCGGTTCGCCTTCGAGTACGCCGTCGCCAACGGCCGGCGCAAGGTCACGGCCGTGCACAAGGCCAACATCATGAAGCTGTCCGACGGCCTGTTCCTCGAGAGCTGCCGGACCGTCGCCGCCGAGTACGACGGCCGGATCGAGTTCGAGGACCGCATCGTCGACAACATGTGCATGCAGCTCGTCCAGAAGCCGGACCTGTACGACGTGCTCGTGCTGCCGAACCTGTACGGCGACATCGTCAGCGACCTCGCCGCGGGCCTGGTCGGCGGGCTCGGGCGTCGCGCCGGGCGCGAACATCGGCACCGAGGCCGCGGTCTTCGAGCCGGTCCACGGCTCGGCGCCGAAGTACGCCGGCCAGAACAAGGCCAACCCGACGGCGCTGATCCTGTCCGGCGCGCTGATGCTCCGCCACCTCGGCTACCCGGCCGAGGCCGAGCGGGTCGAGGCGCGCCGTGCGCGACGTCATCGCCGAGGGCCGGACGACCGACCTCCGACCTGGGCGGCACCGCCGGGACGAGCGAGTTCGCCGACGCGGTCATCGCCCGGCTCGAGCGCCACGCCGCGACACCGGCGGCCCGATGACCGGGCATCCCCGCCAGCCTTCGCACTCCCGCGCAAGCCGGCCGGAACCGCGCGCGCAGGGCTCGGGGCGACCAAGCGGCGCGACCGCTGGTGGATCGCACCCGGGCGTCCAGGGCATCGTCTTCACGATCTGCGCCGACTACCTGTTCTTCAGCGGCATCCTCTGGACGCCGCTGTTCGGGACGCCGTACGAGGTCGACGGCTACCTGTCGCCGCTGTTCTCGCCGCTCATCGCGCCGGACTGGCTGCCGACGTGGATCAGCCCCGGCCTGCTGCATCCTGTGGATCCCGCTCGGGTTCCGGGCGACCTGCTACTACTACCGCAAGGCCTACTACCGCTTCTACTTCGCCGATCCGCCGGGCTGCGCCGTCGGCGAGCCGACGGTCCACCGCCGCTACGCGATGGAGACCGCGCTGCCGTTCATCCTCCAGAACCTCCACCGGTACTTCCTGTACCTCGCGTTCATCCCGCTGTTCTTCCTGTGGCTCGACGCCGCCCTCGTCGCTCGTTCCACGAGGGCCGGATCGCGGCTCGGGCTCGGCAGTCGTGATCCTGTTCGTCAACGTCGTCCTGCTGACCGGCTACTCGCTGTCGTGCCACTCGCTCCGCCACCTCGTCGGCGGCCGGCTCGACTGCTTCTCGTGCACCGGCGGCACGCAGGTCCGCTACTCGCTCTGGCAGCGCCTCACCTCGCTCAACCGGCACCACATGGCGTGGGCCTGGACGAGCCTCATCTCCGTCGTGCTCGCCGACGTCTACGTCCGCCTGCTCGCGCTCGGCGTCATCACCGACCCAGCGATCCACTTCTAGGCAGCGCGACCCGATGCCCGACCCGACCACGCTCCAGCGGCGCGCCCACGACGTCCTGGTCGATCGGTGCCGGCGGCGCCGGGCTGCGGGCCGCCATCGAGGCGAAGGCCGCCGGCGCGGACGTCGGGCTCGTCTGCAAGTCGCTGCTCGGCAAGGCGCACACCGTCATGGCCGAGGGTGGCGTCGCCGCGGCCCTCGGCGCACGTCGCGCCCGCGGACTCGTGGCAGGTCCACTTCCGCGACACGATGGTCGGCGGCAAGCTCCTCAACAACCCGCGGATGGCCCAGCTCCACGCGATGGAGGCGCCGGACCGGGTGCGCGAGCTCGAGCTGTGGGGCGCCGTCTTCGACCGGACCGAGGACGGCCGGATCCTGCAGCGGCCGTTCGGCGGGCACTCGCACCCGCGGCTGGCCCACGTCGGCGACCGGACCGGTCTCGAGATGATCCGGACCCTCCAGGACAAGGCCGTGTCCGCCGGGATCGAGGTGTACATGGAGTGCACCATCACCCGGCTGATCACGGGCTCGGACGGCGTGCGCGGCGCGTTCGGCTACTGGCGGACGACCGGCCGGCCGATCGCGTTCGCCGCGAAGGCGGTCGTCCTCGCGACCGGCGGGATCGGCAAGGCCTACGAGGTGACCTCGAACTCGTGGGAATACAGCGGCGACGGGCAGGCGCTGGCCTACCACGCGGGTGCCGACCTCATCGACATGGAGTTCGTGCAGTTCCATCCGACCGGGATGGTCTGGCCGCCGGGCGTCCGCGGGCTGCTCGTCACCGAGGCGGTCCGCGGGGAGGGCGGCATCCTGCGCAACGCCAAGGGCGAGCGCTTCATGTGGAAGTACCTGCCCGAGGAACGGCGCGCGGAGTACGCCGAGACCGACGACGAAGCGGCCCGCTGGGTGACCGCCCTGTCGCAGGGCCGCGAGACCGACGCCCGTCGTCCGCCGGAGCTGTCGACCCGCGACAACGTCGCGCGGGCGATCTACACCGAGGTGAAGGAGGGTCGCGGCTCGCCCCACGGCGGCGTCTTCCTCGACATCAGCTACCTGCCGCGCCGACCACGTTCGGCGCAAGCTGCCCTCGATGTACGAGCAGTTCAAGGAGCTCGCCGACGTGGACATCACGGCCGGGCCGATGGAGGTGGGTCCGACGACCCACTACGTCATGGGCGGCATCCGGGTCGACGCCGAGAGCGGCGCGACGACGGTGCCCGGCCTGTACGCCGCCGGCGAGGTCGCGGCCGGGATGCACGGCGCGAACCGGCTCGGCGGGAACTCGCTCTCGGACCTGCTCGTGTTCGGGGCGCGGACCGGCGCGGCGGCGGCCGTCCACGCCTCGAGCCAGGGACACCGAGCCCCACCTCGATCCGGTGCAGGTCCAGGAAGCGACCCGCCAGCTGGCCGAGCCCCTGGAACGGCCCGACGGCGAGGACCCGTACGCCATCCAGCGCGATCTCCAGGAGATGATGCAGCGCCTCGTCGGCATCTTCCGGATCGAGGCGGACCTGGACGAGGCGATCAGCGAGCTGGCCGAGCTCCGGCGACGGTTCGCCAAGGTCAAGGCCACCGGTGGCCGCGCCTACAACCCCGGCTGGAACCTGGTGTTCGAGCTCGACAACCTGCTGATCGTGTCGGAGGCGATCGCGCGGAGCGCCCGGCAGCGCACGGAGAGCCGCGGCGCCCACAGTCGGCTCGATCACCCGGCGACCGACGACGCGAAATGGAACGGTCTCAACAGCGTGGTCGCGCTGGCCACGGACGGCGCGATGTGGGTTCGGACCACGCCGCTGCCGGCCATGCCGGACGACCTGCGCACCCTCCTCGGCGACGAGCACTAGGACGGAGCGACCGATGCCCGACGCGCACCTCAGGGTCTTCCGCGGCGACGCCACCACCGAGGGTCACTACGACGAGTTCGACGTGCCGGTGGAGGAGGGCATGGTCGTGCTCGACGCCCTCCACTGGATCCAGGGCCACGAGGCGCCGGACCTGGCCGTCCGCTGGAACTGCAAGGCGGCCAAGTGCGGCTCGTGTGGCGCGGAGGTCGATGGGCGGCCACGGCTGACGTGCAAGACGCGCCTGTCCGACTTCGATCTCGAGGAACCCATCACGGTCGAGCCGATGCGCGCCTTCCCGCTGATCAAGGACCTCGTGACGCGACGTCTCGTGGAACTACGAGGTGAACAAGACGATCGCGCCGTTCACGCCGCCGGACGACGTCCCCCAGGAGGACTGGCGCTGGCAGCAGCAGGACATCGAGCGGGTCCAGGAATACCGCAAGTGCATCGAGTGCTTCCTGTGCCAGGACGTCTGCCACGTGCTGCGCAACCACGAGACGGAGAAGGCGTTCATGGGCCCGCGCTTCCTGGTCCGGACGGCCGGGCTGGAGATGCACCCGATCGACACGGCCGATCGGCGCGAGTACCTCAAGGACAGCGGCGGGATCGGGTACTGCAACATCACCAAGTGCTGCACCGAGGTCTGCCCCGAGCACATCAAGATCACCGACAACGCGATCATCCCGCTCAAGGAGCGGGTCGCCGACGCCTACTACGACCCGATCCAGATGTTCTGGCGACGACTGCGCGGCGCACGACCGAAGGCGGCCAGCCGGTCGAGCTGCCGATGCTCCACGGGAGCCCGTCGCCTCCGACGGACGAGGTGCCGGATTGAGGTTCGAGGGGCACCGGTGAGCGCCGGGTTCCTCATCCGGACCGACGGCGCGGCACGGGGGAACCCGGGTCCGGCCTCCGCAGGCGCGGCCCTGTACGACCTCGACCGGCCGGACGCGCGCGACCCGCGGGCGGCACCCGATGCCTCCATCTCGGACTACCTCGGGGTCCAGACCAACAACGTGGCGGAGTACACGGGCGTCGTCCGTGCGCTGGCGCTCGCGGCGGAGCTCGGGGCGCGGGAGGTGCACCTCCTGCTCGACTCGAAGCTCATCGTCGAGCAGCTCGCGGGCCGCTGGCGCGTGAAGGACGCCAAGCTCATCCCGTTGTGGGCCGCGGCCCGCCAGACCCTGGGCGGATTCGGGCGCTGGTCGGCGGCCCACGTGCCACGCGCCCAGAACAGCGTGGCCGACGCGCTCGCCAACGAGGCGATCGATCGGGTCAACGCCGGCGGCCCACCGTCGGTCGTCCGCCGCCCGCCGGCCGACCCGGCCTGATGCGCGACCCGGGCGACCGGGCGCCAGGCGCCTGGCCGCGCGATCGCCCGATCCGCTGGCGCGGCGTGGCCGGCAACCTCCGCTGGTTCGTCGCGGGTACCGCCGCGCTCATCGTCCAGCTGGCGCTGGTCGTTCCCGTGCTCGTGGCGAGCGGCTCGCCGGGTGGCCAGACGTTCGGCGGGATGGCGCGCATCGTCCTCGCCCTGGTGTGGGGCGGGATGACGCTGTTCGCCGCGTGGTCGTGGGTCCTCGGTCGATGGCGGGTGGTCATCGCCCCGGTGGTGACCGTGGCCGCGATCGCCCTCGTGCTGGCCGCGTAGCCGACCGAGCATTCGCGCCGGCCGTTCGCCGCTGGGTCGGGCGAACCATCCGGGGTAGACTCAGGTGTCAGCGAGGCGGTCGGATGGTCGCGCGGGACCGGTGGGGCGACCCGCCGGCGACGTGAGGAAAGTCCGAGCTCCTCAGCGCAGGGTGGCGGGTAACGCCCGTCCGTCGCGAGACGAGGACCAGTGCCACAGTGACGATGCCGCCGCCCGGCCTTCGGGTCGGATGGCGGAGTGAAACGCGGCAAACTCCACCCGGAGCAAGGCCAAATAGGAGGGCGCAACCTGCGCCGGGTGACCGGAGCAGGGGAGAGGTGCGCTGCCCAGCCCTCGGGTCGGCCGCATGAGCCGTCGGGCGACCGACGGCCCGAGATGGATGGCCATCCCCGACGCGCGCTTCGGTGCGTGGCGGGACAGAACTCGGCTTACAGACCGCCTCGCTGACGTTGATCGCCGAAACCCCGGGCCGATGGCGTCGGGGACCTCCGCCTCGGACCTCGGTGCGCGGGCGTCAGCGACCCGTTGCGGGTGTCGAGACCTCAGTCCTCGTCGGGGCGGAAGGTGTGCGGCGCGATGCAGGCGTTGCAGATCGGCGTCGCGGACTCGAGATCACCCAAGGGGATCGGGACCTTGCGGTCGGGGAACAGGCACTCCACGTCGTAGATCCGTTCCGCGGACACCTCGACATCGATGAGGCGGCGGAAGGTGCAGCGCTTGATGCGGTGCGGCGCCAGGTGGTAGGCGTCGGGCTGCGGCGGGATGACGGGGAGCGGCAGGGCCATGCGGGGGTTCTTGGCCTCGGTTCTCGACGATCGATCGGGTCGTTCCGTTCGACCACTGGGCGGCGGAGACTAGCACCCCCCGGTTGCTCGATTCAAGGCGCATAAGGTAACGCCTGCCCGCAAAAGGTACTAGACTCGCCGCCGTTCGACCACCTTCTAGACGGAGCGCGCGTGGCTGACGACTCAGGAGGGGCCTCGCTCCCGCGTCCGCGCCGCCGGCGAGCGGACGATCCAGGGCGATCCATGGAGCCGGCAGCCGCTCGCACGATGTCGACCGTCGAGCCGGTCCAGGGTGGCGTCGGGATCCCAGCCACCGATCGCAACGGCTGGTTGCCGATGCTCGACGATCGGTCGCCGGACCCGACGATCTGCCCGTTCCTGCGGGCCATCGACGACGAGGACGAGCTGGGCCCGCCGGTCGCCTCGCCCGATCCGGCGAACCGCTGCGCCGCCCTGCGCGAGCCCGTCCCCAATCGCTTCGCCAGCAGGAGCTGGTGTGCCTCACCGCCGGGCACATCAACTGCCCGCGCTACCTCCGCGGGGCGGTCGTCATCACCGACATCCCGACGCCGGTCGTCCGCACGGGCCGGACGCTGACCCCGGCGATCCTCGGGTCGCTCATCGTGCTCGCGCTGGCGCTCACGGCATCGATGGCGTTCGTCGTTGCCCGCGGCGACATGACGTTGCCGGTCGCCGCGCGTCGCCATCTCGAGCCCGTCGGCATCGGCCGTCGCCGCCGCATCGGTCGCGCCATCGCCGGCCGGCACGCCGTCGCCCGCCGTCGCCTCGACACCGACCCCATCGCCGGCCCCGACCGCGTCACCGACACCGACCCCATCGCCGACGCCGACACCGGGTCCCAGCCCGTCACCGACCCCGACGCTCAGTCCGACCCCGTCGCCGAGCCCGACGCCGGAGCCGACGCCCAAGCCGAAGCCGACGCCAACGTCGACGCGCTACGCGTTGCTCGACCCGTGCCCCAGCAAGCCGGACTGCTACGTGTACACCGTCCGCAGCGGCGACAACCTGTACAGCATCGCCAACTATTTCGGACACTCACTCTCGACGATCTATCGGCTGAACCCGTGGGCGCGCGACACCCGGCTCAAGGCCGGGCAGGAATTGGTCCTCCCGCCGCCCCGCCGCTGAGCCGCCGACCCGGCGCCGAACCGGACCCCGGGCGGAGCGGCCGCCGCGTACTGCCCGGCGGGCTTGCGTCGGCCCATCAATCTGTGGTGGCGATGGACCCCAGCGGACCCCGCGGAGATCGCGACGAGGCCTACTGGCGCGACTTCCTGACGCGCGGCAGCGGCGCCGAGCACTACGGGCCGGCAGGTCTTCAAGCGCATCCCGTCCGATCCGCGGTGTCGGCTCTGCGCCGCGCCGTTCGCCGGCGTCGGCGCACCGGTCATGCGCCTGCTCGGCAAGCCGCAGTCCAACGCGAATCCGCACATGTGCAATGCCTGCTTCGTCAATCTCCAGCGCCACCACGGCGGCGCCGAGATCGACGGGAGTCTGCTGTTCGCGGATATCCGCGGCTCCACGACCCTTGCCGAATCGATGTCCCCGGGCGCCTTCCGCGACCTCCTGGATCGCTTCTACACGACCGCCACCAAGGTCGTCTTCGACCACGACGGCGCGATCGACAAGTTCGTGGGCGACGAGCTGGTCGCCATGTTCTTCCCATTGCTCAGTGGTGAGCGGCATGCGGAGCGCGCCGTGGAGGCGGCGCAGGCCCTCCTGCGGGCGACCGGGCATGCCGATCCCGGCGGCCCGTGGCTGCCGGTCGGCGCCGGCGTCAACTCGGGTCGTGTCTGGTTCGGCGCCGTCGGCGATGGCGATCACACGGAGCTCACCGCGCTCGGGGACCGCGTCAACGTCACCGCTCGCCTCGCCTCGGCCGCGCAGGCAGGCGAGGTCCTGGTGACGACGGAGGCCGCATCGGCCGCCGGCCTGGACCCGACACTCGAGCGTCGGTCGCTGGAGCTGAAGGGCAAGACCGAGGCGACCGAGGTGGTGACGCTCCGCGTCGTGCCGTAGGGCTGGGCCCGGGCGAGGCGCCCGGGGAACCGATGCGAGCCCGCGGCCTTGACGGCCGCCCGACGCCGATCGAACGCGCGTTCGCCGTGGACCAGCACGCGCGCGGCGCCCCGCGTGCGAAATCGGCATTGACGTGGGGTGATCGCACGCTAGAATGCAGCGAAGTGGTCCAAAGTGGCGAGAAGTGGGGAACCACCGACACCCGCCGGGACCAGGCCCACAGTCATCAGGGGAACCCGACGGGTGTTCACCGGCGAGTACCGGCACACGGTGGACGACAAGGGGCGGATCGCCGTCCCCGCGAAGTTCCGCGTCCAGTTGGGCGCCGGGGCTGTCGTCTCGCGCTGGCTCGACGCCTGCCTGGCGATCCATACCCAGGCCGGCTGGGACGAGCTGGCCGGCAAGGTCGCCGCCCTGCCCATCACCAGTGAGCCATCCCGCCGGTTCCAGCAATTCGTCTTTGCTGGGGCCGCGGAAGTCGAACTCGACCGTCAGGGGCGGATCCTCCTGCCGGCCTACCTGCGCGAACACATCGATCTCGGCAACGAGGCCGTCGTCGTCGGTTCGCGCGACCACGCGGAGATCTGGGTCCCGGCCACATGGGCGACCTATGGCCAGGCCCTCGACGACCCACAGGAGCTGGCGCAGGCCTTCGAAGGCCTGGGGATCTAGCTCGACCAGATGCGCTTCCAGGGTCCGCTCGGGATCCGATCGACGAACGGTGGAGGAGAGATGGAGGCTGGGCACATCCCGGTGCTGGCGGTGGAGGTCATGTCGATGCTCGCGCCTGCCCCGGGAAGCCTCCAGATCGACGCCACCCTCGGCGGCGGTGGGCACACCGAGCGGATCCTGGAGGCGACCGACCCTGATGGCCGCCTCCTCGGTCTCGACGCCGATGGGGCGGCCATCGCCAGAGTGGCCGGTCGCCTCCACCCCCGTTTCGGGGATCGCCTGGTCCTGCGCCAGGCCAACTTCCGCGACCTCGCCGAGGTCGCCCGCGAGACCGGCTTCGTCGATGTCGACGGTGCGCTCTTCGACCTCGGGCTCTCGAGCTACCAGCTTGCCGACACCGAGCGCGGGTTCGGGTTCCGGGCGGGTGGCCCGCTCGACATGCGCTTCGACACGAGCCGCGGCGTTCCTGCTGCCGAGCTCCTTGCCACGCTCGATGCGAACGAGCTGGCCGCCCTCTTCGGGCGCTACGGCGAGGAGCCGAAGGCCGGCCGCATCGCGCGCGCCATCGTCGACGCTCGCCGGACCGCCCCGGTCACGACCGCCGAGGAGCTTGCCGCGCTCGTCGAGCGCGTCGTCCCGCCGAATCCGCGGCAGCGGCGGCGCACGCATCCCGCGACTCGCGTCTTCCAGGCCCTGCGCATCGCGGTCAACGAGGAGCTCGACGCGCTCCAGGCCGGACTCGCCGCGGCGCTCGACCTGCTCCGGCCCGGTGGCCGGCTGGTCGTCCTGAGCTACCACTCCCTCGAGGACCGGATCGTCAAGCGCTTCTTCAACGAGGAGCGTCGCGGCTGCGTCTGTCCACCCGAGCTGCCGGTCTGCGTCTGCGGCCGGAATCCGAGGCTTCGACTCGTGACCCGTCCATCGATCACCCCGACCGAGGACGAGGTCGCCGCCAATCCACGCGCTCGGAGTGCGCGCCTGCGGGCCGCCGAGCGTCTCGCCGCCTAGGTCCGATCCGACAGGAAGGAGGAGCCCCCGTGAGCAAGCGCCACCAGGCCAGTCGCCGCAAGTCATACGGTCGACGCCAGCACGAGGTCCGCGAACGGAACGAGCGGACGCACCACCACGATACCGGCGACTTCGAGCTCGACGAGTGGGGCGCCTCGGCGCAGGCCGACCCGTTCTCGTTCCTGGATCCCCGCTCCCCGCGCTACCAATTCGCGGCGGGCGACTGACGCATGGCCGTCTACGAGGGCGCCCGCCCACGCACGATCGCGCTGCCGCGCCGCCCGGCGATCGCCGAGGGGCCTGCGCTCCCGCGTCGTCGCACGCGCACTGCCGTCCGCGCTCGTCGCGGACCGAAGCGTCATGCCCTCGTCCTCGGCGGGATCGTCGTGGCGTTCATGCTGGCGTTCTTCTCCCTCGCCCAGCAGGTGCGGGTGTCGGCCACCGGCTACGACATCGGTCGGCTGCAGGTCGAGAGCGAACGGCTCGAGGCGCGCCGCCAGGATCTCCGCTCGGACCTGAGCCGACTCGGCCGCGAACCCGCCGTTCGCAAGATGGCCCTGGACGCCGGTCTCACCCAGCTGGGTGAGCCGCTCGTCCTGCCCGCCCGCTGATCGACCGAGTCGACGAGCGATGCTAGGTCGCACCAATTCCCGGAGCCGCCTCCTGGTCCTGTTGGTGGTGTTCGTCGTCGGTGCGCTCGCGCTGGTCACGCGGACCGCGTACTGGCAGGTCCTGGAGCGCGACCGCCTGATGGCCGCGGCCGTGGCCCAGACCACGGTGCGCCTGGAACAACCCGCACGCCGGGGTGAGATCTACGACCGGACCGGGGTCGTGCTGCTCGCGACCACGGTGGAGCGCGAGCGAGTCGTCGCCGCCGCGGACAAGCTGACCCCCGAGGGACAGATCCAGACGGGGGACGAGCTGGTCCGCCTGCTGGAGCTCGATGACGAGCGTGCCGCAACGCTGCGCGAGCGGCTGGCCAGCGGCAAGCCGTACGTGATCCTCGCGCGCGAGATCAAGCCCGACCTCGCCGACCGCATCCGCGCCGCGAGCCGGGAGCGCCGCATCTTCTCGATCACCCTCGAATCCGAACCGCTGCGGGTCTATCCACAGGCCGGCGGCGGCCCGGATTCGTCGCTCGCCGCGCACCTCCTCGGCTTCGTCAATCGCGAGAACGCCGGGCAGTACGGCGTCGAGCAGCATTACCAGGACGCTCTGGCCGGGACCACGCGCGTCCTGCTCGCCGAGCGGGACGTCAACGGCCGCGCGATGCCCGAGACGGCGATCGTCGAGCAGGCCGGTTCGCCCGGTGAGGACCTCCGCCTGACCATCGACGCCGGGCTGCAGCTCGCGGTGGAGCAGGAGCTCCTCGCGGCGTGGATCGCCGACCGGGCGAAGAGCGTGTCGGCGATCGTGATGGACCCGTACACCGGCGAGGTCTACGCCGAGGCCACGTATCCGTCCTACGACGCGAACCAGTACCGCGCCGTCGCCCAGTCCGAGCCGTCGCGGTTCATCGACCCGGTCGTGTCGCACGTCTACGAGCCGGGTTCGGTGTTCAAGATGATGACCGCCGCCGCGGCCCTCCAGACCGGGACGGTCACGCCAACGACACGGATCAAGGACGTCGGGACGCTCCGCCTGGACAACCGCCAGACGAAGATCGACAACGCGGATCGCAAGGGCATGGGCGTCATCACGTTCCAGGACGCCATCGCCTACTCGCGCAACGTCGTCGCGGCGAAGGTCGCGATGCGGCTCGGCGAGACCACGGCCGAGTCGTCCGCGATCCTCTACGACATGTGGCTCAAGCTGGGCTACGGCGCCCCCACCGGCATCGACGTCGCCGGGGAGGTCGGAGGGCTCGTGCGCGACCCCGGGATCAGGCCGTGGCGCCAGATCGACCTGGCGAACGGCGCCTTCGGCCAGGGGATCGCGGTCACCCCGATCCAGCTCGCGACCGCGTACTCGGCGTTGCTCAACGGCGGCACGATGGTCCAGCCGCATGTCGTCAAGGGCATCGGCGCGCAGGACGTCACGACCGCGACCCACGGCCAGGTCCTCTCGTCGCGTGAGTCCCGGCAGCTGACCAAGCTCATGGACCACGTCATCGAGGAGGTGCCGTTCTACCGCGACCGGACCCTCGTGAAGGGCTACCACGTCGGCGGCAAGACCGGCACGGCCCAGATCTGGGACGCGGACGCCAACAAGGGCCGCGGCGCATGGAAACACAACCTCTTCAACTACTCGTTCGTCGGATATATCGCCCGCGAGGAAGGCGAGCCCGATCTCGTCGTCGCCGTGCGGATCGAGGAGGGCCGACCGACCGTCGCACGGGTCGGCCAGCTGGAGATGCCCGTGATGTCCTTCGAACTGTTCCGCCGGATCGCGACCGACGCCATCACCACCCCGGACCTGCTGACGTACCGTCCGCCGATCGAACCGATCAGCTCGACCGACCGTTGACGGGCACGCATGCGACACTCTCGTCCGTGACCGACGCCGATCCGTCGACCCAGGCGCCGGGCGATCCCGCGGCGCCCGCGCTCGACGCCGACGACCTCGCCCGTCTCACCGGCGGCCGGCTCATCGTCCGCTCCGATCGACCGATCCGCGGCGGCGCGGTGGACTCCCGACTCGTGACCCCCGGCCAGCTGTTCGTCGCCCTCCCCGGGGAGCGCACCGACGGCCACGCCCATATCCCGGATGCGATCCGGCGCGGGGCAGCGGCCCTCCTCGTGACCAGGCCGCCGGCCGATCCGTCGTCGCTCGGAGACGTGACCGTCGTCCGCGTGGCGAACGCGCTCGCGGGTCTCGGCGCGGTGGCCGCCGGCTGGCGGCGCCGAGTTCGATCCGCTCGTCGTCGGGGTCACCGGGAGCATCGCCAAGACATCGACCAAGGAAGCGGTCGCCGCGGTCCTCGGCTCGTCCCTCCGAACGTTGAAGAGCACCGGCAACCAGAACAACGAGGTCGGCCTGCCGCTGACCCTCCTGCGGCTCGGCCCCGAGCACGAGGCGGCCGTCCTCGAGATGGGGATGTACGTCGGGGGCGAGATCGCCGAGCTGGCCGCGATCGCCCGCCCGTCGATCGGCGTGGTCACGGCCGTCCAGGCCGTCCACCTGTCGCGGATCGGCACGATCGAGGCGGTCGAGCAGGCGAAGGGCGAGCTGGTCGAGGCGCTCCCCGCCGACGGCACGGCCGTCCTCAACGCGGACGACCCACTGGTCGACCGGATGGATCGCCGGACGGCGGCCCGGGTCCTGCGCTACGGCTTCGCCGAGACGGCCGATATCCGGGCCGAGTCGGTCGCCGCGGCCGGGATCGACGGGATGCGCTTCCAGCTCCGGACGCCGGCCGGCAGCCGCGCCGTCGCGATCCCGACGCTGGGGCGCCTGTCGGTCCACAACGCGCTGGCCGGGGCGGCCGTCGGTCTCGCCGCCGGCCTGACGCTCGACGCGATCGTCGCAGGGCTCCATGCCGGCTGGGGCGCACCGCACCGCGTCGAGCTGGTCCGGCTGCGTGGCGCGACGGTCATCGACGACAGCTACAACGCGTCGCCCGGATCCGTCCGGGCGGCGCTCGACCTCCTTGCCGAGCTGCCCGGCCGGCACGTGGCGGTCCTCGGCACCATGCTGGAGCTCGGCGACGAGCACGACCCGGGACACCTCGCGGTCGGCGAGGCGGCCGCCTCGGTCGCGGAGCTGCTGATCGTCGTGGGCGAGGACGCCGGCGGCATCGTCGGGGGTGCGGTCGCGGCAGGCCTCGACCCGGCGCGCATCCACCACGTCGCCGACGCGGAGACGGCCCTCGATGCCCTCCGCCCGCGGTTGCGTGACGGGGACACGATCCTCGTCAAGGCGTCGCGCGGGATCGCGCTCGATCGGGTGGTCGACGGGCTGCGGCTGGAGCTCGGCGAGCGATGACCGTCGAGCTCATCCAGGGACTGCTCCTGACCTTCGCCCTCGTGGTCATCCTCATGCCGCCGTACATCCGGCTGCTGCAGGCGATCGGGTTCGGGAAGCGGATCCGCCAGGACGGCCCCGAGACCCACTACATCAAGGAGGGCACGCCCACGATGGGCGGCCTCCTCGTCGTCATCGTCGTCCTCGGCATCTACTTCTTCCTGCGACCGGAGGGCCCGGACCCGGCGACCTTCGCCCCGATCGCGGCGCTCGCCGGCGTCGGCCTGCTCGGCGCATTCGACGACTACCTCAACGCGAAGACCGGCGAGGGCATCCGCGCCCGCCAGAAGCTCATCTGGCTCACGGTCGTCGCGTTCGTCGCGGCATGGCAGATCCAGCAGACCTACGACATCACCGCCATCGCGGTCCCGTTCCTCGGCGCGGTGCCGATCGACCCCGCGCTCTACGTGCTGTTCGGCGCGTTCGCGATCGTGGCGACCGCCAACGGCGTGAACCTCACCGACGGGCTCGACGGGCTGTCGGGTGGCACGGCGGCCATCGCGTTCGTCGCGTTCATGCTGATCGCGCTGCTGAACGTCCCGACCCAGGCCAACCTCGCGCTGCTGTGCGCCCTGATCATCGGCGCCTTGCTGGGCTTCCTCTGGTTCAACGTCCACCCGGCCCAGATCTTCATCGGCGATTCGGGGGCGCTGGCGCTCGGCGCGACGCTCGCGGTGACGGCCCTCATCACGGGCCAGATCCTGGTGCTGCCGCTGATCGGCATCATCTTCGTGGTCGAGACCGCGTCGGTGATCCTCCAGGTCGGGTACTTCCGGCTCACGGGCGGCAAGCGCCTGTTCCGGATGAGCCCGATCCACCACCACTTCGAGCTGGGCGGCTGGGACGAGGAGAAGATCACGATCCGGTTCTGGATCGTCGGGATCCTCGCGGCACTGCTCGGGGTGACCCTGTTCCTCGCCTCGCTGAGCCGGCTGTAGTGGGCGGCCCGACGATGACCACCGAACGCACCATCGATCCCGACGCCCTGACGATGCCGGCGATCGCGGCCGGGATCCTGCGCGACCGGCCGGTCGCGGTGCTCGGGCTCGCCCGCAGCGGCGTGGCGCTGGCGCGATTCCTCGACGATGCCGGGGCGCGCGTGACGGTCTACGACGGACGGCCCGCCGACGAGCTCGGGCCGGCGCTCGCGCAGCTCGACGGTCGCGCCATCACGTTCGCGCCTCGGGCCCGACGTGGATCCGTCGACGGTCTTGGCCGGTGCCGCCCTCGTGACGACCTCGCCGGCGATCAACCCCGACTACCCGACGACCGAGCCGCGGCTCCGGGCGGCCCTGGCGACGCTGGTCGCGGCCCGTCGCGCCGGCGACCCGGGCGCCCCGGCGATCGTCTCGGAGCCCGACCTCTTCCTGCGGCTGTGCCCGGCCCCGACGATCGGGGTGACCGGCACGAAGGGCAAGACGACGACCGCGTCGCTGATCGCGGCGCTGCTCGCCGCCGACCCGTCGCATCCGGTGGTGCTCGGCGGGAACATCGGGATCCCGATCGTGGAACGGCTGGGCGAGCTCACGGCCGGAGCACCGGGTCGTGTACGAGCTCTCGGAGCTGCAGCTCCCGACGCTGTCGCGCGGGACGACGGTCGCGGTCTACACCAACGTCACGTCCGACCACCTCGACCGGCACGGGTCGCTGGACGCGTATCGCGCGGTCAAGCGCCGGCTCGCGGAGCTCGTGCCGCCCGACGGCGCCCTCGTCCTCAATGCCGAGGACCCGATCGTCGCGGCCTACGCGGGGCTCGCGACGGTGCCCGTCCGTGCTGTACCGCCGCGACCGACCGATGGCGAACGGCGGTCGGGGTCGTGGACGGCTGGATCGTGGCGAACGACATGGAGCGCCTCCCGCTCGCCGGTGGCGGCCCGGTCGCCGCTCGGGCCCGACGGCCGCGTGCTGCCCATCGACGAGCTCGGGATCCCGGGTGCGCACAACGTCTCGAACGCCCTGGCCGCGGTCGCGGTGGCGCTGCTGTTCGGTGTCGCGCCGGAGGCGGATCCGGTCGGCGGCCGCGGCCTTCCGCGGGGTCGAGCACCGCCTCGAGACGGTCGCCGTCATCGATGGCGTCCGCTTCGTGAACGACTCGCAGGGGACGCAGCCGGACGCCGTGATCGCGGCCCTGCGCGCCTTCGACGCGCCGGTCGTGCTCATCGCCGGCGGTCGGGACAAGGGCGTCGACCTGTCGGGCCTCGCGCCGGTCGTCGCCGAGCGTGCCGCGGCCGCCGTGGTCATCGGCGAGAGCGGGCCGGACCTCGAGCGCCGCTTCCGTGACGCCGGGCTCGCCAGGGTCGAGCGGGCGGCGTCGCTCGAGGCCGCCGTGGATCGCGCCGAGGCGATCGCTCGCGAGGAGCTGACGCGGGACGACGCCGGGGGCAGGCCGACCAGGCGGACCCATGCGGACGGCGTCGCCACCGTGCTGCTGAGCCCGGCCGCCGCGAGCTTCGACATGTTCGAGGACTACGCCGCGCGCGGGCGCGCCTTCAAGACGGCGGTCGCCCGGATCGCCGCCCGCCACGGGAGGGACCGATGAACGTCGCGCCGCCGATCCGACGCTTCGGACGACCGGGCCAGCCCGAGCCGTCCGCGCGGCAGACGACCGACGACCGGCGAGCCGCCAACCGCACGCCGGTCAAGGCCCCCGCCCAGGTGCTCCAGCGCGAGCGCCACGAACCCGACTACCTGATCCTCGTCGTGGTCGTCGCCCTCGCGGCGATCGGCATCCTCATGGTCTATTCGTCGTCGGCGATGCGCGGCTACCTGACGGAGGCCAACACGTTCGCCACGGTCGGGCCGCAGATCCAGTGGGCGCTGCTCGGCCTCGTGGCGATGGTCGTGATGATGCGGGTCGACTACCGCTACCTGCGCCTCGTGTCGCTGCCGGGCTACCTCGTCGCGATGGTCCTGCTCGTGCTCGTGTTCGTGCCCGAGTTCAATCGCGTGGTGGGCGGCTCGGCCCGCTGGTTGCAGATCGGGCCGCTGCCGGCCGTCCACCCCGCCGAGATGGCCAAGCTCGCGGTCGTGATCGTGCTCGCCCACTGGTTCGCCAAGCGCGGCACCCAGGTGCGCGGGTTCTGGCGCGGCACGGTCCCGTTCCTCGTCATCACGATCCCGATCGTCGCGCTCGTGTTCAAGGAGCCGGACCTCGGGACGACCGTCGTCATCACCCTGACCGCGTTCACGGTCTGGTTCGTTGCCGGCGCCAACCTCATGCATGTCGGGGCGATGGTCGGGGCCGCGCTGCTCGGCGCCGTGCTCGTCGGCCTGCGGCCGTACCAGATGGACCGGATCCGGGCCTGGCTCGATCCATGGTCCGATCGGCTCGGCGACGGCTTCCACACCATCCAGGGACTGCTCGCCCTGGGGGTTGGCGGCCTGCTGGGCAGCGGCCTCGGGCAGAGCAAGATCGCCGTGCCGAACGCGTTCAACGACTTCGTGTTCGCCGAGATCGGCCAGGAGTTCGGGCTGCTCGGTGGCGGTATCGTCATCATGCTGTTCCTGCTGCTGGCGTATGCCGGGATCAAGGTGGCGCTGGGTGCCCCCGACACGTTCGGGGCGCTGCTCGCCACCGGTATCACCGGCTGGCTGTGCATCCAGGCGCTCATCAACATCGCGGTCGTCGTCACGCTCGTGCCGATCACCGGGATCACGCTGCCGTTCCTGAGCGCCGGCGGCTCATCGCTCATCATCAGCTTCGCCGCGATCGGGATCCTCCTCTCGATCTCGCGCGAGACCGTGGAGAAGGGAACCTGGAACGACGATGCGATTGCTGATCGCCGGCGGGGGAACGGGCGGACACATCTACCCGGCGCTGGCCGTCGCCCGGTCGCTGCGCGCGCGACAACGCGACGCTGAGATCGCCTGGCTGGGCGGCCACCGAGGTCTCGAGGCATCCCTCGTGCCGGCGGCCGGCATCCGGCTGCGCCGGCTCGCCCTGCGCTCGTTGCGCTCGACCGAGGCGGACATCCACGTCGCGCTCGATCCGGTCAGGCTCGCGGTATCGGTCCCGCAGGCCGCGGCACTCCTCGCCAGCGAGCGACCGGCCGCGATCTTCACGACGGGCGGCTACGTGGCGATCCCGGTGCTGATGGCGGCGGCCCCGCTCGGGATCCCGGTCGTGCTCTGGGACGGCAACGTGATCCCCGGCCGCGCGGTCCGGGCCACCGCCCGCCTGGCCGACGTGATCGCCGTGTCGTTCAAGGCGACCTGCGAAGCGCTCGGTGCGGCGGCGCCGGGGCGACCGTGCTACGTCACGGGCACGCCGATCCGCGACACGCGGGAGGTGGATCGGGTGGCCGCCCGCGAGCGGCTGCGCCTCCCCGACGGCCCGCGGGTGCTCCTCATCTTCGGCGGGTCGCAGGCCGTGCGTCGGTTCAACGCGGCCGTGGCGGAGGCGCTGCCGGCGCTCGTCGAGCGTGCCGTGGTCATCCACGTGACGGGCGATGAGGGGTATGCCGCCGCGCTCGCCGGTCGCGAGGCGCTGCCGGAGGCCCTGCGCGATCGGTACCGGCCGCATCCGTTCCTGCGCGACGAGATGCCGGCCGCGCTGGCGGCCGCGGACCTGGTCGTCGGCCGGGCGGGATCGTCCACGCTCGCCGAGGTGACCGCCCTTGGTCTGCCGATGATCGTCGTCCCGTATCCCCATGCCGCCGGGCACCAGCGGGCGAACGCCCGCGAGCTCGTCGAGGCCGGTGCCGCGCGTCTGGTCGAGGACGAGGCGTTCGATGCGGCGGCGCTGCTCGATGCGGCGACCCTGCTCGACGATCCCGCGGCCCACCTCGCGATGTCCGCGGCGGCCCGCGAGCTCGGCCGACCGGGCGCCGCGGACGCGGTGGCGGACCTCGTCCTGGCCGCCGCACGGCGCGAGCCGCTACCCGATCCTGCGGTCATCGATCGGCGCTCACGCGGGGTGGCCGCGTGACGACGCCGGGCGCCGCGTCGGCGACGCCGCCCGTCCCGTTCGACGCGATCGCGGTCGGCTCGGACATCCAGCGTCGGATCGGCGTCAAGACCTCGCGCGACGAGCCGCTGGCGCGGTTCACGACGATGCGCGTCGGTGGACCGGCCGACCTGTTCGCGTCGGTGCACAACGCCTTCGAGCTGCGCGCCCTCGTCCGGTTCGCGCGCGCGCGCGCGATCCCGCATCTGGTCCTGGGGCGGGGGAGCGACGTCGTCATCAGCGATCGCGGCGTGCGCGGCCTCGTGATCCAGAACCGGGCCGAGGGTTCCAGCACCCACGACGACCGCTACACGGCCGAGAGCGGCGTCCCGATGGCACGTGCGGCGACGGAGACCCAGCGAGCCGGGCTCACCGGGCTGGAGTTCGGGCTCGCCATCCCGGGCACCGTCGGCGGCGCGGTGTGGGCCAACGCCGGCGCCCACGACGCCGATATCGCCGGCGTCCTCGAGTCGGCGCGCGTCCTGGACGCGGCCGGCGCCGAGGCCGTGCTCCCGGCCGCGGACCTCGCGCTGCGCTACCGCGACTCGCGGTTCAAGCACCAGGCGACCCCGGACGCGCCGGCCGAGCTCATCGTCGACGCGACCTTCCGCCTCGCCACGGCCGATCCCGACACGATCAAGGCACGGCTCGACGACATCCGGCGCTGGCGCCAGGCGCACCAGCCGCTCGGGCTGCCCTCGGCCGGCAGCGTCTTCCGCAACCCCGACGGCGACTCGGCCGGACGGCTCATCGAGGCGGCCGGGCTCAAGGGCCTGCGGATGGGTGGCGCGGTCGTCTCCGAGAAGCACGCCAACTTCATCGTCAACGACCAGAAGGGCACGGCCGCCGACGTCCGTCGGCTCGGCGAGCACGTTCGCGCGGTGATCGCGGAGCGCGACGGCATCGACCTCGCGTTCGAGATCGAGTTCATCGGCGACTGGTCCGACTGGCCGTGGCCGGCCGCCGACGCCGGGAGCGCCACGTGACCGCCGCCGTCACCCGTCCGCCGGTCGTGGTCCTGCTCGGTGGGCCATCGGCGGAGCATGACGTGTCCGTCGTGTCGGGCACGGCCATCGCCGATGCGCTGCGCGAGGCCGGGCTCGAGGTCCGCCAGGTGCTCATCGACCTCGATGGCGCGTGGTGGTGGCTGCCGGCCGAGCATCGCCGCGACGACCGGCCACCGGCGACCTACGACGATCCCGTGGCGCTCGACGCCGACGGCCCGGTCGCGGTCGGTGCCGCCCTGGACCGGCTGGCGGCCGCGCGCCCCGCGCCGGTGGTCGTCATCGGCCTGCACGGCCCGTTCGGCGAGGACGGCACGATCCAGGCCATGCTCGAGGCGGCCGGGCTGGCGTACACGGGCTCGGGGGTCACGGCCTCGGCGCTCGGGATGGACAAGGCGCTCTTCAAGCGGTTGTGCCGGGGGATCGGGCTGCCGGTCACCGATTGGCGCGAGATCCGCGCCACCCGCTGGTCGGCCGACCCGGACGGCGTGCGCCGCGAGCTCGAGGCGTTCGCCGCAGGCGCCGACGACCCGCGGCTCATGATCAAGCCGTCGTCCCTCGGCAGCTCGCTCGGGATGACCCTGGTCCACGACGCCCGCGCGAGATCCCCGCCGCACTGGATCTCGCGTTCCGCTTCGATGGGGTCGCGCTCGCGGAGACCTACCTGGCGGGCGCCCGCGACCTGGAGGTCAGCGTCATCGGCAACGACCACGGCCGCCTCGAGATCTACGGCCCGGGCGAGATCATCAGCGGCCACGAGTTCTACGACTACGAGGCCAAGTACACGCCCGGGCTGTCCGAGACCTCGACCCGGGCCGAGGTCACCGATGCCCAGCGGGCGATCCTCCACAAGCTGACGCGCGACGTCTACCGCGCCATCGGCGGGGAGGGCTTCGCGAGGGTCGATTTCCTGCATGGCCGGCGAGCGGATCGTCGTCTCCGAGATCAACACGATCCCGGGCTTCACGCCGATCAGCCTCTTCCCGACGATGCCGGCCGAGGGCGGCCATTCGTTCAGCGACGTGTGCCTGCGGATCGTCGACCTCGCCATCGAGCGGCACGCGGCCCGGCCGGCCACGCACCTGTCCGTGGCCGACCTCCCGCGATGACCAGATGACCCAGGGGCCGCCGACCCGCCGCCCCATCCCACCCGCGCCGAGCGGGCGCCGCTCGGTCCCGACAGCGCGCCGTCCGGCCTCGTCCTCGCCGATGCGCCGGACGCCCCGGGTCCGCCGTGCGTCCGCCGGTCTCGGGCCGGTGCGGGCCGGGGCGGCCCTCGCGATGCTCATCGCGGCGGCGGCCATCTACGGCGTCGCGAACTCGAGCGCCTTCACGTACGGGAACCTCCGGCTCGAGGGCGCGGTCCTGACCGAGACGTCGGCGGTCGCGCGACGTGCTCGAGGATGTCCGCGGCGCGAACCTGTTCCAGCTCGACACCGGACCGCTGGAGGACGACATCGGGGCGCTGACGACCGTGGCCGAGGCGGCCGTCTCCGTCCGTCTGCCCGACACGCTGGTGGTCCGCCTCGAGGAACGCGAGCCGATCCTGGTCTGGCGCGTCGGGGAGCGGTACTTCCTCGCCGACGTCGAGGGCACCCTGTTCGCCGTCCTCGGCGACATCCCCCCGGCGGAGACCGCCGCGCTCCCGGTGATCGAGGACCGACGCGAATCGTCCGAGAGCCTGACCGTCGGGCGGCGGCTCGATGCGGTCGATTTCGACGCCGCGCGGCGTCTCGCCTCGCTCGTCCCCGCGGATGTCGGGAGCAGCGCGGAGCGCCTCGGCGTCCTCGTCACCGACGAGCGCGGCTTCGTGCTTCGCTCGGCGCCCGACGGCTGGGATGCCGTCTTCGGGTTCTACACGCCGAGCCTGCGCACGCCCGAGCTCGTGCCGGGCCAGGTCCGCCTGCTGCGCAGCCTGATCATCGGTCGCGAACCGTCGATCGACCGGGTGATCCTCGCATCGGACACCGACGGGACCTACACGACGAAGCCGCCGCCCACCCCGACACCCGAACCCTCCGCTTCGGCCACCCCGTGAGTCCAGTTGCCGCTGCGGCGCGCCGTCGGGTAGCCTTGCCCAAACCACCGGATCGAGGACGACCACCACGTGCTATTACCCCTGCTCGGGCTCCTCGTGGGCGTCCTGGCGGGTCTCGTCCTCAACATCAACGTCGGTTTCGAGCTCAGCCGCTACTCGGCCGTGGCCATCCTTGCCGCCCTCGATTCGGTCCTCGGAGCGGTCCGCGCGGAGCTCGACGGGGTCTACGACAATCGCATCTTCATCAGCGGGTTCCTGGTCAACGCGATCATCGCGGTCCTGTTGACGTTCATCGGCGATCGGCTCGGCCTCGACCTGTACCTGGTGGCGCTCATCACCTTCGGGCTGCGCATCTTCGATAACGTGGCACTCATCCGGCGCCACTTCCTCTAGGACGCCGCACCAGGTTCCCACGACACGCCATTCGCGAGACGAACGGAGAGCAACGACACGGTGGAACGAGAAGCGGTCCTCGTCGGCATCGACGTCGGCACCAGCAAGGTCTGCGCCCTCATCGGCGAGGTGAGTCGCGACGGGCGGCTGACGATCATGGGCCACGGGACCGTCCCGGCGTCCGGCCTCAAGAAGGGCGTCGTCATCAACATCGACCAGACCGTGCGCTCCATCGCCGACGCGGTCGAGCGGGCCGAGCGCCTGTCCGGCTGGAAGATCGATCGTGCGTTCGTCGGGCGTCGGCGGCCAGCACGTCGAGAGCCTCAACTCGCCCGGCCAGGTCGCGGTCACGGGACATCACCGCGAGGTCAGCCGCGAGGACATCAACCGCGCGATCGAGGTCGCCCGGGCCGTGCCGATCCCGTCCAACCGCGAGGTGCTCCACGTCGAGCGACGGGGCTTCAGCGTCGATGGCCAGGAGGGCGTCAAGGACCCGCTCGGGATGAGCGCGCTCCGCCTCGAGGTCGAGACGCACATCGTCACGGCGTCGGCGACCGCGGTGCAGAACCTGTCCAAGTGCGTGGCCGCGGCCGGCGTGAAGATCGACGAGCTCGTCGTGAACTCGCTCGCGTCCGCCGAGGCCGTGCTGTCGGAGACGGAGAAGGAGCTCGGGGTCGCGGTCGCCGACATCGGCGCCGGGCACGATCGACCTCGCCCTCTTCCAGGAGGGCTCGCCCTTCCACACGCGCGTCCTGCCGGTCGGCGGCAACAACGTCACCAACGACATCGCGAGCATCCTCAAGACGTCGCTCCAGGTCGCCGACGAGCTGAAGATCCGGCACGGCTCGTGCGACCTGCGGACGGTCCCCGAGGACGAGGAGATCAGCGTGTCGGTCCTCGGCGAGGACGCCGGCCGGACCGTGAGCCGCCTCGAGCTCAGCCAGGTGATCGAGGCGCGGATGCGCGAGACCTTCGAGCTGATGCGCAACGAGATCCGCGCCGCCGGGGTGGGCATCCTGCCCGCCGGCGTCATCCTGACCGGTGGCGCATCGCAGCTCTCGGGCATCGCCGAGCTCGGGCGGGAAGTGCTGGCCATGCCCGTCCGCGTCGCGTCGCCGGCCGGGATCGGCGGCCTCGTCGACACGCTGCTCAACCCGGGCTACAGCACCGGCGTGGGCCTGCTCCAGTGGGGCGCCACGAGCCTCGCCGGCGGGGAGCCGGTGCGCTACGAATCGGCGCCGGCGATGGGCGGCCTGGGGCGCATCCGCGACGCCCTGCGGAGCATCTTCCCGTAGACGTCCGCGAGCTCACCATCGAGACGGGGGCGCGGCGCGGTCTCGTCGACCTGACTGCGGCCTGCGCCGCGTTCATCCGCGACGTCGAGGCGGACGACGGGCTGCTGTCGATCTTCGTCCCGCACGCCACGGCCGGGCTCGTGATCGTCGAGATCGGCGCCGGGTCGGACGACGACCTCCTCGATGCCCTGGACCGCCTGCTGCCGCGGGAGGAACGCCTCGTATCGGCACCGTCACGGCTCGACGGGCCACGGCGCCGACCACGTGCTGCCGCTCCTCGCCCCGCCGTCGCTGACGGTCCCCGTCATCGGCGGGCGGCTGGCGCTCGGGACGTGGCAGTCCGTCTGCCTGCTGGACCCGAATGCCGACAACGCGCGGCGAACGGTCCGGCTCAGCTTCCTCGCCGGCTAGATCCGACGGCGCGCGGTGCGGGTCGCGAACGCCCCGGCCAGGACGATCGCGAGGAGGACCGCCAGCGCCGCAGCGGGACCTGGACCGCCACGCCCGGACACGCCCGGCGTCGATCCGTCGTCGGGATCGTGTCGGTCGGCGGCAGGGTGATCTGCGGGGCCGCAGGGGTGCCCTGCGTGCCGCAGACCTCTTCGAGCACGACGGGCTCGGCGACGAGCGCGACGCCGGCACCGACCTGCTGCACGGACGCGATCTCCCAGCTGCCCGACGCGTTGAGCGCGACCCGCTCCTCGCATCCGGTGTCCGGGTTCGAGACGGTCGTCTCCTCGCCGATCACGGTGACCTCGACCGATGCCGGGCCCTGGCCTGGCCAGCCGTGGATCAGGAAGGAGAAGTCGCCGTTCTCGTCGACCTCGACCGCCTCGGTCTCAGCCCCGATGCCGGGGTAGTCGATGGCCGCCTCGGCGAACGCCGCAAGGAAGGGCTCGCCGTCGCTGTCGAGGACCGTGCCGACCACCGGCGCGCTCACGCAGGAGCTGGTGAAGCCGGCCACGATCTCGATCGCCACCTCGAGCGCGCCGGCGGCATCGGCCGTGCCGCCGGCCGCCTCCACGCCGCCGCAGCTGTTGGGCTCCTCGCGATAGGCCGTCGCCGTCAGGTCGACCGGCGGCGCGCCGTCGTCGGGCCGGGCGACGCCGGTCAACACGGCCGTCCCGTCAGCGTCCGTCTGTCCGGTGAGGGTCTGGATGATCGAATCCTCGCCGAGGTCGGGTCGGCGCGCGACCAGCGTGATGTCGGCGTCGGCGATGGGTCCGTCGTCCTGCGGGTCGATGAAGGTCACGGTGACCGTGCCGTCCAGCACGACATCGGCGGGTGGATCGGCGGCGAGCACCGGCAGGGCCAGGATCGTGGCAAGCAGCGCTGCCAGCAGGGCAGCGATGGCGGATCGGCGGCGGCGCATGGGTCCCCTCGGTCGCGTGACGGGTCGCCGCGGGAGTATCCCGCCCGGGGGTACTCGCGTCTAGGCCCGGATGGGACCTTCGTCCCGGTCGCCGGTGCGCCGCGGCACCGCTGAGCGGCATCCGAAGGAGCCGTCGAGTGGTCGAGCGCTGTCCGCCCGGCGGGGACCGGCGCTATACTCCGCCCAACCCACGGACCCGACCGACCCACCGGCCGCCAACCGGGTCCAGCGCCGAAGCCCGCACCACGTCGTCCGCCCCTCGAGGGTCGTCGGAGGAGAGCCCGATGCCGCTGCGTTCCGATTCCGAGAACTTCGCGCTGATCCGCGTCATCGGCGTCGGCGGGGGCGGCAGCAACGCCGTCAACCGGATGATCCGCGCCGAGATGATGGGCGTCGAGTTCATCGCCTGCAATACCGATGCCCAGGCGCTCCTGCAGTCGGACGCGCCGCACAAGATCCGCATCGGCGACAAGGTGACGCGCGGTCTCGGTGCCGGCGGCGACTCGGGGCTCGGCCAGCGCTCGGCCGAGGAGGACTCGGAGAAGATCGCGGCGGCGCTCGTGGACTCGGACATGGTGTTCATCACGGCGGGCCTCGGTGGCGGGACCGGATCCGGGCGCGGCGCCGGTCGTCGCGCAGATCGCCAAGGAAGCCGGCGCGCTGACGATCGGCGTCGTGACGAAGCCGTTCTCGTTCGAGGGACCGAAGCGCAAGCTCGTCGCGGAGCGGGCCGCCGAGGAGCTCAAGGCGCAGGTCGACACCCTGATCACGATCCCGAACGACCGGCTCAAGGACGTGGTCCAGAAGAACACGAGCATCCTCGACGCCTTCCGCGTGGTCGACGACGTGCTGCGCCAGGGCGTCCAGGGCATCAGCGACATCATCACGATGCCTGGACTCATCAACCTCGACTTCGCCGACGTCCGCGCGATCATGAAGGACGCCGGTTCGGCGCTCATGGGGATCGGCCGGGCCGAGGGTGAGAACCGCGCGGTCGAGGCGGCCCGGCTGGCGATCGCGAGCCCCCTGCTCGAGGTCGACATCGCGGGCGCCCAAGGGCTGCTGTTCAACATCACCGGCTCGTCGAACCTCTCGCTCTACGAGGTGACCGAGGCGGCGGAGGAGATCCGCGCCGCGGCCGACCCGGAGGCCAACATCATCTTCGGCACGAGCTTCAACGAGCGCCTCGGCGACGAGGTGATGATCACCGTCATCGCCACGGGCTTCGATGGCGGCAAGAAGCGCCATCTCACGAACCGCGAGGCGACCGGCGTGATGGACACCACGGGTTCCGCGCGCGCGCCGCGCGAGCGGGATTTCCTCGAGGAGCTGCAGCGCCAGCGCGACGAGGCGGTCGATGGCGGGTCGAGCCCGTTCACCTCACCGGCCCGCGAGGACGAGGCAGCCGCGGTCGCCGCGGGCGCCCTTCCGCAGCGGTCCGTCGGGGATCCCGCCCCGGTCAAGCGGCCGACGACCTACGACGCCGACGACCTCGAGATCCCGAGCTTCCTGCGCCGCAAGTGATCGCGGCCGGTGCACGACCGGCCCGACGATCCAGCTGACCTGGGGGACGTCCGCATGACCGCGCCCACGTCGGGTGTCGATGCCTTTCGCGTGGCGCGCGAGAACGTCCTCGGCCGGATCGGCGCCGCCTGCGACCGCGTCGGACGCGATCCGACGTCGGTGACGCTCGTGGCCATCTCGAAGACGGTCGATGCGGCGCGCGTCCAGGATGCCGTCCGGGCCGGGCTCACGCGTCTCGGCGAGAACCGGGTCCAGGAGGGCGAGTCGAAGGCGCCGCTCGTGTCCGGGGCGACGTGGGAGCTGGTCGGGCCGTTGCAATCGAACAAGGTGCGGCGGGCGCTCGAGACGTTCGACCGCATCCAGACGATCGATTCGATCGATCTCGCACGGAGGGTCGATCGGCTCGCCACCGAGGTGCACCCGGGTTTCCGCTATCCGGTCCTCCTCCAGGTCAACGTCGACGAGGACCCGTCGAAGGCAGGCTTCGCCCCCGACGCCATCGAGCCGGCGATGCCCGAGCTGGCGGCGCTGGCGCACCTCGAGCTCGGTGGGTTGATGACGATCGGGCGCCTGGCTTCGTCGGCCGAGGACGCCCGGGCGACGTTCACCGGCCTGCGGACGCTCGCCGAGGGGCTCCGCGGGCGCTGGCCGTCGGTCGGCGCCGAGCTGTCGATGGGCATGTCCGACGACTTCGAGCTCGCGATCGAGGAGGGCGCGACGATCGTGCGCGTCGGACGGGCCTTGTTCGGCGAACGCCCGCACGTGCACGTCGAGGGTGACGGCGGACATCACCACTGACCTCGGCCGGTCGCGACCCGTTCGGACCCGGCTGCTAGACTCGGGACGTGGGCGGTGCCTTTCTTGCGAACTTCCTCCAGTTCCTCATCATGGCGCTCTGGGCGCTCATCTTCGGCCGGATGATCATGTCGTGGGTCGATCCGCAGGGCAGCAACCGCATCTCCGGCCTCCTGATCCAGGCGACCGAGCCGATCCTCGCCCCGGTCCGTCGCGTCCTGCCCCAGTCCGGGATGATCGATTGGTCGGGTTTCGTCGTGCTCATCCTGCTCGGGTTCCTGTTGGGCGCCTTCTGAGACCTTGACTTCTCCAGACGTCCGTTTCGCTGTTCGACTCACCCACCGCGCGGCGGCTGAAGGTGTGGACGGCGTCGTGGACGGTGTCCTGCGCGCGAAGGTCGGGGCACCGGCCGTGGAGGGGGCCGCCAACATGGCGCTCATCCGGTTGCTCGCCGACGAGCTCGGGATCGCCCGGCGCGACGTGCGGATCGTGGCCGGGGCGACGAGCCGCCAGAAGCTGATCGTGGTCGAGGGCGTGCCGGCCGAGGCGATCGTTGCCCGATGGCCGGGGCTGAAGGTATGATCGGCGGGTTCCCGACGACCGCATAGCGTGGCGTCGTGACCTTCCCGGGCGATTGGCTCAGTGGTTAGAGCACACGGTTCACATCCGTGGGGTCACTGGTTCGAATCCAGTATCGCCCACCATCGACACCTCCAGGTGACAGGGCCTTCGGGCCCTGTTTCTGTGTCTGACGCGGAGGTCCTGGAACGCCGTCGCACTCGTCGTGGTTGCTCGGTACCACCGTTACCATCGTCGAGCGCTGCCTCGACCGATGGATCCTGGCCGCATCCGGTGCCGGCCCACCCGCCGGTGCTGGCCCGACTGCCCGGAGGACGGAACGTGCGTTTTGGACTGCTCCTGCCGCAGGGCTACTTCAACGAGTTCGACGGATGGGCCCCTCCGGCCGCCTGGGAGCGCGTCCTGCGGATCGCCCAGGAGGCCGAACGCCGCGGGTTCAATTCGGTCTGGCTCGGAGAGCACGTCCTCTCGAAATGGAACGACCGCGAGATCGTGTTCGACTGCGTCAGCCTGGCCGCGTCCGTCGCGGCTGCCGTGCCGCGGGTCGAGATCGGATTCACCGTCATCAACTCGACGTTCCGCAATCCCGCCATGACGGCCAAGGCCGCGGGCACCATCGACGCGGTCAGCGGTGGACGGCTCGTGCTCGGGTTGGGGGCGGGCTTCAAGGAGCGGGAGGCCCGCGCCTTCGGCCAGCCATACCCGGGGCTCGGCGAACGCCTCGACATCCTCGAGGAGCATTTCGAGATCATCAGCCGCCTGACGAGACGCGACGAACCGCCGTTCGACTTCCAGGGTCGCCATGCCTGGGTCGAGCAGGGCGTCAACGGGCCGGCCACGAGCGGCCGCGATCACATCCCGCTGCTGATCGGCGGCCACGGCAAGCAGAAGACCTTCCGGATCGCCGCCCGCTACTGCGACGAACTCAACATCAATCTCCTGCCGTCCGAGCTGCCGCCATACCTCGAGGCCCTCGCCGAACGGTGCTCGGAGGTGGGTCGCGACCCATCGACGATCCTGCTCCAGTGGGGATCCAACCCGAGCGTCTCGTATCCCGGCCTGCGCTCGACCGGCGGGCAGCGGATGATGCAACCCGCCGACTATCCGACGAGTGTCCTGCCGTCCTTCGGGCAGGACCTGCGCCCACGTCCCGAACTGCTCGCCGGGTTCCGCGATCTCGGCTTCGGGCGGATCGTGGCTGGGGTCCCCGGCCTGGTCAACACCTTCGAGACGCTCGATGAGTTCATGGAGGATGCGGCCGCGGCGGGCATGGCGATCGAGCCATCGAAGGCGACTCCGCTCGCGATATGAGCGGACGAACGAACTCGGTCGGCGTCGATCGCGACCGCGTTCGCGCGGCGATGACCGGGCCGATCACGGCGATCCATCCGCCATTCGAACGTGATGGGTCGATCGACGTCGTCGGCCTGCGCGAGGAGGTCGAACGCGGGATCGCCGCCGGCAGCGGCACGATGCTTCTGACCTACGGCGATAGCCTCCATTCGCTCCTGACCGATGCCGAGGTCGGGGCGGTCCTCGATGTCGTCGTCGACCAGACCCGCGGCCGGGCGCTCGTCGTCGCAGCCGACCGACAGTGGTGGACGGGGGAGGAGATCCGGTTCGCCACGATCGCCCGCGATGCGGGTGCCGACGTGCTGATGGTCCTGCCGCCGACCTGGGGTGGCGGGGCGACCCACGACTCCCTCGTGGCGCACTATCGAGCGGTCAGTGAACACATCCCGGTCATGCTCGTGACCGCGCCGTTCATCGCTGATCAGGCCCTGGGCCTGCGGGTGATCGCGACGCTCGTCGATCAGGTCCCGGGGATCGTCGCGATCAAGGACGACGTCATCGGCGCCTTCGCGCGCAAGATGGCCCTCCTCGTCCACGAGCGATGGGCGGTCATATCCGGGGGCCAGAAGCAGAACCACCTGGATCTGCATCCCTACGGCTGCGATGGCTACATGTCCACGTACCAACACTTCATCCCGGCGATCGCCCACGCGTACTGGGCGAGGATCGTCGGTGGCGACATGTCGGGCGCGGCGCGGATCGTTCGCGACTACGATCACCCATGGATGACCTTCGCCGACACGCTCCCGGGCGGCTTCGACGCGATGTTCCATGGCGCCCAGGAGGTGTTCGGCGTGGCCGGACGGTGGCGTCGGTCGCCGTACCACAGCCTTACCGACGCCGAGTTGGAGCGACTTCGCGGGTTCCTGGACGCCCTTCCGGGCATGGGATCCGACCTGCCGGACGAGGGCGAACCGGCCTGATGGGCGATGACCCGCGCCACGATGCAGAGCAGCAGGGGACGACGGCCGAGGGGTCGGGTCCGGGCGCCGCCGATGGGCCGGGCCAGGGCGCCGGGCCTGCCGACGACCCGGCCATCGACCGTCGCGCGTTCGTCCGGCGGATGACGGGGGACGCGACGCATCTCGCGGGACGGCTGCACGGCGTCAGTCGGATGTTCGCCGTCGGTGCAGCGGCTGCCGGAAAATCGGTGGCCGACGGGCTCGAGGGCATCGCGGCCGCATCCGAACCGGCCGAACCGACCGATCCGGCTCCCGCCGACGAAACGCCCGAGGCGATCGCTGAACCGGCGCTCACCGAGCGTCCCCTCCCTGCTGCCGGCGTCGTCGCGGCGTCGGCAGCGGAACCCGCGCCACCGAAGCGCGCAACCCCAACGTGGGAGCAGGCCGCCCTCCTCGAGGGCTGCCGCGAGGTCCATGTCGCGGTCAATGACATGGGCCGAGCCCCGCAACTCACGATCAGCGCCGCGCATTGGGATGGCGAGACGATCCGGTTCGCCGGCCTCGGCTGGTCGCGCCGTGCCCGGGCACTCGACACCGACCCGCAGGTGACCCTCGTCGTCGCAAGCATCGACGACGACCGCTACCTGACGATCACCGGTCGGGCGGTCGTGGTGCGCGGGGCCGCCGTCGAGGCAGCGATGCGACCGCTCCTCGAGGCCGACGGCGTCGACGGCGGACCCGGACGAGCGATGGCGGGCGCTCGTCGCCGAGGACCCCGACCGGATCGTCGTCCTGGTCACGCCCGAGTCGATCCTGACCGCCCGTCGCTAGGCAGCGTCGTCGGGCGTCCTCACCGGGCGGCGTCACGCGCGAGGGAGGTGCTTCGTCCCATGCTCGAACGCGCAGTCCTCCTCCGCGAATGAAGCCCTCGGTTCCTCCCCCGGGGGCTTCTTCGTTGCCCGGCCCGGTCGCCGGGGTACGGGTCGACGGCTACGACTCGGTCGCGAGCCGTCGCAGGACCGCCGGCAGGATCCCGCCACCCTCGTAGTAGTCGACGTCGATGGGTCCGTCGAGGCGCGCGATCGTCTGGAACCGCACCACCGACCCGTCGCCCCCGGCCGCGGCATCGCGCGTCGCGGTGACCGTGACCGACTGCCGCGGCGACAGCCCGGCCAGCCCCGCCACGTCGTAGGTCTCGCGCCCGGTGAGCCCGAGCGACGATGCGCTCTCGCCGGGCAGGAACTGGAGCGGGAGCACCCCCATGCCGACGAGGTTGGAGCGATGGATCCGCTCGTAGCTCTCGGCGATGACAGCCCGGACGCCGAGGAGCGTCGTCCCCTTGGCCGCCCAGTCGCGCGACGAGCCCGAGCCGTACTCGCGGCCGGCCAGCAGCATGAGCGGCACGCCCTCGGTGGCGTAGCGCATCGCGGCGTCGTAGATGAACGCCTCGTCGCCCGACGGCAGGTGGACCGTGTACGGGCCCTCGCGTCCCTCGGCGAGCCGGTTCCGCAGCCGGATGTTGGCGAAGGTGCCGCGCAGCATGACCTCGTGGTGCCCGCGGCGGGCGCCGTACGAGTTGAACTCGAGCGGGCTGACCCCGTGTGCCTGGAGCCACTGCCCGGCGGGGGAGGCGGGGGCGATGGAACCCGCCGGCGAGATGTGATCGGTCGTCACCGAGTCGCCGAGCACGGCGAGCACGCGCGCCCCGACGATGTCGCGCGACGGCGCGCGACTCGAAGGACAGGCCCTCGAAGAACGGTGGCTTCGCGACGTAGGTCGATGCCGCGTCCCACGCGTAACGGTCGCCGGCCGGGATCGGCAGCGCGCGCCAGCGATCGTCACCCTCGAAGACCACCGCGTAGGTGCGCTGGAACAGCGCCGGATCGATGGAGTCGGCGATCACCGAGCGGATCTCGTCGGGTGCCGGCCAGATATCCGCGAGGAATACCGGGCCGCCATCGGACCCGATCCCCAGCGGCTCGGTCGTGAGGTCGATGTCCACCCGTCCGGCCAGGGCGAACGCCACGACCAGGGGCGGTGAGGCGAGGTAGCTGGCGCGCGCCAGCGGGTGGATCCGGCCCTCGAAGTTGCGATTGCCCGACAGGACGGCCGCGACCACGAGGTCATTGGCCTCGACGGCGGCCGCGACCGGTGCGTCGAGCGGCCCGGAATTGCCGATGCAGGTCGTGCAGCCGTAGCCCGCCAGCGCGAAGCCAAGCGCCTCGAGCGGGGCCATCAGCCCGGCGGCCTCGAGGTACCCGGTGACCGCCCGGGAGCCCGGCGCGAGCGACGTCTTGACCGTCGGTCCGACACGCAGACCGCGGGCGATGGCGTTCCGCGCCAGGAGGCCCGCCCCGACCATCACGGTCGGGTTCGAGGTGTTCGTGCACGACGTGATCGCGGCGATGGCCACCGAACCCGAGCCGATCGTGACGTCGGCGCCGTCGATCGACACGGGGACCTGGCGGTACGCCCGGCGGTCGGCCGCCGGGGCGCCCTCCACCACCGGCGCGACGGGGCGGGCGGACGGGCCACCGGACTCGGCCGCCGCGAACGTCGTCGGGTCCGAGGCCGGGAACGATTCCGCGGACGCCTCGGTGACGACGTCGCCGTCGACCGGCACGTCCTCGGCGACCGGCGCCTCGAGACCCTCGGGGAAGTTGGTCCGGAAGTTCTCGCGCAGGGTCTCGAGCGGGACCCGATCCTGCGGTCGCCGCGGGCCCGCGACCGACGGATCGACCGACGACAGGTCGAGCGTCAGGAGCTCGTCGAAGTCGGGGCCGTCGCCGGGCTCGCGCCACAGGCCCTGCTCCTTCGCGTAGCGCTCGACCAGGGCGACCCGCTCCGGCGAGCGCCCGGTGAGCCGCAGGTAGGCGATGGTCTCGTCGTCGATCGGGAACAGCGTGGCGGTCGCCCCGAACTCGGGGCTCATGTTGCTGATCGTCGCCCGGTCGGCGAGCGACAGCCCGGCCAGGCCGTCGCCGGCGAACTCCACGAACGCGCCGACCACGCCGTGCCGCCGCAGCAGCTCGGTGACGACGAGGACGAGGTCGGTGGCCGTGGAGCCATGCGGCAGCTGACCCGTCAGGCGAACGCCCACGACATGGGGCATCGGCTGGTACAGCGGCTGGCCGAGGAGCGCGGCCTCGGCCTCGATCCCGCCGACGCCGTAGCCCAGCACCCCGAGCGCGTTGATCATCGTCGTGTGCGAATCGGTCCCGACCAGCGTGTCGGGGAAGGCGACGCCGTCCCGGTCGTCGACCACCGTCGCCAGGAACTCGAGGTTCACCTGGTGGACGATGCCGGTCCCCGGCGGCACGATGCGCAGGTTGCGGAACGCCGTCTGCGCCCAGCGCAGGAGCTGGTAGCGCTCGCCGTTGCGCTCGTACTCGCGCTCGACGTTGAAGGCGAAGGCGTCGGACGTGCCGAACCGGTCGATCTGGACCGAGTGGTCGATGACGAGGTCGGCCGGGACCAGCGGGTTCACCTTCGTCGGGTCACCCCCGAGGTCGGCCATCGCGTCGCGCATGACCGCGAGGTCGACGACCGCGGGCACCCCGGTGAGGTCCTGCAGGATGACCCGCGATGGCATGAACGGGATCTCGGCCTCGGCGGCGACACCCGGTCGCCAGGCGCTCAGCGTCTCGACATCCTCGGTCCGGACGATCCCGCCGCCGGCATGGCGGAGGAGGTTCTCGAGGAGGATCCGGACCGTCACGGGGAGGGAGGCGGTGCCGGTGCGGCCGCCCAGGGCGTCGAGCCGGTACAGGTCGGGCAGGCCGGGCCCGAGCGAGGCCCGGGCACCAAAAGGATCGATCCGTGACAACGCGTCCATCTCCGTTGGCTCGCTACACTCGAAGGGTGCAAGCGTACCGCGCCCGCCGGTTCGTCGCGGCCGGCGATGCCGCGCACCCCAGCCGCGCCCACGACCCCCGATGAAGGCCTGGGACAAGGAGCCCGGCGACGACCGCGCGCGCGACCGCGCCGAGACCGTCGCGGCCCTCGACGCGGCCGGGATCGACCTCGATCCGACGGCGCCGGGCCACCACCGCCACGGCGATACGGCCCACGCCTCCGACCACGCGCACCCGCATCAGCACGCCGGCCCCGACGAGCGTCCGTCCACCGGGATCGTCGGCGCCGGGCACGTGGGGACGGCGCTGGGCGCGGCGTTGCGCCGGGCCGGCTGGCCGATCGGCGCGGTCGCCAGTCGGGACATAGGGCCGCCGCGAACGGTTCCGGTCGCTCGTCGACGGTGCCCGCGGCTTCGCCGAGCCACAGGCGCTGCTCGACGAGGTCGAGCTGATCATCCTCGCGGTCCCCGACGACGCGATCGCCCCGCTCGCGGCAAGCCTGCGGATGTACAGCGGCCAGGCGATGGTCCATACCAGCGGGGCGCTCGGGGCCGAGGTCCTCGAACCCGCCATGGCCGCGGGGACCCAGGTCGGCAGCTTCCATCCGCTCGTGGCGTTCGCGGAGACCGAGCGAGCGATCGCCGCGCTGCGCGGCGCGACCGTCGCGATCGAGGGCGACGACCAGCTCGCGACGCTCCTCGCCGACATGGCCGATGCGGTCGGCGCGACCGCGGTCCGCCTGGCGCCCGGGTCCAAGGCCGCCTATCACGCAGCCGCGGTCCTCGCCGCCGGTGGGTTCATCGCCCTGCTCGACGCCATCGCGGAGCTCGGCCGGGTCGCCGGGCTCGACGAGGCCGGCGCCCTCGCGATCTACGGACCGTTGATCGAGGGGACGCTGGGCAACGCCCGCGCCCTCGGCATCCGGGCCGCGCTGACCGGGCCGATGACCAGGGGCGACGTCGGGACGCTCGCCGCGCACCTCGACGCGCTGCGCGCCCACGCCCCGGGGGTGCTCGAGCTGTACGTCGCGGCGGCGCGCCGCGAGATCGATCTTGGGCTGGCCCGTGGCGCCCTCGCACCGGAGACCGCGAGACAGATGCGCGACACGCTCGCGGCGGCGCTTGCAAGGGCCGACTGAACCGCTACCATAACGGCCCATGGGACACAGCATCGCCGCCAAGTACGCGGCTCGGCCGGCGGCCCGTTTCGTGCGTCCATCGAGCCGCGCACGGGAGCGTCGACTGGGTCTGGGCACGGCCGCCTCGTTCGCGACCGCCACCGCCCGCGCCACCGTGCTGCACGGCGCCGACGCGAGCCCCCTCGTCCGTCTGCGCGCCGGCTGGCGCGGCCCACGGGCGACCCGTGCGGGCGTCCGCAGCGGGCGACCACGACCACTGGTCCAGATGCATTGGGCCCGTTCCGGGCGCACCGGGTCGGGTCACCGTCCCAGCGCCGCGACGGCGCCGTGGCACGCCTGAGGACCGCGACCGCCACGTCGGCCGGCGGCATCGTCGTCCGGCACGAAGCCGGACGTCCCAGCCTCGTCCTCGGGAGTCGTCGCCGCGAGCGTGATGGGCGCACCTGGACCCTGCCGAAGGGCACCCCGAAGCGTGGCGAGTCGACCGAGGAGACCGCCCTGCGCGAGGTGGGCGAGGAGACCGGGCTCGAGGTCCGCATCACCGGCCCGCTCGACTCGATCGAGTACTGGTTCGTCCAGTCGGGCACGCGCATCCACAAGACCGTCCACTATTTCCTGATGGAACCGATCGGTGGCGACCTGTCGCGCCACGACCACGAGTTCGAGGAGGTCCGCTGGGTGGGCTTCGACGAGGCCGGCTCCGTGCTGACGTTCGAGACGGAGCGCGCGCTCGTCGCGCGGGCCGCCGAGCTGCTCGGTCTTGGTGCCGCGGACGCCGCCGCCCTGCGGGGCGCGCGCGAGGGGACCGCGTGACGCCCGGGCCGTCCGCGTGAGCGACGTGACCGCCTCGTCGAGCACCGTCCACGAGACGCCGCTGGCCGGTCGGCACGCCGCGCTCGGCGCCCGGCTCATCGACTTCGCCGGCTGGCTCATGCCGGTCCAGTACACCTCGATCCTCGAGGAGCATCGCGCCGTCCGCGAGCGGGTCGGGCTGTTCGACCTGTCGCACATGGGCGAGCTCTACGTCGAAGGGCCCGATGCCGGTGAGGCGCTCGCGGCGGCCGTGGTCACGAACCCGCCGGCGCTTGCCGTGGGGCGCGCCCACTACTCGATGATCGTCGCGCCCGACGGCGGGATCATCGACGACCTCATCATCTATCGCCTCGCCGACGAGCGGTTCATGGTCGTGGCCAACGCCGGCAACGCGGTCGTCGTGTCCGACACGCTGGCCGAGCGGCTGGTCGGGTCGAAGGCCATCCTCGACGACGGGTCGCTGGCGACCGGGCTCGTCGCGCTCCAGGGCCCGCGCTCGGTGGACGTGCTGACCCCGCACACCGATGTCGACCTCGCGACCCTGCGCTACTACGCCGTGGCCGAGGGAGCCGTTGCCGGGATCCCGGCACTCGTGGCCCGGACCGGCTACACCGGCGAGGACGGCTTCGAGGTCTTCGTCGACACGGCGCGGACCGGCGAGCTCTGGGACGTGCTGCTCGACGGGGTGCGTGCCGCCGACGGGGTGCCGGTGGGCCTCGGGGCCCGGGACACGCTCCGACTCGAGGCCGGGATGCCGCTGTACGGCAACGAGCTCGATCTCGAGACCACGCCCTATGACGCGGGACTCGGGCGTGTCGTCAAGCTCGACAAGCCCGGCGACTTCGTGGGTCGAGCCGCCCTCGAACGCGTCGCCGCCGACGGGCCGCGCCGACGCCTCGTCGGCCTCGTCATCGAAGGTCGCGGGATCGCGCGCCATGGCTACCCGGTCCACGCCGGGGATCGACGGACCGGGGTCGTGACGAGCGGCACCCACTCGCCGACGCTCGGCGTCCCGATCGCGATGGCGTACGTCGCCCCGGCCGACGGCGAGCCCGACACCCTTCTCGACGTCGAGATCCGCGATACCCGTGTCCCAGCACGGGTCGTCCCCCTGCCGTTCTATCGGAGGAATGCCTGACGTGAGCGTGCCCACGGACCTGCGTTACACCCGCGACCACGAGTGGGTCCGCGTCGACGGCGACGAGGCCACGGTCGGCATCACCGCCTACGCGGCCGACCAGCTCGGTGACATCGTCTTCGTGGAGCTGCCCGATACCGGGCGTGCCCTGGATGCATCGAAGCCGTTCGGGGTCGTCGAATCGGTGAAGGCGGTGAGCGACCTCTTCGCACCCCTGTCCGGCGAGGTCGTCGCCATCAATGACGCGCTCGCCGGCAACGCCGAGCTCGTGAACAGCGATCCGTACGACGGGGGCTGGATGATCCGGCTGCGCGTCAGCGACACGACCGAGCTCGACGACCTGCTCGACGCGGACGCCTACGACGCCCTCGTCGCCGCCGGCTGACGGGAGATGCCCTACGGCCCACACACCACCGCCGATCGCGAGCGGATGCTGGCGGCGCTCGGGATCGCGAGCGTCGACGAGCTGTTCGCCGACATCCCGGTCGCGCTGCGGGCGTCCCCGCTCGACCTGCCCGAACCCGAACCCGAGCTGACGCTCGCCGCGCGGCTGAGCGCGCTCGCCGGTCGCAATCGGACCGATCTCGTGTCGTTCCTCGGCGCGGGCGTCTACCGCCACTGGAGCCCGCCGGCGGTGGACCAGCTGCTGCTGCGCGGGGAGTGGTACACGGCGTACACGCCGTACCAGCCCGAGGTGAGCCAGGGCACCCTGCAGTCGATCTACGAGTACGAGTCGCTGCTCGGCGAGCTCGTCGATCTCGACGTCGTGTCCGCCTCGCACTACGACGGCGCCGCGGCCACGGCCGAGGCGGCGCTCATGACCTGCCGGGCGACCCGCCGCGACCGGGTCCTCGTCTCACGCGGCGTCCACCCCCAGTACCGCCAGACCCTCGCCACGTACTTCGGCGGCGGACTGGAGCTCGACGACATCCCGCTCGTCGCCGACGGCGACGCCGCCGGCACCACGGACCTCGCCGCGCTCGAACGGATGCTGGCCGATCCCGACCGACCGGTCGCGGGCGTCATCGCCGCGAACCCCGACTTCCTCGGCCTCCTCGAGCCCATGCCGCGGATCGGGGAGCTGGCCCACGCGGCCGGCGCCCTGTTCGTCGCGGTCATCGAACCGGTCTCGCTCGCGGTCCTCGCACCGCCCGGTGCGTACGGCGCGGACATCGCGGCAGGGGAGGGCCAGCCCCTCGGCATCTCCCCGCAGTACGGCGGCCCGTACCTCGGCATCCTCGCCTCGACCGACGCGCTCGTGCGCCAGATCCCGGGGCGTCTCGTCGGCATGACCACCGACCTCGACGGCCAGCGCGCCTTCGTCATGACGATGCGTGCGCGCGAGCAGGACATCCGCCGCGACAAGGCGGCGAGCAACATCTGCACCAACCAGGCGTTGCTCGCCCTCGCGGCGTCGATCTACCTGGCCGTCATCGGCCCGCACGGGTTGCGCGACGTCGCCGCGTCGGGTGCCGCGCGGGCCGCCGAGCTCGAGGCGGCCCTTGCGGCGGTGGGCGTGCCCCGGCTGCATCCGGGGCCGTACCTCAACGAGTTCGCCATCCGGGTCCCGGACGCCCGTGCGGTCCATCGTCGCCTGCTGGACCACGGGATCCTGGCCGGTCTCGCCTTGGCCGACGCCGAGCCCGACGATCCATCACTCGCCGACGGCCTCCTCGTCTGCGCGACCGAGGTCACGACCACCGACGAGATCACGCGGTTCGCGACCGCGATCGGCGAGGTGCTGACCGGCCGCGACGGTGCCCGGGCTGCCCAGCCCGCCGCCGCCGCGACCGCCGGAGCGGCCCGATGAGCGTCACCGGTCCCCGGCTCCAGCCCACGATCTTCGAGCGCAGCCGACCCGGCCGCGGCGGGGGAAAGATCCCGCACCCACCGGCCGATGCCCTGGATCGCATCCCGGCCGACGCCCGACGCGCGACCCCGCCGGCGCTGCCGGAGGTCCACGAGCCCGAGGTCGTCAGGCATTACGTCAACCTGTCGCAGCTGAACTTCGCCATCGACACGGGCTTCTACCCACTCGGCTCGTGCACGATGAAGTTCAACCCGAAGCTCAACGAATGGGCCGCCCGCCTGCCGGGCTTCGCGACCCTCCATCCGCTCGCCCCCGACGAGGTCGCCCAGGGCACGCTCCAGCTCCTCTGGGAGCTCGAGGGAGCGCTGGCGGAGATCTCCGGGATGCAGGCGGTCACCCTCCAGCCGGCCGCCGGCGCCCAGGGTGAGCTGACGGGCATCCTCATGGTCCGGGCATACCACCGCGAGCGGGGCGATCTCGAGCGCGACGAGGTGCTCGTCCCCGACAGCAGCCACGGGACGAACCCGGCGACGGCGTCGATGGCCGGCTACCGGACGATCACGATCCCGTCCGCCGCCGACGGCGGGGTGGACGTCGACGCGTTCAAGGCGGCGCTCGGCCCGCGGACCGCGGCGGTGATGATCACCAACCCGTCCACCCTCGGTCTGTTCGAGGCACGGATCGGCGAGCTGCTGGACGCGGTCCACGAGGCCGGCGCCCTGGCGTACATGGATGGCGCGAACCTCAACGCCATCCTCGGTCGCTTCAAGCCCGGCGAGGCCGGCTTCGACGTGATGCACTTCAACGTCCACAAGACCTTCAGCACGCCCCACGGCGGCGGCGGCCCGGGCGCCGGTCCGGTCGGGGTGGGGGAGCGGCTCCTGCCGTACCTGCCGACGCCGCGGGTGCTGCGCAACGACGACGGCACGTACCGCCTCGAGGTCGCCGGGGAACGGCCGACGTCGATCGGTCGCCTGCGCAGCTTCGTCGGCAACACCGGGGTCCTCGTGCGCGCGTACACCTATATCTGCGCGCACGGCGCGTCGGGTCTCCGCGAGGTGAGCGACGACGCGGTGCTCGCGGCGAACTACCTGAAGTCGCTGCTCGCGGGGACGTACGACCTGCCGTACGACCGGGCGTGCAAGCACGAGTTCGTCGCGTCGGCCGCGAGCATCAAGGCGAAGACCGGCGTCCGGACGCTCGACATCGCCAAGCGCCTCATCGATTTCGGCTACCACCCGCCGACGATCTACTTCCCGCTCATCGTCGAGGAGGGGATGCTCATCGAGCCGACGGAGACCGAATCGATCGAGACCCTCGACGCGTTCGCGGCGGCGCTCATCGCCATCGCGACCGAGGCGGTCGACGATCCCGGAGACGGTCCGCGGCGCCCCCCATACGGCCCCGGTGCGGCGCCTGGACGAGGCCACCGCGGCACGCCAGCCGAACCTTCGCTGGCGGCCGATGGCCGGCGCCGAGACCCCCTGTCCGGACTGAATCATGGCCGTGCGACGCTGCGAACGAACGTTTGTTAGGTTCATGGTTGACAGCCCATGGGGGGCTGTGGATAGTACCCGCAGCGCGCCGACCTGAACCGTGCTGCCGCTGGCGCTCGCCCCGGAACCCTTCGAGTTGGGAGGCTCGATCCGGTCCTAGAGCGAGAAGTCACGGCGTTCGAGAGCGCAGATAGGTCGGAAGCGGGAGACATCGGGTATCCACCCGTTCGGAGGACAGTTCATGCAGAAACGACTCTTCGGTATCCTCACCGCGGCAGCCATCATCGTGGCCGCCTGCGGAGGGAATGCCGCAAGCACGGCGCCGTCAGCAGGCGCCCCATCCGCGGGCGCGCCATCGGCTGACGCATCCGCCCCCGCATCCGGCGGGCTCGCAGCCGAGCAGATCCTGCGCATCGACCTCGGCACCGAGCCGCCCGCCCTGGATCCGAACCTGGCCCAGGACTCGACCTCGATCGCGGTCCTGAACGCGCTGCATCGTGGGCTCACCTACCTCAACGAGGACCTGGTGGCCTCCCCGGCTCTTGCCGAGTCGTGGGACTTCTCGACAGACGGCAAGACCATCACGTTCCACCTTCGTGATGCGACCTACAGCAACGGCGACCCGATCGTGGCCGGCGACTTCGTGTACAGCTGGAAGCGCCTCGTCGATCCGCGGACCGCTGCGCCGTACGCCTACAACATGTCCGACGTCGTCGGCGGTGCCGAGCTCGTCGCCCTCGCCGGCGCCGATCCGGCTCCGACGGATGCCGACATCGACGCCCTGCTCGAGAACTTCGGCGTCTCGGCTCCGGACGACAAGACCTTCGTCGTCAACCTGACCAAGCCTGCGTCGTACTTCCCGTCGATCGCCGGGCTGTGGCACTCCGCGCCGATCCAGGAGGCCTGGATCGAGTCGCCGAACGCCACCGAGGCCGAGAACTACGTCAGCTCCGGGCCGTTCATCCTGGACACCTGGGAGCACAACAGCCAGATCATCCTCAAGCCGAACCCCACCTACTGGGGCCAGAAGCCGACCCTGACCGAGATCCAGATGTCGATGATCGTCGAGCCGGCTGCCGGACAGGCCGCCTATGAGGCCGGCGAGCTCGACATGTTCCTCACCCCGGCCGCCGACATCCGGCGCGTCAAGGAGGATCCGATCCTCGGCCCCGAAGTCGTCGAGTCGCCCCAGTTCGCGATCGGCTACTACAACTACAACACCAAGGAAGGCCCGACCGCGAACCTCAACTTCCGGAAGGCGCTGACCCAGGCCATCGACAAGCAGGCCCTGATCGAGCTGTCATGGGGCGGCACGGGCATCGTGGCCAACACGATCGTCCCGCCGGGCATGCTTGGATACCAGGACTACAACCCGTATCCGTTCGACCTCGAGGCCGCCAAGGCGAGCTTCGACCTGGCGCTCACGGAGCTCGGCTACGCCAGCGCGGCTGACGTGCCTCAGCTCCGGTTCACCTACAACACGGGTGCGGATCACGAGAACCGTGTCGCGTTCATGGCCCAGGCCTGGAGCGACGCCTTCGGCCTGACGTTCGACCAGATCGGCTCCGAGTTCGGCGTGTTCCTTACGACGCGCCACGACCTCGAGTACGACGTCGCACGCAACGCCTGGGGCCAGGACTACCCCCATCCGAACAACTTCCTCAACGACCTGTTCCGCTGTGGCGGTGGCAACAACGACACCGGCTGGTGCAGTGAGGAATACGACGCGCTGATCGACCAGGCCGCCACCGAGGCGGACGCGACGGTGCAGGAAGGCCTCTACCAGCAGGCCGAGAAGCTGATGCTCGACGACGCGGTGGTCATCCCGCTGCGCTTCCCGATCAGCCAGTACACGGTCAAGCCGTACGTCAGCGGTTACATCACCACCCCTGGTGATGCGCAGCTGCCGGGCGACCTGTTCTACGAGACCATCTCGATCCTGGAGCACTAGACCACCCTCGGGTGATCAGGGTGGGCCGGCTCCGCCGGCCCACCCACGACCAAGGCCCTCGAGCGACTGGCTCGAGGACCTCGGTCGTCCAGAGCCCGTGATCGCGAACCAGTCCGCAGAGAGGAATCGACGTGATCGCCTATCTCGCCCGACGGATCCTCTGGATCATCCCCGTCCTGTTCATCGTGTCGATCATCACCTTCACGCTGATGCACATGGTGCCGGGGGGGCCCTGGGACAGCGAGAAGTCACTGCCGGACGCGACGGTGGCGATCCTCAACCAGAAATACGGCCTCGACAAGCCGATCTACGAGCAGTACATCACCTGGGCCGGAGGCCTCCTCCAGGGCGACCTCGGACCGTCGTACAAATACCGCGACCGGTCCGTGAACGAGATCCTCGCCGACGGCGTCCTGGTGACCATCCAGCTCGGCCTGATGGCCTTCGCCCTGTCCGTGCTCGTGGGTATCCCACTCGGGGTCATCGGCGCGCTCCGCCACAACAAGCTGCCGGACTACGCGACGACCGGGATCTCGATGATCGGCATCGCCACGCCCAGCTTCGTGGCCGCGATCCTGCTGATCCTGGTGTTCTCGGTCGGGTTGGGGTGGTTCCCGACGAACGGCTGGAGGGGACCCGAATACTGGGTCCTGCCGACGATCGCGCTCGCGATGTTCCCGATCGCCGCGATCGCGCGGTACACGCGGGCGTCCATGCTCGAGGTGACGCGGCGCGACTACGTCCGGACGGCGCACAGCAAGGGCGTCGGCGACCGGGCCGTCGTCCTGCGCCACATGATCCGCAACGCGCTGATCCCGGTCGTCACGATCCTCGGCCCGGTCCTCGCGTTCCTGGTCACCGGGTCGTTCATCATCGAGTCGATCTTCTCGGTCCCGGGGATCGGGCGGTACTACATCACGGCGATCTCGCAGCGTGACTACGGTGTCATCATGGCGACGACGATCCTGTATGCATTCGTCATCGCCTTCCTGAACGTCGTCGTCGACATCCTGTACGCCTACATCGATCCGCGGATCCGGTACAGCTAGGAGACGCTCCAGATGGCAACACAGTCGACGCTCGCTCCTGGACTTGCCGTCGCGCGACCGAGTGCGGGGGTCTGGTCGGACGCGTTCGGACGGCTGCGGAAGAATCGCCTGGCGCTGGTCGGGCTGTTCATCGTCATCGGGCTCATCCTGCTGGCCATCTTCGGTCCGATCATCGCGCCGTACCCCTACGCGCAGCAGGACGTCCAGGCGGTGCTCGCCAACGGTGGCAAGCCGCTGCCTCCGGGCAGCCCCGGGCACATCCTGGGCACGGACCAGCTCGGTCGCGACCTCCTCAGCCGCCTCCTCGACGGCGCCCGGATCAGCATGGCGGTCGCCCTGGTCGTGCAGGTGGTCGTGTTGGTCATCGGCGTCCCGGTCGGCGCCCTGGCCGGCTGGTTCGGCGCTCGGGTCGACAACATCCTCATGCGGATCACGGACATCTTCTATGCCTTCCCGGACCTCCTCTTCATCATCCTGCTGTCGGTCACGTTCCGCGAGACGGCCATCGGGCGCGCGATGGACGGCCTGCTGCTCGTCTTCGTCGCGATCGGGTTGACCTCGTGGGTCACGGTCGCGCGCCTCGTCCGTGGCCAGATGCTGGCGCTCAAGGAGACGGAGTTCGTCGAGGCGGCCAAGGCGATCGGGGTCCACGACCGCAAGATCGTGACCCGCCATCTCCTGCCCAACGGCGTCAGCCCGGTCATCGTGGCGATCACGCTCGGCGTCCCGGGCGCGATCCTTGCCGAAGCCACGCTGGCGTACATCGGGATCGGCGTCCAGAGCCCGCGGGCTTCGTGGGGCAGCCTCATCGCCGACGGCCAGAAGTACATCCGCTCCGACCCCCACCTGGTCATCTTCCCGGCGCTGTGCATCTCCATCGCCCTGCTGAGCTTCACCGTCCTCGGCGACGGCCTTCGCGACGCACTCGATCCGAAGCTCAAGGGCAAGCAGTAGGTGGTACAGACCGGCTCCGACCTCTCGCCCGCCGACGCACCCACCGTCATCGACATCTCGCCGGAAGACGCACGCCGGGAGCAGGCGGCCATCCCGCTGACGACCGGTCAGATCGAGCGCAAGGCGGACAAGCTCCTGCAGGTCCGCGGCCTGTCGACGCATTTCTTCACGCCGGACGGCGTGGTCCAGGCGGTCGACGACGTCACGTTCGACGTCGATTACGGCGAGACCCTCGGGCTCGTCGGTGAGTCGGGTTGCGGCAAGAGCGTGTCCGCGCTGTCGATCGCCCGGCTGGTCCCCGACCCGCCGGGGCGGATCGTGTCGGGCGAGATCATGTTCGACGGCATCGACGTCATGAAGCTCGACAACGACGGCATGCGCAAGCTGCGCGGCAAGGAGATCGGGTTCATCTTCCAGGACCCGCTCACGAGCCTCAACCCGACGTTGACCATCGGCTACCAGATCCGCGAATCGATCCGCGAGCACATGGGCCTGTCGCAGAAGGCGGCGGTCGAGCGGGTCGTGGAGCTGCTCGCGAAGGTCGGCATCCCGCGTCCGCGCGAGCGCCTGAACGACTATCCGCACCAGTTCTCGGGTGGCATGCGCCAGCGGGTGATGATCGCCATCGCCCTGTCGTGCGACCCGAAGCTCATCCTCGCCGACGAGCCGACGACGGCACTCGACGTCACGATCCAGGCCCAGATCCTGGAGCTGATCCAGCAGCTGTCCGACGAGTTCGCGACGGCGGTCCTGCTCATCACCCACGACCTCGGTATCGCGGCCGGGATGTGCGATCGGGTGAACGTCATGTACGCGGGACAGATCGTCGAGACCGGCACCGTCGATCAGCTCTTCGAGAACCCGCGGATGCCCTACGCCTGGGGCCTGCTCGACTCGCTCCCTCGCCTCGATGACGTGCGCGGCGACCGCCTGCGGACGATCGAGGGGCTCCCGCCGCTGCTCATCCAGCCACCGCACGCCTGCCGCTTCGCGCCGCGTTGCGCCTACGTGCGGGACATCTGCCGACAGGACGAGCCGGAGCTGACGCCCCGGAGCGATGACGGGCATCTGGCCCGCTGTTGGGCGACGGAGCCCGGAGGGTGGATCAGTTGACCGCGACCGCCAGCCCGTTGCCCACCGTGACGCCGCACGAGCAACGCAACATCATCGAGGTCGACGACCTCAAGGTCCATTTCCAGGTCCGCGCGGGCATCTTCAAGACCACCAAGGAATCGGTCAAGGCCGTCGACGGCGTGACCTTCCAGGTCCGCCGCGGCGAGACGCTCGGCCTCGTGGGCGAATCGGGCTGCGGCAAGAGCACCATCGGCCGGGCGATGATCCGGCTGCGCGAGGCCACGAGCGGCTCCGTCCGTTTCGACGGGGTCGACCTGCTGTCGCTCAAGCCGGGCGAGCTGCGCAAGATGCGGCGCAAGATGCAGATCATCTTCCAGGACCCGTACGGCTCGCTTGACCCGCGGATGACGGTCGGCTCCATCGTCTCCGAGCCCATCGAGACGCATGGCCTGGCCGAGGGTGAGGCGAAGCGCGAGCGCGTGGGTGAGCTGCTGCGCATCGTCGGACTCGATCCGAACTACATCCGCCGCTACCCGCACGAGTTCTCCGGTGGCCAGCGCCAGCGGATCGGGATCGCCCGGGCACTGGCGGTCGAGCCGGAGTTCATCGTGTGCGACGAGCCCATCTCGGCGCTCGACGTCTCGATCCAGGCACAGGTGCTCAACCTGCTGACCGATCTGCGCGAGCGGCTGGGACTGACCTACCTGTTCATCGCCCACGACCTGTCGGTCGTCAAGCACATCAGCGACCGGGTCGCCGTGATGTACCTCGGCAAGATCGTGGAGATCGGCCCGCCGGACATGCTCTACAGCGGACCCGGGCCATCCCTACACCCGCGCGCTGCTGTCCGCCGTGCCCGTGCCGGATCCCACCGCGGAGCGCCGTCGTCGCCGCGTCATCCTCAAGGGCGACGTGCCGAGCCCGGTCAACCCGCCGTCGGGCTGCCGGTTCCACACCCGCTGCTGGCTGTACGAACGGCTGGGGCAGCCGGAGAACTGCCGCACCGACGATCCGCCCCTGCGCGTGCTGGGCGGCGAGCACATGACCGCCTGCCATTACGCCGAGGAGGCGCTCAAGACGGACGTCGGGATCGCCCATATCAGCGATCACCCGGTCCGGCGCGGGACGCCCGACTCGGCCATCCAGTCACTGATCGCGGCCACCGGCTCCGCGACCCCCGAGCCCGTCCTCGAGACGCCGGCATTCGCGGCGGAGGTCGGTGGCACGGCGGAGGAAGAGGCGCGCGAGACCATCGCCGGCGATCGTGCCGCGAGCAACGACATGACCGTTCCCGGCGGGACGTCGTACGACGTCGCTCCTCCGAGCGACAAGTGGCACGATCCGAACGACCCGAGCCGGCGTAGTTAACCTTCTCCGGTCGATCGGACGCGGCGCCCGCCAGCTCCGGCGTCCCGTCACGCTCCACGGCCGGTCGAGCGACGCAGGGGAGGATCCATGGACCGCCGGCGGATCGGGGCGCTCGCTGCCACGATCGTGCTCGTCGCCGCCTGCGGCGACCCGGTCCCGACCACCACGTCCCCGCTCCCGGCCAGCGCGGCACCACCGCCCACGGCCGCTCCGACCCCGTCGCCGAGCCCTGAACCGACCCTGACCGTCGCCCTCGAGGGCGGCCTGGTCGGCGGCCTCTCGAACGCCGCCGACGGGGCGGCGACCGTCCGGGCGGCGACCTTCCTGTACGACGGCCTGTACGCCCTGGGTGCGGACCTGGCGCCTGTGCCGGTCCTCGCCGAGGGACCCCCGTCCGTCGCCGCGGACGGACTCACCTGGACCGTGCGGCTGCGTGGCGGCGTGACGTTCCACGACGGAGGCCCCCTCACCTCGGCAGATGTCGTGCAGACGTACGAGATCGCCCGCAGCGCCGATTGCGCGTTCGACGGGACGCTGTGCCTCGGCACGGTCCTCGAGTCGGTCGCCGCGGTCGATCAGGCGACCGTGACGTTCACCCTCGATCGCAAGCTGGCCGCGTTCGCGACGACGTTCCTGGGGCGCTTCATCGAGAGCAAGGCCGCGACCGACGCCTCGTACGCGCGGTTCCGCGAGGGCGCCAGTGCCCTGTCCGCCGACGAGCTGACGACGTTCCTCGACGCCGTGGCCGCCGAGGAGGCGCGACCGACCGGTCCCGACGGCCCGGACGACCTGCCCACACCCGACTACGCCCGGTTCCGTGAGGACGGCGAGGCGCTGCTGGCGGCCGCGGCCGTGGACCTCCCCGACGAGGCCCAGTACCGAACGGGCGAGGGGGGCGACCTGGACGTGTCGGGGTACGTCCGGGAGGTCGTCGCGCGGATCCGGGCGATCGACGCCGGGATCACCGGGGATGCCGCGGACGGTATCGCGGCGGCCTACCCGTACCTCGATGTCCAGCGCAACCCGGTCGGGACCGGCCCGTTCCGGTTCGAGGCGTTCCGCGAAGGCGAGGCGCTCGAGTTCGTGGCCAACGACGACTACTTCCTCGGGCCACCGGCCGTCCGGCGCATCGTCCTGCCGATCATGGCCGACGCCTCCGAGCGCGCCAGCGCCCTGGTCGACGGCTCGATCGACTGGGATCCGGCGCTGGCTCCGACGAGCTACGACGAGATCGCCGACGACCCCGCGCTCCAGTTCGTCGAGTACCCCGACTTCGGCTTCCTCGGGCTGTACTTCAACGTCAACCCCGAGGCGAACGGGCTGTTCATCGACCGGGACCTCCGCCAGGCCGTGTCGTACTGCTTCGACAAGGACGCGGCGGTGTCGGCGGCCATGAACGGGGACGGCCGGCCGATCTACAGCGAGATCCCCACCGAGTCGTGGGCCTACCCGGCCGAGGGGCTCAACACGTACCCGATGGATCGTGCCCGGGCCATCGCGCTCATCGAGGGCGCCGGCTGGACGCTCGGTGACGACGGGATCTACGAGCGTGGCGGATCGACGCCTGTCGACGGTCGTCGCGGTCCGGGAGGGGTTCCCGAGCCGGACGGCGTGGATGACGTCGGTGCGCGACCAGGTCCGCGAGTGCGGCATCGACCTCCGCTTCGAGGAGACGAGCTACGCGGCGATCCTCGGCATGCTCGACGTGTACCCCCACGTCAACGCCGCCGCGCCCGACGCCGGGCCGCCCGTTCGACGCGTACTTCGGCGGCGTGGTCGTGCCGGTCGATCCGGACCCGTTCCGGCTGTACCACTCGTCCGAGTGCTCCACCGCGGAGCGGCCGGCCACGTTCAACTTCATCTGCTTCCAGGATCCCGCGATCGACGAGCTCATCGCCGCGGGCCAGGTCGAGTTCGATCTCGCCCGGCGCGCCGCGATCTACCACGAGTACGCGGTCCGGCTGTCCAACGAGCTGCCGGTCATCTACGCGTGGTCCGACACGATCCGGGAGGGCCTGCGGGCGACCGTGGGCACGACGGCGCCGGGTGGCATCCGACTGGACACGCCGCAGTGGTATCGACCCCTGGAGCGGCTGACGAACGACCGCTGAGACCGGCCAGGACCGCGTCAGACGGTCGTGGCGGCCCCCGGCACCGTCGTACCAGCCGGTGCGCCCGGACCGCGGAAGTGGCAGGCGCAGAGGTGTGCGTCGCCGACATCGATGAGGGCGGGATCCTGCGTGCTGCAGATCGCCGGATCGCCGAGCTGCGCGCGCAACGGGCAGCGTGGGTGGAAGCGGCAGCCGCTGGGCGGGTTGAGCGGGCTCGGCACGTCGCCGGTCAGGATCACCCGCTGGCGCCGCAGCTCGGGATCCGGCACCGGGATCGCCGACATGAGCGCGGCCGTGTAGGGATGCTCCTGCTGGCGGAACAGCGCCCGCCGGTCCGCCAGCTCGGCGATGCGGCCGAGGTACATCACCGCGACGCGGTCGCTGATGTGCTCGACGACGCCCATGTTGTGCGCGACGAACACGTAGGTGAGGCCGAGCTCGCGCTGGAGGCTCTTGAGCAGGTTGAGGACCTGCGCCTGGATCGAGACGTCGAGGGCCGACACGGGCTCGTCGCAGACGACGAGGTCCGGCTCGAGGACGAGCGCCCGGGCGATCCCGATGCGCTGGCGCTGGCCGCCGGAGAACTCGTGCGGGTAGCGGCGGGCGTGGTACGCCTGCAACCCGACCATGTCCATCATCCGGGTCACCTTGGCGCGCCGCTCGGTCGGCGTTGCCCAGGCCGTGGATGCGCAGCCCCTCGCCGATGCTCTCGCCGATCGGCGTCCGCGGGTCGAGGCTGGCGTACGGGTCCTGGAAGATGATCTGCATCCGGCGGCGGTACGGCTTGAGCGCGGAGCCCTTGAGCTTGGTCAGGTCGACGCCGTCGAAGCGGATCGTGCCGGACGTGGCGTCGATGAGCCGCAGGATCAGGCGCCCGACGGTGGTCTTGCCGCAGCCCGACTCGCCGACCAGGCCGAGCGTCTCGCCGCGGTGGACATCGAAGGTCACGCCGTCGACGGCCTGCACCTGCCCGACGGTCCGCGCCAGCACGCCGCCGTGGACCGGGAAGTACTTCACGAGGTCACGGACCTCGACGAGCGGGGTCGGGGACGGCACCGGACGCCGCCGGCGGCGCGGACGCGGGCTGGGCGACGGTCACGGCCGGATCGCCTCGGCGCCGGCCGTCGAGCCCGCGGCCCGAGATCGCGGCGCCGGGGGTGCCCGGCTCCGGCAGGCGGGCACCCGTGGCGTCGTGGTACAGCCAGCAGCGGACATCGTGCTCGGGCCCGACGGGCAGCAGCTCCGGGTGGACCTCGTCGGCGAGGACGACGTCGAACTCGACGCGCGCGCCGCAGCGCGGCGCGAAGCGGCAGCCCTTCGGCAGGTCGACGAGGTTGGGCACGTTGCCCGGGATCACCGACAGCTCGTCGCGGACGGAGCCGACGACCGGGATCGACCCGATCAGGCCCTTCGTGTAGGGATGCTTCGGCCGGCGGAAGAGCGAGGTCACGTCGGTCTGCTCGACGATCTCGCCGGCATACATCACCGCGACCCGGTCGCACATCTCGGCGACGACGCCGAGGTCGTGGGTGATCAGGATGATCGCCGTCCCGGTCTCGTCGCGCAGGTTCCGCATCAGGTCCAGGATCTGCGCCTGGATCGTGACGTCGAGCGCGGTCGTCGGTTCGTCGGCGATGAGCAGCTCGGGCTCGCAGGCGAGGGCCATCGCGATCATCACGCGCTGCGCCATGCCGCCCGACATCTCGTGCGGGAAGGCCTTGAGCCGGCGCTCGGGATCGGGGATGCCCACCATCCGCAGCAGCTCGACGGCCCGTGCGCTCGCCGCCTTGCCCTTCATGCCGCGGTGGATGCGCAGGACCTCCTCGATCTGCCGGCCGACGTCCCAGACCGGGTTGAGCGACGAGGTGGGCTGCTGGAAGATCATGCTGATCCGGTCGCCGCGGATCTTGCGCATCGCGTCGTCGGACAGGGTCAGCAGGTCCTGGCCGTCGAACATGACCTCGCCCGCCTCCACGCGTCCGGGTCGGGCGACCAGGCGCATGATCGACAGGCTCGTCACGCTCTTGCCGCAGCCCGACTCGCCGACGAGGCCCATGATCTCGCCGCGATCGACGTGGAAGTCGATGCCGTCGACCGCGCGCACGACGCCGTCGCGCGTGAAGAACGACGTGCGCAGGCCCTTGACCTCGAGGAGCGGCCGCTCGCCGCGCTCGCGCTTGGGCCGACGGGCCGAGGCCGGGACGAGCTCCTCGACGATCGTGCCCTCGGTGGACGGGTCGAGCACGGTCTCGACCGGCTCGACCGGGACCTCGGTGACCTGGTCGGTCATCGATTGAGCCGCGGGTCGAGCGCGTCGCGCATGCCGTCGCCCAGGAGGTTGAACGCGAGGACGGTCAGGGTGATCGCGATGCCCGGGAAGATGATGAGGTGCGGCGAGGTGAACACCGAGTTGCGCTCCAGCCCGATCATCGAGCCCCACTCGGCCTGCGGCGGCTGGGCGCCGAGGCCCAGGAACGACAGCGCGGCGACGTCGAGCACCGCACCCGCCACGCCGAGCGTGCCGGCCACGATGAGCGGCGTGAGGGCGTTGGGGACGATCCGGCGGAGCAGGATCCCGGCTCCCGATTCGCCGAGCGCACGCGACGCCGTCACGTAGTCCTGCTCGCGGACGGACAGCACCGACGAGCGCATGATCCGGGCATAGATCGGGATCGCCACGATCGCGATCGCGAGCTGGCTGTTGATGAGGCCCGGCCCGAGCACGGTCACGATGGCGATGGCCAGCAGCAGCGCCGGGAACGACAGCAGGACGTCCATCAGGCGCATGAGGAGGTCGTCGGGTCCACCGCCCGCGTACCCCGCGATCGCGCCGATGACCGAGCCGATGATGATCGCGAAGCCGACCGTGATGATGCCGATCTGGAGCGAGACGCGCGCCCCGATAGACGACCCGGCTGAAGACGTCGCGGGCGTTGCCGTCGAGCCCCATGAGGTGCTGCGTCTGGTCCTCCGGGCAGCCCAGCAGGTGGATGCACGGGGCCGAGCGCGCCTTGGCGGTCGGATCGGTGTCGAGCATGACCTGCGCCTCGCCGTATGGGGCGATGACGTCGGCGAAGATGGCGACGAAGACGAGGAAGGCGATCACGACCAGGCCGATGATGGCGTTCCGCTGGCGGAGCATGGCGCGGAGCGTGTCGCCCAGCAGCGAGCCGCCGCCCGGCTTCGCGCCGGTCGCGACCTCGATGGGGCCGACGGTCGTGGAGGTCATGAGCAGCCGGATCCGCGGGTCGAGCTTGGCGTACGACAGGTCGACCAGCAGGTTCACGACCAGGAAGCCCGACCGCGACGACGACGGTGAAGCCCTGGATGACCGCGTAGTCGCGGCCCTCGATGGCCTCGAAGATCGCCGTGCCCATGCCGCCGAGCCGGAAGATCGTCTCGGTGAGGACCGCGCCCGACAGCAGGCCACCCAGCTGCAGGCCGATGATCGTCACGACCGGCAGGAGGGCGTTGCGCAGCGCGTGGCCGAGGACGACGCCGCGTTCCTGCAGGCCCTTGGCGCGGGCCGTGCGGACGTAGTCGAGGCCGAGGACGTCGAGCAGGCTCGAGCGGGTGATCCGGGCGATGATCGCGAGCGGGATGGTGCCGAGCGCGATGGCCGGCAGGATGAGGTGGGCCGCCGCGTCGCTGAACAGTTCCCAGTTCAGGGTGAGGACGGCGTTGAACGTGTACATGTTCGAGACGAAGTCGATCACCGGTCCGCAGCGGGCCGTCGAGCTCGGTGAGGCCCCAGACCTCCGCGAGCGGGATGACCGGGGTGCCCGGCGTCAGCCGTCCCGATGGCGGCAGCGCGAACGGCGTGTCCTTGAGCACGACGGCGAACACGAACGCGAGGACGAGGCCGAGCACGAAGACCGGGGTCGAGACCCCGAGGTTGGCCACGCCCATCGTCACGGCGTCGGTCGTGGTGTTGCGCCGGATGGCCGACAGGATGCCGAGCGGCACCCCGATGATCGCGGCCAGGAGCAGCGCGTAGAACGTCAGCTCGAAGGTCGTCGGCAGGCGCTCGATCAGCAGGTCGCCGATGGGTCGACCGTCCTTGGCCGAGACGCCGAAGTCGCCCGATGCGATCTCGCCGAGGTAGATGACGAACTGCTGGGGGATCGGCTGGTCGAGTCCGATGCTCGGCGTTGAAGATCGCGCAGGTCTCGGGATCCGCGCGCTCGCCGAGGGCGGCGACGCAGGGGTCGCCGGGCAGCAGCCGGGCGATCGCGAACACGAGGAACAGGACCCCGAAGAGCACCGGGATCGCGATGAGGATACGGCGAACGATGTAGCGGATCACGACTGGTCCTGGCTCACGGACGTCACGCTCCGGTGGTCGCCGGATATGCGTCCGGGCGCTCCTGGTGGAGCGCCCGGACGATCAACTACGGTCGTCCGTCGGTCAGGAGGCCGGCGGTGGCGGGTTCAGGAAGCCGGCGAAGAGGAACGTCCAGTACTCGAAGAGTCCGGAGCCCTCCTTGCCCACGTGGAGCGGATGCTCGGCATCCCACTGGACGGCATACGAGAGCACGACGTCATTGGCGTCGAGCGTCGCGCCGTCGTGGAAGGTGACGCCCGTCACGCAGGGTGCAGGTCCACACCGTCGAGTCGGCGTTGGCCTCACAACCTGTCGAGAGGGACGGCTCGGGTGCGGTCCCACCGATCTCGTACGAGTACAGACCCTCGGTGATCTGCTCGCAGACGCGGAGCGACTCGCCGTCGGTCTCGTCCGCGCAGTACAGGCCGCCGGGCTCGCCGTTCTGGAGCCAGACGATCTGCTGCCGGTCGCCCGGGGTCATCGCGAACAGTGCCTCGTTGCCGAGCGGCGACGAATGGGCACCGGTCACGTCGGCACGGAAGACGGTCGCCGAGCCGCCATGGGCGATCGGGATCATCGGCACGTGCAGCTTGACCGCGTTGTTGGCGGTGGCGTAGAGGGCCTCACGGGCGGCCGGATCGGCCGTCGCGGCACCCTCCTGCAGGACGGAGGTGATGTCGTCGAACTTCGTCCCGAACTGGTCGGACGCGCCGACGCCGAAGTGGACGTCGAGGAAGTTGGTCACGTCGGGATAGTCGGCACCCCAGCCGAGGAGGTGGATGCCCGTCGAGCTCGCCGCGCGAGGCCTCGGTCAGGTAGGTGTTCTCGTCGCGGACGTCGATCTCGGTCGTGATGCCGAGGTTCGTCTGCAGCTGGCTCTGGATCTCCGTCGCGACGACGACCGGCTGCGGCAGGTAGCCGCGGACGACGTCCCGCAGGTGGAGCGGGTAGGTCTTGCTGAAGTCGAAGTTCGCCGCCGTCAGCATCTCCTTGGCCTTGGTGGCATCGAACTCGTACCACGCGTCGCCGGCGCAGCCGCCGGGGATGTCGCACGGCGTGAAGTGCGTGGCGACCTGGGAGCCTGGCGGATAGAAGTTGTCGACGATGCGCTGCCGGTCGATGCCCATGGCGATCGCCTGGCGGACCGACTCGTTGTCGAACGGTGCGAACGTGTTGGTGAAGCCGACGTAGAAGATGTTGAGCGCCGTGCGCGGGTACAGCGTCAGGTCGGCGTTGGCCTCGATGGCCTCGAAGTCGGTGGCACCCGGGTTGTCGATGCCGTCGACCGTGCCCGAGGTGAGCTCCACGAGCCGCTGGGCGGCCTCGGCGCTCCACTGGATGATCGCGGCCGGCGCGCCCGGCTGGTCGCCCCAGTAGGTCTCGTTGGCCGAGAGCACGATCTCGCGCTCGGCGGTCCACGTGTCGAGCTTGTACGGGCCGGTGCCGTTCGGCTGACGGACGAGCTGCTCGCCGCCGCCGCCGGTGCTGGTCAGGTAGTCGCTGTCATTGATGGCGAGCGACGTGAAGGCGACCTTCGACAGGAAGGCCGCATCGGGCGCGCAGAGGTCGAACTCGACCGTCTTCGCGTCGATGGCCTTGATGAGCCCCATCTGGCCGGTATAGCCCTCGGTGCCACAGGCCGACGTCCCGTCCTCGGGATACGTCGTGGCCGTGAACGGGGCCTCGCTGGCGGCCGCACTGGCCGCGGGCGAGGCGGACGCTGCACCACCGCTCGGTGCGGTGCTGGCCGTGCCGCCGCCGCAGGCGGCGGCGATCATCGCCGCGCTCCCCAGCAGGGCGACGAGCCGCAGCGACCACTTCCGTGATCGAGTCATGCGCTAACTCCTCCTCTTGGTGCCCCCTCGCCGGCCCTCGGCCTCCCTGGCCGCCTGGACGGGGCATGGCGACGCGTACGTCGCCGGTGACGTTAAGTCGCGCGAAGACTAGCATCGTGTCGGCGGCTCGTCACCTGTCTCGGATCGCTCGCGCGACCGACCCGCGACTATGCTTGGCCGCGTGACCGAGCATCGCATCGCGCTGGCCCAGATCGCGCCACGGCTGGGAGCCCTCGAGGCCAACCTCGCGCGCCACCATGAACTGCTCGACGCGGCCCGCACGGCGGGCGCCGACCTCGTCGTCTTCCCCGAGCTCGGCTTGACCGGCTACCAGCTGCAGGACCTCGCCTCGGAGGTCGCGATGCGGCTCGACGACCCTCGGCTTGCGGACCTCGCGGCAGCGACCACCGACATGTCCGCCGTGGTCTCGTTCGTCGAGGAATCGGCCGATCACCGGCTGTTCATCGCCGCCGCCCTGCTCGAGGACGGCCACATCCGCCACGTCCATCGCAAGCTCTTCCTGCCGACGTACGGGCTGTTCGACGAGCGGCGCTTCTTCGCGGCCGGCGACCTGCTGCGGGCCGTCCCGTCGCGCCTGGGCGTGGGCATCGGGATCGGCGTATGCGAGGACTTCTGGCACCTGACCGTGCCGCAGATCCTGGCCCTCGACGGGGCGCAGATCCTGATCAACGTCTCGTCGTCGCCGGGGCGCGACCTGGCGGCCACCAACGAGGTGGGCCTCGGCACCGCGACCTCGTGGCGTACGCTGATGCGGACGTACGCCCAGCTCACGACCTCCTTCGTCATCTTCTGCAACCGCGTCGGGGTCGACGAGTCGATCTCGTTCTGGGGCGGCTCGGAGGTCATCGGGCCGAGCGGCGCAGCTCTCCTGAGCGCGCCGCTGTACGACGAGGGCATGTTCATGGTCGACATCTCGACCGCCGACGTCCGTCGCGAGCGGATCGGGCTGCCCCTGCTGCGCGACGAGCGACCCGAGCTGCAGGTCCGCGAGCTGGACCGGATCGTCGCGGAGCGCGCGGGCCTCGCGTCCGACGCCACGAGCGAACCAGGCGCGGGACCCGGTCTGGACCTCGCGCCGGGCGAGCGGTACGCCGCGTCCGATCGGGTTCGGCCGGAAGCGCGCCGCCGGCGCGGGCGCGTCCGGTTCCGGCGCGGCCGGTGACGCCGGCGCCGGGCGACGCGGCAGCGACGCGGCGCGACGGATGCGACGGACGCGACGGATGCGACCGATGCCGAGGCGGACGACGACGCGGGTGCCGCGGTGGGCGAGGCGGGTCGGGGATGAGCACGGTGCCGCCGGCGGCCTTCGAGCTGCCGGCCGAGCTCGCGATCGACACCGACGTCGCGCGGCGCGTCATCGGGGAGTTCATCCGCGGGCAGTTGCGCCAGGCGGGGTTCGAGCGAGCGGTCCTCGGGCTGTCGGGCGGGATCGATTCCGCGCTCGTGGCCTATCTCACGGCCGAGGCGATCGGTGCCGACCAGCTGCTGTGCGTGCTGATGCCGTACCGGACATCGTCCCCGGAGTCCCGCGGCGATGCCGAGGAGGTCGTGCGCCGGCTGGGCGTGCGCCTCCGAGCTCGTCGAGATCACGCCGATGGTCGATGGCTACTACGGGCCGGACACCGACGCGTCGGCGCTGCGCCGCGGCAACTTCATGGCCCGGATGCGGATGAGCGTGCTCTACGACCGCTCGGTCACCTGGGGCGGGCTGGTCGTGGGGACCGGCAACAAGACCGAGGCGCTCATCGGCTACACCACGATCTTCGGGGACGCCGCCTGCGCGTTCAACCCGATCGGCGACCTGTACAAGAGCCAGGTCCGCCAGGTGGCGGCCGCGATCGGCGTCCCGGACCAGATCATCCGCAAGGCGCCGTCGGCCGACCTGTGGCCGGGCCAGACCGACGAGATCGAGGCCGGGTTCAGCTATCCGGTGCTCGATCGACTGCTGTTCTGGCGGATCGACAAGCGCCGCTCGATCGACGAGGTCGTGGCGCTCGGGTTCGATCGGGCGCTGGTCGAGCGGGTCGACCGGATGGTGGCCGGCGCCGAGTTCAAGCGCCAGGTCCCGCCGATCGCCAAGCTCGGGCCGCGGACGACCGGCGTGGACTACCTGTACCCGCGCCGGCGGCCGGGGTCGGCCAAGGAGTGACGGACGCGGCCGAAGATGTGACGGCCGGCGCGGCGACCGACGACGTGGCCGATGCGACGGCCGACGACGTGGCGGCGGCGACGGCCGGCGCGAACGGCCCGGGCACCCTGTACGTCGTCGCGACGCCGATCGGCCATCTCGGCGACGTGACGCTGCGGGCGCTCGAGACCCTGCGGGCGGTGCCGCTCATCGCGGCCGAGGACACCCGGCTGACCCGGCGCCTGCTCGACCGCTACGAGATCGGGACCCGGACGACGAGCTTCCACGCCCGCAGCCCGCGGGCCCGGCTGGAGACGCTGCTCGGCCACCTGCGGGCGGGCGCCGACCTCGCCCTCGTCACCGACGCCGGCACGCCGCTCGTGAGCGACCCGGGCAACGACCTCGTCTCGGCGTGGGCCGGCGAGGGTGGGCGGGTAGTGCCGATCCCCGGGGCGTCGGCCGTGCTCGCCGCGTTGGTCGCCTCGGGCATCGCCGGGCCGCGCTGGTCGTTCGAGGGGTTCCTGCCGCGCTCCGGGCGCGACCGTCGGACGCGTCTCGCCGCCATCGCCGCCGATCCGCGGGGCACGGTCCTGTTCGAGGCGCCTGCGCGGGTCGCGGCGACGCTGCGTGACCTGGCCGCCGCCGCGGGCGCGGAACGCCCCGGGGCGGTGTGTCGCGAGCTGACGAAGGTCCACGAATCGATCGTGCGCGGGACGCTCGGCGCGCTGGCGGAGGCGGCCGGCAGCGGCGCCATCCCGGCCCGTGGCGAGTTCGTGCTGGTCGTGGGCATGCGCGACGAGGACGCCGGACCCGGCCGCGGCGGCTGCGGCGGTGGCGGCGACGGACGCCGTCGCGACGCGCGCGCGGAGGTCCAGCGTCTCGTCGACGACGGGGCGTCGCGGGGCGATGCGGCCGACGGGTGTCGGCGACGACGCGGGATCCCGCGGCGGCAGCTCTACGAGGTGGACGCCGGCTCCTGATCGCGCGGCCGTGCCGTCGAGCGCTCGTTGTCGGCGCCGCTCGTCCGGCGGGTAGCGGGCCGGTTCACCCGCGCCGCGCACGCCGACCACGCTCGCGTCGTCGGGCGTCGGTCGTGGATCCCTGGCGCGCGGATCGCGGCGCGAGCCGCGACGGCCGCCACCGAGGCGGCCTTGACGGCCAGGCGCCAGCCGCGGACCCGCCACCTTGTCCAGCGCATCGGCGGTCCGGTCGTCCGCGGCGACGTCGACCAGCGCGACCGCGCCCTCACGGACGAGCCGCGCCAGCGACTCGACGGCCACCGCCACGCCCTCGCGACCGGGGGCGTCTGCGCCCACCACCGCCTCACCGGCCATCGCCCCGGCGCGCATGTCCCGTTCGACCTGGAGGCGCTGGCGGTACAGCACCTCCCATTCCTCGTAGGGGATCCGGATCGAGGCGAGGACGTCGTCGATGGCCGCGAACTCGGCCGCCGCGGCCTCATCGAAACGGGCGGGCGTCTCGGGCTCGTCGACCGGCGGTCGGCCGAGCGCCATGAGCCGGTCCTCCACGGCCTGCGCCTCGGCGGTCACCGTGAGATGGGCGGCCGAGGTGGTCAGCCGACTGGCCATCGCGGCGCGGGCGCGCGCGACGAGCTCGGGTCGTCCCGAGATGAGCAGATCCATCGGGTAGATGAGGATGTCGAGGCCATCGCCGTCGAGCTGGATCATCCGGTCCGGGACGAGGGCGCCGCCGCCGGTCCCGGCGACGGCCGCGAGCCATTTGGCCGGGGTGGACATGACCGCGGGGGCGGTCGTCGGTGTCACCTCGAGTCCGGCCGCGCTCACGGCCTTGTCGAGGTCATCGGCGACCTGGTCGTAGGCGCCCGGCAGGACGACCAGCGGGACGTGGGCATCGGTCCAGCCCTTCGCGATGCTGTTCGCCTTGCGCCACGTGGCGAGCCCGGCGAGGAACACAAGCAGGACAGCGAGCAGCGCCGTCAACGGATAGCCGCGGAGCACGCTCTCGATCGCGCGCCGCCCGTGCCGATCCGCCGGAGGCGACAGCGCCAGCACGAGGCCGCCGACGATCCCGGGCACGACCAGCGCACCGATCAGCATGATGATCCGGATCACGTCCTCCGGGATGATGTCCTGCTGTGGCACGAGGAGCAGGAGGAACGCGCCGATGTCCGGGAACACGACGCCGGCCAGGAGGACCATCCAGATCACCGACCCGAAGGTGATCCCGAGCAGCAGGTACTGGCGGTCGGCCGGCACGCGCCCGAACAGGAGCGTGCTCGCCCAGCCGAGCGTCGTCGTCAGGATCTTGCCGGCGAACCGCGAGCCGAGGGCGAAGAGCGTTGCGAGGATGGCCACGAGCGGAGCGTGCGGCGCGACGCCTCACGGACGTTGTGGCGGTGCGTGCCAACGGCTTACGGATGCATGACGACCCGGTAGCATCTTCGGCGTGACCGCTGCGACGGCCTCCGCCCCACGCCCGCCCCGCTCCGGGCTCCCGGTCCTGGGCCAGCTGTCGATCGTCGGACGCATCGCGCTGCTCGTCACGGTCGCGGTGAGCATCGCCGCGATCATCCTGGACTTCGGGCTGCACGCGGACCCGACGGTCGTGTTCGTGACCGCGGCGGTCGCGATCCTCGGGCTGGCCTGGGTCGTCGGGCCTCTCGACCGAACGGCTGGGATCGCTCACCGGACCGCAGGTCGGCGGCATCCTCAACGCGACGTTCGGCAACATCGCCGAGCTGATCATCGCGTTCTTCGCGCTGCAGGCCGGGCTCATCGAGGTGGTCAAGGCGTCGTTGACCGGTTCGATCATCGGCAACCTGCTGCTCGTCCTCGGGGCGAGCGTGCTGGTCGGCGGGCTGCGCCACGGGACCCAGAAGTTCAGCTCCCGGATCGCGGGCTCCAACGCGGCGCTCCTCGTGGTCGCGGTCATCGGCCTGTTCGTGCCCGCGGTCTTCGCGTTCACGAGCTCGTCCGGGCAGGGGACGCGGACCGAGGAATCGGTGCTCGTCGCGATCGCGCTGATGGCCGGCTACGCGCTGTCGCTGGTGTACCAGTTCACGAACCCCGCGGGCACGCTCGGCGGGCACGGGGAGCCCGAGGGCCATGCCGGCCCCGCCTGGACTCCGCTCGTCGCCGTCCTCGTGCTGCTCGCTGCCGCGGCCCTCCTCGCGGTCCTCTCGGAGATCCTGGTCGGCGCGATCGAGCCGTTCATCGAGTCGTTCGGGTTGTCGGCGTTCTTCGTCGGCGTCGTGATCATCCCGACCATCGGCAACCTCGCGGAACACCTCGTGGCGGTCCAGCTCGCGGCAAAGGACAAGATGGAGTTCGCGATGGCCGTGTCCTACGGCTCGAGCCTCCAGGTCGCCCTCTTCGTGGCTCCGGTGCTCGTGCTCCTCGGCGTGCTGATCGGCCAGCCGATGGACCTCGTCTTCACCCCGCTCGAGGTCGCGGCGGTGGCGGCGGCCGTCGGGATCAGCGCGCTCATCGCGCTCGACGGCGAGTCGAACTGGCTCGAGGGAGCGCTGCTGATCATCGTCTACGTCATCCTGGCGGTGTCGTTCTTCGAGTTCGTGGCATAGGGCGTCGGCCGCTGGCCACACGCGCGGCACGGGGGAGCGGCGGCGCGGGAGGGGACGCGCGCCGCCGCCAGGGATGTGCCCGTGGTGTGACCGGATCGCGTGCCGCTCAGGCGGCCGCCGCGGCCTCCTCGTCGTCATCGGAGTCGCCATCCGCGGTGGCGGTCTCGGCACCCTCCGGGATGGGATCGCTCGGCGGGACGTCGCCGTACTGCTCGGCCTGGGCCACGAGCGAGTCGGCCGACTGCTGGGCCTCGTAGTCCTTCTTCCGCCGGCCGGACAGCATCTCGACATGCGACGCCACGACCTCGGTCTTCCAGTGCCGCTGGCCGCGGTCGTCATCCCACGATCGGGTCTGGACGCGACCCTCGACCGCGACCTGCTGGCCCTTGCCGAGGTACGTCCCACAGATCTCCGCCAGACGATCCCAGGTGACCACGGGGTGGTACTCGGCCTTCTCGCGGCCGCCCCCGATGAACTCGTTGCTTGCCACGGTGAACGTCGTGACGCTCTTCCCCGAGGCGAGGCTGCGCATCTCCGGGTCGCGCGTGAGGCGCCCCGTGAGGAGGACCTTGTTCACGGTCCGATCTCCTTCCCGGTCGGCCGGAGGCTCCGGTCCCGACCCTGCGTTCGACGGCGGGTGGCGCGGCGGGGCGGCTGTGCGGCGGGCAGGCGTGGCGGGCGATCGGGATACCGGCCCCGGCGGACGGGCCACGGCGGGTCAGTCGCGGCGGTTCGGCGGCACTGCGTTCGGCGGGGCCGGCTCGATCACCGACGGGCGGACGGACCGTAGCAGCGGGCACTCACCTGCGGCGTACCGACGGGTGCACGAGGACTCAACTGATGGCGCTCGCGCCGCGGCGCGTGCGAACCGGGAGTAGCCGGAGCTCCGGCGATCGACTAGCCGGCGATCGACTCGCCGCGGCCCCCCGGCTTTGTCGTCGTCGGCGCGGCCGATGCCGGCTCGGCCGTCTCGGCCGTCGCCGGCGCGATCGGCGACGGCAGGGCGCGCGGCGCGCCGGGTACGTCGAGCGGACCGGCCGATCACCTCGACCGCCGTGGACCCCACGCCCAATGCGCCTTCGGCCGCCATGGTGTGCGACTCTCGGCGACCTCGTGCGACTCGGCGATCGCCGACGCGTCCTCGTCGGATCGCGCGTCGTCCGATGGATCCGCGACGGCCCCGATGACGCGATCCGACTTGCGCCGTCGCCGGCCGGTGCCGGGCTCGCCGTCGCGGGTCCGGGCCGGGCTGCCGTCCGCGACGACGAGCGGACCGTGATGCGCCTGGTTGGCCGCCGTCATCGCGAGGACGGTGGTGTCCGGCTCCGGTGCGTTGGCCGCGTAGAGGTCGCAGAAGAGCTCGACGAGCTCCGGATCGAACTGCGTGCCCGCGTGGCGGCGGAGCTCGGCGATCGCCTGGTCGTGCGACATCGCTCGCTTGTAGGGCCGGTCGTTGACCATCGCGTCGTAGGCGTCCGCGACGGCGACGATCCGTGCCCCGAGCGGGATCTCGTTGGCCCGCAGGCCGTACGGATAGCCATGCCCGGCGTAGCGCTCGTGGTGATGCAGGATGATCGGCACCGCGTCCTTGAGGGCCGCCGCCTGCTCGAGGATGACCTGCCCGATGCGGGGATGCTGGACGACGGTCTGCCACTCGGCCGACGTGAGGGCTGCCGGCTTCTCGAGGATCTCCTCGGGCACCGCGATCTTGCCGACGTCGTGCAGCAGGGCCGCCACGCGCAATCGATCGATCTCGGTCGGTGACAGCTGGAGCTGCCGACCGAGGTTCACGACGATCGTGGCGATGAGGGCGGACGGCTGGCCGCGATAGTGGGGGAGCGGCGAGAGGACCGACGTGAGCGCCATGGTGGCCGCGTCGCGCGCCTGCTGGCCGATCTCGACCGCCCGTGCCCGTCCCGCGGACGAGATCGGGGCGCGAGGCACCCGGGCGTCGTCGTCGGGCTCCTCGAAGATGTAGGTCTGGTTCCGGCCGAGCGACTTGGCCGAGTACATCGCCGCGTCGGCATCGCGCACGAGCGCGTCCATCCGGAGCTGCTGGCCGCTGCCGCCGGCGAGACCGATGGAGATCGTGACCGACAGCTCGGGATTGCCCTCGACCGCGAAGGTCTCGCGCTGCACGAGCACGCGCAGCTTCTCGGCGAGGACGGCGCCTTCCTCGACGTCGGTCTCGGTGAGGATGAGCATGAATTCCTCGCCGCCGTAGCGACCGATCATGTCGCTCGCGCGCAGGTTCGCGCTGATCACCTGGGCGACGCCCCGGAGCACGACGTCGCCGACGCCGTGGCCGTACGTGTCGTTGACCGCCTTGAAATGGTCGATATCGACGAATGCGACCGACAGCGGGCGTTCGTAGCGTGATGCGCGCTCGACCTCGGAGAAGAGCGACGCGAGCAGGGAGGTGCGGTTCGCGACGCTGGTGAGGCGATCGACGGTGGCGTCCTGGTGCGAGTTCGCGAGGGCGCCGGCGATGTCGTTGATGGTGCCGGCGAGACGGCCCTCGAGGCCGCTGCCACGGGCCGTGACCGAGGTCGCGTAGTCGCCGTCCGCGATGCGCTCCGCGGCCTTGACCAGCGAACCGAAGCGGAAGCGGAAATAGCCGGCCACGAGGATGGCCGTGAGGGACACGCCGATGGCCGCCGCCGCAAGGGTCGCGACGATGGACCGGGTGCCTTCGTCGAACCACGAGTCGAAGGCAGCCGGCATCAGTATGGCGAGGATCCCGAGGGCGGCCGGAGCCGCCAGCGCCAGGATCCCGAGCAGGCGCATCACGTGGTCAAGGCTACCGGCAGCGGCTCTCGCGACCGACCCGACGGACGTACCAGCGGGAGCATGCCGTAGGTCCGGTCCCGGCCGGACGTGGCGTGCGGCATGGGCCCCGGCTGACCCGGACCGGCTGCTATACTCCGCCTGTCCTCGAACGGACCGGGAACACCGTGGATGAGGAGGTCCAGCGATCGCGCGAGGAGGGCGCAACGGCCGTCCGGTGAGGCGACCGAGCGACCAGACGATGGCGATCCGCCGAACGGTCGGCGGCGCGACGCGGGAGAGGTCTATCCGGGTCCCAGGCCACGTGGCCGGGGGCCTTTTCATTTGCCTCGGGCGTTGTCCTGCAGGTGACCGCTGATGCCGGCCACCGTGATCGTCGGGCTCCAGTGGGGCGACGAGGGCAAGGGCAAGACGACCGACTTCCTCGCCGAGCAGACGGCCATGGTCGTGCGCTACCAGGGCGGCGACAACGCCGGCCACACGGTCGTGCGCGGCGACGAGGTGTTCAAGCTCCGCCTCACGCCGTCGGGCGTGCTCTATCCGCACATCATCTCGGTCATCGGCAACGGCGTCGTCGTGAACCCGGTCACGCTCATCGAGGAGCTCGACATGCTCACCGAGCGCGGGATCGACGTCGAGCGGGTCCGCGTCAGCCGCAGCGCGCACGTGATCATGCCGTACCACGTGGCGCTCGACCGCGCGAACGAGACGCGGCTCGCCGATTCGAAGGTCGGGACCACCGGACGCGGGATCGGCCCGACCTACGCCGACCGCGCCTGGCGAACGGGGATGCGGATGGAGGACCTCCTCGATCGGGACGTCCTCCGCGAGCGCCTCGGCCGCGTCCTGCCCGACAAGAACGCGCTGCTCACCTCGATGGGCGCCGACCCCTTCGAGGTCGAGCCGCTCGTCGAGCTCGCGGCGGGCTGGGGCGAGCGGCTGCGCGACCATCTCGATGACACGACGTGGCTCGTCCAGGGCGCCCTCGCGCGTGGCGCGCATGTGCTCCTGGAAGGTGCCCAGGGCACGCTGCTCGATCTCGACCACGGGAGCTACCCGTACGTCACCTCGTCGAACCCGGTCGCCGGGGGAGCGTGCACCGGTGGCGGGATCGGCCCGCTCCAGGTCGACGAGGTCATCGGCGTCATGAAGGCGTATTCGACCCGCGTCGGCTCGGGGCCGTATCCGACCGAGCTCCTCGACGGGATCGGGCAGGGGATCGCCGCGCGCGGGCACGAGTTCGGGACGGTCACCGGGCGGCCCCGGCGGGTCGGCTGGTTCGACGCCGTGCCGCTGCGCTACGCGGTCGCGGTCAACAGCGTCAGCGCGATCATGCTCAACAAGCTCGACATCCTCTCGGGCATCGACACGATCCGCGTGTGCATCGCCTACGAGATCGACGGCAAGCGCGTCGACGTGTGGCCGTCGAGCGGGGCGGCGCTGGCCCGCGCGACGCCGATCTACGAGGAGTTCGCGGGCTGGACCGAGTCGATCGGCGACGTCCGCTCGATGGCCGACCTGCCCGAGAACGCCCGGCGGTACGTCACGGCGATCGAGGACCACGCGGGCGTGCCGATCGTCCTGCTCTCGGTCGGACCGGAGCGGACGCAGACGATCGAGCGAGCCTGGCGGCCCATGCGCAACCGCACCGGGATCGTGGCGTGAGCCCGGGGCGCCTCGTGATGCCGACCCGCATCCTCGTCGTGGGTGGTGGCGGCCGCGAGCATGCCCTGGCCTGGCGGCTCGCCGCGGAGCCCGGCGTGAACGAGGTGGTCGTGGCGCCGGGGAGTGCGGCGATCGCCGGGGAGCCACGGGTTCGGAGCCTGGCCGGCGTGGATCCGCTGGACGGTGCGGCGGTCGTCGCGGCGGCCCGGACGTTCGCGGCCGAGCTGGTCGTCATCGGACCCGAGGCGCCGCTTGCGGCCGGCGTTGCCGACGCGCTCGTCGAGGCGGGGATCGCGGTGTTCGGCCCGAGCGCCGCCGCGGCCCGGATCGAATCATCGAAGGCGTTCTGTCGCGAGATCGCCGAGGCCGCCGGCGTCCCGATGGCACGCGGCCGGACGTTCGCCGCGGGCGAACGGGACTCGGCGCTGGCCTTCGCACGGTCACTCACCGAGGGCGGTGCCGGGGTCGTGGTCAAGGCCGATGGGCTCGCGGCCGGCAAGGGGGTCACGGTCTGCGACACGGCAGCCGAGGCGGACGCGGCGCTGGCCGCGCTGGACGGCGCGGTCGTGATCGAGGAACGGCTCGAGGGGCGGGAGGCCAGCCTCATCGTGCTCACCGACGGGGTCGAGGCGCTCGCGCTGCCGTTCGCACGCGATCACAAGCGGCTGGGCGACGGCGACATCGGACCGAACACCGGCGGGATGGGTGCCTACTCACCGTTGCCCGACCTCCCTGACGAGGCCGCCGAGGACCTCGTCGCCCGGTTCCACCGGCCGATCCTCGCCGAGCTGGCCCGCCGCGGCACGCCGTTCCGTGGCGCGCTGTACGCCGGCCTGATGCTCACCGCGGACGGGCCGCGCCTGCTCGAGTGCAATGCGCGGTTCGGCGATCCCGAGACGCAGGTCCTCCTGCCGCGGCTCGCCGCGCCGCTCGGGCCGTTGCTGCTGGCGGCGGCGCGCGGGCGGCTCGCCGACGCGCGGGGCGCGTTCGGGCTCGACGGCTCGCGGCTGCCGACCGTCCCGTTCGCGGCGGTCGGCATCGTGCTGGCAGCGCATGGCTATCCGGAGGCGCCACGCAACGGCGACGTCATCGCCGGTCTGGACAGCCCGGCGGCCCGTGCGGCGCTCGTGTTCCACGCGGGTACCCGGCAGGACCCCGACGGCACGTACCGGACGCATGGCGGGCGCGTCCTGACGGTCGTGGGCCGTGGCCCGGACCTGGCGACGGCCCGTGCCGCCGCGGAACGGGCGGCCGACGCCGTGACGTTCGACGGCGCGCAGCGGCGCCACGACATCGGCGCGGACATGGCGGACGCCCACCGGGACGCCGCCGACAGGCCCCCGGTCCCCGCCGGTGCGACCCGATGATCCGCCGCTACACCCTCGCCGAGATGGGCGCCATCTGGTCGGAGCAGGCGCGCTTCGAGCAGATGCTGCGGGTCGAGCTGGCGGTCAGTCGTGCCCAGGCGGCCCGCGGCGTCGTCCCGGCGGAGGCCCTTGCCGCGCTCGAGACACGCTCGCGCATCGACATCGAGCGGATCACCGAGATCGAGCGGACGACCGATCACGACGTCATCGCGTTCGTGTCGCAGGTGGCCGAATCGGTCGGGCCCGAGGGCCGCTACCTCCACCTCGGCCTGACCAGCAGCGACGTGGTCGACACGGCCCTCGCGCTGCAGCTCCGGGCCGCCGGTGCACGCCTCCTGGCCGACTGCGACGCCCTCGTCGCGGTGCTCGTGACTCGTGCGCGGGCGGAGGCCGACACGACGATGATGGGCCGCACCCACTCGGTCCATGCCGAGCCGACCACGTTCGGGCTCAAGGTCGCGGGCTGGGCGTTCGAGGTCGATCGTGGGCGTCGCCGGCTGGCGACGGCGGTCGACGAGGTCGGGACGGGCAAGATCTCGGGACCGGTCGGGACCTACAGCCATCTCGGCCCGGACATCGAGGCCGAGGTCCTCGCCGACCTGGGTCTCCATGTCGACCCGGTGAGCACGCAGATCGTCCAGCGTGACCGCCACGCCGCCTTCCTCGCGGCCATCGCGATCCTTGGTGGGACCCTCGAGCGCATCGCGACCGAGGTGCGCAACCTGCAGCACACCGAGATCGGCGAGGTCCAGGAGCCGTTCAAGACCGGTCAGAAGGGCTCGTCGGCGATGCCGCACAAGCGCAACCCGATCCTGTCGGAGCGGATCGCGGGTCTCGCCCGACTGCTGCGCGGTTACGCGCTCACCGGGCTCGAGAACCAGCCGCTGTGGCACGAGCGCGACATCAGCCATTCGAGCGCCGAGCGGATCATCCTGCCCGACGCGACCATCCTGCTCGACTACATGCTCGTGCGGATGACCGGGCTCATGGAGGGCCTCATCGTCCGGTCCGAGCGGATGCGCGAGAACATCACGCGCGGCCTGGGGCTCCATGCCAGCAGCCGCGTCCTCGTCGCGCTGGTCGAGAAGGCCAAGCTCCCTCGCGAGGAGGCGTACGCCATCGTCCAGCGCGCGGCGCTGCGTGCGGCGGACGAGCGGGCACCCCTGCGCGAGCTCCTCGCGACCGATCCGGCCGTCGCGGCGAAGCTGTCGCTCGCCGATCTCGACGCCTGCTTCGACGAGACCGCATTCCTGCGCCATGTCCACGAGGTCATCGCGCGACTGGACGTCCTGGAACCATCGACGGCTGCGGCCGGGGGGCTCGATGTTGACCGCTGAACGCTACCTGCGCTCCGGCAAGGTCCGCGACCTCTACCAGCTGTCCGACGGGCGGCTGCTGCTGGTCGCCTCCGACCGGATCAGCGCCTTCGACGTCGTGCTGCCCACCGAGATCCCCGACAAGGGCAAGGTGCTGACCGGGCTGTCGCGCTACTGGTTCGCGGCGACGTCCTCGATCGTGCCGAACCATCTGCTGTCCGCCGATCCGGCCGGCGTGCCGGAGCTCCAGGGTCGCGTGATGGTCTGCCGCCCGACCGACGTCGTCCCGATCGAGGCGGTCGTGCGCGGCTACATCGCCGGCTCGGCGTGGAAGGAATACCGCGAGCACGGCACCGTGTGCGGCGTGCTGCTCCCGGGTGGGCTGCGCGAGGCCGACCGCCTGCTCGCGCCGATCTTCACGCCGGCGACCAAGGCGGAGCAGGGCGAGCACGACGAGAACATCGACTTCGACACGATGGCCTCGATGGTCGGTGGCGAGCTCGCGGAGCGGGTGCGGACGATCTCCGTCGCGCTCTACCTGGCCGCGGCCGACGTGACCGAGCGGGCCGGGATCCTCCTGGCCGACACGAAGTTCGAGTTCGGGATCGACCGTGCCACCGGCGAGCTCCTGCTCATCGACGAGGCGCTGACGCCCAATTCGTCGCGGTTCTGGGACGCGTCCGGCTACGAGCCGGGTCGTGCCCAGGCGAGCTACGACAAGCAGTTCGTGCGCGACTGGCTGGAGACCCAGGACTGGGACAAGACCGCGCCCGGTCCGGAGCTCCCCGAGGACGTCGTCGCGGGCACGTACGCGCGCTACGTCGAGGCGTACGAACGGATCACGGGCGCGAGCTTCGCGCGGTATCTCGCGGAGGACGTCATCGCGCCATGAGCACCCACCGCTACGCCGTGAACGTCACCCCGAAGCCGGGCATCCTCGACCCCCAGGGTCGCGCGGTCGAGGGCAGCCTCGGGCATCTCGGGATCGAGGGGGTGAGCGACGTGCGGGTCGGTCGGCGGGTGGAGCTGACCGTCGACGCGGCCGACGAGGCCGCAGCGCGCGCGGTGGTCGAGCGCCTGGCCGGCGAGCTGCTGGCGAACGCGTTGATCGAGGCGTACGCGGTGGAATCGATCGCCGGGGCGTCGTCGACGGCGGGCGTGCCCGGCGGGGCCGGGATCGACGGACGGCACCCGCCGATGCCGGGGAGCGGCACGCATGACGGTCCGCGTCGGTGTCGTCGTGTTCCCGGGCAGCAACTGCGATCGCGACACGCTCCACGCGCTCGACCTGGCCGGTGCCGAACCCGTCGCCCTGTGGCACGAGCAGGCGTCACTGGATGGCGTCGCCGCGGTCGTCCTTCCCGGCGGGTTCGCGTATGGCGACTACCTGCGGGCGGGCGTGATCGCGCGGTTCAGCCCGATCATGCGCTCCGTCACGGCGTTCGCCGGCGACGGCGGGCTCGTGCTCGGGATCTGCAACGGCTTCCAGGTCCTCGCCGAGGCCGGGCTGGTCCCGGGGGCGTTGCTGCGCAACCGGGGGCTGCGGTTCCTGGGTCGCGAGGTCACGATCGCGGCCGAACGCCTCGATACGCCGTTCACGCACGCACTCGCGGCCACGGGCTCGCCGCTGCGGATGCCGATCGCGCACGGGGAAGGCTGCTATTTCGGCGACGACGCGGCGCTCGATGCGCTGGAGCGCGAGGGGCAGGTGCTGTTCCGGTACGTGTCCCCTGACGGGTCGCCCGCGGCCGACGACGACCGGGCGGTCAACCCGAACGGGAGCCTCCGCGCGATCGCCGGGGTCGTGAACGCGACCGGGAACGTCGGCGGGCTGATGCCGCACCCGGAGCGGGCTGCCGAGGCGATCCTCGGCTCGGACGATGGCGCCGGGATCATCCGCTCGCTGGTCGAGAGCGCGGCGCGGGCTGCCGCGGGCAGCGGGCCGCGTCACGGTCGGGCGCGCGGCAAGCACGGTCGGCGACGTGGCCACGGCTGCTGCCGGATGACCGTGGCCGAACGCCCCGTGGAGCCGTTGCATCGCCGACTCGGCGTGACCGACGAGGAGCTCGACGCGATCCGCGACCGGCTCGACGGCCGTGACCCCAACGACCTCGAGCTCGCGATGTTCAGCGTCATGTGGAGCGAGCATTGCTCGTACAAGAGCAGCAAGCCGCTGCTCAAGACCCTCCCGACGGCCGGCGAGGGCGTGGTCGCCGGACCGGGCGAGAACGCCGGCGTCATCTCGATCGGTGACGGGCTCGCCGTCGCGTTCAAGATCGAGAGCCACAACCACCCGAGCGCGGTCGAGCCGTACCAGGGCGCGGCGACCGGGGTCGGCGGCATCCTGCGCGACATCTTCACGATGGGGGCGCGGCCCATCGCGGTGCTGGACGCGCTCAGGTTCGGCGACCCGGGCGACGCGCGTACCCGCCACCTGGTCGATGGCGTCGTGCGCGGCGTCGGCGGCTACGGCAACTGCGTCGGCGTCCCGACCGTGGGCGGGGAGCTGGTGTTCGACCCGAGCTACCAGGGGAACCCGCTCGTCAACGTCATGGCCATCGGCCTGCTCGAGGAGCGTCGCCTCACCCTCGCGACCGCCGGGTCGCCGGGCGACCTCGTCGTGCTCTTCGGCTCGACGACCGGTCGTGACGGGATCGGCGGGGCGAGCGTCCTCGCATCGGCCACGTTCACCGACGACGACCCGTCCAAGCGCCCGTCCGTCCAGGTCGGCGACCCGTTCGCCGAGAAGCTGCTCATCGAGGCAAGCCTCGAGCTCATCGAGCGCGGGCTCGTCGAGGGCCTGCAGGACCTCGGGGCAGGCGGGATCACCTGTGCGACCTCGGAGCTCGCCGATCGCGCCGGGACCGGGATGCGGGTGGACCTCGACGCGATCCCGCGGCGCGAGGCGGGCATGGCGCCGTTCGAGGTCATGATCTCGGAGAGCCAGGAGCGGATGTGCGCCGCCGTCGCCGAAGGGCGCTGGGACGAGGTCCGCGAGGTGTGCGAGCGGTGGGGGCTGCCCGTCGCGATCATCGGCCGGGTGACCGGCGACGGCGACATCGTGGTGGTCAGCGACGGCGTGGAGATCGCCCGCGTGCCGGCCCGCGCCCTGACGAGCGACGCGATCGTGCACGCCCGCCTCGCCACCCCGCCGACGCATCGACGCGCCGCGCCGGCCCCGGGCGTCCCGCTCGATCCCAGCGACCGCCTGCCGGAACGCGGCATGGATCCCGGCGCGGTGCTGCTGGGCCTCCTCGGCTCGGCGAACCTCTCGAGCCGCCGCGCCGTCTTCGAGCAGTACGACTCGACCGTCGGCGCGGACACGGTCGTCGGTCCGGGACACGGCGCGGCGATCCTGCGCGTGAAGGGCACGACGAAGGGGCTCGTCGCGTCGACGGACGGGAACCAGGCGGTCGGCGTGCTGGATCCGTACCTCGGGGCCGCGTTGAGCGTCGCTGAGGCGACCCGCAACGTGTCGATCACCGGCGCCCGGCCACTTGGCGTCACGAATTGCCTCAACTACGGCGATCCCACGCGGCCGGAGGCGTTCTGGCAGCTCAGCGAGGGCGTCCGCGGTCTCGGCGATGCCTGCCGGGCGCTCGGCCTCCCGGTCACCGGTGGCAACGTCTCGCTCTACAACGAGGCCCCGACCGGCGCCATCGCGCCGACCCCCGAGATCGGGGTGGTCGGGCTGATCGACGACGTGGCGACTGCCGTCGGCCCGGCGTTCGACACGGAGCTCGACGTCATCCTGCTCCTCGGCGACACGACCCCGGGGATGACCGGCTCGGCGTACGCGGCGCTCGCCGGGATCGCGGTCGAGGACGATCCACCCGCGCTCGACCTCGCGAGGGAGGTCGCGTTGCAGGCATGCATCCGCGACGCGATCGGCCGGGGACTCGTGGCATCGGCCCAGGACGTGTCGGGCGGCGGACTCGCGGTCGCGCTGGCCGAGGCGGCGATGTGGGGCGGGCACGGCGCCGGCGTCCGCCTCGGCGTCAGCAACTCGCCGGCGGTCGAGCTGTTCGGCGAGAGCCCGTCGCGCATCGTCGTCACGACCCGACCGCGGCACGCCGCGGCGATGACGCTGCTCGCCCGTCAGCACGGCCTGCCGGTCGAGGAGATCGGCATCGTGGGCGGCGATCGACTCGTGATCGAGCTGACGGGAGCCGGCGCCACCGGTGCGGCCGAGGAGCGCGGGAGCCGCGTCGCCGATGCCCTCGAGGTGCCGCTCGCCGACCTGCGGCACGCCTGGGACCACGGCCTGCCCCGCGCGCTCGGCTGGGAGGGCTGATCGGGATGTGTGGCGTGTTCGGCGTGGTGCTCCCGGATGCCGGCCCGACCGAGGCGGCCAGCATCGCCACGCTCGGGCTGTTCGCCCTCCAGCACCGCGGCCAGGAATCGGCCGGGGTCGCGGTCAGCGACGGCGAGCAGCTGATGCTCTACAAGGACCTCGGGATGATCAGCACCGTGCTCGACGAGCGGCGGCTGCCCAGCCTGCGCGGCGGGCTCGCGATCGCGCACTGCCGATACTCGACGACCGGATCGACGATCTGGGAGAACGCCCAGCCCACCTACCGCCAGGGTCCACGCCGCGCGCTGGCGATCGGCCACAACGGCAACCTCGTGAACACGCGGGAGCTGCTCGGCGAGCTGCGCGGCGGCCGGTCGCGCCTGCCCGCCTCCACCGACACCGAGCTCCTGACCGCGCTGCTCGCCGACGAGCCGGCCGCGGACACCGTCCAGGCCCTGGTGCAGGTCCTGCCCCGCGTCCGCGGCGCGTTCAGCCTCGTGATCCTCGACGAGCGACGGGTCATCGGCGTGCGCGATCCCCACGGCTTCCGGCCGCTCGTCCTGGGTCGGATCCCGGCCGAGGCGCGGCGGGTCGGCGGGCCGAACGACGGGGCAGCCGGCCTGTGGGCCTCCGACGACGCCACCGGCTGGTGCCTGTCCTCGGAGACCGCGAGCCTCGACATCGTCGGCGCCGAGTACGTGCGTGACGTCGAGCCCGGCGAGATCGTCGTCCTCGAGCAGGGCCAGGCACCGCGATCGATCCGGTACGCCGGGGCCAACCCCAAGCTGTGCGTGTTCGAGCTGATCTACTTCGCCCGGCCCGATTCGTACATGGAGGGGCGGAACCTGTACGAGGCGCGGCGCCGCATGGGCGAGCAGCTCGCCATCGAGCACGCGGTCGATGCCGACATCGTCATCCCGGTCCCGGACACCGGCGCGCCGGCGGCCGCGGGCTTCGCCGAAGCCTCGCGGCCTGCCGTACCGCGAGGGGATGTACCGGAACCGCTACGCCGGACGCACCTTCATCCAGCCGTCGCAGGGTCTTCGCCACCGCGGCGTGACGATCAAGCTCAACCCGATGCCGGCCGTCGTCGCGGGAAAGCGGCTCATCGTGGTCGACGATTCGATCGTGCGGGGCACCACGACGAAACGGATCGTCGACCTGCTGCGCAAGGCCGGCGCGGCCGAGGTCCACGTGCGCATCAGCGCGCCGCCGATCTACCACCCGTGCTTCTACGGGATCGACACCTCGGTCGAGACCGAGCTCATCGCGTCCACCCACACCGAATCCGAGATCCGCGAGTTCATCGGCGCCGATTCGCTGGGGTACCTCTCGATCCGTGGCGTGCTCGCGGCCCTCGACCTGCCGTACGAGCAGTTCTGCTTCGCCTGCTTCGACGGCAACTACCCCGAGCCCGTGCCGTACGACGCCGCGAGCCGCAAGTTCATGCTCGAAGAGCCGCTCGTTGCCGCGACCGGCGACTGAGGCACCTTGACCGACGACGGCCGGTCCGCCTATCGACGCGCCGGGGTCGATGTCGCCGCGGGCGAGCGTGCGGTCGATCTCATGCGGTCGCACGTCGAATCGACCCGCCGCCCCGAGGTCGTCGGTGGGCTCGGGGGGTTCGGTGGCGCCTTCTCGATCCCGACGGGCTACCGCGAGCCGCTGCTGATCGCCTCGACCGACGGCGTCGGCACGAAGACCGCGATCGCCGCCGCCGTCGGGCGGTACGACACGATCGGCATCGACCTCGTCGCGATGTGCGCGGACGATGTCGTGTGCACCGGTGCCGAGCCGCTCGCGTTCCTCGACTACGTCGCCGTCGGCCGGCTCGACCCGGTCAGCGTCGCGGAGCTCGTGGGCAGCGTCGCGGCGGGCTGCCGCGAGGCCGGGGCCGCGCTCGTGGGCGGGGAGACGGCCGAGCACCCGGGGATGATGGAGGCCCACGAATTCGACATCGCGGGGTGCTGCATCGGGGTCGTGGAACGGTCGCGCGCGATCGACGGGTCGATGGCGCGGGCCGGCGACGTGATCCTGGGCCTGGCGTCGTCCGGGCTCCACGCGAACGGGTTCTCGCTGGTCCGCGGCCTCGTGGCGCAGTGGGACCTGGATCTCGCCGAGCCGTACCAGGCGCGCCTGCGACGGACGCTCGGGGACGCCGAGACGGACGCGACGCTCGCGGCCGCGCCGCACGAGACGATGGCCACCCTGGGCGAGGTGCTGCTGACCCCGACCCGGATCTATGCCCGCGCCGTCCTCGCGGCACGGGCCGCCGTCGTCGCGGCGGGCCACGACCTGCACGGCCTGGCCCACATCACGGGAGGCGGCCTGCCCGGGAACGTGCCGCGGGCGTTGCCGGACGGCCTGGCGGCACGCCTGGACCCGACCCGCTGGGGGATGCCGTCGGTCATGCGCCTGTTCGGGGCGCTGGGCGGCATGGACGACGCGGAGCTGCGCGCCACGTTCAACGGCGGCCTGGGGATGATCGCGGTCCTGCCCGCTGCGGCCGTGCCGGCCGCCATCGGGGCGTGCGCGGAGCACGGCGTCGCAGCGACGGTGGTCGGCGAGGTGGTCGAGGCCGACGCTCCTGGCGGCGCGCGGTACGTGGAAGGGCCGCTGGAGTCGATCGCGTGAGCGGCCGCGAGGACGAGCAGGCTCGCCTGGCCGTCGGCGTGTCGGGTGCCGGCTCCAACCTGCGGGCACTGTACGCGGCGGCGTCACGGGGCGAGCTCGGCGGCAGGATCGCGCTCGTCTTCGCCGATCGCGCCTGTCCGGCTCTCGACTGGGCGGCGGAGCAGGGGATCGACACGGCGCTCGTGCCGGGTGGCGACGACGGCGCCCTGGCCGAGGCGCTGGCCGGAGCGCGACCGGACGTGGTCGTGCTCGCCGGCTACATGCGGCTGATCGGCCGGCCGTCCTCGCCGCCTACCCCGATCGCATCGTCAACACCCACCCGAGCCTGCTGCCGGCCTTCCCCGGCAGTCACGCCGTGCGGGACGCACTCGCGCACGGGGTCGCCGTGACGGGCGTGACCGTCCACCTCGTCACGGCCGCGCTCGACGACGGCCCGATCCTCGCGCAGGAGGCGGTCGGAGGTCCAGCCGGGCGACGACGAGGCCGCGCTGCACGCGCGGATCAAGGCGGTCGAGCACCGGCTCCTGCCCCGTGTCGTGGCCTGGCTGCTCGCCGACGCGATCGCCGTGGACCCGGACGGGCGGCACGTGACGCTCGACCTGGACCGGGCCGACGCCGAGCTGCCCCGACCGCGACGCGCGCTGCTCTCCGTGTCGGACAAGACCGGGCTGGTGGAGCTCGGTCGCGGGCTCGTGGCCCACGGCTTCGAGCTCGTCAGCACGGGCGGCACGGCCCGGACGCTGCGCGACGCCGGACTGGCCGTGACCGACGTCGCCGCGGTGACCGGCAGCGCCGAGATGCTCGACGGGCGGGTCAAGACGCTCCACCCGCGGATCCACGGCGGGCTGCTCGCCGATCGGCGGCTCGCCGAGCATCGACGCCAGCTCCTCGCGGCCGGGATCGCGCCATTCGAGCTCGTCGTCGTCAACCTCTATCCGTTCGCGGCCGCGCTGGAACGCCCGGGCATCACGATCGACGAGCTCATCGAGGAGATCGACATCGGCGGGCCGTCGATGGTCCGGGCGGCCGCCAAGAACCACGCCAACGTCGCGATCGTGACGTCGCCCGGGCGCTATCCCGATGTCCTGGCGGCGCTCGACACCGATGCCGGCCTCGATGACCGGTTCCTGCGGCGCGAGCTGGCGCTCGAGGCCTTCGCCCACACCGCCGCGTACGACGCCCGGATCGCGGCCGAGCTGCCCGGCCGGTTCGTCGCGGCCGGGCCTGCTCGACCCGCCGTCGGATCCGTACCCGGCGACGCTCACGATCGCCCTCGAGAAGGTCGAGACGCTGCGCTACGGCGAGAACCCCCACCAGCCGGCAGCGCGGTACCGCCGGCCGGGCACCACGCTCGCCGACGGGCTCTTCGGCGTGGAGCGGGCGCCGCTGCAGGGCAAGGCCCTGTCCTACAACAACGTCCTCGATGCCGCCGCGGCCGCGGCGCTCGGACGGGCGCTGCGTGGGCCGGGCGTCGTCATCGTCAAGCACACCAACCCGTGCGGCGCGGCCGAGCGTGCCTCGCTGCACGACGCGTGGTCGGCGTCGCTGGAGGCCGATCCCGTGAGCGCATTCGGTGGGGTCGTGGCGCTCACCCGCGAGGTCGACGCGGCGATGGCCGAGGCGCTCACCTCGATCTTCCTCGAGATCGTCGTCGCTCCCGCCTTCACCGGGGAGGCGCTCGCGGTCCTCGCCCGGAAACCGAACCTGCGGGTGCTGGTGGACGAGGCGTTGGCCTCCGACGAACCGATCCCGGCCGATGCCGCCTCACCGGTCGGATCGCTGCGAACGGCCGGTGGCGCCGTGCTCGTGACGGCGCCGGACGTGGCGACCGATACCCCGACCACGTGGACCTGCGCCACGCGCCGCGCCCCGACCGACGGGGAGCAGCTGGACCTGGACCTCGCCTGGCGACTCGTGCGGGGCGTGACCTCGAACGCGATCGTGCTCGTCCGCGATCGCCGCCTGGTCGGGATGGGCAGCGGCCAGACCTCGCGGGTCGATGCGGCGCGACAGGCGGTCGCCAAGGCGCACGCCATGCTGGGTGCGACGTCCACGGTCGGTGCAGCGTGCGCGAGCGATGCGTTCTTCCCGTTTCCCGACGCCGTCGAGGTGTGCCTCGCGGCCGGGGTCAGTGCCTTCGCCCAGCCCGGCGGTTCCGTGCGCGATGCCGAGGCCGTGGCGGTGGTCGACGCGGCCGGCGGCACGATGCTGATCACCGGCACGCGCCACTTCCGCCACTGACCGACGACGTGGCGGCGGCCGGGGCTAGGGCTCCGTCAGAGCCCGCGGGGCCTCATTCCGACGGCGTATGGACGATCGTGGCCTGGAATTCGCCGTGATTCCCGACCAGATCGATGTCGTTCGGGCCGAGTTGGAGCCTGCCGGCAGCGGGGCACGTGTACGTGATCCCGCGGCCGACCGGGAAAGCTGCCGCCCGTATCAAGTGACCCGATGACGGAGGCGGTACTGGCATCGGGAAACAACCGGTACTCCCCGAACGCGTTGCCCGGGAGCCCCTCGGGACCAACCTTCGAGTCGTCGGACGACGTGTACCAGGCCTCGCCGGTGACCGTGATGGCGACCGTGTCGCCCTCGGCGCAGGTGATCCCGGTCTGCGTCCACCGCAGGGCCATCGGCACCGCGATGTTCCGCGTCGTCGCCCCAGGCCCGCCGCCGGTCCCGCCCAGGAGGTCGGGCCGCAGCCAGACGAGCGCGCCGAGGCCCGCGAGGACGGTGGCCGCGACCGCGATCAGCGCGACCGGCCAGGGCGAGCGCGAGCGCGCACGGCCGGCGACCGTTCGCGGGCTCCGCCGGGACCGGAGGAGCGATGCGCTCGGGTTCCCCGAGGGACGGCGCCACCTCGAACACGCGGGTGTCCTCGCCCCGGACGTAGAGCACCGGAGTGACCCACTCCAACGTGTTCCGAATTCATCCCGAGCACGCCGATCCGTCCGCTGCGCACCGCCTCGTCGATGGGGCGCCCGCGCGCCAGGGCGGCATAGAAGCCACGGGCGAACTCGATCGCGGCCTGGTCGCTGATCGCGAACTGCATCGCCGCGACCGCGTGGATGCCGCTATGCGCGAGCGCCGCGGCCGTGCCGGAGAGGAGGTCGACGGTGCCGACCGCGCCCGACTGGCACGAATTCAGCACGACGAGCCTGGGGGTCGGTTCGGCCTCATGGAGCAGGCCGGCGAGCCGGTCGGCCGAGACGTACTCGGCTCGGCCATCGCGACCGACGAAGGCCAGCACGCCCTCGTCGGCGGCCAGGTCGAACGCGCCGTGGCCGATGAAGTGCAGGACGTGCCATTCGCCGTCGAGCAGCCGGTCGTGGACCGCGGACCACGTGACGTCGTCGAGCCAGTGCAGCTCGACGCGCCCGGCCTCGATATGGGTTCGGAGCGCTCCCTCGAGTCGCTCCCGCTCGCCGCCGATGTCGAGCGCCGCGAGGTCCGAGGGCGAGGCGACCATGCCGAGGATGCGCAGCGGCGGCGCGATCGTCAGGGCCGCCGGCGCGTAGGGCGCCGCCACGCGCCGGACCAACGGCTCTCGCAGGCAGAGGTACGACTGCGTCTCGCGGTCGAACAGCGCCTCCCACGGCAGCGCTGCGAGGCCCGGCGCGGCGAGCCTGAGCGCGAGACGGATGCCGCTGCCGCGCTCGGCGGCCACCGCCAGGCTCGCGCGGTAGGCAGTGCCGATCGCGCCGCTGAACACGGAATTGAAGAGCACGGCGCCGACGTCCTGGAGGGCCGCCTCGGCTTCCGGAAGCAGGCGACGCGCGGGCACGGAGGACGCCAGCACGCGCCACTCGAGCTCGCCGCGGGCCGCGATCAGCCGATCGAGATCCACGGTCACCGTCTCGACGGGCTCACCTCCGCCCGTCGAGCGCAAGACCCGCACGACAAAGGAGCCGGGCTCGGGGCCGGGCTCGACCGCCAGCTCCATGACGGCGTCCATGGTCGGAGTCTGGCCCCGGACGCTCCCAAGAGACAAGTGGGGCCGCCGCGCTCAGCGCCGGGAGCTGGCTCATCGACGTGCGGACCGGCCCGTAGGCCGAGCGCGCTGCTACCATCGACGCCCCGACGCACCGTCGGGTGGTGGGGGAGGTATCGCGAGGAGCCGGTCCCCTTGACCCAGCCCAAGGTCGACGCCATCCCCGCGCCGCGCTCGGACGTGCCGCGTCTGACGGTCCTCATGCCGAGCTGGAACGCGGCCGCGACGATCGAGGCCGCGATCGCATCGGTGCTCGAGGAGCGGACCGTCCCGCTCGAGTGCCTCGTGGTCGACGACGGCTCCACGGACGGGACGCCGGACCTCGTCGAGGCGATCGCCGAGGCCGATCCGCGCGTCGTCCTCCTGCCACTTCCCGCCAACCAGGGCGTGTCGAACGCCCGGAATGCCGGTCTCGCGATCGCCCGGGGCGAATGGCTCGCCTTCCTCGACGCCGACGATCGACTGCTGCCCGGCGGTGTGGCGGCGCTGATGCGCCCGACGGCCGACCCATCGATCCGCGTGGTCATCGGCCAGCGGATCTGGTCCGACGGCGATCGGACGTGGATCTCGCGGTTCTACGACATCCCCGACATCACCGAGCCCGGTCGCAAGTCGATCGCCACCCACCCGGGCCTGCTGTACTACGCCTCGGCGACCGGCAAGGCGATCCATCGCAGCCTGGTGGCGGACCTCCGGTTCGAGGGGCGGGTGCTCGGCGACCAGCCGTGGACGATCCGTGGCCTGCTCCGGGCGGGCGGCGACATCGAGGTGATCGGCGACGTCGTCTACGAGTGGCAGCGTCCGCACCCGGACCGCTACGTGCCGACCATCACGGCCGCGACGCGGGCGTCGGCCGATCGTGCGGCCGAGGCGGCCACGGTCGCCCGAGGGGCATACCTCGCGGTGAGCGCCGAGGTCGACGCCCAGATCGACGACCCGGCGACCCGGCTCGCCGTGAAGCACGCCTACCTCGATCGACTCATCCGCTCCGACCTCGGGGGGCCGGTGGGCAAGGCCATCGAGCGCCGGGATCCCGCGACCGGCGTGCTGTACGACGCCATGGGCCGGTTCCTGGCCGCCGTCCCGCCAGCGATCCTGGCGTCATCGGAACCCGTGTTCCGGTCGATCCTCGTCCGTCCCGGGCGCCAGTGGGCGTCGCTCGTCCCGGACGCGCGGTCCGCCTACTGGCGGATGGTGCGCCCGGCCCTTCGCGCGGATCCCGGGCTCGCGCGGCGCGTCGCCGACCGGCGGGGGCTGGCGTTGGCCCTGACGCTCGTCCGGCGCCTGCCCGCCGCGCTCGGTCCGATCGCCGCGAGCACGGTCATGCAGGCGTCCATCGCGTCACGACGGCGTCCGCCGACGCGGCCGCCGGCTCGTCGGGTCGTGCCTAGGGGCCGTCCCATCCACGCGAGCATGTCGTTCGCGATGCGCTCACTGGCGACGCCGGGTTCGAAGTGGCTGCGGATGAACGCCTGCTGGGCGTACGGGCGCAGCAGGTCGGTCGGCGCTCGCTCGAGGGCGGCGAGCAGGTCGGCGCTGGTCCGGACGGGCACGGCGACGCCCGCGTCGACGTAGCCCAGCAGGTCGGTCGACTGCAGGCCGGCGGCGAGCAGGTTCGGCGTGCCGGTGACCACCGCCTCCGTGAGCAGGGTCGAATGGATCCCGAGATGGGCGTCCGCCGCGCCGCAGCAGGGCGTACAGGTCGATGGCCTGGACGATCGTGAGCGGCTGTGGCGGATGACCCCCGGCCGCCGCCGCGGCCTCGAAGATGCGCTGGTACGGGCCTTCGTCGCGTTCGGTCGGGTGGCGCTTGACGACGACATGCACGCCCGGGATCGGTCGGTCGAACAGCCGCATCAGGGCGATCGGGTACTGGAACCGGCGGTCCATCGCGCCCCATGTCCCCGACAGCACGACCAGGCGTTCGTCCGGCGCCACGCCGAGCTCGCGGCGCACGGCGTCGCGGTCCGACACCGACGGCTCGACGAGATCGAGCCGCGGCGAGCCGCTGACGACGACCTCGTCCGGGTGGTACACGCTGGCCGTCGTCAGCAGCGTCCGTTCCCACGCACCGAACACGTACGTCCGCTTCGGGAGCCGGAGTTCGGGTGGCCGCGAGCGGTGGATGTAGCCGACGTGCCACGGATGGATGACGCCGTGCTGGATCGCGGTGACCGGGATGCCTTCGGCCGCCGCCGCGGCCAGCCAGTCCTGGCGGTGATACTCGTCGGCGATCAGGATGCCCGCCGGACGCAGCCGACGGATGAGCGCCCGGATCCGTTCGATCTCACGGATCGATTCGGCCAGCAGGCGTCGGCTCCGACGGGCGGCCAGGGCCGCGATCGCCGGACCGAGATCGATGCCGCCGATCACGAGCGGGGTCGTGCCCGCCCCGATCCTGGCCACGGTGGGCTCGGCCAGTGCACGCGCCTCGGCCTTGGTGATGACCGGCCCGGTCATGGCGAGGACGTCGAACGGAAGGGTCCGTTCGGAGGCCGGTGCGCGCAACCGCTCCCACGCGACGTCGTCGCCCATCTCGGACCGGATATCGACCTCGACCGGATCGAGCCGGGTCCCGCGGAGGCGATCCATGACCGGCCCCAGGAACGGGTTGATGAGGCGGGTCCCGGAGCTCGTATCGATGCGCTGTCGGACGTGGGCCTGCACGACGAGCAAGCGCGGTTCGGTCTCGCGCTGGAGCCGCTCGAACCGACGCATGACGATCCGGCGGCGCCGCTGCGCCTCGGTGGGGCGCAGCCGACGGTAGATCCGCCGGAGGAGTGACGCCCGGCGTTGCGGCGCCTGGACACCGCCGGCCGTCCGTGCGGCCGTGGCCGATGGCGCCGTGCCGGCCGTCGACCCGTCGACGCGCGGGCGCCGTCCCCGCCGTCGACTCGTCGACCACGGGCAGCGCCGCCTGCAGGGTCGTCGGCTCTTCGGGGGTCTCGTCGCGGAACGCGAGACCATCGCGTGTCGCGATCATCCGCGCCGCCACGATGAGTCCGGGGTCGGTCCCGTCGCGCACACTCGATGGCGCCGACCGTCGGTCGCGTGGCCAGCAGCTCGTCGACGACGCCGAGCCACATGATCTGGTCGATCAGCCACATCCAGTAGCCCAGGCGAGCGCTGTACCAGAACGACGTGCCGTCGAGGGTCAGGTCGGCGACGATGCCCGACGCGTCGGCCCAGTCGTCGAGCCGCGACGCTGCCTCGGCGTAGAGGTCGATGCGGGTCATCACCGCCTCGACGACACCACGCAGGCCGACGAAGGCGTCGCCGTCCACGCGCGGCGGGCCGCGCGGCCGCGGCGGGTGTGGCATGCGCGGCGTCGGGTCGCGGCGGGTCCCAGATCGTGTCGAGGACGACGATCGTCGTGCCGGGCACGGGTACGCGCACGGGCTGGGGTTCGAAGCGCAGCGTCCGGTCGCGTGTCACGGCCGTGGCGTCGCCCGTCATCGGAGGCCCCGGCGCTACGAGCGGGGCGGTCCCCGCCGGCAGCAGTTCGCGGTAGACGGCGAACAGCGTGCCGAGTTGCGCCTCCCAGTTGTAGCGCTCGTGGGCCGCCTGGAGCGCCCGGGCACGCATCGCGGCGCGTTCCGCGGCGGGCGCCAGGACGACCTGGCGGATCGCCTCGGCGATCGACGTCGGGTGACGTCGGATCGCACAGCGCCCCCGCGCCCGTGGAGCGCACGATCCCGGCCATGCCCGGGAGGTCGGACGCCACGACCGGTACGCCCGCCGCGAGGCTCTCGAAGAGCTTCTGCGGCGTGGTGTGCCGGTGATTGAGCGTCGTCGGCTGGATGGCCATGACCAGGGCGTCGGCCGACGCACTCCACGTGAGCAGGTCGTCGGGCGGGACGGCCGGCAGGATGTGGACGCGACCGCGATACGGCGCGCGCCTGGACCGTCCGCGTCAGGTCCGCGAGCGACGGCCCGAACCCGAGCAGCACGAGCGTCGCCTCGGGCACGAGCAGGATCGCGTCCATGGCCTGCTCGATCCCGCGCTCGATCGTGAGGATGCCCTGGTACAGGACGATGGCCGTCTCGGAAGGGAGACCGAGCGCCTCGCGGATCAGGTCGGGTGCGCGGCGTCGGCGGGGTCCAGGTCGCCGGGCAGTTCATGACGACGGCCGGTCGCGGGACGCGCAGCTGCGTCTCGAGGAGCCCGGCGTAGGCGTCGTTGACGGTGAGCACCCGGTCGGCGCGGCCGGCCCACCGTCGCTCGCGCCATTCGAGGACGGTCCGCCCCGGCGCACCCAGGCGCGCGAACTGGCGTGACCGCATGAACACGTCCCGGCTGTCGTAGATCGTCTTCGCCGCCGTGCCGTCGCCGCATCCGGGCGAGGGCCGGCGAGCGAACCGGCCCACATGCCGTGCCAGACGTCGGCGGGTTCCGCGACGGCATCGAGGGCGGCCGCCCAGCCCATGCGGGCGGAGCGGGAACTCGCGGATCCGACGCCACCAGTGCCAGTCGGCCAGCGGTCGAAGGAGGGTCGCGCCCAGGCGCCGGGCGACCCGCTTCGGGAACCGGGCCACCCGCCGGAGCACACCTCCGGATCGCGGCGCGGCGCCTCGCGGCGGACGCCCGCGCGGTCGACGCCTCGACGCGCGCCGGCTGACGGGGCCGGGGAGGCCGCCATCGCCCGGGCTGCCCGCCGACGTGCGCGACCGCGCAGGCCGGGCACGGCCAGCTGCCAGTCGAACGGGACGCGGACCAGCCGGAAGCCGTCGCGCTCCTCGAGCGCCGGCAGCCCGCGGTGCCATCGCGCATAGACGGTCACCTGCGCGCCCGCGGCGACCGCCGAGCGGGCCATCCGCAAGCGTGCGCGCGTCGTACTCGCCGGATGAGAACGAGAGGTAGGCGATCCGCGCGGGCCTCGCGCCGGCTCGCCTGGTCGACGGCGGTATGGCGTCTCGTCCGTGGCGGCGGCGGGCTCGGCGTCGACCATCCGCGACACGATGCCACAGATCGCGAGCCCGGCGTCCACCGCGGGCGATGAACGGTCGCGGGCGATGGCGCGGGTGGTCCTCGACGGGGCGCGATATCCTCCCGGCATGCCCGTGCTGCACAGCCGCCTCGGAGACTGGGAGCTCGACCACGTCCAGGCCTGGTCGGAGCGGCAGCTGATCATCGACGCGCCGATCGCGCGGATCGTCGGGCCCGAGACGCGGGTCGCCACGATCGGCAGCTGTTTCGCCGCCGAGCTCGCGGGCATGATGGACAAGGTCGGGATCCGCGGGGCGATGCACCCGGCCGGGCTGTTCTACTCCTCCGCCACGATCCGCCAGGAGCTCGAGCGGCTGGCCGGCCGGTGGCCCGAGCGCGCGGCCGAGGAGCCGTGGGCGGTCAACGACGGATTCATCGATCCGTTCCGCGACTACGACACGATCCATCCGGATCCGGCCGAGCTCATCGCCTCCCGCGCGGCGGCCGACGCGCAGGCGGACGAGGTCTTCCGCGGTGCCGGCGTCGTCGTCGTCACGCTCGGACTCATCGAGACGTGGCGCAGCCGGGCGACCGGCAACTCGTTCCGCCAGATCCCGCACCCGGCGATCTTCGACGACCTCAAGCCCGTGTTCCACCGACTGACGGTCGAGGAGATGGTCGCCGACCTCGAGCGCATCCGCGCCGTCGTGCGCGACACGCTCGGTGCCGAGCTCGTCGTGACGACGTCACCCGTGCCCCTGCACGCCACGTTCACCGCGCTCGACGTGCGGGTCGCGAACACCGAATCGAAGAGCCGGATCCGCGCCGCGGTCTCCGAGTTCCTGGACCGCTACCCGGACGTCCACTACTTCCATTCCTACGAGATGGTGGTCACGGCGGAGCGCCAGAGCGACTACTACCGCGATGACGGTCGCCACGTCCATCGGCATGCCGTCAAGTACATCGTGTCCGAGTTCCTGCGCCTCTTCGCCGATCCGGAGCTCCACCTCGCGGAGGTCGATTCGTCGTGGCTCACGCCGATCGAGAAGACCGCCCCGGTCCCGACGAGCCACGTGGCTGCGAAGCGCGTCCCGGCGCCGAAAGCGCCACTCTGGCGTCGCGTCGCGCGCCGGGCGCGACGGACCGCACGCACCGCGCTCGGTCGAGCCTGAACCGCCGTCGAGCGCCGGAGGGTGCGTCAGCGACCGACGTGGCCCGTCAGACCCTCGTCGACCGGACGTCGGAGCTCGACCAGCCGGCGCCCAGCCGAAGGACCTGGCGCGGCCGGGTCGCGTACCCGGCCGAGCTGTTGACGGTATCGACGACGAGATCCGCGCGCTCGTAGAGGGACGCCCATTCGATCGCACGGTGCGCCGTCACGACGACGACGACATCGGCCCACTCGAGGAGGGCGTCCTGCGTCCGGCCCTCGCGCAACCGTCCCGCTCGTGTCGCGGAACGAGGGGACGTGGGGATCGTGGAACGCGACGTCGGCACCGCGCTCGGCAAGCCCGGCGATGACATCGGCCGCCGGGGAGTTGCGCGCGTCCTGGACGTCGGGCTTGAAGGCCACGCCGACGACCCCGACCTTCGCGCCCTTGAGGGCGCGCCCGCGGTCGTTGAGCGCCTCGGCCACGAGATCCACGACGTGCCGCGGCATCGCGAGGTTGATGTCGCCGGCGAGCTCGATGAATCGATCGACGAAGTCGAATTCGCGGGCGCGCCACGAGAGGTAATACGGATCGACCGGGATGCAGTGGCCGCCGACCCCGGGACCCGGGGTGAAGCGCATGAAGCCGAACGGTTTCGTCGCCGCGGCGTCGATGACCTCCCACACGTCGAGCCCCATCCGCTCGCACAGCAGGGCGAGCTGGTTGACGAACGCGATGTTGACGTTGCGGAAGACGTTCTCGAGCAGCTTCGCGAGCTCGGCGGCGTCCGGTGACGAGACCTCGACCACGCGGTCGTTGATCAGCCGCAGCAGCGTCGCCGCACGGGCCGTCGCCTCGGGCGTCGATCCGCCCACGAGACGGGGCACGATCCGCGCCGCGCTCGCCGGGTCGCCCGGATTGACCCGTTCGGGCGCGTAGGCCAGGTCGAAGTCGACGCCCGCCTTGAGGCCGCTTTCCTCGATGACCTCGCGGAACGGGCCGACGGTCGTGCCCGGATAGGTCGTGGACTGGAGGAGGACCAGGTGGCCCGGGCGCACCTGCCCGCGGATCCAGGCGGCCGCGTCGAGGACCGGCCCGAGGTCCGGGTCCTTGGTCGAGTTGATCGGGGTCGGCACGCACACGAAGACGGCATCGGCATCCGCGAGACCGGCATCGGCCTGGGTCGCGATCCGCAGCCCATGGTCGAGCGCCGCGCCCAGCCGGTCGTCCGAGATGTCGTCGATCGGGGAGCGGCGTGCGTTCAGTGCCTCGACGCGCGCGGTCGACACGTCGATGCCCAGGACATCCAGCCCGGCCTCGGCGAACGCCACCGCGAGCGGCAGGCCCACGTAGCCGAGGCCGATCACCGCGACGCGCGTATCCGAGCTCATCCGTGGGTTCTCCCGTCCGTCCAGTGTCGTCGTGGGGCGTCATGGTGCCATGCCGGCCCACGCATCGTGACCGCCCCGATCGCCCTGCTACGATCGCGCCCGATGCTGCGGGCCCTCGCTTCGGCGACGAGCGCGCCTATCAACGCGCCTATCAAAAGGAGGTCACCGTGTCTGATCTCATCGCGATCACGTTTGACGCCGAGTCAGATGCCCGGGCCGCCCTCGGCTCCATCCGGGCCCTCGAGAAGGAGGGTCGGATCGCCCTCGAGGACACGGCCGTGGTGACCAAGGACGCCGAGGGCAAGGTCCAGGTCAAGAATGAGGTCGCGAGCGGCACCGAGACCGGGGCCGCGGTCGGAGCCGATCCTCGGCAGCCTGCTGTTCGTGGTGTTCCCGATCGGGGTCATCGGCGGGGCGATCGTCGGTGCGCTCGTCGGCCGGGCCGTCAGCCCGGGCCTCGATGGTGCCTTCGTCAAGGGCGTCGAGGATGGGCTCGCGGCGGGTGGATCCGCACTGTTCCTGCTGGTCAAGCCAGGCAGCGACCACGGCCTGGTCATCGCGTCCATGCGCCAGTACAAGGGCACCGTCCTCCAGACCTCCCTCGACGACGAGGAGGAGGCCGCGCTCCGGCACTCCCTCGAGTAGCACCGCGCTCCGGCACTCCCTCGAGTAGGGCCGCGCCCTGATCGGCTCCGGGCGATCGCGTTCCCCGGCGCCGCTGCTACCATCGCGCTCCCATGCCCGACCGTCCCCGCTACTACCTGACCACGGCCATCGCCTACGCGAACAACAAGCCCGGGCTGCACACCCTCTACGAGGTCATCGGCTCGGACGTCATCGCGCGCTGGCACCGCATGAAGGGCGACGACACCCGGTTCCTGACCGGGACCGACGAGCACTCGATCAACATCGCCCAGACGGCGATCGACGAGGGCCGTTCGCCCCGGGCGTTCGTGGACGAGAAGGTCGGCTTCTTCCGCGAGGCCGAGGACGCGCTGCTGATCAGCCCCGACCGGTTCATCCGCACCACGGATCCCGACCACATCCTCGCGGCCCAGGAACTCGTCCGCCGGGCGCACGCCAACGGCGACATCTACCTCGGCACGTACGAGGGCTGGTACTGCCCGAACGAGGGGTTCCGCAACGCCACGGACGTCCAGGAGACGGCGCGCGGGACGATCTGCCCGAACCATCCCGACGTCCCGCTCCAGTGGCTGACCGAGCGGAACTGGTTCTTCCGCCTGTCGGCCTACCAGGAACGGCTGGAGCGGTACTTCGCCGACCATCCGGACTTCGTGCAGCCCGACTACCGGCGCAACGAGATGCTCGGCTTCATCCGCGGCGGGCTGGAGGACTTCTCGATCTCGCGCGAGCGGACGCCCGGCAACTGGGGCATCCCGTTCCCGATCGCCGAGAACGGCGAGACGGCGCTGCGCGAGGACGGCTCGTGGGATCCCGAGGCCGGCGTCATCTACGTCTGGTACGACGCGCTCATCAACTACGTGACCGGTGCCGGCTTCCCCGACGACCCCGAGGCGTTCGCGAAGTGGTGGCCGGCCGACCTGCACGTCATCGGCAAGGACATCGCCCGGTTCCACACGATCTTCTGGCCGGCGATGCTGTGGAGCGCCGGGCTCGAGCCGCCGCGGCACGTCTGGGTCCACGGCTGGCTGCTCGCGGCGGGCGGCGAGCGCATGAGCAAGAGCCGCGGCAACTTCCTCGACCCGAACGACTTCGTCGCGGCGTTCGGGTCCGACGGCGCGCGCTACGTCGTCCTGCGCGAGGTGCCGTTCGACCGTGACGCCGAGGTCTCGTGGGATTCGTTCGTCCGCCGCTACAACGCCGACCTGGCCAACGACTTCGGCAACCTCGTGAACCGGACGGTATCGATGGTCAACCGCTACCTCGACGCGGAGCGGCCGGCGCCGCGGCCGGTCGCGGAGACGCACCTCGGGGAGGGCTGGAACGAGGTTCTCGTCCGGTCCTACGGCGACCAGCTCGAGCGCTGCAAGCTGGACGTGGCCCTTGCCGAGCTGTGGACGTTCGTGGATGCCGCGAACAAGGTCGTCGATGCCGAGAAGCCGTGGGTGCTCGCCAAGGCGGCGAAGGAGGGTGACGAGGCCGCCACCACGCACCTCCGCGCGGTGCTCGGCGACCTGGTCGAGGCCTGCCGGCTCGTCGGGCTCGCGATCGCCCCGTTCATGCCCGGCATGGCGCCACGCGTGCTCGCGCAGCTCGGCTTCGACTACCCGTACGAGGCCGACGGCAACGGTGGCCCCGCGATCCTCGACGAGCTCGTCTGGGGGGCTCACGCCGGCCAGGCCGGCCGCGTGACGGCGCCCGAGCCGTTGTTCCCGCGTCTCGACGTCGACGTCGAGGGCCCGGAGGCCGGATAAGCGCGCGCGCCTCGCAGGCGCCTCCGTCGGGCGACCCGGCGCACACCTACCATGCGCGGGTGCGCCTGATCGACAGCCATTGCCACGTCAACGCCGATCGGTTCGAGACCGACGCCGAGCTCGTCGTCGAAGCGGCCCGCCTCGCCGGCGTCGAACGGATCCTCGTCCCGGGCTGGAACGTCGCCTCGAGCGAGCGCGCGCTCGCCCTCGTCGCGCGCGTCCCGTGGCTCGATGGCGCGGTGGGCGTCCATCCCCACGACGCGGCCAAGGTCGATGCGGCCGGCTGGGCGCGCATCGTCGCCTGGGCGGACGACCCGACCGTGGTCGCCATCGGCGAGACCGGGCTCGACTACGACCGGGTCTTCAGCCCGATCCCGGACCAGCTCGCGAACCTGCGCCGGAACCTGGCGCTCGCCGTGACGACCGGCAAGCCCGCGATCCTGCACTGCCGCTCCGCGGCCGGGCGGCGCGACGCCCAGGACGCCCTGCTCGCCGAGCTGGTCTCGATGGGAGCGCGGCGGCCGGCGGTCGTGATCCACTCGTTCTCCGGCCCACCCGACTACGCCGCCGCGATGCTCGATCTCGGCGCGGTCCTGAGTTTCTCGGGCCTCGTGTTCCGCCGTGGCGAGGAGGCATCGGCGGAGGCGGCCAGGCTCGCGCCGCCCGATCGGATCCTCATCGAGACCGATTCACCGTTCCTGGCGCCACCCGGTGCGCCACGCTCGCGCAACGAACCCGAGTGGGTGCGCGTCACAGGGGCGTGGCTCGCGGAGACGCGCGGCACCACCATCGAGGCGCTCGGTGGGATCCTCGTCGACAATTACGACCGAACCTTCCCGAGTCTTCGGAGGACCGCGTGACCCATCGGCACCGCCGCCCCGCCACTCGCCGGCCCGCGGCACGCCTCGTCGCGATGCTGCTTGCGGGCGCGCTGCTCGCCACGGCGTGTGCTTCGACCGCACCGAGTCCGTCCCCGAGCGCGCCGCCGCGCCGACGACCGCGCCGACGGCCACGACCGCCCCATCGACGGCTCCCAGCGCCTCGCCGACTACCCCGCCTCCACCCACGACGGCCCCGAGCAGCGCAACGGCGTGTGCGGTCGAACCGGAGACCGGGCGACTGCCCTCGGATCGCCTGACCGACATCGTCATCGCCGATGGTGGGACCGCGGACCTCGTGACGTTCGTGTTCGGCGAGTCGTCGATCGGGAGCCCGGCCGGCGCGCCCGAGGGCTCGCTCGAGGCGATCGATCCGCCCTACACGCAGGCCGCCAGCGGCCTCGAGATCGAGATGCGTGGCGAGCACGTCGTCCAGCTGCGGTTCGAGCACATGTCGCTCGCCAACGACGTCGGCCAGCCGGTGTACGACGGCGATCTCGAGTTCCGGCCGGACATGCGCGCCCTCACGGACGTCGTCAACTACGACATGTCCGAGGGGATCGTCGGCTGGCTCGTCGGCTGGGACGGACCGGGCTGCGTCACCCTCGACACCGACGGCCGCAACGTGACGGTGTCGATCGACCACCCCGCGAGTTGACAGGCCGCCACCGCCTTCGCTAGTCTGTCCATTAGCACTCACACAAGGAGAGTGCTAATGCATCGCCCGTCCATCCTGACGAACGTGGCCGACACCGATCGGCGGAGGGCTCAGGGGCGGACCACCGGCGGTGCGCGATCACGACAGGGACATCGATCCGGGCGCCACCACCACCGGCGCCGACCGATCGATCCCCAGGTTCATGCCCGACGGTCGGCCCTGGCCGTCACAGGAGGTACTGCACGTTGGCCAAAGCCACTGCGACCGCGACCAAGCTTCGCCCACTGGGCGACCGCGTGGTCATCGAGCCGACCCCCCGCGAGGAGATGACCAAGAGCGGCATCGTCCTCCCGGACACGGCCAAGGAAAAGCCCCAGGAGGGCAAGGTCATCGCCGTCGGACCCGGCAAGATCCTCGACGACGGGTCGCGTGAAGCGATCGACGTCAAGCCCGGGGACAAGGTCCTCTACGCCAAGTACGCCGGGACCGAATTCAAGGTCGAAGGCGACGAACTGCTCATCGTGAGCCAGAAGGACATCCTGGCGGTCGTCGAGGACTGACGCGCACAGGCGTCCACCTCGACCCGACCCTGATCCCTGGAGGAAACAGATTTGGCTAAGCAACTCATCTTCGACGAGACGGCTCGTCGATCGCTCAAGAAGGGCATCGATCGTCTCGCCGACGCCGTCAAGGTGACGATCGGCCCCAAGGGCCGCAACGTCGTCCTCGACAAGAAGTTCGGTTCGCCGACGATCACCAACGACGGCGTCACCATCGCGCGCGACATCGAGCTCGACGACCCGTTCGAGAACATGGGCGCACAGCTCCTCAAGGAAGTCGCCACCAAGACCGACGACGTCGCCGGCGACGGCACGACCACCGCGGTCGTGCTCGGCCAGGCGATGGTCGCTGAGGGCCTCCGCGTCGTCACCGCCGGCGCCAACCCGATGGTCGTCAAGCGCGGCATCGAGAAGGCCGTCGAGGTCGTCGTCGAGGAGATCAAGAAGCAGTCCCGCCCGGTCGACAACCGCGAGCAGATCGCGGCCGTCGCCGCCATCAGCGCGGCGGACCCGGAAGTCGGCGAGATCATCGCCGAGGTGATGGACAAGGTCGGCAAGGACGGCGTCATCACCGTCGAAGAGGGCCAGAGCCTGGGCCTCGAGAAGGAATACACCGAGGGCATGCAGTTCGACCGCGGCTACCTCTCGGCGTACTTCGTGACCAACCCCGACCGCATGGAAGCGGTCATCGAGAACCCGCTCATCCTCATCACCGACAAGAAGATCTCCAGCGTCCAGGACATGCTCCCGGCGCTCGAGAAGGCCGTCGGGCAGGGCAAGCCGACGCTCATCATCGCCGAGGACATCGACGGTGAGGCGCTCGCGACCCTGGTCGTCAACAAGCTCCGCGGCACCGTCTCGGTCCTCGCCGTCAAGGCGCCGGGCTTCGGCGATCGGCGCAAGGAGATGCTGCGTGACATCGCCATCCTGACCGGTGGCACCGTCATCAGCGAGGAGATCGGCCGCAAGCTCGACTCCGTCACGGCCGAGGACTTCGGTTCCGCCCGCCGCGTCGTCTCGACCAAGGACGACACGACCATCATCGATGGCGACGGCTCGTCGGACCAGATCAAGGCCCGCATGCAGCAGATCAAGGTCCAGATCGAGGACACCACCTCGGACTACGACCGCGAGAAGCTCCAGGAGCGCCTCGCCAAGCTGTCCGGTGGCGTCGCCGTCATCAAGGTCGGCGCGGCCACCGAGGTCGAGCTCAAGGAGAAGAAGCACCGCATCGAGGATGCGCTCTCGACGACCCGTGCGGCCGTCGAAGAGGGCCTCGTCGCCGGCGGTGGGACCACCCTCCTGCAGGCCATCAAGGCGCTCGACAAGCTCAAGCTCGAAGGTGACGAGGCCGTTGGCGTCGACATCGTCCGCAAGGCCCTCGAGGCCCCGGCCCGCCAGATCGCCGACAACGCCGGCGCTCGCGGCGAGGTCGTGGTCGAGCAGGTCCGCGGCGCCAAGCTCGGGCATGGCTTCGACGCCCTCAAGGGCGAGTACGGCGACCTCTTCGCGCGCGGCATCGTCGATGCCGCCAAGGTCACCCGCTCGGCCCTCCAGAACGCCGCTTCCATCGCCGCGATGGTCCTGACGACGGAGACGTTGATCACGGACATCCCGGAGAAGGAGAAGGCCGGGGCCGGTGGCGGCCACGAGCACGGCGGAGGGATGGACTTCTAGTCCGCCCTCGACCCAGCGATACCTGACGACCCCCGGCGCGAAAGCACCGGGGGTCGTCGAATTCGTGGCCGGTCGTCACGCCGACATCGACCGTTTGACACCTCCCGGCAGGCAGGGGAGCCTTGTGCCCATGCACACGACCCCCCGTCCGCACCGCCCTCACAGGGCCGTCCTCGGCCTGCTCCTCGCCATCGCGCTGGCCGTCGGCGCCTGCGGCGGGCCCGCACCGTCCGTCCTCACCGACCCCGAATCAGATCCTCGCGGGCGCGGCTGCCGCCGCGGCCGCCGCCACGAGCGTCCACGTCGACGCCGACCGTCGACGGCGCGATCGCGATCGACCTGATGGGTGCGGGCGGCGACGGGGCGCCGGTGAAGCTCTCGAACACGACCGCCTCGGCCGACATCGACCTCGCGGCCAGCAACGTGCGCATGACGTTCTCGATCCCGGCGGTCCTCAACCTGACCGGTGAGCTCATCAGCGTCGGTGGGACGACCTGGGCCAAGACCACGCTCACCGGGCCCCTCTATCGCGAGATCGACACCGGCGACCTCCCGCTCGACCCGGGCGCCGCGGGGTCGTTGATCGATGGGCTGTCGGACTTGCTCGAGCAGCCCGGCGTCGATCCGGTGAAGGGCGACGACGTCCCGTGCGGGAGCGCGACGTGCTACACGGTGTCGATCGCGCTCACACCCGAGGAGATCGCCGCCCTGGGTGGTGACGTGGGTGCGTTGCCGTCTGCCATCCCTGGCGGCGTGCCCATCCCCATCGACCTCACCCAGGCCAGCCTCGACCTCACGTTCCTCGTCGAGCAGGCGTCGCCCAGGCTCGCGGGCCTCAACGCCGTCGTCGGGCTGGGGGACGGCGGCGAGATCAGCGCGGACCTCACGTTCTCCAAGTGGAACGAGCCCGTGACGATCGAACCACCGCCGGCCGACCAGGTCCAGCCGCGGTCGTAACGGCCCGTCGGACGAACCGAACGGCACGCCCGTCGGGTACGCGGTGGCGGCCCCGATGAGCCGCCCGACCTAGAATGGCTCGGTGAGCCCGACACGTCGTCGCCGGACCGGTGACCCCACCCTCGACGACGCTGCCGCGACGGTCGGCACGACCGTCAGCGAGACCCCGGATCACGTCCCGGACGAGCCCGAGTGGCTGCGCGACGTCCCGGTGCCCGCCGCGGATCCGACCGCGCCGCCGGCGCCCCCGCCCGATCCGGCCGCGATCGCCAAGCGGCGCAAGGAGCGGGCCGCCCAGATCCTCAAGGCCCTCAACCCCGAACAGTCGCGGGCCGTCACGACGACCGAGGGACCGCTCCTCATCCTCGCCGGAGCGGGTTCCGGCAAGACCCGGGTGCTCGCCCACCGGATCGCGTATCTCGTGGGCGTCAACGGCGTGCCGCCGTGGCGGATCCTGGCCGTCACCTTCACGAACAAGGCGGCGAGCGAGCTGCGCGATCGGATCATCAGCCTGGTCGGCGAGGGCGGTCGCGACGTCCAGGCGGGCACGTTCCACGCGCTGTGCGCCCGCGTCCTGCGCCAGGACGGCGAGGCCATCGGCATCAGCCGGCGCTTCGTCATCTACGACACCGACGACCAGCAGGCGCTCATGAAGCAGGTCCTGCGCGAACAGGACCTGCCGCTGACCGGCGAGTTCCGCCCGAGCATCGTGCTCGGGGCGATCAGCCGGGCGAAGAACGAGATGCTGGATCCGACGTTCCTGGCCGAGAACGCCGCGAACCACCGCGAGCGCACCATCGCCCGCCTGGCGACCCGCTACCAGGAGCGGCTCACGACCGCTCGCGCCCTCGACTTCGACGACCTGCTGCTGGAGGCGGTCCGCCTGTTCGACGAGGCGCCCGACGTGCTCGCCAAGTACCAGGAGCGCTGGCGCTACCTGCACGTCGACGAGTACCAGGACACCAACCGCGCCCAATACCTGTGGGTCAAGGCGCTCGCGAGCAAGTACGGCAACCTCGCGGTCGTCGGCGACGACGACCAGTCGATCTATTCGTGGCGCGGCGCGGACCTGCGCAACATCCTCGACTTCGAGCGGGACTGGCCGACGGCCGCGGTCGTCAAGCTGGAGCGCAACTACCGCTCGACGCAGCTGATCCTCGATGCCGCCCACGCGGTCGTCTCGCGCAACGAGGCGCGCAAGGACAAGAAGCTGTGGACCGACAACGCCGGCGGCATGAAGATCCAGCGCTTCGAGGCGTACAACGAGGAGGAGGAGGCCGAGTGGATCGCCCGCCAGGTCGAGAGCCTGATGGGTGGCCGCGGCAGCGCCCTGACCCGCCGCGCCGACGACGACGACACCGACACGCGCTTCCGGGCGCGCGACGTCGCGGTGATGTACCGGATGAACGCGCAATCGAGGGCGATCGAGGAATCGTTCCTGCGCTACGGCATCCGCTACCAGCTCGTCGGCGGGACGCGGTTCTACGCCCGCCGCGAGGTCAAGGACGCGCTGGCGTACCTGCGCATCCTGCGGAGCGATACCGACAGCGTCAGCTTCGAGCGGATCATCAACGTCCCGGCCCGCTCCATCGGCGACAAGACGATCGAGGCGCTGCGGGCGGCGGCCGCCGCGATCGATCCCGCGACCGGCGAACCGTCCACGACGTGGGCGGCGATCGAACGGGGCGGCGCGCGGTGACATCGTCGGCCTCGCGACGCGGACCCGCACGGCGCTCGCCGAGTTCGCCGTCGCTCGTCCGACGGCTGCGAACGCGGGTCGGCGTGCTGCCGCTCCCCGAGCTGCTCGACGACGTGCTGGAGGCATCCGGCTATCGGGCGATGCTGGCCGACGGCTCGGAGGACGGGGAGGAGCGCTGGGCGAACCTGCTCGAGCTGCGCTCGGTCACGACGCGCTACGACGACCTGACGCCGGAGGACGCGCTGGACCGGCTCCTCGAGGAGACCGCGCTCGTCGCCGACCAGGATTCGTACGAGGGCGACGCGGACGCCGTGACGCTCATCACCCTCCACGCCGCCAAGGGCCTGGAGTTCCCGGTCGTGTTCATCGCCGGGCTCGAGGAGGGCCTGTTCCCGCACAGCCGCGCGCTCGACGACGAGCGGCAGCTCGAGGAGGAGCGGCGCCTGGCGTACGTCGGCATCACGCGCGCCAAGCGGCGGCTGTACCTGTCCCACGCCTGGCGCCGGGCGACGTGGGGCATGGGCCAGGCCGCCGTCCCGTCGCGGTTCCTGCTCGAGATCCCGGCCGAGCTCATGGTCGGCCCCCGCCTCGGCGGGCTCGACGAGCCGGAACGCGACCTCGACCTCGATCTCGTGTTCGGCCAGCGGCGCACGACCCGGTTCGGGACGCCGATCCGGAACGGGTCCGGCGGGGCGCCGGGTGGCGGACCGGCGTACCGGCAGGGGAGCGGCCGGCCGGGCGCCCCGGCGGCGGGCGAGCCGTTCCGGCCGTCGCGGGATCTCGCCGCCCGTCGCGAGGCCTTCGCCGAGGGCGCGCCGTCGGGTTCGCTGCCGCCGCGCGACGCGGTCGGTCTGGATCCGGCGTCACGGGCGCCGGCGCGCCCACCGCGACCCATCATCCCCGGCGAGCGGCAGTACCGCGACGGCGATCGCGTTCGCCATGGCCGGTGGGGCGACGGCATCGTGGTCACGTCCAAGCTCACGCGGAGCGACGAGGAGATCACGGTGGCGTTCAAGGATCCGGGTGTCGGCCGCAAGACGATGCTCGCGAGCCTCGCCAACCTGGACATCATCGGATGACCGACACCGCCGCCCGGCTGGCGGACATCGTCCGCCTGGCCGACTTCGAGCCGCTCGCGCGGCTCGTGATGGACCCGACCGCCTACGACTACATCGCGGGCGGCGCATGGGACGAGATCACGCTCGCGGAGAACGAGGCAGCGTGGCGCCGGTTCCGGCTCCGGCCGCGGGTCCTGGTCGATGTGTCCGCCGTCGACACGGCGACGACGCTGTCGGGCAGCCCGACGGCGATGCCGGTCGCGATCGCGCCGATGGCCGCGCACGTGCTGGCGCATCCTGAGGCCGAGCTCGCGACGGCACGCGCGGCCGCCGCGGCCGGTGTCCCGTTCACGCTCTCGACCCTCTCGACCCGCTCGATCGAGGAGGTCGCCGCGGCCGCGCCGGACGGCACGCGCTGGTTCCAGCTCTACGTCCAGGCATCGGACGGCCACACCCGCTCGCTCGTGGACCGGGCGGTCGACGCCGGCTACAGCGCCATCGTGCTCACCGTGGACCTGCCCCGCCTCGGGTATCGCGAACGCGACCGACGCAACGGGTTCGTCCAGCCTGGACCGTTCGCCAATTTCCCGGACGGCGCCTTCCCGACGCACCGCGACCTGGTGGTGCCGGCCGACTACGAGCGTCCGCCTGACGACATGCAGTCGACCCTCGCGTGGCGCCACCTCGCCACGATCCGCGGCTGGTCGGACCTGCCGCTCGTGCTCAAGGGCATCCTCACGGCCGAGGATGCGGCCCTGGCGGTGGACCACGGGGTCGATGGGATCGTGGTCAGCAACCATGGGGCACGCCAGCTCGACCGCGTCCCGGCGTCGGTCGACGTCCTGGCCGAGGTCGCGGCCGCGGTCGCCGGACGCGCGGAGATCTGGGTGGACGGCGGCGTCCGCCGCGGGCTCGATGTCGCGATCGCCCTGGCGCTCGGGGCACGCGGCGTGCTGATCGGCAAGCCCGTGCTGTGGGCGCTCGCCGCGGGTGGGCAGGCGGGCGTGGAACGCGCGCTCGCGATCCTCCGCGAGGAGCTGGAGCTGACGCTCGCGCTCCTGGGCACGCCCACACCGGCCGATGTCGGGGCGTCGCACGTGGTCGCGCCGCGCGCCTGACGCGTCTGTCTCCGGCCTGTCCGACGTGGCAGGGAGCGGGACGGTTCGGTACCCTCGCATCCATGACCGTGGACCTCCCGCCCGTCGATCCGTCGCTCGTCGCCGCCGCGGAGGCGGCCGGCATCGCGCAGGCGACCGAGCGGCATACGGAGCTCGCCGAGACCGTGGCGCGCGCCAACCGGCTGTACCACGGCGAGGACGCTCCCGAGCTCACGGACGCCGAATACGACCAGCTCTTCCGCGAGCTCGTCGCGCTCGAGACGGCGTATCCGGAGCTGATCACGACCGACTCGCCGACGCAGGCCGTCGGCGGCGCCCCGACCGGCACGTTCAGCGAGGTTCGCCACCGTCGGCCCATGCTCAGCCTCGGCAACGCATTCAGCCACGACGAGCTGCGCGCGTTCGATGCGCGGGTCCGCAAGGGTCTCGGCCTGCCGGCTGCCCCGGAGGCGGCGCCCGACCTGCGCTACGTCGCCGAGCTCAAGATCGACGGCCTCGCGATCACGCTGCGCTACGAGCGTGGCCGCTTCGTCCAGGGCGCGACCCGCGGCGACGGGACGACCGGCGAGGACGTCACGGCCAACCTGCGCACCATCGCGGCGATCCCCGCGACGCTTGCCGAGCCGGACACGATCGACGTCCGCGGCGAGGTCTTCATGCCCAAGGCCGAGTTCGCGCGGATCAACGCCGAGCGCGAGGAGGCCGGTCTGCCGCTCTACGCGAATCCGCGCAACAGCGGCGCGGGCTCGCTCCGCCAGAAGGACGCCGAGGTGACCGCGCGGCGGCTCCTCTCGGCCTGGACGTACTCGCTCATCGAGGACGGGACGGAGACGGTGGCGACCCAGTCGGAGGCGCTCGCCCGGATGGCCGCCCTGGGCATGCCGGTCAATCCCGAGCACGCCGCCGGGCTCGACATCGAGGCGGTCATCGAGTTCACCGAGCGCTGGCGCGAGGCGCGTCACGACCTGCCGTACGAGACCGACGGTGTCGTGGTCAAGGTCGATCGCTACGACCAGCAGGCGCGGCTGGGCATGGTCAGCCGCGCGCCCCGCTGGGCGATCGCCTACAAGTTCCCGCCGGAGCAGGTCGAGACGACGGTCGAGGACATCGTGCCGTACGTCGGACGCACCGGGACGCTCACGCCGGTCGCCCACCTGACGCCGGTCAAGGTCGCGGGATCCACCGTCGCGCGTGCGACCCTGCACAACCTCGACGAGGTGCGGCGCAAGGACATCCGGATCGGCGACCGGGTGGTCCTCCAGAAGGCCGGCGACGTGATCCCCGAGGTCGTCCGCCCGATCGTCGAACGGCGGACCGGCACCGAGCGCGAGTTCGCGATGCCGGCGGCCTGTCCCGTGTGCGGCACGGCCGTCGTGCAGGACGAGGGTGCCGTCCGGATCTACTGCCCCAACGTCGCCTGTCCCGCGCGCGTGTCGCAGGAATTCGGCCATTTCGTCGGTCGCGGCGGGATGGACATCGAGGGCGCCGGGTGGAAGGTGCTCGAGCAGCTCGTCGCCCGCGGCCTGATCACCAGACGCGGCGACTTCTATCGACTGTCGATCGAGGATCTCGAGTCGCTCGAGCGGTTCGGACGCAAGAGCGCCGAGAACCTGCACGCCGCCATCCAGCGCTCCCGGCGGCGTCCGCTGGCGCGCATCCTCAACGGCCTGGGCATCCCGCAGGTCGGCGAGCAGACGGCGATCGACCTCGCGCGCTGGGTCGCCGCCCAGGTCCCGGACGGCCCCGATTTCCTCCGCTCGGTCGACGCGTTCCTGACGACGACCGCCACCGAGACGCCCGAGCGGTTCGCGGAGGTCGAGGGCGTCGGCGCCGACCGTGGCCGCCAGCATCGCCGGCTACTTCGCCGGGCCGGCTGGAGCGGGCGTCCTCGCCGATCTCGCGGATGCGGGGGTGGAGGCCGAGGCGCCGGTCGTCAGCGCGGCCGCCGAGACGCGGGCCGCTCCAGGGCAAGACCGTGGTCGTGACCGGCACGTTGCCCGGCTACAGCCGGCCCGAGGCCGAGGAGGCGATCCGCGCTGCCGGCGGCAAACCCGGTGGCTCCGTCTCGAAGAAGACCGATTATCTCGTCGCGGGCGAGAGCGCGGGATCGAAGCTGACCAAGGCGCAGGAGCTCGGCATCCCGATCCTCGACGAAGCGGCATTCCGGCGGCTCCTGGCCGGCGAGGATGTCTGACCCTGAGCGACGTCGCGTACCGGACAGCGCGGGCCGGAGGCGGCAGAATGTCGCCGTCACGCGTGCAGGACAGGAGGATCCGTGGTTCACCCGAACATCGAGCTCATGCGCCGCTACTCGACGGCCTTGCAGGGCGGCCAGGCGGCGGAGGCGCTGCCGTTCTTCGCCGATGACCTGGTCCTGCACATCCCGGGGAAGAGCCCGCACGCCGGCACCTTCCACGGGCAGGATGCGGTCCTCGCGTACTACACGCGGGTCTTCCGCGACACGGATGGCCAGTTCGAGCCGCTTGGCGTCGACGACATCCTCGCGAGCGACACGCATGCCGCCACGCTGGTCCGCTGGCGCGTGCGACGGGGCGACCGAACCCTCGATATCGACCGGGTCGTGGTCTATCGGATCGTGGACGAGCGGATCGCCGAGATCTGGGTCCGCGACTGGGACCAGGCGGCCTACGACGAGCTGTTCGCCGACGCGGAATGACGCGGCGGGCAAGCGTGCGCCGGCGCTCCCGGCGCCGTGTGCCTCAGCGACGACCGACGGCGTAGCGCTCCATCAGCTCGCTGACCGCGGCCCGCGCGGCCTGCCACTCCGGCTGGTCGCCGAAGATCGTGGCGTTCTCGCCGAACCGGTTGATCTGGGTCATCGCGGTCACGATCATGTCGTGGGCCAGCTTGCGATTCCGGCCGGCGTCGACCTGGCCGGTGACGAGATACCGGCGGACGGTATCGAACGGCGCGCTCCAGCGGCCCCAGCGGAGCTTGTCGCCCTCACGGAGCGTCTCGAGCCACTCGTCATCACCGACCGGGTGCCGGTCGTGCTCGACCATGTGGTGGGCGAGGTCGACGCGCAGGCCCGGCAGGTCGAGGCTCGAGGTGCGGCCGTCGTCGTCGACGGTCAGGTAGCAGATCGGACACGACGGGAGCTCCGCGTCGGCGCGCGGCGGCTCGCCGTAGGGCAGGCCGCAGCGCCGACAGAACGTCGCCGTGTCGCGGATCGCGGGGGTGCCGCACTGGAGACAGGCGAGCGCGATCACGGGGCGAAGCGTCCCGGTTCGGATGGCTTCCCGGATCGCCTGATCGGTGTGCGGGTCGGATCCCATGAGGTGGATCTGCCACGACTCGGGGGTGTACAGCCCGGCGGGCCGTCGGCTCACCTCGACACGACCGCCACCGCCGATCCGCGCGATGGCAGCGGCGAGTCCGGCCTCGAGCCGGTCCGGGGTATCGGGACGGGGTGTCGCTGGCCCGAGGAGCGCCTGGATCGCGCTGCACAGGCGGTCGAGCTCGGGACGGCCGATCGACAGCCACGCCTCCAGCGTGGCGGGCAGGACTTGCCCGTCGGCGTCGGTCCGCATGATCCGACGGCGTGTGCGGTCGATGGTTGGCCACATGGCGATGGAGGCGCTCCGAGCAGGCAGGATGTCTGGATGGGCCGCGGGGACGAACGCAGCATCGCGCGCCTGCCCGACCCGGACCATCCCACCATCGGACCGGAGGGCACCCGGACCCATGGCGGTCCGACTGGGCGCGGGCGGACCCGTCAGCCGATCGCGTGGTTGAACTGTCCCCAGATCGCCGTCGGTTCCCAGTCCAGCGGCGCTCCCCGGATGAGGCGCGGGGCTCGCCAGGCCTCCACCCAGCCATCGGCCTCCAGCGCCGCGGCGCCGGCCACATGCTCGAGCATGATCCCGCAGCGGACCCGGCCCTCGGGCTGCGGTCGCCCGACGCCGGGCGAGCAGGATCGCCAGGGCGTCGTCGATCGATGAGGCGATGGTGGCGCCGCCACCCCACGGTGCCCGGACGATGAAGGCGCGCGGCGTGTCGTCCTCTCCGGCCACGACGCGCGACGTGTCCCCGGCGAAGGCCGCCAGCAGGTGCGCGCGGTCCTCGCCGGTCGCCGCCCGATCGAGCGTCACCATCGCCGGCAGGTCGGTCGCCCGGAACGGGCGCACCGTCGGAGCATCGGGCGCATCGGGCGCGGCGCCGGCGCAGTGCCAGGCACGCCTGGGGTCGCGTCCGACGATCCCGACGGCGAACCCGACGCCAATCCCGGCGCCTGCAGGATCCGGTACCAGGTCTGCACCGCGAACCCCATCCGCTCGTACAGTGGCCGACCGGCGTCCGTCGCGACGAGGACGAGCGTTCGACAGCCGGCATCCTCGGCCGCGTCGATGGTCGCCTGCGTCAGCGACCGGCCCAGGCCGCGCCCGCGGAACGGGGTCTGGATCCAGATCGTCCCGATCCAGCCGACCGGGCCGTTGATCGTCGCCACGCCCGTGCCGACGACCCGTCCGTCGACCTCGGCGACGAACACCCGGCACTGCGGATGGCCCACGGCGAAGTGCGAACCAGGCGCTGCGGTCATGCCAGTCGTCGTCGATGATCGCGGCGACCGTCGACGGGATGTCATCGGCCGTCATTGGTCGAAGGCGCGGGGTGTCCATGTCCCGGCTATCATCGGGCGCATGGCCACCCTGTCGCGCGCCGATGTCGAACACGTCGCCCACCTCGCCCGGCTGGGCCTCAGCGACGAGGAGCTGGGACGGCTCGAGGGCCAGCTCAACCACATCCTGGACCAGTACGCGATCCTCGCCACGGTCCCGACCGACCACATCGCCCCGACCGCCCAGACGATCGAGCTCGAGAACATCCTGCGCGACGATGTCGCCGGTCCGTCGCTCCCGCCCGAGGCCGTCCTGGGCAACGCGCACGAGCGCGAGGGCGAGTTCATCGTCGTGCCGGCGATCCTCGGCGGCGACTGAGCCCTGCGACTCCACGCGATGCCGAGCCACCGGATCCGATGACCGACGACCTGACGCGTCTCCGCGCCCATGCGATGGCGACCGAGCTTCGTGCCGGGTCGCTGTCCTCGCGCGAGCTGACGGCCGCACACCTCGACCTCGCCGAGCGCCAGAACCCGGCGCTGAACGCGTGGCTGACCATCGACCGCGACCGCGCCCTCGCCGAGGCCGACGCCGCGGATGCGCGGCTTGCGGCCGCACGCGGGGAGGGGAGTGACGCGGTCGACGCGCTGCATCCGCTGCTGGGCATCCCGATCGCCCTGAAGGACCTCGTGAGCGTCGCCGGGGGCCAGGCCACCGCGGGGTCCCGGATCCTCGAGGGCTATCGCGCGCCGTACGACGCCCACATCACCGAGCGACTGCGTGACGCGGGCGCCGTGATCATGGGCAAGACGAACATGGACGAGTTCGCGATGGGCTCGTCTACCGAGCATTCGGCCTTCGGCCCGACCGCGAACCCGTGGGCGCTGGACCGCGTGCCGGGCGGCAGCAGCGGTGGCTCGGCCGCGGCGGTCGCGGCCTACCACGCGCCGCTCGCCATCGGCACCGACACCGGCGGCTCCATCCGCCAGCCGGCCGCGCTGACCGGGACCGTCGGGCTCAAGCCGACGTACGGCCGGGTGTCGCGCTACGGGATCGTGGCGTTTGCCTCGTCGCTCGACCAGATCGGGCCGTTCGCACGGGACGTCCGTGACGCGGCGGCCCTGCTGCACGCGATCGCCGGTCGCGACGAGCGTGATTCGACCTCGTCACCCGCGCCCGTCCCCGACACCCTCCTGGACCTGCCTGCATCCGACGACGACGCGGCGGCCGCGTCTGCGGGGCAAGCGGCTCGGCCTGCCACGCGAGTACTTCGTGGCCGGCATGGAGCCGGGCGTCGAGGCGCGGATCCGGGAGGGCGTGGCGGCCCTCGAGGCCGCGGGGGCCATCGTCGAGGAGGTCTCGCTGCCGCACACGGAATACGGCCTCGCGACGTACTACATCGTCGCCCCGGCCGAGGCGTCCGCCAACCTGGCGCGCTACGACGGGATCCGCTACGGGCGTCGGCTGGGCGAGGGCCGGGACGTCCTGGCCGACTACCTCGCCACGCGCGGCGGCGGCTTCGGTCCCGAGGTGAAGCGACGGATCATGCTCGGGACCTACGCCCTGTCGGCGGGCTACTACGACGCGTACTACCTCAAGGCCCAGAAGGTCCGCACGCTCATCAAGGGCGATTTCGACGCGCTCTGGGCGCAGGGCTTCGATGCCCTGGTGGCGCCGACCTCGCCGACCGTCGCGTTCCGGTTCGGCGCGCGGCTGGACGACCCGGTCGCGATGTACCTGTCCGATGCCTGCACGCTGCCGGTCAACATGGCCGGGCTCCCCGGCATCTCCATCCCGGCCGGCCTGTCGGACGGGCTCCCGGTCGGGCTCCAATTCATCGGCGCGCCGTGGACCGAGCCCGCGTTGTTCGAGCTCGCCCGGGGTTACGAGGCGATCACCGCGAACGCCGCGTGGCGGGCCGTCGATCCGGCCGACCTTGCGCGCGCTGGACGATCCCGCGACGCCGAGCCCGTCCGAGCGGATGGCCGCGATGGCGGTCGTCGACCGCTGACCGACGGCGGGCGCACGGTCAGCTGGGCGCGGACCTGACCCGGCGGAGGGCCTCCTCGATCGCCCAGATGGCGAGCGGCCGAAGGTAGATCGACGCGCGGAAGTCACCGCGCTCGTCGTACGCCTCGGGCGTCCGGAACCAGAGGCCACGTTCGTAGGTCACGGCCGCCGCGCCCTCCGCCGTCTCCCAGCCCTCGGCGATGAGGCCGCGCCCGATCATGAACGCCGCCAGCGCGTAGGTCGTACCGACCCACACCTCGGCCGATTGCTCGCTCGACTCGTCGACCCGGCCGTCGGGTCGCGTGCCGTTCACCGCCCCCATCCGGCCGCCACCGAACCCGCGGACGTTGCGGGCGTGGATGGTGCGCAGCGCGGCCTCCACCCGTTCCGCCGGCAGCAGTGCGCCGAGACCGGTGGCATCGGCATACCACTGGCCGGCCAACTGGTCGGCCATGATGCTGTCCGAGCTCGGGCCGCCGCCGTCGTCGTAGGCGTAGTGATCGCCCCGCCACAGGCGGACGTCGAATGCCACCTGGGCGCGCTCGAACCATCCTTCCCAGCGTGCCGCGGCCGCGTCGTCGCCCAGCCGGCGGGCCATCGCCTCGGCGGCGAGCGTCGCGGCGAGCCACAGCGAGCCGCCATACGCGGAGGGGCCGCGCATCGGCCACGTGTCGTACGTCTGGTCGGGGGTCCCGTCGTGCTCGGGCAGGCCGTCGCCGTCGCGGTCGTGCGCGGCCAGACCCCGGAGCACCGCCTCCACGGTCGGGAAGACGTCGCGGATGAGCGCGTCGCCATCCGCCGGCGCGGCTGCGGTCGCATCGCGCCATGCCTGCAGCACGAACTTGGGCCCCAGGTCCTTCCAGCGCGTTGACGTCCTGGAACTTGTACCAGTTGGGCCGATAGAAGGGATCGTCGCCGGGTCCACCCACGTCGTGCGGCACGGTCCAGCCGACCTTGCGTGCGGCGGTCAGGCCGGACGCCTCGATGGTCACGATGCGCGCATCGTCGATCGGGATGGTGGCCAGCAGGTCGCGGATGCCGCGCAGCTCCAGCTCCGGGTACAGCTCGAGCACGGCCCACGACGCATAGAAATCGACGTCGACCGTGTCGTAGAACGGGTAGTCGAGGCATTCGAGCAGGGCGAAGCGGCCCGACGTCGTCGGCGTCCCGGCTCCGGACTGCCGACCTCGCCGTCCTCCCAGAACGACCCGCCGTCGACGAGGAAGTAGAGCTCGTTGAAGAGCGCGGACTTGTACCAGTCGGGTCGTTCCGGGTCCTCGAGGACGGGCGCCTGCCAGGCCTCGATCGCGGCGCGCCAGAGCGGCGCCTCGGCGAGGGCGTGCCGTGCGAGGTCCAGCGCCCGCAGCCCGCTCCGCCCCCACGTCCGCGTGTAGCGCTTCCACCACTGCCGTCCGCCCCCGAACGCCACGACCGGCAGGTCCCAGGCCAGCGCGAACCGGATCGAGCGGCGCTCGCCGGGCGCGAGGACCGTGCGTGCGGCGATCGCGGCGCCGGCCGCAGCCCGGACCGCCGGGACCGCCGACCCCGGCCGGCACCCGCCAGGTCCGCGCCAGCCGATCGTGTCTCGTCATCCAGGCGCCCGTCGGCGGCGAAATCGGCCCACAGCTCGGTGTCGCCGACGGGGTCGAACGAGGCCCGCGTCGTCAGCTCCCAGCCGTCGCTCTCGAGCGCGGCCATCGCGATCGTGCCGCGCAACGCGGTCGGGCCGCCGGCGGCGATGTCGCCGAAGACCACCCCGGTCGCGTCGGCGCGGCGGACGACCTCGTGCGTGCGCCCCGGTGCCGGCCCCGCGTCGGGCCCACCCGGCGGGTCCGCCCAGGTGTAGAGGAGCCCGACCGTCAGGGGGTCGGGCCCCGGGTTCTCGCACCACCATTCGAACACCCCGACCGGCAGGGCACTCCGCTCGAGATCGCCCGCGATCACCGGGCGACAGCTGCTCGCCGACCAGCCGGATCCCGACCTGCTCCGGCTCGAACGCCTGCCATGCCCGCGGAAAGAGGGCGTGATACGTCCCGCCGCCGACCGGCAGGTCCCAGCCCCACGCGGGGAGGGTCGTGGGCCGCAACGCCGACAGCACGGTGGCGCGCCCCGCGCGACCCATCGGCCGCGCCGACGAACAGCGAGAACCCGTCCGCCGCGACCGGCTCGAAGCGATGCTGCCCGACCTCGAGGTGCCAGCGCGCCGCATCGCCACGGAACGTGCGCCCGATGCTCCCGGTGCCGAGGCCGCCGATCGGGACGCCGGCCCACTCGCCGTCGTCGACCATCGGCGTGTGCACGCGCGGCCGGCCGACCGTCGGGCACGGCACCCCGATCCCGCGGCTCCAGGCCACGGCCGGGATGACCGGCCAGCAGGTCTCCTCCTCGAGGTCGATCTCGAGCGCCTCGCTCATTTCTCGACGCCGGTGATGACCACGCCGCGCATGAACGCGCGCTGGGCCAGGAAGAACACGACGACGGGCACGACCATGGCCATGACGGCCGCCGCCTGGATGAGCGTCGGCTCCTGCGAGTAGGCCCCGCTGAACCGGGCGATCCCGACCGACAGCGGCTCGAGGGCCTGCTGGCCCTGGAGGTAGATCAGGGGCAGGAAGAAGTCGTTCCAGGCGAAGAAGAAGTGGAACAGGCTGACCGCCACGATCGCGGCCTTGGCCTGCGGCACGATCACCGAGCGAAGGATCCGGAACGGCCCGGCACCGTCGATCATGGCGGCCTCGTCGAGGTCGCGCGGGATCGTGAGGAAGTACTGGCGCAGGAGGAACACGTTGTAGGCGTTCGCGAAGAAGTGCGGGACGATGAGCGGCAGCCACGTCCCGGTCCAGCCCAGCGCCGCGAAGACCGCGTACGTCGGGATGAGGGTCACCTGCAGCGGCAGGATGATCGTCGACAGGAGGACCAGGAACAGCCCGTTCCTGCCGGGGAACCGGTAGCGGCTGAACCCGTACGCGACGCACACCGACGACGCGACGGCCCCGATCGTCCCGACCGCGGCGATGAAGAGCGTGTTGAACATGAGCCGCGGGAACTCGATCGCGTTCCAGGCGGTCGCGAAGTTCTGCGTGTACAGCTCGAACTGCCAGTGCTGCTCGAGCGTCCGCCAGCGACCCTCCCAGACGAACGTGCCCGCCGCCGGGTTCGCCGGATCGATGAACGTGCTCTCCTCGCGGCCCGGCTCGACGAGCGCCAGGGGTTTGACCTGTCCGTCCGGCAGTCGGGACGTCGTAGACCGGGTATTCCGCGCCCTCCCAGGCGAACGTCTCGGGGGAGGCCGGGTACAGCGGGGCGCCCGGGGTCGTCAGCTGGATCTTGTCCTTGAACGCCGTCGACGTCATGAACACGAGCGGCATCAGGAACGTGGTGACGACGGCGATCGCGAGCAGCGTCACCCCCGAGACGGCGGTGAACTTCCGCATCTGGCGACGCAGCGGCGAGCCCGACGCGAGGGGCCGCTCGACCCGGCGGGCGACCGCGGTCATCGATCGCCCCCGGCTTCGTAGACGAAGGTCCGGGCTGCCCGGAACAGGAGCAGCGTCAGGCCGAGCACGATCACGAACAGGAGCCACGCCAGCGCCGAGGCGTAGCCCATCCGGAAGAAGCTCCAGCCCTCGAGGTAGAGGTTGAGGTTGTAGAAGAGGGTCTCGTTGGCCGGGTCGCCGCGGCCGTTGCCGATGATGTAGGCCTGCGTGAAGTACTGGAAGGTGCCGATCAGCGCGATGATCAGGTTGTAGAAGATCACCGTCGAGATCATCGGCAGCGTCACGTGCCGGAAGGTGGAGAACGGGCCGGCGCCGTCGGCCTTCGCCGCGTCGTAGAGCTCGGTCGGGACGCCCTGCAGGCCGGCCAGGAAGATCAGCATCATGTTGCCGATGCCCCACAGGCCCATGAGCGTGAGCGACGGCGCCACCCAGGCCGCGCTGTTGATCCAGTCGGGTCCGGTGATGCCGACCGCGCCGAGGCCCATGTTGAGCCAGCCGTTGGAGGCGTTCAGGACGCCGAGCCAGACGAGCGTGCTCGCGACGATCGGGATCTGCATCGGCATGTAGAACAGCGTCCGGAAGACGCTGCGGCCGCGGAGCAGCGCGTGGTTGACGAGCAGCGCCACGCCCAGGGCGAAGAGCATCGTGGCCGGGACGAGGATGAGTCCCAGGCGGACCGTGATCCAGAGCGAGTGCAGCAGCCGCTCGTCGCCGAGCATCTCGCGGTAGTTGTCGAGCCCGATGAACGTGGTCTCGCCGGGCGCCCGCGGGTCGAAGTCGGTCATCGACAGGACGAGCGACGCCGCCATCGGCAGGGCCGTGAAGAGCAGGAAGCCCACGATCCACGGGGAGATGAAGGCGATCCCGGTCAGGGCATTGCGCGTCCCGAGGGAGATCCGGGCCGGTCTACCGGTGTCGACGCCGGCGATGGTGCTGCCCGTTGATGAGCCGCCGGTGACTGACATCGAGACCTCGTCCGGGGTTGGGGCCTATCGTGCCGGAAAGGGGTGCGCCGGGGAACGGTCTGGAGGAAACCGTCCACCGGCGCGCTGGAACGTACGGGGTTACGGAGCGGCCGCGAAGATGCCGTTCAGCTCGACGACGAGGGCGTCGATCTCCGCATTCACATCGAGCCCGGGTGTGGTCCACAGCTTGGAGCCGAGCGCCTTGTTGGCCTTGTCCGCCTCGGCGAAGTTCGGCATGTAGGCCTCATGGCTGGGCGTGTCCGGGAACTCGAGCATGTCCTTGGCGACTTGCCAATCGATGGTGAGCGGCGCGAAGGTCTCGCTCTGCGCCGCGAAGAACGCATCCTGCTGGCTCTGGATCGCGGGCATCGCGCCGTAGACCTGGGTCAGCTCCGGTGAGGACGCGAGATAGCTCAGGGCCTCGAACGCCTCTTCGGGATGGGGCGACGTCTTGAGGATGCCCATGACGTCGGCATGCAGCTTGGCGGTGACCTTGCCGTCGGGGCCCTCGGGCAGGACCGCGATATCCCAGTCCGTCACGGGCTTGGTGCCCTCGGCGGGATAGACGCAGCACGTGTACCACATGTGCACGACGTCCATCGCGATCTGGCCGGACTGGAAGGTGTTGCCACCGGCCATGCCGTCGACCGCTGCCTTGGCGGGGATGAAGTGATCCTTCCAGACGCCGTCGTAGTAGTACTGCAGGCCGGTTCGCCAGTTGTCCGGGAACTGCGCGGTCGCGCCGCCGTCGGCGACGACCGAGCCGGAGCCGCCGAAGACGGTTCCCCACGCGCGGGCGTCGTTCTCGGTCCACTGGGAGTCGAGGCCGTACTGGATGATGCTGGCCGGATCGAACCCGGCGCTGGTCGCGTCGTTGCCGCGCCTTGTCGACCGTCAGCTTCTTGGCGAGGTCCGCCACGGTGGCCCAGGTCCACGGCTGGCCGTCGTACGGCTCGCCGACCTTGTGCGGCGGGTAGGCCAGGCCGGCCTCATCGAACAGCTTCTTGTTGTAGTAGATGAAGGACGGATAGACGCCGGTCGGCAGGCCGATCTGCTGGCCGTCCACCTTGAACGCGTCGATCAGGCTCTGCGGGATCTCGGACAGGTCGACGCCCGAGCTGCTGATGTACGGCGTGAGATCGGCGAGCTGGTCGCCGAACGACTGCAGGCCGCGGATGCCCACGGGGCCGATGATGTCCGGCGCGTTGCCGGTCGCGATCTGGGTCGCGAGGGTGTCGTAGGCGACGGCATTCCGGTAGATCTCGAGCGACAGGACCATGTCCGTGTTGCCCGCGACGTAGGCCGGGTCCGCCGGGTTGTGCTCGGCGTTGAACTTGTCGACGACGGTCTGCTCGACGCCGATGTGGTTCGGGCGCTCACCGGTGCCGAGGCCGACGAACCAGCGGATGAGCGGTCGACCGCCCGAGGTCAGGCCCGCCTGGCCGGGGATCGGGGTGACGATGGGGGCTTCCGTTGCCGCGGGCGACGCGGCGGTCGATGGGGCGGCCGCCTGGCTCGGCGCCGACGAGGTCGTCGTCTGGCCGCAGGCGACGACCAGCATCGCGACGACGGTCAACAGGATGATCGTCCGCACGGATGTGACGTGGTTACTGAGCATCGATTCTCTCCTCCTCGATATATCGCTCATGGACGGGGCATCCGGCGCAAGACGGCGACGGACGGATTCGGTGGCCGGCCGGTTCAGGGCAAGCGCCTCCCGGCGCTCGAGGCGCGTCGTACGAGTTCGGTCGCCAGGATCACGCGCCGGGGCACGGCATCCTGGCTGCCGACTGAGTCGATGAGCAGGCGGGCAGCCTCGTTCCCCATCTCTTCGATGGGCTGACGGACGCTGGTCAACTGCGGACGCAGCGTGGAGGCCACGGGAGAGTCGTCGAAGCCGACGACGGCGACGTCCTCGGGGACGCGTCGGCCGGATGATGCCAGAACCGACAGCGCACCAGCGGCGATGAGGTCCGACGCGGCAAAGACCGCGTCCAGGTCGGGACGGCGGGTGAGCAGCTGCTCCATCGCGGCCGCCCCGCCTTCCTGGGTGAAGTCGCTCGCCGCCTCGAGGTCGCGGTCGGCGGGGAGCCCCGCTTCCACGATCGCGTCGCGATAGCCGGCGAGCCGGTCGATGCCCGGCGCCATGTCGGACGGGCCGGCGATCGTCGCCACGACCTGCCGACCGGCGCCGAGGAGATGCTCGACGGCGCTGCGGGCGCCGCCGCGGTTGTCGACGTCGACGTAGCTGGCCTTCGTGCCGCGCGGCGGTCGCCCGACGAGGACCAGTGGGACGCCGGCTTCGGCGATCGCCGTCGGCAACGGATCGTCGCCGTGGAGGCTCACGAGGAGGGCGCCGTCGACGTGCCCGCCGCTCAGGTAGCTGGCGGACCGCCGCACGTCGGGGAGCGAGGCCGGCATGAGCAGGATCGAGCTGGAGGTCGCGCGCCGCGAGCGCCGTGCTGACGCCGCGCAGGAGCCGCGGGAAGAACGGGTCGCTGAACAGCCGGCCGGTCGGCTCGGCGATGACGACCGCGATGGATCCACTGCGTCGCGTGACGAGGCTGCGGGCGGCGCGATTGGGGACGTAGCCGAGCTCGGCGATCGCCGCTTCGACGCCGACCCGGATGTCGCTGCTGACGCGCGGAGAGCCGTTGACCACCCGGGACACGGTCGCGCGGGAGACGCCCGCACGTGCCGCGACCTCCTCGAGGGTCGTTCCGTTGCGGCGGTCGCGATGGTTCTCGTTCGGCAACGTCTTGGCTCCTGTGTGAGAGCGCTCTCACGCTTGGAATGCACAGTATCAGACGTGTGTCAAGAGAGCGCTCTCACGATTTCTCTCGCACGTTCGGAGACGCCACGCGTCGCGGTTCGGTGTCGGGCTCGGTCGACCGTGGCCCTGTGCGAAACTAGGCCCATGGCCGCGACCGTCACCCCGCCGTCGCCGATCCTGGAGCGCTACGAGGCCGTCATCGGCATCGAGGTGCACTGCCAGCTGCGCACGGCGTCGAAGATGTTCTGCAGCTGTTCGACCGAGTACGACGGCGCTCCGCCCAACAGTCGCTGCTGCCCGGTCTGCCTCGGCCTGCCGGGGGCGCTGCCGGTCATCAACCGCAAGGCCGTCGAGCACGTCCTGTCCACGGGGCTCGCGATCGGCGCGACGACCCCGGACGCGACCCGCTGGGACCGCAAGAACTACTTCTACCCGGACCTGCCGAAGGGCTACCAGATCAGCCAGTACGACCTGCCGCTGGCCTCGGCCGGGCAGCTGACCATCGACACGTCGGATGGGCCGTTCACGGTGCACATCACCCGCGCCCACCTCGAGGAGGACACGGCCAAGCTCGTCCATGCGACCGGGCCCGACGGCCGCCGGGTCAGCCTCATCGATTTCAACCGATCGGGCGCCCCGCTCATGGAGATCGTGACCGAGCCCGACCTGCGGACCGCCGAGCAGGCACGCCGCTACGCCGAGGAGCTGCAGCTGCTCCTGCGCTCGATCGGGGCGTCCGATGCCGACATGGAGCGCGGCCAGTTGCGGGTCGAGGCCAACGTCTCGCTGCGGCCACGCGGCACGGAGGCGTTCGGGACCCGCGTCGAGGTCAAGAACATGAACTCGTTCCGTGCCGTGGAGCGGGCGATCGCCTTCGAGATCGAGCGGCAGGGCGCGGCGCTCGACGCCGGGGAGCCACTCATCCAGGAGACCCGTGGCTGGGCCGACGACCGGAGCGAGACGTACCGGATGCGCGCGAAGGAGACGTCCGACGACTACCGCTACTTCCCGGAGCCCGACCTGCCGCCGCTCCACGTCGACCCGGCGTGGCTGGCCGAGCTCGAGGCTCGGCTGCCGGAGCTGCCGGCGGCACGTCGCGCCCGCTATCGCGAGAGCCTCGGGTTGTCGGCCTACGACTCGACGGTCCTCGTCGCCGATCCGGCGGCGGCCGCGCTGTTCGAGTCGACCATGGCCGCCGGTCCGGATCTTGCCGCCAAGACCGTCGCGAACTGGGTCACCGGGGAGTACCTGCGCCTGCGCAACGCGGCGGGCGCAGCGCCGGCCAGCGCCGTGACGGTCGATCCCGCCGAGCTGGCAGCCATCATCGCGGCGGTCGATGCCGGCACGCTGTCACGGGCGAACGCGAAGGAGGTCCTGGAGGGCCACATCACGACGGGGCAGTCCGCGGCGGACATCATCGCCGCGCGTGGCTTCCGGCAGATCAGCGATGCCGGTGCGCTCACGGCGGCCGTGGACGAGATCCTGGCCGCGAACCCCGCCGCCGTCGCCGACTATCGGGCCGGCAAGGACCAGGCCGTCGGGTTCCTCGTCGGCCAGGTCATGAAGGCGACGCGGGGACAGGCCAACGCGGCGCGCGCGCTGGCGACCGTCCGCGAACGACTCGACGAGGCGAAGTAGGGGAGCGATGGGTCCGATCAACCTGCTGCTGTGGGCCGCCGGCGCGGCCCTCATCGTCGTCGGCTACACCCGGGCGCGCGGTCCGTGGACCCGCTACCAGGCGCTCAAGGAACAGGACGCCAACGTCGCCCGCTACGAGGCCTGGCGCGGCGGCGCGCGGACGGCCGGCGACGACGGCAAGACCGGTGCCTCGGTGGCGATGGAGATCCTGCGCCGGCAGGCCCGGATCGGTGGCGCGATCGTCATCGCGGGGTTCGTCCTCGTCTTCCTCGGCTTCCTCATCCGCTGACGGCGGGTCACGACCACCTCAGCGCCCGACGATCCGCCCCCACTCGATCGCGGTACAGCGGTCCATCACGATCTCGAGCCCCGCCTCATGGGCGATCCGGGCCGCTTCCCAATTCACCACGCCGAGCTGCAACCACAGGCAGCGCGCTCCCGCGTCGACGGCTTCACGAGCGTGCGGCACGCACAGCTCGGATCGCCGGAAGACGTCGACGAGGTCGAACGGGCCGGTCGCCGCGACGGCCTCGCCGAGCGATCCGAATGCCGGGATCCCGAGGACATCGCGGGCGTACGGGTTGACGGGCACGCAATCGAAGCCGTGATCGACCAGGTACCGAAAGACGCCGAACGACGGGCGACCTGCGTCGGCGGAGGCGCCGATGACCGCGATCCGGTGCGTGGCCCGCAAGGCCCGTTCGATGCCAGTGTCGTCCAGGACTGGTACCGGGCCGCGGCCTTCCTGCAGGTCGAGGAACGCCGCCGCTCGCTCGTCCGGGGTCATCTCCCTCGCGGGACCCGTCCAGGTGGTGGCCTCACGTTCGTAGGGTAGGCCGTCGGCCGCGGGTGGGATGCTCCGACCGACCAGTCCGGCGAGGACGATGATCGTGACGACATACGGCAGCGTGTCCCAGAACTGGCCGGGAGCGGCGCCGAGGATGTCGCCGAGCTGCCCGGCCGGTGGGGCAAACGAGATCGACTGCCCGATCGCTTGCGTCGAGGCAAACAGCAGGGCAGCAGCGAACGCGCCGAGCGGCGTCCAGCGTCCGACGATGAGCGCAGCGAGCGCGATGAAGCCGCGGCCGGCGGTCATCCCATTCTGGAAGGAGTCGTCTGCCTCGATCGGAGGTATGCGCCGGCGAGGCCCGCGAAGACACCGGCCAGGATCACGTTTCGATAGCGCAGCCTGATGACGTCGATGCCGACCGTCTCCGCCGCCTTCGGATGCTCCCCGACGGCTCGGGTGCGAAGGCCCCAGCGCGACCGGAACAGCAGGATCTGGAGGACGATGACGAAGAAGAGGACCGATATCGCGATCGGGCCCATGCAGGAGAATGCGCCGAATGATCCAGCCGACCACCGGCATGTCGGTCGAGGCATGTCGGGCGGCACCAGCGGCTGAAGATCCCGGCCCCAGACGGCGAGCTCGGGCGAGATGAGGGTCGGTTGAGATAACCCGGTCAGACCGAACGCGAGGATGTTGATGATCGTCCCGCTGATGATCTGGTCAGCCCGGACCGAGATGGATAGCCAGGCGTGGAGGGCCGAAACGAGCATCGCCCGTGGCGATCGCCGCGGCGACGCCGATGAGGATCGGCACCGTCACCCCGAAGACCCCCATCGGGGTCGCGGGTCCCATCGCCTGCGCGACCAGGGCCGCGGCCAGGAACCCGGTGAAGGCTGCGCTCGAGCATCATCCCCTCGATGGCGATGTTCACCACGCCTGAGCGTTCGTTCATGATCCCGCACAGGGCGCCCAGGGCGATCGGAGCCGCAAGTGCGACGAAGATCGGGGCGATGCTCGGGATGGTCGTCACCAGGTATGCCGAGCAACTGGAGCACGACGCCGATGAGCGGCAGCGAATTCGACGAATGCCGACAGTTCGTCCATCAGCGCGCTCGACCCGCGTACGAACTGGTGACGGTCTTGAGGTCGGCGATCCCGCCCGCCGCCGCGGATGCGGAACAGGCGCCGGACGACGATGTCAGCGGCAAGGAACAGCAGGATCACCGCCTGGATGACGTCGACGATCTCGACCGGGATCCCTGCCAGGACCTGCATCAGGCCGGCCCCCGCCCGGAGCGCGCCGAACAGCAACGCCGCCGCGGCGATCCCGAACGGATGCGACCGCCCCAACAGGGCGACGGCGATGGCGTCGAACCCGATCGAGGTTCCGTATGACGGCGATCATGAAACGGCTCACGCCGAGGATCTCGGTCGAACCGGCGATCCCGGACAGGAGCCCGGACAGGCTCATCGTGAGCATGATCAGGAATGCCGGCCGCATCCCCGCGTAGCGGGCCGCACTCGGGTTCGCACCCACGCTCCGGATCTCGAAGCCCAGCGTGCTTCGGTAGAGCAGCCACCAGACGGCCGGCACGGCCAGCACGGCAAAGATCACACCGAGGTGGATGTTGCCGACGATGATCGGCAGGGCGCTGTTGCCGAGATCGCCGGTCCTGCCGAACGAGAAACCGGGAGCCAGGAGCGGTCCGAGGATGAGGAATCCGATGAGGGCCGCAGCGATCGAGTTGAGCATGATCGTGGTCACGACTTCGTGGGCACCGGACCATGCCTTCAGCGCACCGGGGATCCAGCCCCAGGCGGCACCGGCCAGCATTCCCGCGAGGAGGGACAGCGTGATCGCGATCGGCGCGGGTGCGGTGGCGAGCGCGGCGCCGACCCCGGCCGCAGCGGTCGCACCGAGGAGGAACTGGCCATACCCGCCGATGTTGAACAGTCCCGCCTTGAACCCGATCCCCACCGCCAGGCCACCGAGCGTGAGCGGCGCGGCCTGCAGGATCGTGTTGAGGATGCCCGTTACCGAGCCGAACGCCCCCTGGATCAATGCCGCGTAGGCGACGAACGGCAACGCGAGGTCCACGGACCCGGTCGTGACGATGCTCGAGACGAGGATGATCAATGCGGCCACGACGAGTGCGAGGAAGACGGATGCGAGCGGGACCGCGGCGATCTCCCAGACCTGGCCGAATCGCCCTCGCCGCCAGAACCGCGCCTTGGGACTGTCGCCGGTCGCGGTCATGCCGTCGACCTGGCTGGCTTCTGGCTCGCGCCCACCGGTCGCCATGAGGAGGCCGACCTCCTCCTTGTTGGCGGTGCGACCGTCGAGCGTCGCCACCAGTGCGCCGCGGTACATCACCGCGATGCGGTCGGACAGTTCCAGGATCTCATCGAGCTCGGCCGAGACGAGCAGGATCGCGGCACCGGCATCGCGCATCTCGATCGCCTGGCGATGGATGAACTCGATGCTGCCGACATCGAGTCCGCGGGTCGGCTGGTCCAGGACGAGCAACTTGGGCTTGCAGCTGAATTCGCGTGCCACGACGGCCTTCTGCTGGTTACCGCCGGACAGCGTGTCGGCGGCGACCGTGGCCGATGGGGTCCGGATGTCGAAGCGGGCGATCAGGTCGGTCGCCCACGCGTCGATGGCCTCCTCCTGGCGGACGAAGCCACGCGCGAACGGAGCCTTGTAATAGTTGGTCAGGACGAGGTTGTCCTCCACCGGAAAGCTCATGATCATCGCCCAGCGGTGGCGGTCGCCGGGGACGTGGGCGAGCCCGGCCTCGTAGAGCCGCCTGGGGCTCCACCCCGTCACATCGACGCCGGCCAGGGTGGTGGACCCGTCGGTCGGCTTGCGCAGCCCCGTGAGGGCCTCGACGAGTTCGTCCTGGCCGTTCCCGGCCACGCCGGCGATCCCGAGGATCTCGCCCGCCTTGACCTCGAGATCGACTCCACGCACGACCTCGCGTCCACGATCGTCTTTCGCGTGGAGCCCTGCACGGACAGGACGACATCGGTCGGATGGGACTCGCCACGATCGACCGTCAACTGGACGTTGCGACCGACCATGAGCTCGGCCAGATCCTCCTCGTCGGTTTCGGACGGGACCCGCTGCCCGACGACCTTGCCGCGCCGGATGACCGTGATCCGATCGGCGATCTCGAGGACCTCGTAGAGCTTGTGACTGATGAAGATGATCGAGTGCCCCTCGGCAGCCAGCCGGCGCAGAACGGCGAAGATCTCCTCGGTCTCTTGCGGCGTGAGCACGGCAGTCGGCTCGTCCAGCACGAGGATGCGCGCCTTGCGGTAGAGCGCCTTGAGGATCTCGACCCGCTGCTGCCAGCCGACGGACAGGTTCTCGATCTTGGCGTCCGGGTCGATCTCGAAGCCGAACTGCCGACCCAGCGCGACGATCCGACGGCGTGCCTCGTTCCGATCGATGAAGACGGGGTTGGCCATCGTTTCTTCGCCGAGCAGGATGTTCTCCGCCACGGTCAGCACCGGGACGAGCATGAAGTGTTGGTGGACCATGCTGATCCCGCGCTCGATGGCGTCGTGCGGGCCCAGGATGTCGACCGGCTGGCCGTCGATCAGGATGGTTCCATCGTCGGGCACCGCGAGCCCGTACAGGATGTTCATCAGGGTCGACTTTCCTGCGCCGTTCTCACCGAGAAGGGCGTGGATCTCGCCCGAGCGGAGGTCGAGGTCGATCGCGTCGTTGGCCAGGACGCCCGGGTACCGCTTGGTGATCCCGCGCATCTCCAGGACCGGCCCTGACTCGACCATCACCGTGCCTCGCGGCTGTCGTTCGTGGAATGGTCGCGCGAACGGGCCGACACGGATGTCGGCCCGTTCGCAAGTGTCAGCGCGGATGCGCCGCTGCGAGTCAGTCCTTCTTGTCGCAGGGCGTCGGCGCGCAGGGGTCGACGGTTCCGTCCTTCATCCCGGCGAAGGCGGCGTCGATCGCGGCCTGGATCTCCGGGGTGACGAGGTCCTTGTAGTCGCTCCCGAACGGTGAGAGGCCGACGCCGACCGGGTCGGTCGACGCGTCCCAGACGGTCGTGCCGCCGACATCGGTCTTGGCCTCGATCTTCTTGATCGCGGCCTCGACCGCGTCGGACAGCTTCTTCTCCGCGCTGCTCAGGATGCACTTGGCCGATTGCGGCAGCGACTTCGATTGGTCGACGTCGACGCCGATCCCGATGACGCCAGGGGTCGCGCACGCGCTTTCGATCGATCCCGCGCCGGACAGCCCGGCGACCTGGAAGACACGTCGGCATTGTTCGCGATCATCTGCGAGGCGATCGACTTGCCGGTCCCGGGGTCGTTGAATGCCTTCGTGATGTCGGTGGAGACATAGGCGACCTGGACGTCGATATCGGGGTTGACCGACGCGGCGCCGTTTCGATAGCCGTTGATGTAGCGGACGACCGGCGGGATCGTGTTGATGCCGCCCACCGTGCCGATGACACCCGTCTTGGAGACGCTGGCAGCGAGGACGCCCGCCAGGTAGCCGACCTGGTCTTCCCTGAAGACCAGACCCTGGTAGTTCGGGAGGAGTGTCGCCGGATCGCCGGCACAGGCGAACGTCGGGTCACCGTTGCCCTCGGCATCGATGCACACGCCCTGGTCGACACCGATGAACTTCACGGCCGGGTACTGCTTCGCGGCGATGGTGGTGGCGTCGCCCATCGCGAATCCGACCGTCACGATCGTCCCGTAGCCCTGGTCGACGAACGTCTTGATGTTGGCGGCATAGTCGGCCGGCGCCTTGGTCACGATGTTGCTGGAGGTGCCGCCGATGGCCGTTGCTCCAGACTGCGTACCGACCCATGACGCCTCGTTGAACGACTTGTCCTCGAGGGTCCCGACGTCGGTGACGAGACCGACCTTCTTGATGTCGGCGGCCCCCGCTCCACAGGCCGCGGTGACCAGCGAGAGCGCGAACACCATGGCCAGACCGATTGCACGCGTGCGCATGTTTCCTCCTCACATTCCGTCGACCAGGCGTCCGCAGCGGGGCTGCTCACGATGGGATCGCGGGTTCGACGCGGCCATCCCGTACGGGACCCGACCGTTAGCGCGCATCGTACTCACGGCGAGGACCGCGGACAAGCCGATCGCGCACAACGCTGCAAGCTTCGTGCCCTTGCGACTTGGTGGGTCGCTGCGCCACGTGAGTTCGACAACGAGGACGCAGCGCCGCCCTCATCGATCCTGGGAACGCATACTCCAATCCATGCGCTACGTGGCGTTGGGCGACTCGTACACGATCGGCACGTCGGCCCCGCCGGCGGAGCGATTCCCGGACCAGCTCGTGGCGGCACTGGCGGCCGAGGGACGGTCGATCGAGCTCGTGGCCAACCTCGGCGTCAACGGGTTCACCTCCGGCGACCTGATCCGCGAGGAGCTGCCGCCGCTCGACGCGCTCGCGCCCGATCTCGTGACCGTGCTCATCGGCGTGAACGATGTCGTGCAGGGCGTCCCGGCGGCCTCGTACGAGGCGAATCTCGTGACGATCCTGGATCACCTGCTCGGGCTGCCTCCCGGCGGGACGGATCGTGACGATCGCGATCCCCGACTACACGGTCACGCCGGCAGGCGCCGAGTACGGGGACCCGGCCGAGCGGCACGCGGCGATCGTGGCCGCCAATGCGTGCATGGCCCGGCTCGCCGAGGCTCGCGGGATCCCGTACGTCGACACCTTCGACCTGTCGCTGCGGGCGGCGGACGACCGATCGCTCGTGGCCGATGACGGGCTCCATCCGAGTGGCGCCCAGTACGCGACGTGGGTCGACCCGGATCCTGCCGGTCGTGCGGGCGTCACTCGCCGGCTGAGCGAGCCTCGTCGGGCGGGTCCGCGCGCGCCGGCGGGACCTGGTCGCGCAGCGCCTCGGCGACGAGATCCCAGGTCCGCTTGCGCGGCAGGGCGGCCCACTCCTCGCGCAGGAGCGCCATCCGGACGTCGTCGCTCCAGTGGCCGTCCTGGTGGAAGGCGTGGCGGAACACCCCTTCGCGGACGAACCCGGCCTTCGCGTAGGCCGCCTGCGCTCGCGTGTTGCCGACGTCGGTGTCCAGCCAGACGCGTTCCATCCGGAGCTGGCCGAAGGCGTAGTCGACCAGCGCATTGACGGCATCCGTCCCGAGACCGAGACCCCACAGCTCGGGTTCACCGATCGTGATCCCGAACGCGCACGACCCGTGCCGCCAGTTGACGTGGAACAGGTCGGTCCGCCCGATCGGCCGATCGTCGGCGAGCAGGCAGATGACGAAATGGACGGCGTCCCGGGCGTCGCGCGGCGCTGGGCTTCGACTGTTCGCGCCGTTCGGCGAGGCTCATCGGGGCCTCGCCCATCAGGCTCTGGACGCGGGCGTCCTCGTACCAGCGGTGGATGTGTTCGGCGTCGTCGGGCTCGAGCGGTCGCAGGTAGACCTGTTCGCCGCGCAGCCCGCGCACCGGACGCTCAGCCATCGATCGGGCGCCGCGCCGTCACGGGGCGCCGTGGCGGATCGCCTGGAGCCGCGCGTCGCTGATGCCGAAGTGGTGGGCGATCTCGTGGTAGACCGTGTCCCGCACGCCGGCGGCCAGCGCACCCGGTGAGCGGTAGGCGCGCTGGAGCGGCCCGCGGAACAGGGTGATCTTGCTCGGGAAGGCCGCCTGGTCGGCGCCGTACGCGGTGCGCGGCACGCCCTGGTACAGCCCGAACAGGCCGCGCGCGCCGACCGACGCGAGCTGGGCCGCGGTCGGCTCGTCCTCGATGACGATCGCCACCGAGCCGAGCCGGTCCCGGAAGGGCTCCGGCAGTTGCTCGAGCGCATCGATCACGAGGGCCTCGAGCGCCTCGTCGGGCGGGTCGCCGGTCTCGATCCGGCGATCGGCGGTCGGATCCACGGATCGGTCTCCCACGCGGTGGACGCTTGGCGGTGGATAGGTGGTCGCGGCCGCATCCGCGGCGCCGCCGGCGTCGATGGCGGGCCGGCACCCACAGCGTAGTCGAAGGACGGACGGGTGGGCTCCGTCGTCGGGCGCGGGCGTCCCGCCATCGCCGACCCGGGCCGGTCCGCGGGGCTACCATGGGGCCACCGATGACCCTGGCCCCGAACGACTTCACCCACCTCCACGTCCACTCGGAGTTCAGCCTCCTCGACGGCCTCGGCCGGATCACGGAGCTGGTCGACGCGGCGGCGCAACAGGGCATGGATTCGATGGCCATCACCGACCACGGCGCCCTCTACGGCGCGGTCGCGTTCTACCAGGCCGCGAAGACGAAGGGCATCAAGCCGATCATCGGGGTCGAGACCTACGTCGCCCGCCGGTCGATGACCGACAAGGAGGGCAAGGCCGACAGCCAGCCCTTCCACCTCATCCTCCTGGCGAAGGACTACGGCGGCTACCAGAACCTCTGCCGGCTCATCACCGACGCCCACCTCGACGGCTACTACTACAAGCCCCGGATCGATCGCGAGCATCTCGCGAAGTACAGCGAAGGCCTGATCGGTCTCTCGTCATGCCTGAGCGGCGAGGTCGCCAAGGCACTCGAGGTCGAGGACTGGGAGCTCGCCCGCAACGTCGCCGGTGAGTACGGGGAGATCCTCGGCAAGGACAACTTCTTCCTCGAGCTCCAGGACCACGGCCTCGCCGAGCAGACCCGGCTCAACGAACAGCTCTGCGGCTGGCGCCCGAGACCGGCTTGCCGCTCGTCGTGACGAACGACCTGCATTACGTCCGCGCGGATCAGTCCGAGGCGCACGACGTGCTGCTCTGTGTCGGGACCGGCAACAACCTCGACACGCCCGGGCGCATGAAGTTCGACACGCCCGAGTTCTACGTGAAGTCCACGGCCCAGATGGCCGCGCTGTTCCCCGACCACCTCGACGCGATCCGCAACACGCGCCGGATCGCCGAGATGACCGACATCACGCTGCCGCTCGGCCAGCTGCGGATCCCGCACTTCCCGGTGCCCGACGGGCACACCGTGGAATCGTGGCTGCGCGCGGAGTGCGAGCGCGGCCTGGCAGCGGCGCTACGGGACCGTCACCCCCGAGCTCCAGGCGCGGCTGGACTACGAGCTCGGCGTGATCCTGAGCATGGGCTACGCCGGCTACTTCCTGATCGTGGCGGACTTCATCCGGTTCGCCCGCGAGGAAGGCATCCAGACGACGTGCCGCGGCTCGGCGCCGGGCTCGATCGTGACGTACACCCTCGGCATCACGCCGGTCGACCCGATCCTCTACCAGCTGCCGTTCGAGCGGTTCCTCAACCCCGACCGGGTGACGATGCCCGACATCGACGTCGACTTCGAGGACGGCCGACGCGACGAGGTGATCGCCTACGTCGGGCGCAAGTACGGCCAGGACCACGTGGCCCAGATCATCACGTTCGGCACGATGCTCGCCCGCGCCGCGATCCGCGACGTCGGCCGCGTGCTCGGCCACTCGTACGGCGAGATGGACCGCCTGAGCAAGGCCATCCCCAACCAGCTGGGGATCCGCCTGGACGAGGCGCTCCAGGTCGCGCCCGCGCTCCGCGAACAGGTCGACGCCGATCCCGCGGTCAAGCGGGTGATCGACTTCGCGCGGCATCTCGAGGGGGTCGCCCGGAACGCGAGCACGCATGCCGCCGGCGTCGTCATCAGCCGCGAGCCGCTCACGGAGCTCATGCCGCTCCAGAAGGCCACCAACTCGGACGGGCTGATGAGCCAGTACGAGATGCACGCCATCGAGGCACTCGGCCTGCTGAAGTTCGACTTCCTCGGCCTGTCGAACCTCACGATCCTGCGCCAGGCGGTCGATCTCGTGCGTGACAACCGCGGCGTCGAGATCGATCTCGACGCGATCCCGCTCGACGATGCCAAGACGTTCGAGCTGCTCGCCTCGGGCGAGACGACGGGCATCTTCCAGCTGGAGTCGGCGGGGATGCGGCGCTACATCCGCGAGCTGCGCCCGACGAGCGTCTACGACCTCGCCGCCATGGTCGCGCTGTACCGCCCGGGCCCGATGGACAACATCCCGGCCTACATCCGCCGCAAGCACGGCCAGGAGCCGGTCACCTACCTGCACCCGTTGCTCGAGCCCTACCTGGAGAAGACCTACGGGATCTTCGTGTACCAGGAGGACATCATGGCCGCCGCCATCGGCCTTGGCGGGTTCACCGGCCCCGAGGCGGACACCCTCGGCTACGCCATCCGCAAGAAGAAGTCCTCGGTGCTCCGCGCCCAGAAGGAGAAGTTCGTCAGCCAGGCCGCGGAGCGCGGCGTCGCGGCCGACGTCATCGATGCGGTGTTCAAGGCGTTCGAGCCCTTCGAGCGGTACGGGTTCAACAAGGCGCACGCGACCTGCTACGGCCTCATCGCGTACCAGACCGCGTACCTGAAGGCCAACCACACGGTCGAGTACATGACCGCGGTCCTCACCGCCTTCCGCTCGAACGAGGAGAAGGTCGCGGCGGCGGTCGCGGAGTGCCGGCGGATGGCGATCGAGGTGCTGCCGCCCGACGTCCACGCCAGCCACCTCGAGTTCACCGTCGAGGGGGAGGCGATCCGCTTCGGGTTGCTGGCAGTGAAGAACGTCGGGCACGGGGCGATCGAATCGATCATCGCGGCGCGCGCCGAGGGCGGCCCGTTCCACTCGTTGACCGATTTCTGCACGCGGATCGACCTGCGGCTGGCCAACCGCAAGGTGCTCGAGGCGCTCATCAAGGTCGGCGCGCTGCGCGCGTTCGGGCATCCCGCCCAGCTCCTGCTCGGCCTCGATGACGCCGTCAACGCGGCGCAGGCCACCCAGCGCGACCGCATCACCGGCCAGACGTCGCTGTTCGACCTCGGCGCCGCGGACGCTGCGGCCTTCGAGCGGCCGCTCCCGCCCGCGACCGAGGTGCCCGTTCGCGAACGCCTCCGCTGGGAGAAGGAGCTCCTCGGGCTGTACCTCTCGGAGCACCCGATGGGCGAGGTCGCCGAGCAGGTCGGCCGCTACGTGAATGCCTACTCCGGCGACCTGCGCGACGAGTCGCTCGACGGCCAGCGGGTCGTCGTCGGCGGCATCGTCACCGGGCTGCGCACGGTCGTGACGAAGGCGAAGGCCTCGATGGCCATCGTGACGATCGAGGACCTGCAGGGCTCGATCGAGGTCGTCGTGTTCCCGCGCCTGTACGAGACGACCGCCGGCATGTGGCGCGATGGCGAGATCCTGCTCGTCGCCGGGCGGGTGGACCACAAGGGCGAGGAGGTGTCGCTGCTCGCGGACCTCGTGGCCGACTGGGACGCGGCATCGACGAAGGGGCCCGAGGCGTTCGCCCGCGAGGTGGCGGCGGGGGATCGCGGCGGCCGTGGCGTGCGTCGCAATCCCGTGCCGGTCGGCCCGGGGTCGCCCCCGCCGATGGGCGTCGGGGCGGGCCCCGGCAGTGCGCCGGTCATGGTCGTGTCGCCGACCCGCCACGACGGGTCACTGCCGCGGATCGCCCCGGCCGAGCCGGTGTCGACCTATGTCGATGCGCCCGTCGTCCTCCGCGGTGTTCGGTGCCGACGGCGACGACGAGCCGGCCGTGCCCGACGAGGCACGCGCCGCGATCATGGCCGGTGCGACGGCCGACGCGCCGCTCGCGGCCGGACCCGAGGCGATCCTCCACGTCCGGTTCGCCGGTGGCGCCGCGCCGGACCGACTCGTGACCGCGATGGAGGCCGTCAAGCTCCTGCTTGCGCGATCGGCCCGGCGGCACGCGGGTCGTCCTGCACGTCCCGGCACCCGGCGGTGGCGCGGCGCTGCCGATGGAGCTGCGCCGCGGCGTCGCCTACGACGCGGAGCTGCTGGCGGAGGTCCGTCGCCGGCTCGGCGACGGCCTGGTCGAGATGCGCCTCGCGGGCGCCTGAAGCGCCTGCCCCCGCGGAACTGCCCCGGTCGGCGGACCTGCCCTAGGGCGCCGGGTCGACGGCGGTCACGAGCGCGGACCACGGGCAATATCGATCGCTCGTCACGAGCCCCGCCTCGACGTCCGACGGGATCCCGTCGCAGACCTCGATCGTCGTGTCGGCGAACTCGAAGTCGGCCGGGTCGAGGGACCACGTCCAGCCCTCGTTCACGCCGGTCTCGCGGACGACGCGACCGTTCGGGATCCCCGGCGCATCCTCGCCCGCGAGCAGCTGCCGCGCGATCGCGATGTCGGCCGGGTCGGTCAGCAGGACCTTGAACGTCTCGTCCTCGGCGACCTGGAACGTGACCACGACCGGGGCCTGGGGATCGGGCGTCACGGCCCCGTCGCCCGCACAGGCGGTCGCGACGCAGGACGATCGACGCCCAGGACGACCGTCGCGACGAGCGACGGCCGGGCACGCATCAGCCCTGTCCAGCCAGACGCCGAACCTCCTGGACCGACGACATGCGCTCGCGGTAGTCGGCGCGGATCGCCGACACGGTCGCTGCGTCGAGCCCGAGCTCGTTGGCGATCTGGTTCACCTCGGCCGACTCCTCCGCGGAGATCGATCCGCTCGCGGCACTGACGGCGAAGCACGCACGGAGGACGGCGAGCCGCTGCTCGTCGGTCGCGATCTTGGCGAATTCCCGGGTGACGACGTAGTCCTCGGTGCCGCCGACGGTCTTGGCCTGCAGCTTGGCCATCTCGGTGACGAGGATCGCGGTGGGTTCGTCGAGCGAACCGGTGGTCTGGAGCTCCTGTTCGATGAACGCGGTCTCCTCGTCGCTGATGTCGAGGTCCGCGTGCGCGGCGCGGGCGACGGTGTAGGCGGCCGAGGCGATGAGCCGGGCCCGCTCGGGCGGCATCGATTCGAGGCGGGCGACGATCCGCCGGACCGTGGCGGTCTCACCGGCCGTGGTGTCGACCACGGGCGTCGGGGCAGTCGGGGCCGGGGCGCTCTGGCCGGCGGTCGGATCGGCGGGGCCGAAGAATCGATCGGAACATGGGTCTCCTCGTGGCGGGTGGCGGCCGTCGCATCGCGATCGGCACGGGCGGTGCGTCCGACGGGGTCGTCACGATACCGCGTTCCGGCCGGATGGCGGGCCCGCTACGCTGTCGGGCCATGACCCACCTGTTCGTCGGCGTCCGGCTCATCGACGGCGTCGCACCCGAGGCGATCGGTCCGGTCGATGTCGCGATCGACGGCGAGCGCATCGTGTCGATCGTCGCGCGCGCCGCCGACGCACCGCCGCCGCCCGCGACCGAGGGCACGATCGTGATCGACGGCGCGGGCCGGACGCTCCTGCCCGGCCTGATCGACGCGCACGCCCACTACACGTTCGATCCGACCGAGGGCGCGCTCGGTGTCATCGCCCGCCGATCGGATGCCGAGATCGTGCTCGCCGCGGCCGATCACGCGGCACGCGCGCTGCGTGCCGGGGTGACGACCGCCCGCGGCGCGGGCTCCATCCGCAACCTCGAGGTCGTGCTGCGCGACGCGATCGCCGCGGGCCGGATCCCGGGTCCGCGCCTCGTGGCGGCGGGGACGGCGGTCGGGGTGACCGGCGGACACGGGTTCCAGTTCGGGCTGGAGGCCGACGGGCCCGAGGCGTTCGTGACCGCCACGCGACGCGTCGTCCGCGACGGGGCGGACGTCGTCAAGGTCATCGCGTCCGAGGCGGCGATGCTCACGACCACCGGGCTCGCGCCGGGTCGCATGGTCCACGGCGCCCCTGAGCTGACCGAGGCGGAGCTGCGTGCGGTCGTCGAGACCGCGACCGAGCTGCGGGTCAAGGTGATGACCCATGCCCAGGACGGCGAATCGGTGCGACGCGCGGCGGTGGCCGGCGTCGCCAGCGTCGAGCACGCGTGGCTCGCCGATCGTGCCGGCCATCGAGGCGCTGGCGGCGTCGGGCGGCTACCTCGTCCCGACCCTCGTCGTGACCGACGTGAACCGGACGCTCGAGGGCCTGACGCCGGTCCAGCGCGAACGCCAGGACCTGATCGAGCGCCGCCACCGTGCGTCGACGGAGATGGCGATCGAGCTCGGCGTGCCGCTCGCGACCGGGACCGACACGGGCGAGGTCGGCGTCACGTCCGACATGGTCTGGCGGGAGATCGCGCTGCTCCACGACCATGGTGCGAGCCCGATGGCGGCGATCGTCGCCGCGACGGCCGGGGCGGCACGGCTGCTCGGGCTGGATGCATCGCTGGGCACGGTCGAACCCGGCAAGCTCGCGGACCTGATCCTGGTCGACGGCGATCCCTTGGCGGACCTCGGCCGGCTCGCGTCGCCGCTGCTCGTGATGCAGGGCGGGACGGTGGTCGCCCAAGCCTGAGCCCGAGCCGCCGGCGTTTCGGCGGGATCAGCGCCGCAGCATGTCCGGGATCTGCGGCTCGGGGCCGCGCCACCGTTCGAGCTCCTCGGTCGCGAAGCGGCCGTAGTAGTTCACGAAATGGCCGCCATGCCGGCGGATCGCGTCCAGGACGGCCGCCTTTCGCGCGTCGCCACGAACACGGACCATCACGACGACGGCGCCGTCGCGGACCGCCCGCTCGTACATCGCCATGTCGACCAGCTGGTCCATCACGGTGAATGACACCAGCCGGCGAAGGCGCGTCAGGATCCCGTGGCTCGCCCCGGTCCCGTCGAGGCGATCGGCGCCGTCCGGCCCGCGCAGCACGGTGATGTCGCCATCCGGGATGCCGATCTCACGGAGGGCCCCGACCACTCGTTCGCTCGCCGACTCGTCCGGGACGACCGCGAGCATCCGGTCGGTGGGGTAGCCGATGAACCGGCCATGGGTCCTGGACACGCACCGAGCATACCCACCAGAACGTCGTTTGCGGCCCGGCGCGACCAGTCGCACACTCGGTCGTGATGAGCGCATTGCTGGCCGTGACGGCCTTCGTCTCGGCGGCGCTCGCGTTCCTCGTCGAGCCCTTCGTCGCGAAGCTCCTGCTGCCCGCCTTCGGTGGCAGCGCGGCGGTCTGGACGACCGCCCTCGTCTTCTTCCAGTCGGCGCTCGTGGTCGGCTACGTCCTCGCTCACGTCACCCTGACCGCGCTCGGGGTCCGGCGCCAGCTCGTCGTGCAGGTCGCGATCGTGCTCGTGCCGCTGGTCGTGCTGCCGATCGGCCTGGCGGGTAGCGCACGTCCCCCCGACGGTGCCCCGGTCGCGCTGTGGCTCCTCGGCGTCCTCGCCCTCGTGGTCGGCCTGCCGTTCGTCGCGCTGGCGACGACCGGACCGACCGTCCAGCGCTGGTTCTCCGCCACGGCCGCGCCCGGCGCCGCCGAGCCGTACCGGCTGTACGCGGCGTCGAACGCCGGCAGCCTGATCGGGCTCCTGGCCTACCCGACGCTGGTCGAACCGAACCTCGACCTCGACGACCAGGCGGTCTGGTGGTCCGTCGGATTCGTCGGGTTCGTGGCGTTGACGGTCGCGGCCGCGGTCGTCGTCCGGCGGCGGCTCACCGACGCGGGCGCCACACGCGCCGAGGGCGCCGCCGGGGACGCGGCAGGGGAGGAGGCGGGCGGCGAGGCCGGCCGAGGAGGAGCGACCCCGCGGCCCTGGTCATGGCTCGCCCTCGCCGCCGTCCCGGCCGCGATGCTGGTCGGCGTGACGGCGCACCTCACCACGGACGTCGCCGCGGTCCCGTTCCTGTGGATCGTGCCGCTGGCGATCTACCTCGTGACCCTGATCGTCGCCTTCGCCCGCGTCGCCCCGATCGGCCTTCGCATGGCGACGATCGCCTTCCCGGTCGCCGTCGTCCTCGCGATGGCGAGCTTCCTCGGCATCGTGCAGGGGCCGCTGTGGCTGGTCTTCGCGATCCACCTCGGCCTCCTGTTCGTGACCGGCCTGCTCCTCCACGGGCGCCTGGCGCTGGCTCGCCCGGACCCGAGCCGCCTGACCGCGTACAACCTGGCGATCGCCGTCGGAGGCGCGGTCGGCGGGCTCGCCGCGGGCATCCTCGCGCCGATCCTGCTGCCCGTTCCGTTCGAGGAGCAGCTCGCCCTGGTGGCCGCCGTCCTGCTCGTCGCCGCGACGGCGAACCCGTCCCGGACCGGGCGGCTCGCGGGCGATCTCCCTCGCCATCCGGCGCGCGGCGGCGCCGCTCGTCGCGGTCGTCCTCGTCGCGTCCCTCGTCGTGCAGCCCGCGGCATTGCTCTCGACGCGGACGTTCTACGGCGCCTACCGGGTGGTCGAGGAGGGCACCGATCGCCACGTCCTGTATTCGGGCACCACGATCCACGGGCGGCAGGACCTCGCCCCGGACCTGGCGTCCGAACCGGGCAGCTACTACCACCGTGGCGGGCCCCTCGGCCAGATCCTCACCGCCCGCCTGGCCGACCCGGCGCCGGTGCTGATCGGGGCGGTCGGCCTCGGAGCTGGCGCGATCGCCGCCTACGGGCGACCCGGTGACCGGTTCGAGTTCATCGAGATCGATCCCGTCGTGGTCGAGATCGCGCGTGATCCATCGCTGTTCACGTACCTCGCCGACAGCGCCGCCGAGGTGGACGTCGCGGTCGGCGACGGTCGGCTGCTCCTCGAGGAGGTCGCGGCCGGGCGCTACGACGTCCTCGTGATGGACGCCTTCAGCTCGGACGCGATCCCGATCCACCTGCTCACCGTGGAGGCGATCGCGGACCAGATGCGAACCGTCGCGCCGGGTGGCGTCATCGCCTACCACGTGTCCAATCGGTACCTGGATCTCGAGCCGGTCGTCGCGGCCGCCGCGTTCGAGCTCGGCTACGTCGCGATCATCGGCAGCGAGTTGCCACCCGCGTCCGAGACGGGCCGTGCCGACGCCTCGCGATGGGTCATCGTGGCTCGCGCGTACAGCGACCTCGCGGACCTCGCCACCAGCTCGGATTGGCGGACGGCGCATCGCGGCGACCACGTGGCATGGACGGATCGGTCGAGCGACCTGTGGAGCGTGCTCGACCCGGAGTAGTGCTCGATGCATTCCGAGCGGTTCGACCCATCGACAGGGCGGATAAGATGCCAGCGACGTGGGGGCTCGTGGATCAGGCAGGGAGGATCGGGGCTCATGAGGGTCTTGTTCGCTGTCGTGCTCGCGGCGACGCTCCTGGCCGGGTGTGGCGGCGGTCGGCGCCGCCGAGAGCCAATCCGTGCTCACCGCGTCATCCGCCTGTACGTTCGCCTTCCAGGTCGCGATCCGTGGCAACAACGTCGTCGAAGCGATCGATGACCTGAATGCGTCGCTCGGCACGTGCACGAGCGTCGCGGAATGGACCGCCGCCTTCGACTCGTTCGGTGGCGTCGGTCTGGGCCGGCCGGCGGCCGACGTCCTGGCGGAGGCCTGCGCGCTGCCCGCGAACACCACCAAACCGGTGTGCGTCGAAGCTGTCCCGTAGCGAGACCCGGGTGCTTCGCCCATCCGTACCACGCTGCCAATCGGCCGCGGTCGCAGGCCATTCATCGGGGCGGTCGCGAGATGGCCGAGTACGAATGCAAGCGAATGGTTTGTCCCCGATAGGCGAGATGCCCGGGCACCCGAGAGCAACGCTCGACGACGCGCGACGCCCTACCCCGAGTCCGAGTCCGGCGGCTCGCTCAAACCGTACCAGCGCGGCCCTGGGCCTTCCGGAGGCGATGCCGGACCTCGCACCCATCGCCGTGCCGGTCGGCCGCTGCGCGGCGCGGTGTTTGATGTATCGTCCGACGATATAGGGGTCCGGTCGTCGGAGGGTGGGATGATCATCGAGGGCACGACGCGGATCGCCGCGTCACCGGAGCAGGTCTTCGAGCTCCTCGCGGACCCGACGCGCTGGTCCGAGTACGACCCGACCCTGGTCGAGGCCACGCCGAGGGAGCGCCTCACCGTGGGCGCCACGGGTATCGTGCGGATCCGTCGGATGGGCGTGACAGCGAAGGCGACCTGGACCACGACCGAGCTCGAGCCACCGGTGCGAGTCACGCAGCACACGCGCGGGATGGGCTACGAGCTGACGGAGTCGGTGCAGCTCACCGCTGTCGACGGCGGCACCGACATGCATGTCGTCATCACGCTGCTCCCGACGTCCCTCGGCGGTCGTGCGTTCGTCGCCATGTCGCGCGGGATCGTTGAGCGAGACCTGCGGGCGCGGTCCCAACGGCTCCGGGCGCTGCTGGAGCGCGAGGCGCCGGCGGCGCGCTGAGTAACCTCGCCATCCGTTCGACGTCCTCCTCCCGGCCCAACCGTCGCTCGGGCGGGCCATCGACCAGCAGGTGATTCCATCCGGAGCGACGGCCCTGAGTTTCGTCACGGTGCCATCACCTCGGTGTGTGGCCCGCCGTGGCGCATGTCCGACGTCTCATGCAAGGTTCACCGTACGACACCGACGGGAGCGCCCCAGTCGGGCCGCGCACTAAACTCCAGCGTATGGACTGGCGCGCCATCGTCGTGCTGGCTCACGTGTTGGCGGCGTTCTGGTGGGTCGCCGGCTATGTCGGCACGAACCTCTGCACCGAGATCGCGCGGCGCTCGACGACCGACGACGACTGTCGCGGTGCATTGGCCGTATCCGACCGGATCGATGTCGTGGCGAATCGCACCGGCGGCACGGCGGTCGGACTGACCGGGCTCCTTACGATGCTCGTCTTCGGCTACAGCCTGACGACACCGTGGGTGCTCGCATCGATCGTGCTGTTCGCGGTCGTCGTGTTCGGCGGGATCTTCTACTGGGGGCGGTTCGGGGGCCAGGTCGGCGCGGCAGCGAGGGCCGGGGACTGGCCGGGCGTTCGAAGATCGCTGAGCGAGCCCCGGATCCTCGTCTACAGCCGGGTCGAGAACGTCCTCGTCGTGGCGATCATCGCCTTGATGGTCCTGCGGCCGGAATGACCAGGTCGGCCCGGGCAGGCTGGCCGCATGGCGCGTCTACCGCCCTCTCCACAGTCGATCGATATCTGGGCCGCCGAGGCGATTGACGCTAATGCTCAGTTACCGCCCGCATGGCTGGTCGCGAAGCTCTGGCGGCCGCGCGCGAGGCGCTCGCACAGCTATTGGACGTGGCGCCGTTTGACGGGAACTTCGGCGCGTTTGTTAGTTGCAGCGCGGATCGGGACCTGAGACGCGGATGCAACGCTCGGCTGGAGGTCGCGGACTTGGCGGTTGGGGTCGCATCGCTACGTTATGACCGGGGGTGGTCATGCAGCCGATCCTGGTCATCAACCCGCGCAGCGACACAGCGTTCGTCGACCAAGTCAACGCGGAGCTGGTAGGGGTCCAGCGACCGGAGGATTTGGCGAAGCGACTGCGTGCCTGGTACCCCGACGTGGTAGTCCGCCCGCGCGAACTGAGCTCCGAGCCTGCCGCGGTATGGTATGTCTTTCGAGACGGTCACTGGACCTCGGAGGACGTCCGGCGAGGAGGCTGACTTGGGCGAGCGTGAGGATGCGATCCAGGCGACGGCCGACGATCTGATGGCCGACGCAGACCAGCTCAAGGCGATCGAGGCAGAGAAAGCGGCGCTGGACGCCGACGATCCCCGTGCCGATGAACTCGCCGTCGCCGCCGAGGTCCTGACCAAGCAGATGGCAGCCAAGGCCACGGCACAGCGCGAGATCGCCGCCGAGGACTAGCGGCCCCCGTCGTCTGCGGGGACCGACCGAGGCCGTGGTCGCGACCTTGGACGACTCGACGCTCCGCGAGGCCCTCGGTTCACGACGGTTCCGTCCAGCGGCCGTGTGTCCGCCGATGCCGCACCGACACGGGAAAGGCACGGCTTGCCACCCGTCGAGGGAGGCCCTCGTTCAGGTTGGCTCCCTCTGCAGATCACTCGCCGCATCCTTCAGGAGCAATGCAGCTTCGCCGGCCGAGATCGCATGCGCTACGCCTGAGTGAGTCAATTCCTGGAACGCTTTCGCAAGACCGTCGCACGCACGCTGAGCGGCTGCCTGCTCGGGTGATCCTTCCGGCAGCGTCGCCGCCAAGCGCTCCGCTCGACGCCATGCGGCCATGATCTCGGCGACGAGTTTCTGCACCTGGAAACCCCCAGTAGCCGCCATCCCCCGGGCGGCCAGAGTGTAGCCCGAAGTCGCGCGTGCGCAACACACCTTGTCGACCATCCCGACGTTAAGCTGCGCGAGCGCCAAGGTCCGTGACTAGGCGCACACTGACCTCGTGGACGACTCGGGGGAGATCCGCTGTCCGACCTGCCGCGAGATCGACTGGTTCCGCGACGGGTTCAAGCTCCACGAGCTCCCGGATGGCGCGATCGAACGCGCGCGCATGGCGCCGGACATGGGCGGTGAGACGGTGTGGTCGTACACCCACTGCGCGTACGAGGTCCCGGACCCGAGCCTTCTGCTGGCGCAGTTGAATGCGGCGCAGGATAGGCACGTCGAATAGGGCCACGAGCCCCCTGCAAGTCGTGGGACCGGGCGCGCGCATCTGCTGCGGCGCGTTATGGCGCCGACCATTCGGAACGACTGTCACACAGTCGCAACGCACACGACCGGTCCCTCTGCGACGCCGTGGCGTAGACCAGCCCTACGGTGTCCCCGTCGACGCGAGGGGCTTGCGGGCTTGACGCTCGACCACTGGGATCAGGCTCGCCGGCACGGCTCAAGGCCTGACCCGCCATATCCTCGGTGGCCCGCGATAGCGCATGTCCGAGGTCATCCGGTCTACTCGGGAGGACACATCATGGGCGAGGCAAAGGTCGGGGAAGTGTTCATCACCCACGAGTTCGACGAGGCGATCGCGATCCAGCAGGTCATCGTCGACGCCGAATCGACGCTTGCGACCAAGCACCCGGTCGGGACCGCCAAGACCGCGATCAAGGCGAGCCTCACCGAGGACAAGGCGTTCCTGCAGCAGCTCAGGAGGCTGGGCAAGACGCATGACGCAACCGGTGAGATCGAGGACGTCGCAGGCGGACTCAAGGAGCTCATGGAGGAGACCCTCGAGACCGCGACGACCGAGGGGGCCGACAGCGACTTCTACGAGGCACATGCCGTCCTCCTCAACCTGAAGCGCAAGCAGATGGACTCGGCGGGCGGGATGTTGGCCATCGCGCGCGAACTGGACGACAGCGAGCTGCGGGAGGCCGCGACGGAGTTTCAGAAGGCGCAGAAGGCGAGCTCGCAGGCACTCACTGATGAGCTGGCGTCATACGCGGTGCGGATCGCGACCGCGTCGGCAGCATGAGCGGCAAAAAGCGCGATCCGGGCGCGTACATCGGTCACGAGCCCGAGCTCGCCGAGACCATCCCGGGAGGCGTCCGGCGGGACGACGAACGGGTCGCGGCCAACTCGTCGCAGACCGGCGTCGTGGAACAACCCGAACCGAAGGGCCATCGTGAGGGCGCTCCGGCCAGCGACGACCAGGTACGGGAGGCCGGACAAGACCGATGAGCCGGGTCTGGCGCGACTACGGCCTGAGCATCACCCTCGTGGCGTTGTTCATCGGGGGCGTGGGCGCTTCAGACCTGGGCCGGCTGGGTCGAGTTCGTCTCCGAACAGGCGGCCCATGGACAGGGGGCGGAGGCGTCGGGCTGACGGCTACGTCTGGAGCTGGGCGCAGGCGACGTTCGAGAACTGGCAGTCCGAGTTCCTTCAAGTCTTCGTGTTCATCGTCCTGACCACGTTCCTCGTGCATCGCAAGAGCCACGAATTGCCCGATACCGACTACGAGACCGAGGCGTCGCTCCGCCGCATCGAGGCCATGCTCGACGCGCTGGAATGTCACGTGAAGGCCGCATGAGCGACCGCACGATCGACGCCGACGATGTCGAGCGCGAGCACCTCGCTGCGGTCCGGCCCGGACTCCATTGGGCGTACCTCGCCGGCGTCCTTGGGCTCGGGACGCTGGCGATGCTCGTCCTGATCGCGCTCCTGGGGTCCGAGGTCACAGTGGCGGCCCGATGGTCCATCTGCCTCCATCGGGTTGGACACGATCAGCGGCCTCTCCTGGCCGGTGGCGCGTGGCTAGGCTGCCCGCAGAGAGCCCACCCAGAGAAGCGCTGCGATGACCGCCGACGAGATTCGCTGTCCGACCTGCAAAACCGTCGACTGGATCCGCGACGGCTTCACCATGACCGAGGCCGCGGAGGGCGACGTGACGCGCCAGCGGATCCCACCCAGCGCCGGGGCGTTGGATCGCTGGTCATGCTTCGGGTGCGGCGACCATGTGCCCGACGACGATGCCCTCTCCCATCTGCTCACTGAGGCCCGACTCGCGCACGAGGAGTGACCCCTGCAAGTCCCTTGAAACCGGTTGCCGGTCTTGGCCCATACCCTCGCAGTCCGCGAGCCGGGGAGTATGAGGACGACATCTCGAGTTATACTCGCTGCAGCGGCCTGGGGGTGGCATGCGCGACCCGTGGCGATGTTGCGGAGATGGAGGCCTTCGCCCGTGCGACGCCGTGCGCATGGCGGGGCCTCCATCGCGCCCTGACGACCCGGAGCGCCGACCGTTTCCACGAGTGTCCCGGTGCAGGCATCGTTCACACGGCGGTGTGGTTCCGGGGGTGGAGCTTCGTGCCATCTGTCACCGCTCGCTCGACAAGTCCGTGACATCGGTCACCGTGCGAGCACACTCGCGGTCCACACCAGGAGCGGCCCATCGACAGGACGGTCGAGTCGATCCTTGCCGAGTGGCGGGCCGCCGAAGCGATGCGTGACGGTGACGTGGTGGACCCCGAGATCGAGGAGCGGATCGAGACGCTCAGGCTTGCGCATGCCTCGGCACTCGAAGCGCGACGCGCAGAGCCCGAGGCGCTGGCCCGGCGGCCCGGTGTCGAGCTCTGACTTCCCGGGATTGCAACGGTGATGTCGCGCACCTGAGACGGGGAGCGCGCGTAGGCGCGCGGTTCACCGGCGTCAGCGTCACGTCGCCGATGCCCGGCTCGTCCTCGCGCTTCTTCGCCTCCCTCTGCCGCTCACGGTCTCCCGCTGCACGCTGTTTCTCGCGTCGCGCGGTCCTGTTCGGCCTGCGCCTTCTTGGCCTCGGCTTCCTCCTCACGTCGGCGTTCGGTCTCATCGACCTTCATCGGAGCTCGTCGACGACTGGTGCGCTGATCCCGGGTCCCGATGCATCCTCGATCGTGGCCTCGCCGGGCTTCTCGGCTCGCATCTCGTCCCGCTGGAAGGCGACCTCGCCCTTGTAGACCGACCCGAGCAGGCTGTCGAGGGCGCCAGCATCGTGGGCGCGTTGGACCGCCGCGTGGGTGATCAGATCGCCGAGGTCGAGGATCACGCGGTCCTCGAGATCCAGGAACACCTTCGTGACCGGCCGGCCGACAGCGTCCTCGATCTGGTCCAGACGGCGCTTGGTCTGCTCGTGGTCGACGCGCTGGCCGGCCGCGTCGGTCATCTCGCCGATCTTGCGGGTGAACTTGTCCCACAGGCTCGCCGCATTGTCTCCGGCCGCGCCGAGCGCATCCTTCGCGTTGGCCGCGGCCAGCCCCGCCTCGCCCAGGCCGACTGCGGCGGTCAGATCCGCCAACTTGTCGGCCGCGCGAGCACGTTCGATGTCGTCGCTCGTGACCCGGCGCCCGGCCGGGACCAGGGCGCCGTTGTCGTCCTCGACGTCCCGGCCCGTGCGCTTTCCCAGGAGGGCGTCTTCGGGCTTGGCATCCGCGGTGGCGGCTTTGGCACCGCTGTGGCCTCGCCCACCGCGCTCTTGGCCTTGTCCCCGGCATCGGCGAGCGCACCGCTGATACCACCCCGCTGCTGCTCGAGCAGGTCTGCGGTCTCGGGATGGACGTAGGCGACGTCGGGACCGACCCGCACCAGCTCCTCGACGGGAACGTACCGCGTCCCCTGGGCCGCATCCGCGAACACGCCGCCGGACAGCTCGAAGCCGAGAATCTGGCCGGTCGGCTCATCGAAGTAGACGTCATTGATCTTGCCCTGGTCGTCGCCTGTCTCAGTGAACACGCTGGGTACCAGGAGGGAGCGGTCGCGCGCGACGATGGACCCGATCTCGGGCGCGTCGTTCGCCGCGACCACGCTCTCACGTCGGGCGACGACAACCGCGTCGCGCCCGAAGGCCTGACCTCATCGATGGGCACGACCAACGAGCTCGAGAGAAGCCGCCTTCATCGGCAAGCAATCCGACAACGGTGTCGTTGCCGGCGCCAAGGATGACGTCCTTGACATCGTGTAGACGCGCCCCGTCCGCCAAGCTCAGGATCGGCTTGCCGATCACGCTCTTGCCCTTACGCATGATGTCCCCCTACAGGATGGTGGTGAAGAAGACCAGGTAGGCGAGGATGGCCACGATCACTGCCACGATGGCGATCACCAGCCAGCCTCTGCGGTCGGAACTGCCCTGGAGCCTCATGTCATCCTCCCGACGTCGAGGCACGCCCGGCGGCGATCCAAGACGTCATACGGCCGCGAGAGAAGCCGATCTCAACGCGTGCGTCTCGACAGGCGAGTCTGGGGAAAGTAGTCGACGGCAGCGTCCGCGATAACTCGGACTGTGCAGGGAGCGCGGGTGCAGCTGACATGCGCTGTCCGGGACGTCGCCTCGCAGATGGCTTACACA
>CAWFPC010000014.1:0-321597 GCA_963817745.1 uncultured Chloroflexia bacterium
CGACTTCCCGGACGGGCTGACGTTGCTCCGGGCGATGGCCGACATCGGCCATCCGCTGTCCGAGATCGGGATCCCGTGCTATCCACAGGGCCACGCATTCATCGCCGATGCGCCGTTGCTCGATGCGCTCCGGGCGAAGACCGTATTCGCGAGCTACATGACGACCCAGCTGTGCTTCGATCCCGCCGCGATCCGGCTGTGGCTTGGGCAGCGACGTTCCGAGGGTCTCACGCTGCCGGTCCACGTCGGGCTCCCGGGCGTCGCCGAGCCGCAGCGGCTGCTGGCGATCAGCGCACGCATCGGAGTGGCGGACACGCACCGGTTCCTGGTCAAGAACACGCAGTTCATCGCCCGCCTCATCCGCTCCGGAGGGTTCTACCGACCGGACGGGCTCCTGGAGGGCCTCGCCCCGGTCATCGCGGATCCGTCCAGCGGCATCGTCGACCTGCACCTCTACACGTTCAACGCGGTCGACGTCACCGAGCGCTGGCGGCAGGGGTTCCTCGACAGGATCGCGGTGCCCGCGGCCTGAGGGTTCCGGGCGCGCCGCCCGGGAGGATCGGGCGCGAACGCGGCGCTACCGCGCCCGGCGGCGTCACGGCCCCAGCTCGTCGCGGCGGCGGGTCAGGTAGGCGGTCTCGGCGGTGTTGCCCGCCAGCTCGATGGCCTGGTCGTACGCCGCGCGCGACTCCTGCTGGCGGCCCAGCCGGCGCAGCAGGTCGGCGCGGGTCGCGTGGTAGGCGTGATAGCCGGCCAACCGGTCCTCGAGACGGTCGACGGTCGCCAGGGCCACCTCGCGGGCCGTCGAGCTCGGCGACCGCGATGGCCCGGTTGAGGGCGACGATCGGCGAGGGGTCGAGGCGGACGAGCTGGTCGTAGAGGGCGACGACCTGCGACCAGTCGGTGTCGCGGACGTCGCGGGCGGAGGTGTGCACGGCGTTGATCGCGGCGAGGATCTGGTAGCGACCCGGAGCCACCCCGGTGGCCAGGCGCTCGCGCACCAGCCGATGACCCTCGGCGATCAGCGCCGCGTCCCAGGCCCCGCGGTCCTGCTCGTCGAGGGTGACCAGCTCGCCGCTCGCCGAGACCCGGGCGGTGCGGCGGGCCTCGGTGAGGAGCATCAGCGCCAGCAGCCCGGCCACCTCGCCGTCCTCCGGCATGAGGTCACGGACCAGGCGCGTGAGCCGGATCGCCTCGGCGGTCAGGTCGTGACGGACGGGATCGGTGTCGGGGCCGGTCGCCAGGTAGCCCTCGTTGAAGACGAGGAAGAGGACGGCGAGGACGCCGGAGACGCGGGCCGGGAGGTCCTCCGCGGACGGCACCCGATACGGGATGCGAGCCGCCTTGATCTTGGCCTTCGCGCGGGTGATCCGCTGCCCCATGGCGGCCTCCTGCACCAGGAAGGCGCGGGCGATCTCGGGCATGGTCAGACCGCCGACCATGCGCAGCGTCAGCGCCACGCGGGTCTCCATCGCGAGCGCCGGGTGACAGCAGGTGAAGATCAGCCGGAGCCGATCGTCGTCGATGGCGCCGAGCGGCTCGGGCGGGTCGTCGTCGTACGACATCTGCGCCTCCCGCTGCTTGTCGTCGCGCTTGTGCTCGCGCCGGATCCGGTCGATGGCCTTGCGGTTGGCGGTGGTGGTCAGCCAGGCGCCCGGGTTCGGGGGTACGCCGTCGGCCGGCCACCGCTCGACGGCGGTCGCGAACGCCTCGGCCGCCGCCTCCTCGGCGATGTCGAGGTCACCGAACCGCCTGGTCAGGGCGGCGACCACCCGCGCCCACTCCTCGTGGTGGGCCTGGGTGATCGCCTCCCGGACGTCGATCAACGCTCTCCGTGCTCCTGACTCAGGCGGTCGGGTCGCTGTGAGGTAGCTGCGAGCGACTTCGTCGGGTCGACGTCGGGCAGGAGCTCGAAGACCTGTTGCGCACAGCGACAGGCGACGGCGATCTTGGCGGCCCACTCCAGCGCCTCCTCGCGTGAGGGCACGTCGACGACCGCGAACCCGCCGATGTGCTCCTTGCTCTCCGGATACGGGCCGTCGGTGACCGTCCCGTCGGTGGCCACCACGCTCGGGTCCTGGTGCTCCAGCCCGGCGCCGAAGACCCACACCCCGGCGTCCCTGGCCTCCTGGACCACCGCCTGGGCGGCCTTGGCCACGTCGGGCAGATCCTCCGCGGGAATGACCATGTCGCCGTCATCGAACGCGATCATGTACTGCGTCATCTCGGATCGTCTCCTTTCGTCGCCTGGCCGCCCCGTCGGGCCGCCGCTCATCTTTCCTACGAACGCGTCTGCCCCATTCCGACACCGCTCGCCGGACCCCGATCGCGCGTCCGCTCGCCAGGAGCGGCCGCACCTCGACCTTCCGGTTGCAGGCCTTCGACCCCTCGGCGGCGAGCTTGAGCGCCACGTCGAGGTCGGCGGCCTCGATGACCCAGAAGCCGGCGAGGTACTCCTTCGACTCCACGAACGGCCCGTCGGTGATCACCGCCTCCCCACCGCGGTTGTCGATGACGGTGGCCGTGCTCGGCGACCCGAGGCCGGCGGCGAAGACCCAGTGGCCCTCGGCCTGGAGCCGCTCGTTGAACGCGTCGATGGCCGCCATCTCGTCCGGGGTGGCGAGGCCGGCCGTGTCGTCGATCACGGAAACCAGGTACTGCATCTCGGATCATCTCCTGTGGTCTCGGGCGCGCCCTTCGTCGGGCGGCCTCTCACCCCTGCTACGAACGCTGCTGGCCGGATCCGACAGCGTGGTCGAATTTCGTCGGTTCCGGAGAGGCCGCGCGACGCACCACGGCTGCGTCATCGGAGCGCGCGGCCGGGTCGGTCGCCCGACTTCGCCCAGGCCCGGGCGGGTGATGCGCTAAGGCGCTCGCCCAGGAAGTCCAGCGCCGCCGCGGCGTAGAGGGCCACGCCCCGCGCCATCGACGGCTCATCGAAGACGACCTTGTTCGAGTGGTTCTGCGGCGCCGTCGCCGGGTCCTCGTCGTCCGGTCGCGCGCCCAGGAACACGAACACGCCCGGCACCTGCTGGAGCACGTAGGAGAAGTCCTCCGCGCCCATGATCGGTGCGGCCAGGTCCTCGATCGCGTCCTCGCCGACGATCGAGACCGCGAGCCCGCGCGCCCAGGCGGCGATCTCGGGGTCGTTGGCCGTGACCGGGTAGCCCGGCTCGATCACGAGCTCGATCGATGCGCCGTGCGCCTCGGCGATCCCGGCCGCGACCTGGCGGACCTGCTCGAGGACGAGCGTGCGGGTGGTCTGCGACACGGTCCGGATCGTGCCCTCGATCGTGGCGACCTCGGGGATGATGTTGTTCGTCGTCCCGGCGGTCACCCGGGCGATCGTCACGACGGCCGGATCGAAGACATCGATGCGGCGCGTGACCATCGCGTACAGCGCCAGGATGAACTGGGCCGCGCGTCGTGATGGGATCGAGCGCGAGGTGGGGCGACGACGCGTGCCCGCCGCGGCCGCGGATCGTGGCGACGAGCTTGTCCGATGACGCCAGCAGCGGACCTGGGCGGAGGGCGATCGTGCCCGCGGCGTATCGCGTCCCGATGTGGATGGCGAACGCGCGCTTGACGTCCGTCGGCCGCGGTGCGGTCGCTTGCGGCCGTCATGCCCTTGCCGAGCAGCCCCTCGTCGAGCATGAAGCGGGCGCCGTGGAAGCCCTCCTCACCGGGCTGGAACATGAGCAGGACGTTCCCGGCGAGCTGGTCGCGCCGCTCGACGAGGAGGCGCGCGGCGCCAAGCAGCATCGCGACGTGCGTGTCGTGGCCGCAGGCGTGCATCACGCCCGGGACCTCGGACGCGAAGTCGAGCCCCGTGTCCTCCTGGAGCGGCAGCGCGTCCATGTCGGCGCGCAGCAGGATCGTCGGTCCCGGGCGAGCGCCCTCGATGACGGCGGTCACCGACGTGGTCGAGCCGCCCAGCTGCGGCTCCAGCCCGAGCCCACGGAGCTCCTCGGCCACGACGGCCTGCGTCTCGGGCAGCTGCAGCCCCATCTCGGGCCGGCGATGCAGCCGGCGGCGCGTCTCGACGACGTCGGGGAGGATGCCGGTCGCCGCGTCGAGCAGGGTCGGCGTCGCAGTGGCCATCAGTCCTCGCCCCGGCGTGCGCGACGGATCTGGTCGGCGTGCTCGTGCGAGTGCTCGGCGTAGATCCCGAGCCAGCGGTCGACGGAGTACGGCCCCGACTCGCTGTGGCTGCCGACCCGGTCCCATTCCTCGGGTGTCAACGCCATGAGCAGCTGCTGGCTCGCGCCGCGGACCGCCTGCAGGACCTCGAGCGACGTCTCGATGGGGCGGTCGTAGTGGAGCCGGCGCGCCCATTCGGGCTCGTCGTAGCCGGCGATCACGGGTGCGTCCTCGGCGATGAGGCGGCGCAGCCGGATGTAGGCCATCGCCTCGCTGTCGGCCAGATGATGGACGACCTCGCGCCCCGACCATTCGCCGGCCGGCCCGCGTCGATCGAGGTCCTCCTCCGTCGCGCCGTCCAGCGCGTCGGCGACGTCGGCGAAGCCGGTGGCAAAGCGCTCGAGTCGGGTGTTGCGTTGGCTCGCTGTCTCGTCAGTCATGTGTCGAGAGTACGTCTTCGAGGGCCGACGCTGCGGAGCGTGCGAACGCCCCGGCTTCGAACGGTTGTCGGATCGCCTGCCGATGGTCCATCATCGGGGCACAACCGAAGAGGGCTTTTATCAAGAGTGGCGGAGGGACCGGCCCGTCGAAGCCACGACAACCTACCGATGCGACGTCGGCAAGGTGCCAAGTCCGGGCAGGTGCCTCCTGCGAGATAAGGGAACTCCCTCCGGAGACCCTCGTTCCGATCAGGTCGTCCGAGTCCGTACCCTGGCGCCGACCCGCGTCGAAGCCTGGGTATCGGAGACCGAACATGACCGATCGGACCGCCGCGCCGCCGTGAGTGCCACGAGCGCTCCGGACCGCGTCGCCGCTCCGTTCACCCGCGCGACGCGCCGGGCGCGCCTGCTCGAGATCCTCGGCGAGCGGATCCTGGTCCTCGACGGGGCGATGGGCACGATGCTCCAGGCGCACGGCTTCGACGAGGCCGCGTTCCGTGGCGAACGGTTCCGCGACCATCCCACCGACCTGCGTGGCGACAGCGATCTGCTGTGCCTGACCCAGCCCGATGCGGTCAGCGCGGTCCACGCGGCCTACCTCGCCGCCGGTGCCGACGTCCTCTCGACCAACTCCTTCACCGCGACGAGCATCGCCCAGGCCGACTACGGCTTCGACCCGGCCACGGTCCGTGAGATGAACGTCGTGGCCGCCCGCCTCGCCCGTGACGCGGCCGACGCCGCCGAGCTGGCCGAACCCGACCGCCCCCGATTCGTGGCCGGATCCCTCGGGCCGACGAACCGGACCGCGTCGATGAGCTCGGACGTGGCCGACCCGGCGGCCCGCAGCGTCACCTGGGACGAGCTCGTTGCCGCCTACCGCGACTCGGCCGCCGGTCTCGTCGAGGGCGGCGCCGACATCCTGCTCATCGAGACGATCTTCGACACGCTCAACGCGAAGGCCGCGATCTTCGCCGTCGAGTCGCTGTTCGACGAGCTTGGCGATCGGTTGCCGCTGATCATCTCGGGGACGATCGTCGATGCGTCCGGCCGGACGCTGTCGGGCCAGACCGTCGAGGCGTTCTGGCACAGCATCCGTCACGCCGACCCGCTGATCGTCGGGCTCAACTGCGCACTGGGTCCGAAGCAGCTGCGCGAGCACCTCGACGTGCTCTCGCGCGTCGCCGACCGGCCGGTCTCGGCGTACCCGAACGCCGGCCTGCCGAACGACCTCGGCGGCTACGACGAGACGCCCGAGGAGATGGCCGAGGCGCTCGGCGAATGGGCCCGGCATGGCCTCCTGAACGTGGCCGGCAGCTGTTGCGGGTCCACCCCGGCCCATGTCGCCGCGATCGCCGCCGCGGTTGCCGGCCTCCCGCCGCGCCGGATCCCCGAGCCGCGGGGCGTCACCCGCCTGTCCGGCCTGGAGCCGGTCGTCATCCCGCCGCCGGGCAACGCCTTCGTCAACGTCGGCGAACGCACGAACGTCACCGGCTCGCGCAAGTTCGCCCGGCTCATCGCCGAGGATCGCGAGGACGAGGCGGTCGACATCGCTCGCGAGCAGGTCTCGAACGGCGCCCAGCTCATCGACGTGAACATGGACGAGGCCATGCTCGACGGCGTCGCGGCGATGACCCGCTTCCTCCGGCGGATCGCCGCCGAGCCCGATATCGCGACCGTGCCGGTCATGGTCGACAGCTCGAAATGGTCCGTGATCGAGGCCGGGCTCCAGCAGCTCCAGGGCAAGGGCGTCGTCAACTCGATCTCGCTCAAGGAAGGCGATGCCGAGTTCCTGCGCCAGGCTCGCCTCTGCCGGCGCTACGGCGCGGCGGTCGTCGTCATGGCCTTCGACGAGCAGGGCCAGGCGGAGTCGCCCGAACGGCGCGTCGCGGTCCTGCGACGGGCCTACGACCTGCTCACGGACGTGGTCGGGTTCGCGCCCGAGGACATCATCCTCGACGCCAACATCTTCGCGATCGCGACGGGGATGGAGGAGCACAACGACTACGCCGTGTCGTTCATCGAGGCCGTGCGGCGGCTGAAGCGGGAGTTCCCCGGAACGCGGACGTCAGGCGGCGTCTCGAACGTGTCCTTCGCGTTCCGCGGCAACGACCGCGTGCGGGAGGCGATCCACTCGGTCTTCCTCTACCACGCGATCGCCGCGGGCCTCGACATGGCCATCGTCAATGCCGGCGTCCTGCCCATCTACGACGAGATCGACCCGGAGCTGCGCGAGCTGGTCGAGGACGTCGTCCTGAACCGCCGGTCCGATGCGACCGAGCGGCTGCTGGAGCTCGCGGGTCGCTACGCCGGCGAGAGCGGGATGGAGCGGGCAGCCGAGGACCTCGCCTGGCGCGAGAAGCCGGTGGAGGAGCGCCTGACGCACGCCCTCGTCGCCGGCATCGATGCGTACATCGTCGACGACACCGAGGAGGCCCGGCTCGCGGCGGATCGGCCGCTCGATGTCATCGAAGGCCCGCTGATGGCGGGGATGAACGTCGTCGGCGACCTGTTCGGCGCCGGGCGGATGTTCCTGCCCCAGGTCGTCAAGAGCGCCCGGGTCATGAAGAAGGCCGTCGCCGTGCTCATCCCGTACCTCGAGGCGGAGCGGGCGGGCACGGGCAAGCGCTCCGGGACGATCGTCACGGCCACGGTCAAGGGCGACGTCCACGACATCGGCAAGAACATCGTCGGCGTCGTCCTCGGGCTGCAACGACTACGAGGTGGTCGATCTGGGCGTGATGGTCCCGGCCGCGCGGATCCTGGAGAAGGCGATCGAGATCGACGCGGACCTCATCGGCCTGTCCGGGCTGATCACCCCGTCACTCGACGAGATGACCCACGTCGCCGAGGAGATGGAGCGCCAGGGGTTCACGATCCCGCTGCTCATCGGCGGGGCGACGACGTCCCGCACCCACACGGCGATGAAGATCGCCCCGGCCTACTCGGGGCCGGTCGTCCACGTGCTCGACGCGTCCCGGGCGGTCGGCGTGGCGGGCTCGCTCGTGCAGGTCGATCGGCGTGACGCGTTCGTGGCCGGGATCCGCGACGAGTACGAGACCGTCCGCCGTGACCGGGCGGGCCAGCGCGCGAAGGAGAAGCGCCTGACCGTGGCCGAGGCGCGCGCGAACCGCGTCCCCGTCGACTGGTCCGAGGTCAGGCCGCCGCGCCCCACGTTCCTCGGGGCCGCGGACATTCGCCGACTACCCGCTCGCCGAGCTCGTCGAGTTCATCGACTGGACGCCGTTCTTCGCGACGTGGGAGATGCGCGGTGCCTACCCGGCGATCCTCGACGACCCGCGGCTGGGTGCGGCGGCGCGGGACCTCCATCGCGACGCGCTCGTGCTGCTCGAACGGATCGTGGCGCGACGGGCGGCTCAAGGCGAGCGCCGTCGTCGGCTTCTGGCCGGCCAACACGGTGGACTCCGACGACATCGCCGTCTGGCGGGACGAGGAACGCCGCGACCCGCTGGCGACGTTCCGGACCCTGCGTCAGCAGATGGCCAAGCCCGACGGTCGGCCGAACGTCGCCCTCGCCGACTTCGTCGCTCCGATCGAGACCGGCCTGCACGACTACATCGGCGCGTTCGCGGTCACGGCGGGCCACGGGCTGGACGAGATCGTGGCCGAGTTCGAAGCCGCCAACGACGACTACTCCTCGATCCTTGCCAAGGCCCTCGCCGACCGGCTGGCCGAGGCATTCGCCGAGCGGCTGCATCAGCGGGTCCGCCGCGAGCTGTGGGGCTACGCCCCCGACGAGGCGCTCACGAACACCGATCTCATCGCCGAGCGATACCAGGGCATCCGGCCCGCGCCCGGCTACCCGGCCTGTCCGGACCACACCGAGAAGGGGACCCTCTTCGCGCTGCTCGAGGCGGAGGAGCGGGCCGGCATCCGACTCACGGAGTCGTACGCCATGTGGCCGGGAGCGTCGGTCTCTGGCTACTACTTCTGGAACCCGGCCAGCGCCTACTTCGGGCTCGGCCGGATCGGGCACGATCAGCTCGAGGACTACGCTCGCCGCAAGGGCATGCCCGTGGCCGAGGCGGAGCGCTGGCTCGCGCCGAACCTGGCGGACGAGTCCTAGCCGATGGGGAACCGCGAGCGCTTTCGCGATCGCCTCGCCGCCGGCCCGTTGCTGGCCGACGGGGCCATGGGGACGCTGCTGTTCAGCCGCGGCATCCCGCAGCGCGCCGTGCTGGACGAGCTGGTCGCGACCCGTCCCGAGCTGATCGGGGCGATCCATCGCGAGTACCTGGCGGCCGGCGCGGACATCATCGAGACCTCGACCTTCGGCGCGAACCGCATCCGGCTCGCGCCATACGGCCTGGGCGACCAGGCGGGTCGGTTCGCGCGGCGCGGCGCCCAGATCGCCCGCGAGGCGCGCGACGTCACCGGCCGGGACGTGCTGGTGGCCGGGTCGATCGGACCGCTTGGCGCGCCCACCCGCGAGATCCTGCACCTCGATGAGCGTTCCATCCGGAGCTGCTTCCGCGAGACCGTGGACGGGCTCCTGGAGGGCGGTGCGGACCTGTTCTGGTTCGAGACGTTCGCGCTCATCGACCACCTGGCCATCGCGGTCGAGGAGGCGCGTGCCGCTGCCGCGGACCTCCCGATCGTCGCGCTGCTCACGTTCGGCGAGGATCTCGCGCTCGCGGACGGGACGGCCCCGGCAGCCGCGGCCGCGACGCTCGGCGTGGTCGCCGATATCGACGTCGTCGGGGTCAACTGCGGCGCCGGCCCCGTGGGTTGTCTCGACGCGCTCGCGGGGATGGGCGCGGCCGGTCGGGCGATCCTGCCGAACGCGGGCCTCCCCCAGCGCGTCGAGGGCCAGTTCGTCTACGCCGCCGGCCCCGACTACTTCGGGCGCATGGTCGACGACATGCTCGATGCCGGGGCGGCCATCGTCGGCGGGTGCTGCGGGACGACGCCCGAGCACATCGCGGCGATGCGCAGCGCCATCGACGCGCCGGGCCGGCGATGCGGCGGTCGCCGCGGCAGTCCGCCGGCGCCGCCCGCGGCGATCTCGTCGATCCGTGCCGAGATCGCCGCGACGACCGACGGGCCGCCGCCGCCGACCGGCCTCGCCCGCGCCCTCGAGGAGGGTCGCTACGTCATCTCGGTCGAGATCGACCCGCCCCGCTCGATCCGGATCGAGCGGACGATCGAGGCCGCCCGGCTCCTCCAGGCGGCCGGTGTCGATGTGGTCAACATCAGCGACTCCGCGATGGCCCGGGTCCGGATGGGTGCGCTCGCCGTGGCCTTCGGGATCCAGCACGATCTCGATCTCGAGTGCGTCGTCCACGTGACGACGCGCGACCGGAACCTCATGGCGCTCGAGTCCGAGCTGCTCGGTGCGCATGCCCTGGGCGTTCGCGACATCCTGGCCCTGACCGGGGATCCGCCGCGGATCGGCGACCTGCCGGGCGCGACCGGGGTCTGGGATGTCGACTCCATCGGGCTCGTCGAGATCCTCGCCCGGCTCAACCGCGGCGAGGACGCAGCAGGTTCGCCGATCGGGCAGCAGGCGGGCTTCACCATCGCCTGCGCGCTCGACCCGACGGCCGCCGACGCGGCAACGGAATGGGATCGACTGGAGCGCAAGATCGCGGCCGGGGCCCACCTGATCATGACCCAGCCGCTGTACTCGATCGAGCAGGTCGAAGCGATGTTCGATGAGGCGCGGCGGCGCTTCGGGGCCGGCGGCTTCCCGATCCCGCTCCTCCTTGGCGTGCTGCCGCTCCAGTCGACGCGGCACGCCGAGTTCCTCCACAACGAGGTCCCCGGCATCACGATCCCTGACCGCACGCGGGCCACGCTTCGCGAGGCGGGCGACCTCGGTGCCGAGGTCGGCCTGCGCATCACGGAGGAGTTGCTCGACGCGGTCGGCGACCGCGTCGCGGGCACCTACGTCATGCCGTCCTTCGGGCGGTACGAGCAGGCGGCCGAGCTCGCCCGGCGGCTGCGCCTTCGCCATCCCGTCGCAACGCCGGCTCGTTGACGCCCCAAGGAGCCTCGCCGTACAATCCCGACGAAATCACTCGGGATTGAGGACCCTCCCCTGACCCACGCCAGCGCGACCCCGGTCGCCATCGCCCGCCCGGCCTTCCATGGCTCCGGCGCCGTCTCGTTCTCCACCAAGGGCGAGTACGGGGTCCGCCTGATGGTCCAGCTCGCCCGGCACTACGGGACCGGTCCCGCGAGCCTTGCGGGGATCGCCGCGGAAGAGGACCTCCCGCGCGCCTATCTCGAGCAGCTCGTCGTGAGCCTGCGCGACGTGGGCCTCGTCGTCAGCACCCGGGGTGCCCATGGCGGCTACGAGCTGGCCCGTGCCCCCGAGACGATCACGATGAGCGAGGTCCTCCGCGCCCTCGAGGGGCCGATCGCCCCGATGATCTGCGCGTCGGACGATCCCGAGCACGCCACCGTGTGCGACCGCTCGTCCCACTGCACCGTCAACATCCTGTGGGTCCGCGTCCGTGACGCGATCACCTCCACGCTCGATTCGATGACCCTGGCCGATCTCGCGCCCCAGCGCGTGGTCGTCGCCGACGAACGCCCCGACGAACGCCAAGGAGCCCTGACCACACCGTGACCGACCGCGACCAGACCACCGACCAGCAGCTCGTGATCCGCGGCCTGCGGGTCGCCCCCATCGCCCACCCCGAGAACGAGATCCTCCAGGGCATCGACCTGACCGTCGGCCAGGGCGAGGTCCACGCGATCATGGGTCCCAACGGCTCGGGCAAGACCACGCTGGCCTATGCGTTGATGGGCCACCCGGCGTACGTCGTCAAGGGCGGCGAGGTCCTGTGGCAGGGCCGCGACATCCTGAAGCTCTCGCCGGACAAGCGCGCCCGCCTCGGGCTCTTCCTCGCGTTCCAGTACCCGACCGCCATCCCCGGGCTGAGCGTCGCCTCCTTCATCCGGAGCGCGCTCAACGCCAAGCTCCAGGGTCTCGACAAGGACGCCGACATCGACCCGACCGACCCGGTCAAGGGCGGGGTCTCGATGCGCGACTTCCGCAACAAGATGCGCGAGAAGATGGCGCTCCTGCGGATGGACGAGGGCTTCGCCAGCCGCTACGTCAACGAGGGCTTCTCGGGCGGCGAGAAGAAGCGGCTGGAGATGCTCCAGATGGCCGTGCTCGAGCCGCAGATGGCGATCCTCGACGAGACCGATTCGGGGCTCGACATCGACGCGCTGCGGATCGTGGCCGAGGGCGTCAACGCGATGCTCAACCCGGACCTCGGCGTCCTGCTCATCACCCACTACCAGCGCCTGCTCAACTACATCAAGCCCGACGTCGTCCACGTGCTGGCCCAGGGCCGCATCGTCAAGAGCGGCGGCAAGGACCTCGCGCTGCGGCTCGAGGACGAGGGCTACGGGCCGATCCTCCGCGAGGCCGGTCTCGAGGTGGACCTCCCCGACGAGGCGCTCAAGGTGCCGACGGGCCCCGAGCTCGAGCTCGAGCCCGTGGAGGCCGCCCGCTAGCCGGGCACGACGACATGGCCATCGAGGCGACCCCAAGGCTCGATCCGGTCGCGCTGCGCGCCGACTTCCCGATCCTCGAGCAGGTGATCCACGGGCATCCGCTGGTCTATCTCGACTCGGCGTCATCGAGCCAGAAGCCGCGGGTCGTGATCGATGCGCTGGCGGACTACTACCGCGAGTACAACGCCAACGTGCATCGCGGGATCTACACGATCGGCGAGAAGGCGACGGCCGAGTACGAGAAGGCCCGCGTCCGGGCGGCGACGTTCATCAACGCGCCCGACAGCCACGAGGTGATCTTCACCCGCAACGCGACCGAGGCGATCAACCTCGTCGCCTACGCGTGGGGCCGCCGCAACATCTCGCGCGGCGACGCGATCGTGCTGACCGAGATGGAGCACCACGCCAACCTCGTCCCGTGGCAGCTCCTCGTCCAGGAGCGGGACGGCGACCTCGAGTTCATCCCGATCACCGATGACGGGATCCTCCGGCTCGACGTGTTCGAGGTCCTGCTGCGGCTCAAGCCGAAGCTCGTGGCGTTCACCCACGTCTCGAACACCCTGGGCACGATCAACCCGGTCCGCGAGATGGTCGAGATGGCCCACGCGGCGGGGGCGCTCGTGCTCGTCGATGGTGCCCAGGCCGTGCCGCACGTCCCGGTCGACGTCCAGGAGCTCGGGGTCGACTTCTACGCGTTCAGCGGCCACAAGATGCTGGCGCCGATGGGGTCCGGCGTGCTGTGGGCACGCCGCGAGATCCTCGAGGCGATGCCGCCGTTCCTCGCCGGCGGCGAGATGATCCGCGAGGTCCACCTGCGGCGCAGCGACTTCAACGAGATCCCCTGGAAGTTCGAGGCGGGCACCCCGTCCGTCGGCGACGCGATCGGCCTCGGCGTCGCGGCCGAGTACCTCATGGGTCTCGGCATGGACGCCGTGCGCGCGCACGAGCGCGACCTCGTGACATACGCGCTCGACGTCCTGCCGCGCGAGGTGCCCGGGATCGCCCTCTATGGGCCGATGGACCCGGACCTGCGGGGCGGCGTGATCCCGTTCAACCTGCCGGGCATCCACCCGCACGACGTGGCGCAGGTGCTCGACCGGTTCGGGATCGCGGTCCGGGCCGGCCACCACTGCACGATGCCGCTGCACGAGCGGCTGGACCTGGCCGCCACGGCACGCGCCAGCTTCAGCGTCTACTCCACGACCGACGACATCGACGCGCTGGCGTCGGGTCTGGTCGAGGTGCAGAAGGTCTTCGCGGGCTAGGAGGAGCGCGGCTCGCCGCCGACCGATCGAACGATCAGTCGACCTGCGACCTGCGCGCCACCGTCGTCAGGTCGACCGCGAACAACTCGACCGCGCCGCTCCCCTGCAGCTCCGACGTTCCGACCGGCGTGAACGCGATCCCGGTGGACGCCATGTCGGCCACGACCTCGGCGGTGACGTAGAGCGCGCCGTCTGGCGCTCGGTCCGAGATGCGGGCCGCGAGGTTCACGGATCGCCCGAACACGTCGCCCTCGCGCTCGATGACCGGGCCGCGGTGGATACCCGCGTGCCCGCTCGGCAGGCCGGCCGGGACCAGTGCCACGAGCAGCTCTGCCGTCGCCGCCACGGCGGCCTGGGCGTCGGGCAGCTGGAGGAGCGCCCCGTCGCCCAGCAGCTTCACGAGTCGACCGCCATATCCCTCCGCCACCGTCCGCGCGAGCTCGCCGAGCCGAAGCGCGAGCCCGGCCGCCGCCTCGTCGCCGAGTTCCTGGGTCGTGCGGGTGAACCCCGTCAGGTCGACGAATGCGATCCCGGGCAGCGCGACGGTCCGTGCCGGGACGTACCCGCCCGCGGCCAGCAACTGCTCGGTGGTCTCGACGCTGAACGCGTCGATCGATCGCCGCAGGTGCCGTTCGGTCAGCCACGCAGCCAGTGACGGGAGCTCGCGCGCCAGGCGAGCCCATGGCTCGAGCAGCTCGGCATACGCCTCCGGGTCGACCGACGCAGGATCGGGTCCCAGCCGCGAGGCCGCCTCCGCGTAGACGTCGAGTGCCGCGTCCGACGCCCGGCGGGTGGCCTCCGCGAAGAGCCGGACCACTCGGACGGCGAGGGACGGATCGTCGATCGCCCCGACGAGGTCGATCCAGCGACTGACGAAGGCTTCTTCGTCGGCGGCGAGGCGCGCACCCGCGCCCGGTTCGGCCAGGCCGAATGCCGTGAACAGGCCCGACACGATGGCGCCGCCCGGGTCGACGTCGGCCCGGAACGCGCCGAACGTCCGCGACGACGGCGCTCCGGGGTCGCGGTGCAGTTCGTGGTACCCACCGAAATCGATCCGACCGCTCGCCGCCGCGGCGAGGAGCGCGTCGAGCGAGATCCCCGCGCTCTCGAACGCTTCGAGCAGGCGAACGCGATGGACGTCGCCGGTCGCATACCGGCCCTCATCGGTGGGGCGCACCACGCCGGCCGACGCGAGGATCGCGATCCGCTCGGTGGTGGTGCCGGCGGCGCCCGCCAGGTCGGCCGCCGTGAGCATCACATCGCTGCCGGTCGCGGGGACGGCATCGACCTTGTCCATGCCCGCAAGTTTGCATCGGAGCGCGGCCCGCCGTGGCCGACGTGGGCCGCGCGTCAGCCCGGGGCGAGCGACCGCCACATCTCGAGCGCCCAGTCCCAGTCGGCCGGGTCGTCGAACACGATCCGGATCGCGGCGCCCGAGCCCTCCACGGCCGAGAACCCCTCGAGCACACCGACCTCGACGCCCGAGCTCGCGTCCGTCGTGAGCCGCGCCCGACCGACGAGCGGTCCCGCGCGATGGGTGAGCGCGTCAGACCCGAGATCGCGCGGCGAACTCGCGGACGAACGCCTCGGCACTCATCGGACCGGTCGGCGTCGCCGTCGTGACCGCGGCGAGGGTGATGCCGCGGCCGGGCCCGCCGCCCCACCATTCCTCCTCCGTCCGCTTCTCCGCGAATGACCCCGGCACCTCGAGCGCCCAGCCTTCGTGGCTGATCCGGACGTCGCCGCGTCGGTAGCCGACCGGAGGCGTCGGCTCGGGTGTCGCCGTCGCACGCGTCGCCGCCTGGCGGATCATCGCGTCGTTCAGCGCCGGTGCGCGCAACGCTGCCAGTTCGACCCAGGCGTGCCACGGGTAGTCGAGATCGGGCTCGACGGGAAACGCCCGAGACAGCGATCGATGGACGTCGTCGAGCAGGTCGGCCTCGCCGTCGATCGCGGGCGGACGCCAGCGAACCTCGAGCCAGAGCATCGCCAGCGCGCGGTTGAGCAGGTAGCGGCCGTCGGTGGCGTCCGCCCACCACGGCGTCACCTCGATGGCGATCCGCGGCTCGGCGATCGCCGAGTCCAGCCATGCGTCATCGCGTGGGCCAAGGGCCGTCGCGATCGCGCCATCGAACGCAAACGTGGTGCCGGGCGGGGTGCCGACGTGCAGGCCCGGCCGACCCCGCTGGCGGGCGACCTGGGCGTGCGTCAGCATCGGGCCGAGCCAGGCGAGGTACGCGCGCTCGACGACCGGCCGCTCGGCGAAGGCGATCGCGTCGGGCGTCCAGCCGATGCCGAGCTCCAGCCCCATCCGCTCGATGACCCGGCCGACGAAGCGGTGATAGCCCGGGCCACATGCGGTCGTGGACGCGTCGGCCGTGACGCGACCGGTGTCCGAGGCGGTCAGGACGAGGTCGGGCGCGGCGGGATGGAGCGCGACCGTCAGGCGCGTGTCGCCGGTCGGCAGCGTGTGCTGGGCAGTCGATCGGACGATGTCGCCGTACTCGGTCGTGAGCCACGTCGCGGCGTCGGCGAGCAGGCGCTCACCGGCCGGCATGCGCGGGATCAACCCACGCTTCGATGCCTGGCCTTCGAGATGCACGGCGAGTCGCTCTGCGACCATCGTTGCCACCGGGCACCGAACGATACCGCCCGCGGGTCCCGCGCTGGTCCGCCGGTTCGTACCAATCCGCGCCGCCAAGAGTCCGTTGCGGGCACGCACCTCGGGATGGATCGCGCTCGAAACGCGTGCGTGGACGCCGCGTGGACCTAATCCCGACCCCGCTGGTAGGGATTAGACGAACGGGCTACAATCGGAGGTCCATGGACGACCTGTATCGCGACTACATCCTCGAGCACTACCGGCGGCCCCACAACTTCGGGGTCATCGAGGATGCCGACGCGTCGTACGAGGGCGCCAATCCGCTCTGTGGCGACCGGATCACGCTGATGCTCGGCGTCAAGGACGGCGTCGTGGATCGGGTCGGGTTCACCGGTCGCGGCTGTGCCATCAGCCAGGCCAGCGCGAGCCTCCTGACCGACGAGATCAAGGGCAAGCCGCTCAGCGATGTCGCCGGCATCCGCGCCGACGACCTGCTGGACCTCCTCGGCATCGACATCAGCCCGGCGCGCCTCAAGTGCGCGATGCTGAGCCACGACAGCCTCCAGCACGTCCTCGCCGACCTGGGTGCCGCCGATCCCTCCAACCGGACCCCGAGTCCCGCCGAGGCCGGCGCATGACCAGGATCGAGCGCCGCTGCAGGTGTAGCGAGCCGGCCTGACCGCCGGCCCCCGCACAGCGCACGACCCGCGCAACCCAGCGCTCACAGCGCACCCCGCCCATCCGCCCTGGCGTCCGAGCAGACTGCCAGCCCGTCGACCAACGGAGCCCAACAGCCCCATGCCGAAGTCCTACGCCGACCTCCTTCGCGAGGCCCGCGCCCAGATCCGTGAAGTGACCGCCCAGGAGGTGGACGCGCTCCCCGCCGGCGCGGCCACGATCGTCGACGTCCGCGAGGCGTCCGAGTGGGAGCAGGGCCACATCCCCGGCGCCCAGCACGTGTCGAAGAGCTATATCGAGCAGCAGATCGAGGGCGCGGCGCCCGATCGCGATGCCCCGGTGATCCTGTACTGCGCGGGCGGCGTGCGATCGCTGTTCGCGGCCCAGACCCTCGCCGAGATGGGCTACACCGACGTCGCGTCGATGAGCGGCGGCTTCCAGGCGTGGAAGGGCGCGGGCCTCGAGTTCGACACGCCCGTCGTCCTGAATACCGAGCAGAAGCAGCGCTACAGCCGCCACCTGCTCATCCCCGAGGTCGGGTCGGCCGGCCAGGCGAAGCTGCTCGGCAGCAAGGCGCTGCTCATCGGCGCCGGCGGTCTCGGCAGCCCGGCCGCGCTCTACCTCGCGGCGGCAGGTGTCGGCACCATCGGCCTCGTCGATTTCGACATCGTCGATCTCTCCAACCTGCAGCGCCAGATCGTCCACACGACCGATCGGATCGGCGAGCGCAAGGTCGAGTCCGCGCGGATCGCGATCAACGCCCTCAACCCCGACGTCAAGGTCGTCCAGCACGAGGAGATGCTCGTCGCGACGAACGTCGAGCGCCTCATCGCGGGCTACGACGTGATCCTGGACGGGACCGACACGTTCGAGACGCGCTACATCCTCAACGACGCCGCCGTGGCCGCCGGGATCCCGGTCGTGCACGCGAGCGTATTCCGCTTCGAGGGGCAGCTCACGACCTTCGTCCCGTACGTCGGCCCGTGCTACCGCTGCCTCTACCCGACGCCGCCCCCGCCCGAGCTCGCCCCCGGCTGCTCCGTGGCTGGCGTGCTCGGCGTGGTCCCGGGCATCCTGGGCCTGCTCCAGACGAACGAGGCACTCAAGATCCTGCTCGGCATCGGCAATACGCTCGCCGGCCGGCTGGTCCTGTTCGATGCCCTCGAGACCGAGTTCACCGAGCTCCAGCTGCGCCGCGACCCGGCATGCCCGGTGTGCAGCGACGCCGCGGTCGAGGCACGCAAGGCGGGCCGGCCGCTCGCGACCGCCAATCTCGGCGAGGACGCGCCGTTCCTCATGACGACCACCGGGCTCGCGGGCTCCGTCTCGCCGGAGGCGCGCACGTGAGCACGGTGTTCATCCCTGCCGTGCTCCGACCCAACGTCGGCGGCGTGAAGACGCTCGACATCGAGGGCGGATCGATCCGCTCGGTGGTCGACGCGCTCGTGGATCGCCACCCGGCGCTCGGCGGCCAGTTGCTCACCGAGGACGGCGACCTGAACCGGTTCGTCAACGTCTACGTCAACGGCCAGGACGTGCGCTATCTCGCCGGCCTCGATACGCCGGTCGGGCCGACCGACGAGGTCCGCCTGCTCCCGGCGATGGCCGGCGGCTGACCGTGGCCATCCCGTGGCGGCTGCCTGACGCCGATCACGACCACTCGCACGCCCACGAGGACCTGGCCCGCCACGGCGGGCGGTACGACGACATCCTCGACGCCATCGGGCACACGCCGCTGGTCGAGATCCCGCGGATGAGCCCGAAACCCGAGGTGCGCATCCTCGCGAAGCTCGAGATGCTGAACCCGACGGGCTCGGTCAAGGATCGCGTGGCCAAGTACCTCGTCGAGGACCTCGAGGCGCGCGGGCTGCTGCACGAGGACTCGATCATCCTGGAGCCGACCTCGGGCAATACCGGGATCGCGCTGGCGATGATCGGCCGGCGCAAGGGCTACCGGGTCGCCCTCGTCATGCCCGACAACGTGACCAACGAACGCCGGCAGATGGCCGCGCTCTTCGGCGCGGAGGTGATCGATTCACCCGGGGCGCTCGGCTCCAACGGCGCCATCGCCCTGGCCAAGCACCTCGTCGCCAAGGACGAGCGCTTCGTGATGCCATACCAGTACGGCAACGAGGCCAACCCGCTCGCCCATTACGAGACGACGGGCCCCGAGATCCTCGCCGATTGCCCCGAGATCGACGTGTTCGTCGCGGGCCTCGGTACCGCCGGCACGCTGATGGGCGTGTCGCGCTACCTGCGCGAGCACAAGCCGGGCGTCCGGATCGTCGCCGCCGAGCCGCTCCCCGGCGAGCACGTCCAGGGCCTCCGATCGCTCGACGAGGGCTTCATCCCCGAGATCCTCGACCCGTCGCTCATCGACGCGAAGTACCTCGTCTCGAACCGCGACGCGATCGCCGCGCTGCGCGAGCTCGTCTTCCGCGAGGGCATCTTCGCCGGGCCGTCGTGTGGCGCGGTACTCGTCGCTGCGGCGCGCGAGGCAGTCGCGATGGACGGCGGCACGATCGTGGCGCTGCTGCCCGACGGCGGCTGGAAATACCTCTCGGCCGGCACCTTCACGACCGATCTCGACGACATGGAAGACGCGCTCGAGGGCGGCGTCAACTGGTGGTGAGCGGCGGATCGTGGTGAGCGGCGGACCGGCGGATGCCCATCCCGGACCGGCGACAGCGTCGCTGCCGGCCGCGATCCGGGCGTCGCTCGTGGCGCACGCCCGGGCCGAGTACCCGAACGAGGCGTGCGGGCTCATCGTCGGCGACGCGCCGGCGGCTGCCGGCGGGCGGGCGCTGCGCTTCGAGGCCACCAGCAACAAGGCGGCCTCGCCGTTCCGTTACGAGATCGACCCCGACGACCTGTACCGGTTGACCATCGCGACCGACGATGCCGACGAGGTGTTCTGGGGGATCGTCCATTCGCACACGCACACCCCGGCCGTGCCCTCGCCGACGGACCTCGGGCTCGCGTTCTACCCGGACGCGCTCTACCTGCTCGTCAGCCTGAGCGAGCAGGAGGCGGACGCGACGACCGGCGAGCCGGGCGTCCGCGCGTGGCGCATCGTCGACGGTGCGGCCCACGAGGTCGGGCTCGACGAGGGTCGATAGGTGGCGGTCCGCCGGGATCCGCGCCGGATCGTGGCCGACGGGTACGACACGATCGCGGAGCGCTACTTCGAATGGAGCGACGCGCGGCCATCGGCCACGCGGCTGGCCTGGCTGGATCGAGCCGACACGCTGATCCCGCCCGGCGCCGACGTGCTCGATCTCGGGTGCGGGGCGGGCGTGCCGATGACGCGCCGCCTGGCCGTCGGGCGCCGGGTCACGGGGGTGGACATCTCGGCCCGCCAGGTCGAGCTGGCACGTGCCAACGTCCCCGACGCGACGTTCATCCAGGCCGACATGACGGCGCTCCAGCTGCCGGCGGCGTCATTCGATGCGGTCGTCGGGCTTCTACACGCTCACCCATGTCCCGCGGGCGGACCTGCCCGCCCTGCTGACCGCGATCTTCGGCTGGCTGCGGCCCGGTGGGACGTTCCTTGCGTCGATGGGCGCCCAGGACGCCCCGGACGACATCGAGGAGGACTGGCTCGGGGTGCCGATGTTCTTCAGCCACTACGGCGTGCGGCGGAACCGCGCGCTCGTTCGCGAGGCCGGCTTCGTCATCGACCGGGCCGTCGTCGAGGAGGAGCCGGAGGATCGCCACGCGGCGCTGTTCCTGTGGGTCGAGGCGCACAAACCCGCGCTGACCCCGACCACCCCGTGACCGCGCCCCGGGACGGGTCGGCCGGCCGCCGGCGCCCGTTCGGGAGCCACCCGGCGCTCGCCGCGTGGGGCGCCCTGGCCCTCGGCATCCTGGCCGTCGCCGCCGCCACGCTCGCCGGCTGGAACGCGGGCTGGCTCGATGCCATCGTCCAGCCGCCGCCGATCGTGCGCGCGGCACTCGTCGGTGGGTCGCTGGTCCTCGGTGGCTGGCTCGTCCTGCGCTCCGTCGGACGACTGGCCGACGCCGGCACCGACGACGTCCCGGGGCTGGTTCGCGCGGTGCGGCTCGGCTTCCTGGGGATCGCCGCGTTCGCGGCCGCCGGCGGCTGGGCGCTCGGCCATCCGCTGCCGCTCATCGTGGCGGCGGTCATCGCGGGGATCGACGTGATCGAGACGTCGTTCCTGCTCATCGTGGTCGGGTCGCGCGCGGATCGCGAGGACTGAAGGTGCGGACGCGGGTCAGTCGGTCGAGCAGGTCAGTCCGTCGTCCGGGAGCGTCAGGTCGAGCAGATAGGCATCGACCGCGTCCTGGATGCAGCGGCTCCCGAGGTACGCCGTGTGGCCCTCGCCCTCGCGCGTGATGAGGACGCTCGACTCGAGCTGCTCGACGAGCGCCTCCGACCAGGCGTAGGGCGTGGCCGGATCCCCGGTCGTGCCGACCACGACGATCGGTGGCGACCCAGCGGCGCGGACGGGGGCGGGGTCGCGCTGCGCGGGCACGGGCCAGAACGCGCATTCGAGGTCGTTGTAGGCGATGAGCTTGGCGAAATGCGGCGCCTCTCTTGGCCAGTCGATCGGCGAGCGCCGTGTAGTCCGCGACGTCCGTCGACGCCGGGAAATCGAGGCACGTGTTGGCGGTGTAGGCATCGCTCGCGTTCGAGTACGAGCCGTTCGGGTTGCGACCGCGGAACGGGTCGGCGATGAGCAGCATCAACGACCCGTCGCCCTCCTTGGCGAGCGCCAGCGCCGCGGCCAGCGAGGGCCACGCGTCCTTCGAATACATCGCGCCCAGGACCGCGTAGGACGCGAGCCCCGGACCCACCGACCGCCGGTCGCGCGCGCGGGGCGTCGGGATCGCCTCCTTGTCGATCGCCGCCATCAATCGATCGAACGCACGCTCGGTCCTGCCGCCCTCGTGGAAGAAGCACGACTCGTGGTCTGCGCAGTCCTCGAAGAAATGATCGAGCGACGTCTCGAACGCCGCGGCCTGCCCGGAACGGAACGCGTCGAGGTCCAGGGACGGGTCGATCGCGCCGTCGAGCGCCATCGCCCGGATCTTGTCCGGGTACCGATCGGCGTAGAGCGAGCCGATGAGCGTCCCGTACGAGAAGCCGAGGTAGTTCAGCGGCTCGTCGCCGATCGCGATGCGGATCTGCTCGAGGTCCTCGACGACCGCCTCGGTCGAGAGGTAGGGGAGCAGGCCCTCGTTGTTCGCCTCGCACTGCGCGACGTAGTCCCTCGTCTCCTCGACGAGCGCATCGATCTCGGCCGCGTCGTCGGGCGACGGATCGATCTCCGCTCGTCCATCGAGGTTGTCGATGCAGCGGACGGCGCTGCTGGCGTTCACGCCACGCGGGTCGAACCCGACGATGTCGAACCGGTCGCGCAGGCCGGCAGGGAACACGTCGACCGACTCGCGGACCAGTTCCACGCCCGACGCGCCCGGGCCACCGGGGTTCACGAGCAGCGCCCCGATGCGATTCGCCTGGTCGGCCGCGCGACGCCGGATGAGCGAGATGTTGAACCCGCCCGCGGGCGTGTCGGCGTAGTCGCTCGGGACGCGGAGCGTCGCGCAACTGAAGCCGTTGCCGCAGTCCGACCAGCGGGCCGGCGCGACCCGGAACGGCTCGGCGGTCCTCGCCGGGGCCGCACTCCCGGTCGCGGCGCCGGGACTCGCGCCGGACGCGCCGGGGCTTGCGCCCGGGGTGCTCGTCGGATCGGCCGTGGCGCAGGCAGCCACGAAGACGACTGTCAGGAGCAGGGTCAGGCGGCGATCGACACGGCCACGCCACGGCATCAGGCGCGCAGCATAGCCGACCCTCGGGCGCGCCCCGTGACCGTCAGTCGTTCCGCGCGCGCAGCGCCTCCAGCAGCGCGCGCACGTCGAGGGGCACGGCCGCCAAGCCGAGTGCCGCAGCGATCCTGGCGGTCGGCGGTGGGACGAGACCGGTCGACGCGAGCAGCTCCGCGTTCGCGGCGGTCAGCACCTCGGCCGGCGGCCCATCGGCCACGATCTCGCCCTGGCGCATCACGACGATCCGCTCGAACCGGGTCGCCGCGAACTCCATGTCGTGGGTGACGGCGACCACGGTCCGCCCGGCATCGCGCAGCGCACGCACGACGGCACCGACCCGTTCGATCCCGTCGGCGTCCTGGCCGGTGGTCGGTTCGTCCAGGACGACGATCGCGGGATCCATCGCCAGCACCGAGGCGAGCGCGACGAGCTTGCGTCGCGACAGGTCGAGGTCGTAGGGGTTCGTCGCGCGTTCCCCGAGCAGGCCGACGGCGGCGAGGCTCTCCTCCACGAGCCGCGCGATGTCGGCCGGCGTCGCGGCCCAGGTTTCGCGGCCCGAACGCGACCTCCCGCTCGACCGAGCGTTCGAACAGCTGCTCGTCGGGGTTCTGGAACACGAACCCGACCGTCGCCGCCAGCCGATCGACCCGTTCGTCCGCCGTGGACCGGCCGTCGAGCCGCACCTCGCCGGCGGCCGGCCGGAGCAACCCGTTCAGGTGCTTGACCAGGGTCGTCTTGCCCGACCCGTTCTGGCCCAGGATCGCCACGGCCTCGCCGGGTTCCAGCCGCAGCGTCACCCCGCGCACGGCCTCGACCCCGTTCGGGTAGCGATGGACGAGGTCCTCGATCTCGGCGCGCACGCCGGTGCGATCGCCCGACGGGCGCCAGTCCGCCGTCTCCGTGGTCGAGGTCGCGAGTCGAGGCTGCCGGGACGGCCGACGACGAGCGGCGAGCCTCGAGACCCCGTGCGATCGCGACCTCGTCGAACGCGTCGCGCGGATCGATCCCGGCGGCCTCGGCGAGTCGCACGAGTGTCGGTGACGGCAGGCCGACCGACCCCGCGATCGACGCGCCGAGCGCGCGTCCGGGGAGATCGATCCCGACGGTGCGCCCACCGTCGAGCACCAGCAGTCGATCCATCGCGCCGAGGATCGTCGGGTCGTGCTCGACGCACAGGATCGCGGTCCCGTCCCGTGCCAGCTCCCCGAGGAGGGCGCCGACATCGGCGGTGCCGGCGGGATCCAGCTGGGCCGTCGGCTCGTCGAGCACCAGCACGTCCGTGCCCATGGCCACGATGCTGGCGATCGCGACCCGTTGCTGCTCGCCGCCGGACAGCGCGAATGGCTCGCGGTCCGCCAGGTGGGCGATGCCGAGCCGTTCCAGGATCGCGTCGATCCGCGGGTCCATGTCCGCCCGCGGGACGCCGAGGTTCTCCAGCCCGAACGCCAGCTCCTCGCGAACGGTCTGCTTGGATGCCGACAGCTGGTTGGCCGGGGTCGCGAACACGATGCCGACGCGGCCGAGCAACGCGGCCGGCTCTGCCGTCGCGGTGGTCGTACCGCCGACCTCCACCGTCCCGCCGAGCCTGGCCCGGACGACGCGTGGGATGAACCCCGCGGCGGCGAGGGCGAGCGTCGACTTGCCGGCCCCCGTCCGACCGGTCACGCCGACGCGTTCTCCTGCTGCGACCTCGAGGTCGATGCCGCTCAGGACCGGCTCGCGCCGGCCGGGATAGCCGACGCTGACATCGGACAGCCGAAGTGGGACCGTGGCGCGGCGCCGGCATCCTGCTCGCGCGGCTCCCGGGACCCCTGCGCCGAGCCGGTCGCCCTGCCCGACGCCGTCATCAGGCGAACACCCCGCTGACGGCCGCGACGACGACCCCGACGCATGCCAGCAGCAGCGCCAGCCGAAGCCAGCGGTCCATCGGCGGGTCGGCGACCACGCGATACGCCGTTCGACCGGGTCGCGCGCCGAAGCCTCGCGCCTCCAGCGCGAACGTCCGCTCGCGCACGTCGATCAGGGAGCCGAGGAGCACCGGCCCGACGAGCGGGACGAGCGCCCGGAGGCGCTGTCGAAGCGAGCCCGCGACGGCCAGGCCCCGCGCCTGCTGTGCGTCGAGGATCGAGCTCGCCCGTACCTGCATCCGGGGTACGAGCTGGACCGCCGAGAGGATGACGAACGCGATCCGGTGGCTCGCGCCCCGCGACACGAGCGCTTCGAGCAGGTCGTCGGCGAGGGTCGTGAACAGGAACAGGACCGACGCCATGAACACGACGAAGAGCCGGCCGACCGAGATCAGCCCGAACGTCAGGCCCTCGCGCGTCAGGGCGAACGGCCCGAGCTGCAGGAGCACGTCCGTCGCCCCCGGGAAGAAGAACCCGTTCACGATCAGGATCGACGCGAAGAGCACGAGCGGGATCCGCATCGCGTGCGCCAGCGCACCCCCCAGGCGGATGGACAGGCCGATCGCGATGAGCGCCACCGCCAGGATCGCCAGCGTCGGTGGCGGGAGCAGGAACGCCGCGAGCAGGACGAACGCGACGCCCAGGAGCTTGGTCAGCGGATGACGGCGATGCAGCCAGCTCGACCCCGCGATGAAGAAGCCGCTGGTCGCCGTCATCCCGTGTGCGTCAGGTCGCCGGGATCGATGTCACTCGACGACCGTCGTCTCGCCCCGCGTGTACATCGTGCGCATCGTGATCGGCAGCGCGCCGAGGATGAAGAACACGATCGTGTAGCTGATGGTCTTGTCGAGCGGGTCGCTCGTGAGCCCCTGGGCGAAGGCCGACTGCAGGACGTTCAGCCCGAGCGTCCGGAACAGCGCCACGAGGGCGTCCGTGCCGGCGCCCGTGACGCCGCCGAAGACCCCGGCCGCGATCGGCGCGGAGATCGCCGCCGCGACGAGACCGGTCGTGAGGCCACCGACCCAGACCGGGAACAGCCGCGCATTGTCGCCGCGGCTCGCCCAGCGGTAGATGAGCAACCCGATCCCGACGCCGACCAGGATCGCGACGATCAGGCCGAGTGGATCGGCGAGGGCGAGGCTCGTGAGGTTCGGGAACCCGTCGGGCGTGCCGTCGTCGTTGAGGCCGTCCATCGAGGCGAGGTATCCGCCGGGAGCGAACACGAGGCGGACGAGCCCGATGATCAGCGCCGCGGCACCGATCGTCGCTGCCCAGACGAGGTACGACCGCGCCCGCTCGGGCTTGCCCTCGAGCCGGTAGATGGTCCGGCCGCTGATCCAGCCGACCGCGATGCCGATGAGGGCGATCACGACACCGAGGACGACGAACCGGTTCTGTGATTCCACGTCATCGAACGAGAACGAGACGCCGATGGTCGCCTGGAGGACGAGGTACGCAACGACGGCGCCGGCGAGTCCGGTCGCGAGCGCCAGGAACCCACCGACGCGGGCGTCGTCCGGGCGCAGCTGGAACACGCCGCGGCCGCCCCAGAAGCCGGCCATGAGACCGATGACGCCGGCGACCGGCGCGAAGAATGCGGCGTTGGGGCCGCCGCCGCCGGGGATCGGGAGGATCGACCAGATGACGTTCGAGAGGATGCCGGTGCATGGCACCCGCCCATGGCCCGGCCAGCACGCCGACGAGCACCGTGCCGATCGAGTCGAGATAGATCGGCAATCGCAGGGCGACGGCGATCGAGCCGACCGCGACATTGATCGCGATCGCGACGGCCATCAAGGTCAGCGTGGCCGTCGTGAGGTCGCGCGAGCGACGGGCGATGACTGCGAGCAGGACGACGCCGATCGCCACGCCGACGAGATAGATGGCCTGGTCTTGGCCGATGGTCGTCAACCAGTCGAACATGGTCCTCCGCTCCCTCGTTGGCGACCCGACTCAGGGGCCGCACCCCGCCGTCGCTAGCGTGACACGTTGATGAGGTCGGCCGCCAGCCCTCCGACGCGCTCGATGAGACGGTCCATGAAGGCCGGGATGTCGGCGCCGGTCGCGACATCGAGGTTGGGCGCGCGGCCGGTGAGGCGACGACGGTCCGCGACGGTCATCCCGGTCGTGATCTCGCCACGGGTCTCGACGTCGACGAAGACGGCCTCGGTCGTGACCAGCGCCGCGATCGAGGGTCGCCGCCAGGGCCAGCGGGTCGTGGATGAACGCGCCGTAGAAGCCGTCGTAGCGGGCGTGGAACTCGAAGTAGAAGCGCAGGGCGTCGGCGACGTAGCGGACGACCGGGTTCGACGCCACGGAGCGCTGCGGGTTCATCGGGTCGTCGCCGCGTTCCAGGGCGAGCGAATCGTCCGGGGAGCTGCCGGCGCGACGCGCGAGCCGCACGATCTGCTCGGGCGTGATCCGGGCGTTCTCGGTCGTGTCGAGGCCGAGCGCCAGCGGTCGGGGGATCGTCGCGTCCGCGTCGATCGCGGCCGCCCACGCCGCGAACACGATCTTCGCGGCCTCGGGGTCGCAGTGGACGTTCCATTCGGTCGTCGGGGTCGTGTTGCCGGATGCGCCATATGCCCCGCCCATCAGCGCGTAGCCCTTGAGCAGCCGCGGGAGATCGGGCTCGCGCAGGACCGCGATGGCGAGGTTGGTCAGCGGCCCGAGCGTGACGAGCGTGATCTCGCCGGGTCGCCGTCGCGCCTCGTCGATGATCAGGTCGACGGCGTGGCGGTCGCTGAGCGGGCGGCTCGGCGGCGGTAGCTCGGCGTGCCCCAGGCCCTGCGGACCGTGCGTCTCGGGCGTGACCTCGAGGGCGCGCACGAGCGGGACCTGGCGACCCATCGCCACCTCGACGTCGGTCGCGCCCGGCGAGCTCCAGCACGGAGCGGGTGTTGATGCCGACTTGCTGCGCATCGATGTTGCCCGACACGCAGGTGACCGCCACGAGGTCGGCCTCGGGCGAGGCGGCGGCATACAGCAGGGCCAGGCTGTCGTCGATGCCGGTGTCGACATCGAGGATCAACGGGATTCGGTCGGGCATCGTCGTGATGCTACCGGAGGGAGAGGCGCCAGACCGGGCGGTCGCCGAGACGGCGGGCCCACGACGATCGCGTCGCCGCGACCTCCTCGGCCGTCGCGCGGCACATCGACGTGAGCTCCAGACCCGCCTCCGCCCATGCCGCGGCGATCGCCGGGCAGGCGCGCTCGTCGAGCTCGGCCAGACCCTCGATGCCGTCCGACGGCACGACCGACACGAGGATCTCGACCCGACCGCCCGGCGCGACGAGTCCCGCGATGCCGTCCATGACCGTGCGATCGAGACCCAGCACGCCACGCAGCAGCGAACCCCACGGGAAGGTGATGGTGACGAGGTCCGCCCGGCAGGCGAGGGGACCGGGCAGCGCCTCCGCGGCCTCGACGAGGAACATCGCGTTCGGGAGGCCGCCGCGCTCTGCCCGGCGCGCGGCACGCCTCGACGACTCGGCCATCGACGCGGCGTTGGCGTCGATCCCGAGGACGAGGTCGGTGGGTCGGGCGGCGGCGCGTGTCAGGACGGCCCGGCCGTCACCCGTGCCCAGATCGATGACCACCCGCTCGGCGCGGGCGATCGCTGTGTCGAGTTAGCCGACGTCGACGTCGACGACGCGCCGGCCGATCACCTGTCGCATGGGCGCCAGTCTACACTCGGGCCGTGAGCCTGCCCTCCGAGCCGCCGGCGACCGACCCGATCGCCCCGCCGGCGACCATCGGGGTCCTTGGCGGTGGCCAGCTGGGGCGGATGCTGGCCATCGCGGCGCGGTCGATGGGCTACCGGATCGCGGTCCTGGACCCCGATCCCGACTGCCCCGCGGCCGCCGTTGCCGACGAGCTCGTCGTCGGTTCGTACGACGACGTCGGGGCGGCCCTGCGCCTGGCCGACCGATCCGACGTCGTGACCTACGAGCTCGAGCATGTCGCCGCGGCGGTCGTCGAGGCGGTCGAGGCCCGACGACCCGTCCGGCCCGGGACGCAAGCCGCTCCTCGTCACGCAGGACCGCCTGGCCGAGCGCCGATTCGTGGAAGGCGCCGACGTCGCCGTCGCGCCCTGGCGGGAGGTGGCCACGACGGACGACCTTCGGGCCGCGGCCGCGACCCTCGGCCTGCCGCTGCGGGTCAAGGTCGCGATCGGTGGCTACGACGGCCGTGGCCAGCTGCGGATCGCGTCGCACGGCGAGATCGATGGCGCACTCGCGTCGCTGGGCCGACCGGCCGGCGAGACGCTGCTGGCCGAGGCGGAGCTCGGGTTCGCGTCCGAGGTATCGATCATCGTCGCCCGCGGCAGCGATGGCGTCGGCCGCGACGTTCCCGCTGGCGCAGAACGTCCACGACGCCGGGATCCTCGTCGAGACGGTGGCCCCCGCGCCCGTTCCGGACTCGGTCGCCGAGCGTGCCGCGGCCCTCGGGGAGCGTCTGGCGGTCGCGATGGACCTGGTCGGCACCCTGACCGCCGAGCTGTTCCTCATGCCCGACGGCGACCTCGTCGTCAACGAGCTCGCGCCGCGGGTCCACAACAGCGGCCACTGGACGATCGAGGGCGCCGCGACGTCCCAGTTCGAGCAGCACATCCGGGCGATCTGCGGCCTGCCGCTCGGCGCGACGGGTGCGCTCGCACCCACGGCGATGGTCAACCTGCTGGGTCGGGGCCCGCTGCGAACCGCACGGCTCGAGCCAGCCGGTGTCGCGACTGCCCTCGCCGACCCCGCCGTGCATCTGCATCTGTACGACAAGCGCCGGGTCTTCGAACGACGGAAGATGGGGCACGTGACCGCGGTCGGCGGTGACCTCGAAGCCGCCTTGCGCGCGGCACGGGCGGCCGTGGAGCGGCTGTGCTGGATGGAGTCGGTGGAGGACGGGTCGTGACCGACGGCGGAGGAACGGGTCGAGGTCGCGTGCCGGGCCACGCGTCGGCGTCGTCGGCGGCAGTCGATCGGACTTCCCCGTCCTCGAGGCGGCGGTCACGGTCCTTGCCGAGCTGGGCGTCGACGCCGAGCTCCGGGTCGTGTCCGCCCATCGGACGCCGGACCACCTGTTCCGCTACGCCGAGGAGGCCACGGGTCGCGGGATCCGGGTGATCATCGCCGGCGCCGGCGGGGCGGCGCACCTGCCGGGCATGCTCGCGGCCAAGACCGTGCTGCCGGTCATCGGCGTGCCGATCCCGACGCAGCACCTGGGCGGCATGGATTCGCTGCTCTCGATCGTGCAGATGCCGCGCGGCATCCCGGTCGCGACCGTGGCCATCGGGAACGCGACCAACGCCGGGCTGCTGGCCGCGGCCATCCTGGCGGTCTCGGACGAGGAGCTGTCCGCGCGACTGATCGCGTGGCGCGGCGTCGCAGACACAGGGCGTGCTCGACGATCCGTCGAACGCCGAGGGCTGACGCGGGTCAGACGCATCCGTGCGACCGCCGGCCGTCCGGTGCTCGGACAGGTGGAACCCGATATCCATCACCGTCTTCAGCCCGACGAGCACGACGAGGGCGGCTTCCGGGGCTCCGGTCATCCCGATCGCGATCGCGCCGAAGATGATCGTCACGTGCAGGACCACGAGGCGGCCGTACGGGGCGAACATCTGGGCCGCCGGTGAGACGCGCAGGTACTCGCCCCGGCCGATGAAGTTGAAGACGTACGACACGCCGTGGCTGATGGTCAGGGCCACGACCGCGAACAGGATCGTCAGTGGGTCGGCGCCGATGGTCATGTCCGTGGTGCTGTCGATGCCGCCGAAGACGGGGAGCATCAGCACGAACACGCCGTGCACCGCCCAGAAGATGCCGTAGTGGAGGATGAAGAAGGGGATCAGCCCGGATCTCGCGTTCGCAAAGTCGCTCATCGAGCGACCATTCAGGCGCATGTTCGAGGTCGAACCCTCGTAGGGTCCCTGCGCCTTCGAGATCTTCGCGATGTTGAACGCGCCGACGATCCCGTTCTCGAGCCAGTACACGATCAGGATCGTCCAGACGTTCCAGCCCAGGAACAGGACGCCGAGCAGCGGGATGGCGTTGGCGACGACGAGGGCGACGACCGCCCCCACGGACGAGGTCAGGCGATACCAGCCGAGGATCCGCTCCACGGCCCGGATGCTACCGCGCGGACGAGCGCCCTTGTCCGTCCGCGCGGCTCGGACCGGCGACTTACGCGTCGCCGGGTGTGCGCCCCTTCGGTGCGCCGATCGTGACCGTCCGCTCCTCCGCGCCGCGCACGAGCCCGAGCTCGAACGGCTGGGTCAGCGTGCCGAGCGCATCGTGGAGATCGTCCGCATCGCCGATGGCGTTGCCACCCGCCGAGACGATCAGGTCCCCGGCTTCGATCCCGGCGGCGTCGGCGGGACTGCCCTCCTCGACGCCACGGACCAGGATCCCGTCACGCTCCGGCAGCCCGACCGAGCGGCGGAGCCGGCGCGCGACGTGGTTCGGGGCGATCGCGACGCCGAGTCGCGGGCGCTCCGCCGACTCGCCACGACCCAGCGCCTCGACGCGGGTCTTGAGTGCGGCATCGGCCGGCAGGGCGAGGTAGAACCCCTCACCGATCCGGTTGGTGTTCAGGCCGACGAGCCGGCCCTCGCCATCCACGAGCGCACCGCCGGATGAGCCGGGCGCGAGGGGAGCGGTGTGCTCGACGCTGCCGGCGATCCGGCGACCGCCGGGCCCGCGGAAGGCGCGGTTCACGGCCGAGACGAGCCCGAACGTCACGCGGACGCTGCCGCTCAACGTGGCCGCGGCGCCGAAGACGGGCGCACCGACCGCGAGACCTGTGCCGTCACCCCAGGCGATGGCGCTGGCGCCCGACGTATCGACGTTGACGACCGCGAGGTCGCCGTCGGGATCGACGCCGGTCACGGTGCCGCGGGTCGAGCGGCCGTCGGCGAACGTGACCGTGACCTCGCCGCCGCGGAGGTTGTGGGCATTGGTGAGGACCTGGCCGTCGGCGACGACGACGCCGGCGCCGCGGCCGTTGCGGCCGATGCTGACGATGGACGGGCCGACCGCGGTGGCGACGGTGCCGACGGCGGTGCCGATCTCTTCGATGACGCTCATGGGTTGGGGGCTCCTGCTTGTCGGTGGCGATGGTGGTGGGACGTGGCGAGTGACTAGTGACTTGCAAGTTACTACCGACCACCACCGATTGCAAGCCCCTCGCGCTACCATGCTCGCGATGACCGACACGACCCCGGCCCCGCCCGCGACCCGCGTCGCCTCGCCGCTCGAGCGCGCGCTCGACCGCGTCGGCGATCGCTGGAGCCTGCTCGTCGTGGAAGCGCTGCTCGACGGGCCGCGCCGGTTCGGCGAGCTCGGCGAGACGCTGCCCGGCATCGCGCCGAACATCCTCACGGACCGCCTCCGTCGGCTCGAACGCGCCGGGATCGTCCGCTCCAGCCCGTACCAGGAGCGACCGACGCGCCTCGCCTACGATCTGACCGCCGATGGCCGCGACCTCGCCTCGGCGCTGCGCCTGCTGGCCGACTGGGGCGGTCGCCGCTCCACGGATGACGAGCCCCTCCGCCACGCGACGTGTGGCACGCCGCTGGAGGCACGCTACTTCTGCCCGACGTGTGCGTCGGTCGTGGGCGACGACGATGCCCCCGAGGAGCGCCTCCTCTGAGGCGCGTCGATCCGGCCTGGACCGCGACCGCGGCTACACTCGGACCGTGACGATGGACGATCCCCGCTGGGAGCCGGGCATGCCGGTCCTCGACCGCCAGGCCGTCGGCTCGCCGGCGCCCACGACGGCGAACGGGACGACCGGCGGGCGCCCGGGCTCCACCCTCCCGCCGAGCCTGCAGGGCCTGCCGCCGCGGTCGGTGCCCGAGGTCGCCCCGACCCCGCTCCAGCAGCAGTACGTCTACCTGTCGGTCATCGTCCTGATCTGCGGTGCGATCGCGATCACCGCGCTCGAGCTCGGGACGCCCCTCGGCAGCCCGCTCATCAAGCTGTGCGTGCTGATCGGCGCGCCGCTGCTCGTCGTCACGACGGCCGACGCCGTCGTCCGGATCTGGCGGTCCGCCTGGGCATGGATGCCGGTCGATCGCGGCAAGGGCTGGTTCCGCCTCGCCTGGGTCGCGGTCAGCCTCATCGGGCTTGCCGCGCTCGTCGTCGCCGCCGTCATCGTCCTGCTCGCCTGAGTCACGCGGATGGATGACTTCGATCGCGGCCGCGACGGTCGCTCGACGGACCTCGCGTCCGGTCGGGGCGTGCCGGACTGGCTGGCGCGCAACCTCAACTTCTGTGCCAACTGCGGGGCGTCGCTTCGGTTCGGGGCGGTCGTCGGGGAGGACCGGCACCGCCTGTCGTGCTCCGACTGCGGGCACATCGCCTACGTGAACCCGCGGCTCGTGGTCACGACCCTGCCGATCACCGACGCGGGCGAGATCGTGCTGCTGCGTCGCGGCATCGAGCCCGGTCTCGGCTCATGGGCGCAGCCCGGCGGCTTCCTCGAGGTCGACGAGACGGTCAACCAGGCGGCGATCCGCGAGACGTGGGAGGAGACCGGGCTGCTCGTCGAGCCGGGCGAGATCGTGGGGCTCTACACCCGGCTCGAGGCGGCCGTCGTGACGATCGCGTTCGAGGCCCGGATCGTCGGCGGGACCGCGGCCCCGACACCGGAGGCGCTCGAGATCGCGACCTTCGCACCGGAAGCCATCCCGTGGTCGGGGATCGCCTTCAAGACCACGACCTGGGCGCTGCGCGACTGGCTCGACCGCCGCCGCCCGGACGTCCGCTGGCCCGAGACGATGTCCGGGCGCTGACGGCTCAGCGCATCTTCGAGAGCGGTTGGAGCACTCGCCCGATATCGAATGGCCGGCGGATCGCCTCCAACGGGATCCCATCCGCGTCATAGGCCACGACCTGGACGATCAGCTGGCCGCCGGGGCGTGGGTTCGGGAGCGCGAACCGGGTCTCGAACGGGCCGTTCGGCATCGATGGTGACCGCCTCGAGCACGTGCGCCTTGCGGTCCTCGAGCGTGATGTGGACGGCTCCGGCGCCGACCAGGCGGCCGACGACGAGCAGCTCGCGGGTGTTGATCGTCAGGTTGCGGCGCGACGGCTGGTTGAGGAAGAGCCGGGTGGTCGGCCCGGGCACCACGCCGACGAATGGCACGACCGGGGCCACCGCGACGACCTCGTCGGGCGCGACCGCCTCCGGCACGACCGGCGCGATGGGCGCGATCTGGGCCGGCGCGGGATCGATCATCCGTCCGCCAAGGACCCCCAGCCCGACCACCACCGCCAGGCCGGCCGACCACGCGACCGCGATCCCGCGGCCGCGACGCGACCCGGACCGTCCGGCGACCGGTCCGCTGAACTCCGCTTCAGGTGATGTCGATGAAGACGTTCTTCGTCTCCGTGTACAGGTCGAGCGCGCTCATGCCGAGCTCCCGGCCGATGCCCGACATCTTGTAGCCACCGAACGGCGCCTCGGTGTGGACCGACGAATTCGTGTTGATGCTGATGACGCCGGCCTGGAGCGCCTTCGCGGCACGCAGCGCCTTGCCGATGTCGCGGCTCCAGATCGATCCGGACAGGCCATACGGCGTCGCGTTCGCGAGTCGAAGCGCCTCGTCCTCCGTGTCGAACGGGATGATCGACACGACCGGGCCGAAGATCTCCTCGCGTGCGATGCGCATGTCGTTCGACACGCCGTCGAACACCGTCGGAAGGAGATACGCTCCCGCGGCCAGGGCCGGATCGTCGGGCTCGGTGCCGCCCACCACGATCGTCGCGCCCTCGCCGAGCCCGATCTCGATGTAGTCCTTCACGCGGTCGCGCTGCTTCGTGCTGACGAGGGTCCCCATCTCGGTCGCCTCATCGGCGGGATCGCCGACCTTGACCTTGCGGGTCGCCTCGACGAACAGCTCCGTGACGCGCTCGTGGACCGAGCGTTCGACGAGGATCCGGCTCCGCGCGCAGCAGTCCTGCCCGGTGTTGTCGAACACCGAGTACGGCAATTCGCGGGCGAACTTCTCGAGGTCCGCGTCGGCGAACACGATGTTGGGGCTCTTGCCGCCGAGCTCGAGCGAGATCTTCTTCACGTTGCCCGACGCGAGCCGCATGATCTCCTGGCCGGTCGTCGTCTCGCCCGTGAACGCCACCTTGCCGATGCCCTCGTGGGCGGCGATCGACGCGCCCGCGGTGCCACCGGGCCCGGTCACGATGTTGAGCACGCCGGGCGGGATCCCGGCCTCGAGCGCGAGCTCGCCGAGACGGATCGCGGTCAGCGGTGAGTACGACGCGGGCTTGAGGATCGCGGTGTTGCCGGCGGCGAGGGCCGGGGCGACCTTCCAGCTGGCCATCAGGATCGGGAAGTTCCAGGGCACGATGAGCCCGACCACGCCGATCGGCTCGCGCAGCGTCAGGTCGAGCCCCGGCTTGCTGACGGGGATGGTCTGGCCGAAGACCTTGTTCGCCGCGCCCGCGTAGTAGTCGAAGACGAGGCTCGCACCGATCACCTCGCCGCGTGCGCTGCCGATCGGCTTGCCCACGTTGCGGCTCTCGAGCGTGGCCAGCTCGTCGCTGTGCTTCTTGATCAGGTCGGCGAGCTTGGCGAGCGACCGGCCGCGCTTGCCGGCCGCCCAGTTGGCCCAGCCCTTGCGATCGTCGAAGGCCGCGCGCGCCGCCTCGACGGCTCGATCGACATCCGCGCGTCCACCCAGCGGCGCGGTCGCCATGACCTGGCCGTTGGCGGGATTGACGATGTCGAACGTCTGGCCGTCCGACGCATCGACCAATTCGCCGCCGATGATCATCCGGGCCGCGGTCGGGCCGGCGCTGGCGTCGGTCTGGGGCTGTTGCTCGGTCGTCATCGTGGGACCTCACGCGTCGGGAGCGTTTCGTGGGAAAGGACCCCGATGATACGCCGCGGCCGGGCGGCGCCCGGTCGATCGCGCGCTCGCCGGGCGGCGCGGCTCGCCCGGCGGGGCCCGCTCAGCCGCGGTCGCGTCCGTACACGTCGCGTCGCAGGCCGCTGACGATGCCGGTCAGCTCCGGCCCGGACACGCCCATCCGCTGCAGCGCGTGGCGTGCGAGCTCGAACGACGCTTCCGCCTCGGGATCGGCGATACGCGTCGCCCCCAGCGACCGCAGCCCCTCGATCTCGCGCAGGCCCCGGGCGCGTGACGCGACCGACAGCCGTGGGTTGAGCTTGAGCGCCCGTTCCGTGGCGATCCGGGCGGTCAGCGGGTCGCCGATCGCGATGACCAGCACCTGTGCCTGGTGGAGCCCGCATTTCTTGAGGATCTCGGTGCTCGCGGCATCGCCGTAGAGGGTGGTCGCACCCAGCGCGGCCGCCTCATCGAGCCGGCGCGGATCGCGATCCACGACGACGCAGCGGAACCCCCGACGGCGGACCGCCTTGACCACGACCCGTCCGACCCGCCCGCCCCCCAGCACGACCACGGACGGCCGCCGGGCATCGTCGGCCGGATCGATCGCCTGCTCGGTCCGGGTGACGCCGCCGGTCCCCATGCGTCCTGGCGCCCGCCGCACGGGAGCCGGCACCGGACCACCGAGGTCGGGATCGCGGTCGATCCGTGGCACGAGGCGGTCGGCGGTCCGGATCGCGAAGGAGCCGGCGAGGATGCTGACGACCGCCGTCCCGAGCACGATGTTGTAGGCCCGTGCGTCGATCAGGCCGAGCTGGAGCCCGTCCTCGGCGAGGATGAAGCTGAACTCGCCGACCTGGGCCATGGCCGCGCCGAGCAGCACCGCGGAGCGACCCGGCAGGCCCAGCCCGCGCCCGAGGACGGCGATGAGCGAGCCCTTGCCGACCACGGCGAGCACGACCAGGATCAGGACGACGCCGAAGTCGGCCACGAGCGCCGCGGGGTCCACCAGCATCCCGACCGACACGAAGAACAGCACGGCGAACAGGTCGCGGAACGGCGTCACCTCGGCCGCGGCCTGGTGGGACAGCTCCGAATCCGACACGAGCAGGCCCGCGACGAACGCGCCCAGTGCGAGCGAGAGCCCGAACACCGCACTCGACACGAACGCGGTCAGCAGCGCGGTGGCGACGACCGCGAGGAGGAACAGCTCGCTCGAGCCGAGGCGCGCCACGGTCCGGAACACCCACGGCAGGATCCGCGTGCCGACGAGGTAGGCGAGGACGAGGAAGATCCCGGCCTTGGCCAGGGCGAACGCGAACGGCACGACGAGGTCCCCGCCCGCCAGCGGCGGGAGCGCCACGATGAACACGATCGTCGCGATGTCCTGGACGATCGACCAGCCGATCGCGGCACGGCCATGCAGGCTGTCGAGCTCCCCACGATCGATGAGCGTCTTGAGGATGACCAGGGTCGACGAGATCGACAGGCATGCCCCGACGACGAGCGCCTCGCGCAGGTCGGAGCCGAGGACGAGCATGACGCCCGCCCCGACGACGAGCGTGATGGTGATCTGGGCGATGCCGCCCGGCAGCGCGAGACGCCGGATGTCCTTCAGCTCGCGGATCGAGAACTCGACGCCCAAGCGCGAACAGCAGGAGGACGACGCCGACCTCGGCGAGGACCGAGATGTGCTCCACGTCGCCGACGAAGCCCGGCGTGAATGGCCCGATGGCGATCCCGGCCAGCAGGTAGCCGACGATGGGTGGCTGGCCGAACCGCGCCGCGACGGCGCCCGCGAGCAGCGCGGCCGCGACCGCGATCCCGAGATCGAGGATGAACCGGAGTTGCTCCGACAGCTCGAGCAGCGGGAGCGCGGGCAGCTCGGGCATGGGCGCGACTCAGCCGGTCCCGGACGCCTCGGACGCCGCGGGGGCGACCGGTCCATCGACCGTGACCGACTCCGCGGCGACGATCGCCGCGCCGATGATCCCGGCGTCGTTGCGCAACTGGGCCGGCACCACCGGCGTTCGTCGATGCAGCCGCGGGATGAACTTGTCGCCGTTCTTGCTCACGCCACCGCCGAGGATGATGAGCGTGGGCCACACGAGGTCCTCGATCCGCTCGAGGTGCTCGTCGAGGTCGGCCGCCCAGGCCTTCCATGACAACCCGCGCCGCACCCGCGCGGCCGACGCCGAGCGGCGCTCGGCGGCGCGACCGCGGATCTCCATCTGGCCGAACTCGGTGTTCGGGACCAGGCGTCCGTCGATGAAGACACCCGAGCCGACGCCGGTGCCGAGGGTCAGGAAGACGACGACCCCGGTCTTGCCCGTCCCGACCCCGAACCGCATCTCGGCGATGCCCGCGGCGTCCGCGTCGTTCACGACGGTCACCGGCCGTTTGAGCGCCTTCGAGAGGTTCGCGGCCACGGGATAGTCGACCCATGCCGGATCGATGTTCGCGGCGGTCAGGAGGTGGCCGTCCTGGGTCACGCCCGGCAGGCCGATGCCGACCGGGGCCTTGTCGGAGATCCCGGCGGCCTTCGTGAGCCGCTTCACGAGGCGATCGATCGTCGCGGTGACGCGATCGGGGGTCGACGGGGTCGGTGTCGCGACGCGCAACCGGTCCGAGCGGAATCGACCCGACTCGACATCGACGATGGCGGCCTTGATGCCGCTGCCCCCGACATCGACCCCGATCGCGATCCGTCCGCCCATCATGTCGGCCACTCCCTCGGTCGTGTTGCTCGTGCTTGCCGCTCGGTCGCCGGACGGCCGCGGCCTCATCCATCTGCGCCATCAGAAGTAGTTGACCGTGATGCCGCCATCGACGACCAGCGAGGCGCCATTCGTCCAGCGTGACTCGTCGGACGCGAGATAGATCGCCATGTGGACGATCTCCTCGGGCTTGCCGAACCGGCCGGTCGGGTTGCGCGCCAGCCGGATCCGCTTGGCCTCCTCGTCCTTCACCAGCCAGTCCATCAGCAGCGGGGTCTCGACCGGCCCCGGACAGATGGCGTTCGCGCGGATCCCCTTCGGCCCGAATTGCACGGCCAGGCTGCGGGTCAGGCTCAGGACCGCACCCTTCGACGCGGTGTAGGCATCCTGCGGGACGGAGCACCCGACGAGCGCGACGAAGCTCGCGACGTTGATGATCGAGCCGCCACCGCCGGCCTCCATCGCGGGGATGGCGTACTTGCAGCCCAGGAACACGCCCCGGACGTTCACCGCCATGACCTGGTCCCAGACGTCCACCTCGGTGTCGGTCACCGAGTGATCGGCCTCGGGCATCACCCCGGCGTTGTTGTAGAGGACGTCGACGCGCCCGTACGTCGCGACGGCATGGCCGACCATCGCCTTCGCATCGCTCTCCGTCGAGACATCCGTCTTGACGAAGGTCGCGTCGCCACCGTCGCCGCGGATGAGATCGACCGTCTCGAGCCCGGCGGACTCGGCGAACTCGGCGACGACGACCTTCGCACCCTCGGCGGCGAACATCCGGGCCGCGACCCGACCCATGCCACTGCCGCCGCCGGTGATGATCGAGACCTTGTCGGCGAGTCGCATCGATTCCCCTGCCTCCTCGGGTGGGCGCATCGCGGTCGACGACGTCCGCGCGCCGTGGGCGGCATCGTACCCGGCCGGGTCTGCCCGGCGTCACCTCACCCGGGCGCCGGCCGCCGCGCGGCGCGTAGGCCCTGCGTGCCGACCCGGCGGCCGGTGGGATCGCGGAGTACCCTCGCGCCATGCCCGCCGCGCAGGATCTCCTGGCCGCCGTCGACGCCGGGGACACGGCGCGGGTGCAGGCACTGCTGGCGGACGACGCATCCCTCGCGAGCGAACGCGGTCGAGGACGGCGTGTCGGCCCTGCTGCATGCGCGCTACCGCTTCGACCGTCCGACCCTCGACGCCCTGCTCGCCGCCGATCCGGAGATGGACGTGTTCGACGCCGCGGCGCTCGGTCACATCGATCGGCTTCGGGAGCGGCTCGAGGAGGATCCCGACCGCGCCACGGCCGTCGCGACGGACGGTTTCACCGCCCTCCATCTCGCGGCATTCTTCGGCAAGCCTGAGGCGGCGCGCGTGCTGCTCGAGGCCGGCGCCTCCCCGCACGTGTACTCCTCCAACGACTTCGCCAACCAGCCCCTGCATGCGGCCGCCGCCGGACGCCACATCGAGGTCTGCCGCGTGTTGCTGGCTGCCGGCGCCGACGTCAACGCGACACAGCACGGGGGCTATACGCCGCTCCACGAGGTCGCGGCCAGCGGGGACGTGGAGCTCGTGGAGCTGTTCCTGTCGGCCGGCGCCGACGTGGCGGCGCGCACCGAGGATGGCCGGACGCCGGTCGGGGTGGCCGAGGGCGCCGGGCACGTCGACATCGCGCGCCGCCTCCGCGAGGTGGCCGGCGACCGCTGACCCGCGCCCGGCTGACGCGCCAGGCGTGCGGGCGTACTCCGCGGCCGCTGCGCCCTCGTCAGCCCCAGCGCGAGGCGAGCAATTCGGCCCGTGCGGCCTCGAAGGCGTCGCCGATGGCGTCGATCCGGGTCCCGGCTTCGGCGACCTGCCCCTGGCGCGCATCGGCCTCGAGCGAGCGACACAGCTCGGCGAGCGACGATGCGCCCACGCTGGCGCTGCTCGACTTGAGGCTGTGCGCGGGCCGGACCAGCGCCTCGTGATCGCCGGCCGGCGCCTCGCGCAGGGCCCGGACCTGGGCATCTCCGTCCTCGAGGTACGTGCCCACGAGCTCCGCCAGGAACTCCGGGTCATCCCCGGTGATCTCGCGGAGCCGCGCGAAGGCGGCGGGATCGATCGCCGGATCGCTCATGTCGCGACCGTCGCCGGTCGGACCGCCCGGACCGCGAACGTCTGGAGCGGCCGGCTGAAGCCTTTCAGAAGCCGCTCCCCGGCCGGCTCGACGTCCACGGCGGGTTCGGCCGCCGCGTACGTTCGCTGGGCGATGAGGATCTCGCCCGGGGCGGCGTCGGAGCTCAGTCGAGCGGCGTGGATGATGACCCGACCGACCGCGCCGTAGTCGTACCGACCCTCGAAGCCGATGCGCCCCAACGTGGCGTAGCCGGTCGCGATGCCGATGCCGATCTCCAGGCTGTAGCCGCGCTGCTTCCATGCCTCGGACAGGCCCGCAAAGGCGGCGCGCATCGCGACGGCCAACCGGACGGCCCGCTCGGCGTGATCGGGTTGCAGGGCGGGGTCGTTGAAGAAGGTCATGAAGCCGTCACCCGCGAAGTGCTCGAGGGTCCCCTCGTGCTCGACGATGAGGGGGCCGAGCAGGCCGTGGTACTCGCGGAGGAAGCCAAGCACCTCCTCGGGGTCGGCCGCCTCGGAGAAGGTCGTGAATTCGCGGAGATCGCAGAACATGGCCGTGATCTCCCGGCGATGACCGGCCAGCAAGCCTTCGCCGTCCTCGCCGGAGACCAGTGCCGCGACCTGTGGCGAGAGGAAGCGCGACAGCTCGATGCGCTGGCGGTCGATGGTCGCCAGGAGCCGGGTCTGCTCGTCCATCGCCCGGCGTTCCAGGTCGTGCAGGCGTTTGCCGGCAAGCGACGCGTCGATGCGTGCCCGGAGGACCTCGGGGTCGACCGACTTCGGCAGGTGATCCGTCGCGCCCATCCGGATGCAGCGGACGACGCTCGCGCTGTCGTCCAGGTCGGAGATCACGATGACCGGCAGATCGGCAAGGTCGGGGTCGGCCTTGAGCGCGGTGAGCGTCTCGAAGCCGTCGAGGACGGGCATGACGATGTCGAGGAGGATCACGTCGACCGGCCCCGTCGCGGGATCGCGGAGCACGGCGAGTGCTTCCTGCCCGTCGCCCGCCTCGACCGTCTCGTGACCGAGCCCACCCAGCATGCGGACCAGGAGCCGGCGGTTGAAGGGCGTGTCGTCGACGACGAGGATCCGGCCGGTGGTCATGCGTCCGCGCCCACGGCATCGACCGTCCGGCGGGTGGTTGCGACGAGCGCATCCCGCAGCACCTCCGGGGCGATGGGCTTGGAGATGTAGTCGTCCATGCCCGCGGCGATGCAGGTTTCCCGATCGCCCTCGAGCGCGTTCGCGGTCATCGCCACGATCCGCGGGCCGTCCGAACCCTGCCAGCGCTGCCGGATCCGGCGCGTCGCTTCGAGGCCGTCCAGCTCGGGCATCTGGACGTCCATCAGGACGATGTCGTAGGGATCGCGCGCCAACGCCTCGATCGCCTCCAACCCGTTGGTCGCCACGGCCGCCTGATAGCCCATCCGACTCAGCAGTCGAAGCGCGAGCTTCTGGTTCACCGCGTTGTCCTCGGCGAGCAGGATGCGCAGCGGATGGCGTTCGGCGAGGTCGGGGTCCAGCCGCGTACCGGAGTCCGTTCCGGGACCGACATCGTGCGGCCCGCCAGCGCCGTGACGAGGGCGTCGTACAGCGCGGACGGCTTGACCGGCTTGACGAGGAACGCGCTCACGTCCGTGGTCGTGCGGTCGCGGGCGCCGAGCGACGAGAGGATGACGATCGGCGTGCCGCGGCCGGACGGTTCCGCATGGATCGCGCCGGCGAGCGCGATCCCGTCCAGGTCCGGCAGGTGGAGGTCCAGCACCGCCAGGTCGAAGGAGCGTCCATCACGGACCCAGGCGAGCGCCTCGGTCGAGGATGGCGTGGCATCCGCGGTGATCCCCCAGCGCTCGAGCAGCGTGCCGACGATGCGGCGATTGGTGGCGTTGTCGTCGACGACGAGCGCGTGCCGGCCGGTCACATCGAGTGTCGGGCGCGGCACGGAGACCGGCGCCACGATCGGCCGAGGCTTCCGCCCGGAAGGTGAAACGGAAGACGCTGCCCTCGCCGTCGACCCCCGTGCTCTCCGCGCTGAGATCGCCACCCATGACCTCCGCGAGTCGGCGACTGATGGCCAGCCCCAGGCCGGTCCCGCCGTACTTCCTCGACACGGACGCGTCGGCCTGGCTGAACGACTGGAAGAGCCGTTCCATGCTCTCGGGGCTGATGCCGATCCCGGTATCGCGGACCTCGACCTCGAAGCGCCACTCGTCCGAGTCGCGCCCGGCGCGCCGCGACGGGGCGCCCGAGAGCGTCAGCTGGGCCTCGCCGTGCTCCGTGAACTTGACCGCATTCGACAGCAGGTTGATGAGCACCTGGCGCAGGCGGCCCTGGTCGCCGACGATGGTCCGCGGCAGCTCCCCGTCCGCCGCGTAGAGGAGCTCCACGCCCTTGGCCGCCGCGGCGGGTGCGAGCACGTCGATCGCACCCTCGACGCAGGCGGCGAGGGCGAACGGCACGCGCTCCAGTTCGACCTTGCCGGCCTCGATCTTCGAGAAGTCGAGGATGTCGTTGATGATCGTCAGGAGCGCATCGCCGGACGTCTGGATCGTCTCCGCGTAGTCGCGCTGCTCTTCGTCCAGCGGCGTGTCCAGGAGCAGGCCGCTCATGCCGATGATCGCGTTCATCGGCGTCCGGATCTCGTGGCTCATGGCGGCCAGGAATGTGCTCTTGGCCTTGTCGGCGTCCTCGGCCGACTCGCGGGCCGCCTCGGCCTCGCGGAACAGGCGTGCGTTGTCGATGGCGATCGCGGCCTGCTGCGACAGGCCGACCAGCAGGTCGAGGTCGCTCTGGGTGAACAGCTCGCTCGGGACGGGCCGCCACACGGCCATCCCGCCGATGACGTCGTCGTGGGCGATGAGCGGGGCGATCATCAGCCGGTCCTGCTGCGTCCGGGTCGGTGCCGGCGATCAGGATCATGCGCGGATCGGAGGCCGTGTCGTTGACCGCCTCGGGTCGCCCGGCCGCGAGCGCGCCACCGATGATCCCGCCTCCGAGGTCGATCGTCGTGGCCAGCAGCTGGTCGGCGATGTCGCCGCGGGCGACGATCGCGCGGAACGAGCGGCCGTCGGGCTCGGCCAGGAAGACGGCGCTCGAGTCGGCCGCCAGGAGGTGGATGGCGTGGTCGACGATGCGGTCGAGCACGACCGTCGGGTCGAGGGTGGCCGAGATCTCGCGCCCGACATCGGCGAGTGTCGACATCTCGACCGCGTGGCGTTGCGAATCGCGGAACAGCCGCGCGTTCTGGACGGCCGTTCCGACGCTCGCCGCGATCGTCGAGAGCAGCCGCTCGTCGTCGGCCCCGAACCGCTCCTCGATCTGGGTGCTCTGGACGCTGATGACGCCGATGGCCTCGTCGCCGACGAGGATCGGCACGCCCAGCCACGACTTGGCGCGCGTCCCCACGCCCCGCGACCCGATCGCCGCGAAGTCCGCCTCCCGGTTGAGCCGGAGCGGTTCCTTGCCGAGCAGGATCCGCGAGGTGAGACCCGTCCCGACCGGGAGGTCGTCCTGCGGCTCGCGCGCCGTCCTCGAGGTAGAACGGGAAGCGGATGAGGCCTGCGTCGACGTCGTGCAGCGCCACATAGACGATGTCGGCCTGGAAGGTCTGGCGCAGTTGCTCCCCGACCAGCTCGAGCAGCGGGGCCAGGTCGAGCTGGCGAGGAGATCGCCTGGCTCACGCGGTTGACCGTGTCGAGCTCACCCACGCGCTGGCGAGTCTCATGGATGAGCCGCGCGTTCTCCAGGGCCACGCTGAGGCTCGACGCGATCGTCGACAGGAGGCGAACGTCGCCCTCGTCGAAGGCCTCCTCCCGGTCGATGTTCTGGAGCGAGATCGCCCCGATCATCTCGTCGCCGCGGATGAGCGGCACCCACAGCCCCGATCTGGCTGCCTCGCTGTCGTCGGCTACGTTCATCTGGACGCCAAGCTGGGCCACGGTCGCGACGATGTCGCGCTCGATCAGGATGGGTTGGCGCGGTATCGCGCATGACTGCCCGGATGGACCCCTCCATCGGCGCCATGACCATCCGGCAAGCGCACGCCGCGCTCGATCGTGTACGGGAAGTGGAAGATGTTCGTCTCGCGGTCCAGGATCGCGATGTCGACGACCTGTGCGTCGAAGATCTCCTGGATCTTGTCGCCGACAAGCTCATACATCGCCTGCAGGTCGAGCTCCGCGGCGAGGCCCTGCTGGACGCCATTGATGATGGCCAGCTCGGCGGCGCGCTCGTCGGTCTCGGTCAGCAGGCGCTTCGTCTCGTCGAACAGGCGGACGTTCTCGAGGGCGACGCCGAGGCTCGACGCGATCGTGCTGAGCAGCCTCTCGTCGGCCTCGCTGAAGGCGTGGGTCTTGTCGAGGTTCTGGAGCGAGATGCGGCCACGAACCTCGCCACCCGCGACGAGCGGCGCCAGCAGGAGGGACCGGGCTTCCTCGCCCTGCGTCACGGTCTGGGTCTCCGGCCCCAGCGTCGCGACGTCGTCCACCCGCAGGGGTCGACCCGAATCGATGATCGTGCGGGAGAGGCTCGAGATCGGCGTCCCTTCGTCGGGGAAGCGCACACCGCGCTCGATGGCGTACGGATAGGACGTCCGGCCCCGCTCGTGGTCGAAGATGCCGATGTCGACGACCTGAGCGTCGAAGATCTCCTGGATCTTGTCGCCGACCAGCTCATACATGGCCTGGAGATCGAGCTCCGCGGCGAGGCCCTGCTGGACGCCATTGATGATGGCGAGCTCGGCGGCGCGCTCGTCGGTCTCGGTCAGGAGCCGCTTCGTCTCGTCGAAGAGGGCCGCGTTGCGGAGGGCCACGGCCATGCTCGCGGCGAGCGTCCCGAGCAGTCGCTCATCGCCCTCGTCGAACGCATCGGCTCGGGATCCTCGAACGCAGATGACGCCGATGACGGTCGCGCAGGATCGGTACGCCGAGCCAGGAGTCTCGACGTGGTGCCGCTGAAGATAGCGCCCAGCGCGTCGGGCCTCCCGCCGTCAGGAGCAAGAGCGGCTTGCGGGTGCGGATGACGCTCGAGGTAAGACCAGGTCCGAAGCGTGAACGGCTCGGTGTGGCGGTCGCTCGGCCTCATCGATCTCGCAGGGGAAGGAGATCATCCCTGTGGCGCTAGTCGTACAGGAGCGATGAACGTCGACAGCGGCGTCGAACAGCTTCTGCATCGCGCTCGCCGACGAGCTCGATGATCGCCGTGAATTCGAGCTGGCTCGGCGAGCGCGCGCGCCGATCTCGTTGATGAGGGCGAGCTCTGCCGTCGCGCTGGATCGGTCTCGGCCAGCAAGCGCTTGGTCTCGTCGAACAAGCGCGCGTTCTCGAGCGCGACGCGCCATGCTCGATGCGAGCGTGCGTGAGGAGCCGCTCGTCGGTCTCGTTGTACGCGTCGGCTCGAGGCTCTCGAAGACGATCGACCCCGATGACGTCGTCGCCGGCGATGATCGGCACGCCGAGCCACGACTCGCTGACCGGCGCCGCTGACGATCGCGCCTTCGGCGACCGTCTCCTCGGTCCTGCCGAAGCGCAGCGGACGGCCGCTCGCGGATGACCCGCGACGTCAGCCCGTTGCCGAATGGGCAAGCCTCGAGGTCGATCCGTCCGCCGGCCTCGAAGGTCATACGGGAAGTCGATCCTAGCCCGGGTGTTGTCGACCGTGGCGATGAACATCGAGTCCGGCTGCATCGTCGTCCGCAGGCGTTCGCCGACCAACTCGATGATCGCGTGGAAGTCGAGGTCGCTGGCGAGCGCCAGGCCGATCTCGTTGACGAGCGCCAGCTCGGCGTTCCGTTGGCGGGTCTCCTCGATCGCGCGGGCGCGGGCCAGCGCCGAGGCGATGTGGTCGGCGACGAAGACCAGGACGTCGACGTCGCGATCCTCGTAGTGCGCGCCCTCGACGTACGTCTGGACCGCGATGACCCCGATCGTCCGGCCGTCGTGCCGGAGCGGTGCGCCAAGCCACTCGACGCTGTCCGCGCCGGTATCGCCGATCTCGCCGTCTTGGACCAGCGCCTGCCACGTCGCGGTGTCGACCCGGATGGCTCGACCGTTGCGCAGGACGTAGGCGGTCATGCCCGAGGCGTTGCCGACCCCGAATGGCTCCCAGCGGGTCGGTTCGGGGATGTCGGGGTCCACGGTGTCGACGTAATACGGGAAGTTGATGGCCTGCCGATCCGCGTCGTACAGGGCGATGTAGAAGTTGCGCGCGTCCATGAGCTCGCCGACGATCGCGTGGATCGCGCGGTAGAAGTCGTGCAGGTCGGACGCGCCACTGGCCGCGGCGGCGATGCGATACAGCGCGGCCTGGACCGGCTCGTCGCGGGCATGCTCGGCATCCCGAGCCTCGAGGCTCGCGATGCGCTCGCGGGCGCGTGCAAGCTCGACTCGGTGGTCGCCCTCTTCCCCTGTCGCGCGGTCGGTCATCGGCGCCGTGAGTCTACGCGGGGCGACGTCCTGTCGCGTGCCAGTGCATCAGCCTCGCTCGAGGTACCGCTCGCGCTCCCACGGATGGACGATGGAGTCGTACGTGTCCTGCTCGACCCGCGCCGCGTTGAGGTAGTGGTCGACGACGTCCTCGCCGAGGATCTCGCGCGCCGCCTCGGACCGCTCCAGCTCCCGGATCGCCTCGTACAGGGCGCGCGGCATCCGCGGCACGCCGGTCGCCAGATACCCATTCCCCTCGAACTCGGACTCCAGCTTGAGGCCGTGCTCGATGCCGTACAGCCCGGCTCCGACCATCGCCGCGTACGTGAGGTAGGCGTTCATGTCGCCGCCCGGGAAGCGGTTCTCGACGTGGAGCCCCGGTCCGCGACCGACGAGCCGGAACCCGGTCGTGCGGTTGTCGCGGCCCCAGACCACGTTGACCGGGGCCCACGACAACGACGCGTAGCGCTTGTACGAGTTGATGAACGGGGCGACGAAGACCGCGAGCTCCCGTGACAGCGCCATCATCCCGGCCATGAACTGCTGGCCGACCTTCGATAGCCCGTAGGGTCCGCCCTTCTCGCGACCCGTGGCGTGCATGAGCGGGACGTCCTTCGCGATGTCCCAGATGCTCATGTGCAGGTGCCCCGACGATCCCGGTCCAGCGATGGTCGGGCTTGGCCATGAATGTGATGCCCCAGCCGTTGAGGTAGGCGATCTCCTTGGCGCCGTGCTTGAAGACCACGCTCCGATCGGCCGACTCGAGGACGCGGTCGTAGCGGATGTTGACCTCGTGTTGACCGTTGGCCGCCTCACCCTTGGAGAACTCGATCGGGACGTCGGCCTCGGTCATCTGGTTGCGCAGCAGCCGATGGAGCGGCTCAGCCTTGGTCGCCTGGAGCAGGTGGTAGTCCTCGTTGTAGTGGCCGAACGTGCGCGGCACCGGCCAGCCCTGCTCGGAGAGCCCTTCCCACGAGTCGCGCAGGACGTAGAACTCGAACTCGGAGCCCGCCTTGACGTCGATCCCGGCGTCCGCTGCCCGCGCGACCTGCCGCTTGAGGATGGTCCGTGGCGAGATCGGGATCTCGAGGCCGGTCTCCTCGTCGATCGTGTCGGCGAGGACCATGGCCGTGCCCGGCAACCACGGCAGGACCCGCAGCTGGTCCCAGATCGGCTCGGCGATCCAGTCGCCATACCCGGTCTCCCAGTTCATGAGCCGGAAGCCTTCCGGGGTGGTCATCTCCATGTCCGTACCCAGCAGGTAGGTGCAGAAATGGGCGCCGTGGCTGATGACGCCATCGAGGAACGCCTGGCCCTGGACGCGCTTGCCCATGAGCCGGCCCTGCATGTCGGTGATGGCCACCACGATCGTGTCGATCCGCCCATCGCGGACCATGCTCTCGAGCTCGGCCAGGCGTGGGTGCTTCGTCGTGCCGTGCTCGGGCCCGTCGTGGTCGGGCATCGGATCCCTCCTGCGCTGGCGTGTCGTCCTGCCGGAGATCATCTGCCGGAGCGTCGAGGGCCGGTCGGGTGAGCCGGCCGGCCCTCGACTCGAAGGTCGGTTCGGGGATCAGGCCGTCGTCGGCTTGACCTCCTCGGCCGCGTGGCTGAACTCGCGCTCGATCTCGGTCAGCTCCGCACTGTCGCCCATGACCTGCGGACCCTTGAAGGACCGCCGTGCGTAGGCGAAGTAGTAGACGACGAGGAACGCGATGGTGACCACCATGAACGGCCAGCTGATGTTGCCGGACGTCGGGAAGCTGAACAGGATCATCAGGACGACGACCCAGAAGATCGCGAGCCAGGCGATGGGCTTGGACCAGCGGCCCAGGCTCCACACGCGTTCCGACAGCCATCCGCTGGTGGTGGCCCCGAGGTAGATGCAGATCCCGTACGCGGCGTACAGGAAGATCGTGCTGATCGCGGTCACGATGACGATGGCGGTGCCGCCACCGACGATCCCCGCCGCGACCGTGAACAGCCAGGCGACGACGACCATCGCGGTCAGCGAGTTGGCCGGTGTGCGATAGCGGCGCGACACTTTCTTGAGCCAGCCCGAGCCCGGCAGTCCGTCATCGCGACTGAAGGCGAACAGCATGCGACCGGCTGACGCCACCGACGACAGGCCGCAGAACGCCATGGCGATGGCGATGCCGGCTGCGAGCAGGTCGCCCATCTGGCCGAGGTTGTGCTCGAGGATCGCGATGACGGCCACGCCGCCACCGAAGTAGTACTGGCTGGCGACGCCCATGTCCGCGGTCGCCAGGTCCGGCGGGAACAGGCCCGACAGGTTCGGCAGGTGGGTGGACAGGGCGAGCAGGAACACGAACCCGACGATCGCGCTGACGGCGACCGACAGGAAGATGCCCCAGGCGCTGGCGACCCGCGCGCCGACCGTCTCCTCGGCGACGTGCGCCGAGGCGTCGTAGCCCGTGTAGGTCCAGTTCGCCTGGAGGAGCGAGAAGAAGAACGCGAGGATCAGCGGATAGCTGATGGCCGGGCCGTACTGGAGGTTCACGACCCCGAGGTCGTTGTTCCAGCTGCCGGCGACGTCCTGCGGCTGGATGGCGAACAGGGTCAACCCCGACTCATCGGGCTTGCCGGCCAGGAAGATCAGGAAGACCACGGCCGCGACGATCGCGATGTGCCACCACACGCGAGACCTGGTTGAGGATCGCGACGAGGTTGATGCCGGCGATGTTCATGGCCAGCTCGACGAGCATGAGGATGCCCATCGTCAGGATCTGCCCGGTCAGGAAGGTGAGCCCGAACACCAGCGTCGTGTTGTCGTACGTGATGCCGACGTTGGCCAGCAGCGGCGTGATGATCGTCGCGTTGAGGAACGCTGCCGCCGCGAAGTTGATGCCGGCCACGATCGCGAACTGGCCGATCAGGTTCAACCAGGCCGTCCACCAACCCCAGTTCTTGTTCTTCATCCGGCTGGCCCAGTAGTACAGGCCGCCGGCCGTGGGATAGGCCGACGCGATCTCGGACATCGACGCCGCGATGAGCAGCACGAAGACCGTGATGAGCGGCCAGCCGATCATGACCGCCGCCGTGCCGGCCCAGGCCAGGCCGTAGTCGTAGAGGATGACCGCGCCGGTCAGGATGCTGATGATGCTGAAGCTGATCGCGAAGTTGCTGAACCCGCCCATCGAGCGGAACAGCTCCTGCGCGTACCCGAGCTTGTGCAGGTCGGCGATGTCCTGCTGGATGACGTCGTCGCGGGATTGAGTCATCGAACCCTCCCTCACAAGGGCGGTGTCGCCACTCGGGGGTGAGCGGCGATCGCCCGGTGGCCGACGCCCCACCAGGTCGACCGGTGCGCCGGCTGCTGACCCGCCAGGGGCGGGGCGCCGTGCGCGAGACGCGGGGATTGTGCGTGGATGACGCGGATCAGGGGTCGGCGTGGCTCGCCGACGAACGGACGCCGTGAGCAACGGCGTGGTGTCGGTCGCTGGCCCTCCTTTCGAGCGTCCCAGGTACCGGGTCACGGAGCCGGCGATCGGCGGCGCCGGGACCCGACACGATGGCGGGATGGTACGCGCCGGAGGCAAGGGTTCGAACGGTCGGCGCGGAGGCCGGGACGGGCGGGGGTCGGGGCGGGGCGCGGTGGACGCCGAGGCGCGGGGAGCTGGCCCCTAGTAGATCATCGTGGTCCCGGTCGGGAACACGAACGTGAAGGCCGACGGTGGCAGGGGCGCGTCCGGCGACAGCTCCGTGACGCGGGCATCGCGGGTGACGACGCCGCCGATCGTCTCGACGAGCTGCAGGATGATGCCGGTCTGGCGGTCGACCGCGAGCGAGATCCGGAAATCGGGTCGATCGCCGGTGAGCTCGACGGTCCGCGGGTGGGCGCAGTCGACGAGGATCGCCTCCCGGCCGAGGACGACGGCGGTGCCGGTGACCGTCGTCTCGCCCGTCGCGAGCACGTTCTGGCAGTAGCCGGCGGGATGGACGAACGTGTCGGGCAGGGTCTCCATCGGCAGCGCGGTGACCGGCTCGTAGACCTTGGCCGTGCCCGGGAGATCCGGGTCCTCGAGCCCGCGTGGCCGGTTGCGGATGGGCCGTTGCGTCCCGAGCTTGTGCGCGCCGACGTACGTCCGCACGAGATCGCCGTCCGAGATCCAGATCTCGTAGTCGCCACCGATCACGCCGCCCGGGCGACTGGTCGTGACCCTGGCCTCTCCCTGGTGGCGGAGCATGACATCGACCACGACGACATCCTCGCCCCGAGCGGTCGTGCTGTGCTCCTCGATGCGGAGCCGCAGCGTGGCGAACCGCAGCTCGGCGTCACGCATGAATTCGAACAGCTGCTGGGGCGTCGGCAGGCCCGGCGACAGCGCGGCCACGGCCGGGTAGCGGCGCCCATCCACGAGCGCGGGCGCGGCAGCACGGTCCCACCGGTTCGTCAAGGTCATCGCGCCCGGATTGTAGCGACTTGACGGACACCGCCTCGCGCCCCCATACACGCGGCATGACCACACCACTCCGCCGCTCCGTTCTCGCCACGGCCGTGCTGGTCGCGGTCGGCGTCTCGCTCGTCGCGGGTTGTGGCGGCGATGCCGCCTCGGGTGCGCCCTCGGCGGCCCCGGCCTCGGCCTCAGCGCCGACCGGCGAGGGCGCGACCCCCATCACGATCGTCGCCGAAGGGATCGTGTTCCTGCCGGATCGATGACCGCGCCGGCCGGGTCGGACCTGCAGGTCACCTTCGAGAACCACGACGACGGGGTGCCGCACAACGTCGCGCTCTACGGGGACGCCGGGTTCAGCACGAAGCTGTTCGAGAGCGAGATCAAGCCCGGCCCGGCGACCGACCGGTTCACGATCCCGGGGCTGATCGCGGGCAACTACCAGTTCATGTGCACCGTCCATCCGAACATGACGGCGATGCTGACGATCGGGTCCTGAGCCCGGCCGCCGGCGCGCGGTCAGCCGCCGCAGGCATGCCACCGTCGCGCGCGGTCAGCCTCCGGCCGGCCCGCCGCCCAGCCCGGGCTCCGTCATCGCGGCCGGATCGAGCAGCCGATCGACCTCGTCGGGCGCGAGGCCACGCTCGAGCGCCAGCTCCCGGATGGTCCGTCCGCTCTTGAACGCCTCCTTGGCGAGCTTCGCGGCCTCGTCATAGCCGATCACGGGCGCGAGCGCGGTCGCGAGCATCAGGCCCTGCTCGACGAGGGCCGGCCCGCGGTCCGTCGCGACGAGCCCCTCGACCGTGCGTTCGCTGAAGTTGCGCGCCGCGTTCGCCAGCAGCTCGATCGACTCGAGCAGGGCGCTCGCGGTCACCGGCAGCATGACGTTGAGCTCCAGGAACGATCCGGTCTGGCCGAAGGCCACGGTCGCGTCGTTGCCGACGACGCGGGCGACGACCATCGTCAGCGACTCGACGATCACCGGGTTCACCTTGCCCGGCATGATGCTGGAGCCCGGCTGCGTCTCCGGGAGCGCCAGCTCGGCGAGACCGGCGCGCGGGCCCATCCCCATCAGGCGGACGTCGGAGGCGATCTTCCACAGGCCGAGGGCGATGGCACGCAGCGCGCCGTGCGCCGCGATCGCCGCATCGAGGGTCGCCTGGGCGTGGAAGTGGTTCGGTGTCTCGTGGACGTCGAGCCCGGTCAGCTCGGCCAGCCGTGCGCATGCCGCCGGCGCGTACTCGGGATGCGCGTTGATCCCGGTGCCCACCGCGGTGCCGCCGAGCGGGACGGACAGCAGCTCGGCCTGGGCGGCCCGCGCCCGGCGCTGCGCCTCGGCGACCTGGCCGGCGTAGCCGCGGAACTCCTGGCCGAGGCGGATCGGGGTGGCGTCCTGGAGATGCGTCCGGCCGGTCTTGACGATCGGCCAGAACTCGTCGGCCTTCGCGTCGAGGGCGGCGTGCAAGCGATCGAGCGCCGGGAGCAAGGCCTCGTCGATGGCCATCGCCGCGGACAGCTGCAGCGCGGTCGGGATCACGTCGTTGGAGCTCTGGCAGCGGTTGACGTGGTCGTTGGGGTGGACCGTCCGGCCCTCGCCGAGGCGCGCCGCGGCGATGTGCGCCACCACCTCGTTCATGTTCGTGTTCGTCGACGTCCCCGAGCCGGTCTGGTAGATGTCGATCGGGAACTGGTCGTCGTGGTCGCCGTCCGCCACCGACGCCGCGGCCGCAGCGATCGCACGCGCGACGTCCTCGTCGAGCAGCCCGAGGTCCGCGTTCGTGGTCGCGGCCGCGAGCTTGATGAGGGCGAGCGCCCGGATGAAGCGACGCGGGAACCGCTGGCCCGAGATCGGGAAGTTGAGCACCGCGCGCTGGGTCGATGCGCCGTACAGCGCGTCCGCCGGGACGGCCATCTCGCCCATCGAATCGCGCTCGATCCGGGTCGCGCCGGGCTCCTCGTTCGTCATGCTCGCGATGCTACCCCGCGGACGGGCTGGCCGCGCCGACCGCATCGCCGTCGGACGTCGCCTCCGTCCCCGTCGTGGCCCCCGGCCGCTCGTAGCGCTGGTGGAATGCGTGGCGGCGGAAGCCGATCGCCTCGTACAGCGCGGTCGGCGCGACGTCGTCCGCGTCGGCGTAGACCTGCACGAGCTGGGCGCCGCGGTCCGCGAACCGACGCAGGCCGAACGTGAGCAACGCCCTCGCGAGCCCTCGTCGCTGGTGGTCGGGGTGCGTCCCGACGGGCTCGAACTCGCCGATCCGGCCGACCGGATCCCACCATGCCAGCGCGTACGCCGCGAAGGTGCCGTCGGCCGCCTCCACCACGAGGTCGTCGTCGTAGCGGTAGTGGGGGAGCGTCGTCAGCCGCTCGTACTTCGCGCGGTTCAGGCGCGACGGCGGGAACGCCGCTCGGTGGACGTCGACCCGTCGCTCGATGTCATCCGGGCCGGTCAGCGAGCGGATGCGATAACCCTCCGCGAGCGGCGGCATCGCGAACGCCGACCCCTCGGGCGGCCGCCACTGGAGCTGTGTCAGGCGACGGCCGGCTCGCTGGAACCCCAGCCCCACCAGGATCGCCGTCGATGCCGCATCGTCCTCGGAGGTCCAGCTCGCGACGCCATGTGCACCCGCGCCATCGATGGCGAAGCGGAGGATGTCGCGGAACACGTCGCCATCCAGGGCGGGATCGCCGGTCCAGACATGCCATTCGGTCTCGCCGTCGTCGTCCCACGACCAGCCGACGGGCCGGTCGCCGTCGAACCACAGGCGGAGATGGTCGGACAGCGCGTCGGGATGGGACGAGGCATGCCACCACTCGATCCCGGCCGACGTCGCGACCGCGGTCGAGGGGCTGGCGAGCCACGCCTGCGACATGAGATCGCCCGCGATCCGCAGGTCCTCCAGGGTGGTCGCCGGCCGGTTGCTGCGCATGGATTCGAAGGATAGCCGCGGGGGTCCGGTAGCATCCGGATCGATGCCGACGATCCAAGCGAACGGCCTGACGATCGCGTACGAGGTCGACGGTGCCGGCCCGCCGCTGGTGCTGCTCCACGGGGCGACGACCGGCGGGCACGACCAGTTCGCGACCATTCGCCCGGGCCTCGCGACCGCCTTCCGCGTGTACGCGCCCGATGCCCGGGGCCACGCCGGCACCGCGCTGGGATCCCGCCGACGGCTTCACGACCGCCGACATGGCCGCCGACGTCGTCGCGTTCGCGGACGCTCTCGGCATCGCGACGTTCCACCTGCTCGGCTTCTCGATGGGTGGCATGACGGCACTGCACGTGGCGGCGACGGCGCCGGAGCGGCTCCGGACGCTCGTGGTCATCGGCATCTCGCCGGAACGGGAGCCGCGCCGGGCCGTCGGCCGCGCGTTCATGGATCCGGCACGGATCGAGCGCGAGGATCCGCGCTGGGCGCGACGGCTCGCCGCCCGCCACGACCCGACGCAGGGCCCGGATGGGTGGCGGCGGCTCCTGCCGGCCATCGTTCGCGACGTCGCCGAGCAGCCGCTCCTCGACCGCGCGCGAGCTGCGCGCGATCGACCCGCCGACGCTGGTCGTCGTCGGCGACCGCGACCCGTTCACGCCGGTCCCCCAGGCGCACGCCCTCGCCCGCCAGGTCCGCGACGGACGGCTGCTGGTGATGCCCGGCATCGGCCACGATGTCCTGACCGACGGCGGCGAGCTCCTCGAGCCGATGCTTGCGGCGTTCTACCGTTCGACCGCGACGATCGCGCTTGCCCGCAGCGGCGAGGCGGACGATGACGTGGCACCGTTCGGCACCGCTACCGACGACGATACGAACACAGCGACGGACAACGACACGGACACCGGCACAGCCGACATGGAGGTCGCCCGATGACCACGCTCCTCGCCCTCTACCGCCGGCCCGACGGCGGCGACGACGCCCTCGCCGAGTTCGAGCGTCGCTACCTCGCCGAGCACATCCCGCTCGTGGCCGCAGACGCCCGGGACTGCGGGCGACCCACGTCCAGCGGGTCGCGAGCTCGCTCACGGGCGAGACGGACCTCGTGCTCGTGACGTCGATGGCGTTCGACGACCGGGCAGCCCTCGACGCGGGACTCGCCAGCGACGCGATGCGCGCCGCCGGGCGGAACCTGCGCGAGATCGCGCCGGGACTCGCCACCCTGCTCGTGCTCGAGGACGTCCCGACCTGACCGTGCCCGCGTCCCGACCCCGCTCCGGGTTCCCCACTCGTGGATACTGTGCGGGACGAGCGCGCGCGTATGACCAGCGAGGACCTGCGTGACGGAGGTCGAGACGGCCATCAGCACCCGATCCATCCGCGTCGAGCCGGCCGTCTCGGGGCGAGACGGCGTCGCCCTCGTGACGATCGATCGCCCGGAGGCGCGCAACGCGCTGAGCTTCGGGTTGCTCGATGAGCTCGCGACCGCGCTCGAAGCGCTCGATCGCGATCCCGCCTGCCGGGCGATCGTGCTCACGGGTGCCGGTGACCGCGCATTCGCGGCCGGCGCCGACATCCTGGAGCTCGCCGAGCAGACCCCCGAACGACTCGCGGCCGAGGGCCACTTCAACGCCTGGGATCGGATCGGCGCCATCGGGCTGCCGCTGATCGCGGCGGTCCGCGGCTTCGCGCTCGGCGGCGGCTGCGAGCTCGCGATGAGCTGCGACATGATCGTCGCCGGCGACGACGCCCAGTTCGGGCAGCCCGAGATCCGGCTCGGGGTGATGCCCGGCGCCGGCGGGACGCAGCGACTGACGCGGGCGGTCGGGACCGCCCTCGCGATGGAGCTCATCCTCACCGGACGGACGATGCCCGCCGCCGAGGCGAAGGCGGCCGGACTCGTGACGATGGTGGTCCCCGCCGCGGAGACCGTCACGGCCGCGCTGGACCTCGCCGAGCGGATCGCCACGATGCCGCCCCTTGCCGTGCGCGCGGCGAAGCGTGCCATCCTCGACGCCGCGGAGCTCCCGCTCGCCGCCGGTCTGCGGGCGGAACGGACCGCGTTCTTCGGATTGTTCGCGAGCGAGGACCAGCGCGAGGGGATGCGCGCATTCATGGAGAAGCGAGCGCCGGCATGGACCGGTCGCTGGATGGATGCAGGAGGAACTGGCGATGGAGCGTGATCCCTTCGAGGGCGGGTCGGACGTCGGGCGCGACGTCGCGCGCGACCTCGGGGACGAGCCCCCACCGCTGTACCGCGACGCCGCGCCCGACGTGCTCGCGCCCATCGACAAATCGTCGCCCGTCAGTGGCCACGTGCCGCCACCCGAACATACCGCGCCGGCGGCCGAGGCCCCGGAGCACGACTGGGCGACCGCCAAGGCGTTGATCCGGCCGGCCTTCCGACCGGTCGGTACCCATGGGCTGGCCGTCGAATCCATCGACACCGAGAACCTGCTCGCCCACGCGACGCAGAGCCACGCCCAGCCGCTCGTCGACACCGGTCCGGTGGGGCTGCCGGTCGTCTATACGTTCTCGGCCGGCGCGTTCGACATCGTCGTCAACGGCGACCATCTCCTGTCGTGGGGCATCGAGCCGGCGGAGCTCCAGGACGCGGCCCTGCGCAACCTCGCGACCTGGTCGGCCGGAGCGGCCTGGACCGACGAGGTCTCGGGTGAGCGTCATCTCATCAGCTCGGAGACGGGCGACGGGCTCGACGCCGTGCGGATCCTCCTGCCCGACGTGGTCGCGCACCTGGGCCGCGAGCTTGGCGACGGCGCGCGGGTCGTGGTGGGGATCCCCGAGCGGCACCTGCTCACCGCCGCGTCGCTGCGACCCGGCGACGAGGAGTTCGCGGCGATGTTCTCGGAGTTCATCATCGAGCAGTCGGGCGGCGCCGACGAACCGATCGATCGACGGGTGTTCGAGATCGTCGACGGGCAACTGGTCGAATTCAACGCGGCGGCGGCCGGCTGACGTCGTGACCGACCGCTCGGGCGGCGCGACCGACGGTCTGCGGGTCGAGATCGACGGACCCGTCGCGACACTCACGCTCGATCGTCCGGCCGCCCTGAACGCGCTGACGCGCGCGGTCAAGGAGGGGCTGCTCGCGGCCCTCGACGCGATCGCGGCGGATCGGACGATCCGCGCGGTCATCCTGACCGGAGCCGGGCGGGCGTTCTGTGCCGGCCAGGACCTCGCCGAGCGCGACGCCCCGGATGCGCCGCCGCTCGACGAGGAGCTGCGCGAGCGGTACAACCCGATCATCCGGCGCCTGCGAGCGATGGACCAGCCGGTGATCGCGGCCGTCAACGGCGTGGCCGCGGGTGCCGGTGCCTCGATCGCGTTCGCGTGTGACCTGCGGCTCGCCGCCCCCGATGCCCGATTCGTGCTGGCGTTCGGGCGGATCGGACTCGTGCCGGACAGCGGCGCGACGTGGTTCCTGCCACGGCTCGTCGGCTCGGCACACGCGGCCGAACTGGCACTGCTCGGTGACGCGATCGGCGCGGACGACGCCCTGCGGATCGGGCTCGTGAGCCGCGTCGTCCCCGCCGCCGACCTCATGTCCGAGGCGCGCGCGATGGCCGACCGTATCGCGGCGAGCGCACCGCTTGCGGTCTGCGCTGACGAAAGCGGCACTCGAGCGCGCGCAGACGATCGATCTCGACGAAGCGCTGGAGGGCGAAGCCAAGCTCCAGGGGATCGCGGGCGCGACCGCCGACCATGCCGAGGGCCTCGCCGCGTTCCGCGAGAAGCGTCCGCCGACGTTCCGCGGAAGCTGACGCGGCGGCTCGCGGCAGCCGGAAACGCTTGCCCCACGCGGATCGATGGCGTAGGCTCCTCGCCTAACGATCGTTAGGTACGGGAGGTTCGCGTGGTCGAGACGACGCGACGCCGTGAGATCGAGGAGGCAGCCAGCTCGCTGTTCCGCGAGCGCGGCTATTCCGGCACGAGCGTGCGCGACATCGCGCGTGCCCTCGATATCCAGGGTGCGAGCCTCTATGCCCACGTCACGTCCAAGCAGGACGTCCTGTGGTCCATCGTCGAGCGGATGGCGACGCGCTTCGAGACGTCGGCCACCGCGGCGTCGGCGGCGGCCGGCTCCGACCCGACCGCCCAGCTCGCGGCGCTCGTCCGGAACCACGTCCTCGTCGTCACCGACGACATCGAGCGGGCGAGCGTGTTCGTCCACGAGTGGCGCGCTCTGTCGAGCGACCGGCGGACCGAGATGGCGCGCCGCCGCGATGCCTACGAGCGCCGCTTCCGCACGGTGATCGCGGCGGGCACGGATGCGGGCGTGTTCGCTCCGGTGGATCCGGCTGTGGCCGCCGCATACGTCCTCACGGCACTCAACGGCATGGTCGCGTGGTATCGGCCCGGCGGCCGGATCGGCCCCGAGACCCTCGCCGATTCCTACGCCGACCTGTCCATGCGCGCCGTCCTCGCCAAGGGCTCCAGCCCGGGCGGTCCCGCATGACGGACCCGCTGGCGCTCGACCCGATCCTCCCGCCCGCCGAGCGGACCGCGCCGCCATCGCCGGACGATTCGTCGCACGACGAGTGGTTCGCGCGGTTCGAGGCGCATGTCGCCGGTGGTGGTTCCGTCGAGGCCACCGACCCGATGCCCGACGAGTACCGGACCGCGGTCCTGCGCTTCGTCGAGATGCACGCGAACTCCGAGCTCATGGGCGTGCTTCCCGAGCGTGAGTGGCTGATGCGCGCTCCCACCCTCCGCCGCAAGCTCGCCCTCACGGCCAAGGTCCAGGACGAGGTCGGACATGCGCAACTGCTGTACCGCGTGGCCGAGGATCTCGGCAAGCCGCGCGAGGCCATGTTCGACGACCTGCTGGCCGGCAAGACGAAGTTCCACAACGTCTTCCACTACCCGACCCGCTCGTGGGCGGACGTCGGGATGATCGCCTGGCTGGTCGACGCGGCGGCGATCGTCGCCCAGATGGCGTTGCGCGACTCGTCGTATGCGCCGTACGCGCGGACGATGCGCAAGATCTGCTGGGAGGAATCGGTCCACATCATGCACGGCCGCGACGTCGTGGTGACGATGGTGACCGGGACGGCCCGCCAGCGGGCGGACATCCAGGACGCGCTCGATCGCTGGTGGGGCCCGCTGATGCAGATGCACGGCCCGCGTTCTCCGCGCGAGAAGGACAAGGACCTGCGCTGGCGGATCAAGGCGAAGACCTCCGAGGAGCTGCGCCAGGAGTTCCTGACGATCTACGTGCCGCGGATCCGCGAGCTCGGCCTGGTGATCCCCGATCCCGATCTCCGCCAGGACGAGACGGACGGGACGTGGCGCTACACCGAACCCGACTGGGACGAGCTGCGGACCGTCGTGACGAACCACGGCCCGATGTCGCAGGAACGCCTCGAGTTCCGCCGTCTGGCGCGCGAGGAGACACGCTGGGTCCGCGAGACGATCCTCGGCGTGCCGGCGGCGGCATGACCGTGGAGCCGCCCACGACACCGTCGTCCGCCGAGCCGCCGGCGACGCCCGAGCTCGAGCCCTGGGAGGTCTTCCGCCAGGAGAAGGACGGCGACCCGATGCGCCATGGCGGGAGCGTGATGGCCCCCGACGCGGAGCTGGCCGTCCATTACGCCCGCGAGCTGTTCGGGCGCCGCCAGGAGAGCGTCCGGCTGTGGATCGTGCGCCGCGGGGACGTCCTCGATCTCGACGATCCGGACCTCCTCCAGCCACCGCTCGACCGCTCGTTCAAGAAGCCGGGCGGCTACGTCATGCGCGACAAGCTCGCTGCCGCTCGTGCACAGGCCGGCCAGCCGAAACCCAAGGCACGCTCGCGGTGAGCGTCGCCGCGCCCGCCGTCGCCGGACTCGACGGGCTCCTGCGCTCCATGGCCGACGACGAATTCGTCATCGGATTCTCCGATTCGGAGTGGACCGGCATCGCGCCCCTGCTCGAGGAGGACGTGGCGATGAGCTCGCTGTCCCAGGACGAGCTTGGACATGCCGCGGCCCTGTACGGCCTCCTCGGCGAGCTGACGGGGACCGATGCGGACGCCCTGGCGTACGACCGCGAACCCGCCGACTACCGCCACGCGCGGCTCCTGGACCACGGCCGCGGCGACTGGGCGATGACGATCGCCCGACGCTACCTGTACGAGACCGCCGATGCGGTGCGGCTCGATGCCCTGGCGGGTGGGACATGGGTGCCGCTTGCCGAGCTCGTCGGCAAGATCGTCCGCGAGGAGCGCTACCACCGGATGCACATCGAGGCCTGGCTGGAGCGCCTCGCCCGGACCGACGGCGAGCCGCGCGACCGGCTCCTCGCTGCCTTCGCGACCATCGGACCGGATGCCGCGACCGTGTTCACGCCACTCCCCGACGAGCCGGCCCTGGTCGGCGATGGCGTCCTGGCCGCGCCGATGGCCGAGCTCGAACGCCGGTGGCGCGCCGCGATCGAACCGACGCTGTCCCGTCTCCGTCTGCCCGTGCCGCCGCCCATCCGCGACCCGGCGAACGGGCGGACCGACCATGGCGAGCCGTTCCGCTGGCTGTGGTCGGAGTTCACGTCCGTGCGTCGCGGCGACATCGGAGCGACCTGGTGAGCGAGGGCGGGACGCACGTGGCCATCGCCCGAGCCCGCGCGGGTGAGGCGGCCCGGCCCGCGCGGCCGTCGCCGTCCGGCGACGCGAGGCCCGGCCGCGCGCCCGGCGGCGCGCCCGACGAGACCGCCGTTCGTGCGGCCCTCGCCGGCATCCCGGATCCCGAGATGCCCGTCGTCTCGATCGTCGACCTCGGCATCGTCCACCGCGTCGACGTCGGACCGGAGGGGATCCAGGTCGTGCTCCTGCCGACGTTCATCGGCTGCCCGGCGATCGACATGATCAAGGACACCGTGGCCACCCGGCTCGCGAGCTTCGGGGTGCCAGTCACCGTCGCGACCACGTACGACCCACCATGGACCTCCGCGCGGATCACGACGGCCGGCCTGGCGTCGCTCGCGGCCGCCGGGATCGCCCCGCCGGCCGATCCGCTCGACACACGGTGCCCGTACTGCGCGTCGCCGCGCGTCGTCATGGACAGCGCCTTCGGGCCGACCCAGTGCCGCACCCTCTTCTACTGCCGGGCATGCCGCCAGCCATTCGAGGCGATGAAGCGGATATGACCGACGCCGTCGCCGCGGACGGCAGGGTCGCGCCGGACGGCGGGATCGGCATCGTGGGGATCGTCGGGTCAGGCGTGATGGGTGCCGGGATCGCGCAGGTCGCGCTCGAAGCCGATCGCGAGGTCGTCCTGTACGACGTCGACGACGCCGCGATCGAGCGCGGTCGCGGGCGCATCCGCGACGGCCTCGCCAGGCGGGCCGCGCGGCTGGAGCTCGATGCCGACACGATCGACGACTGGGTCGACGGCCGCGCTCGCACGGCTGCGGACCGCGACCACGCTCGACGGGGTCGCCGCCGAGGCCGACCTCGTCATCGAATCGGCCCTCGAGGATCTCGCCCTCAAGCAGACGATCTTCCGGGCGCTCGACGCCGAGCGCGGCACGGCGACGTGATCCTCGCCACGAACACGAGCGCCCTGCGGGTGCGTGACATCGCCTCGGCCACGACACGACCGGAGCGCGTCATCGGGCTCCATTTCTTCAACCCGGTGCCGCGGATGGCGCTCGTCGAGGTCGCCGCGACCCCCACGACGGATGCGACTGTCGTCGCCCGCGCCGTCGCCGCGATGACCTCCTGGGGCAAGGTCCCGGTGGTGTGTGCCGATACGCCGGGGTTCATCGTCAATCGCGTCAACCGGCCGTTCACGATCGAGGCGCTGCGGATGCTCGAGGACGGGTCGGCGAGTGTCGAGGCGATCGATGCGGCGATGCGCGACGCCGGGTTCCCGCTCGGCCCGTTCGAGCTGGTCGACCTGACCGGCGCCGACATCAACCACGCCGCGGCGCAGGGGGTGTGGGACGGGCTCGGGCGACCCGACCGGCTGCGCCCATCGCCGATCACGGCGCGGCTCGTCGAGGAGGGCCGGCTGGGTCGGAAGGTCGGGAGCGGGTTCTATCGCTACGTGGACGGCCGCCGCATGGCGGTCGAGCCGGACTTCGCGGCGCCACCGGGCGACGTCGTCACGTCAGAAGGACTCAGCGGTCGACGCGATCCGGAGCCGCATCCTCGCTGCGATCGACGCCGAGGCGCGCCGGGCCGTCGCCGAGGGCGTGGCCGACGAAGCGGCGATCGACCTCGCGATGCGCTCGGGAGCGGGACACCCGGAAGGTCCGTTCGAGCGGGCACGCAGCGCCGCTGTGACCTGCTGCTCGCGACCCTTCCCGCGCTGCGTCAGACCGTCGTGAGCGGGGCGTCGATGTCGTCGGGTGCGGCCGCGGCGACAGCTTCGAGCGCCTCATGCGTCACCTCGTGGCCTTCGGTCGCCCCGCCGAGGCTCTCGAGTTTCGACGAGAACACGTCGGCGTCTGCGGCCGGCACGAGAACGCCCACGGCCGCCTTGCCGCCGGCCAGATCGGCGGTTATCCGATCACGATCATCCTGGCTCAGGCCGAGGCCCTTATGGTGGAAATGACCGATGAGCCCGCCACCGGCGAGTCCGGCGAGAAGGGTCGGGGGAGCGATGACCGCAAGCACGAGTCCGATGCCGGCGCCCTTGCCGCCACTTCGGGCGCCGAGCTTGTGTTCCTTGATCTGGCCGTTGTCGTCGACGACGAGGACGCCGACCGCTCCGAGCGTGATGTCATCCGTCGCCAGGTCCCAGGCCTTGAGCGCATCGACCGCCGCATCGGCGGCAGCCTCGTCTGCAAAGACCCAAGAACCAAATGCTGGTCGCCCATCTCTGTATCCCTCCACGTGCGAGCGTTGACCTCGTCACCTTCGGTGGGCGCAGGTGGTCATGTGTCGATGGGCCGCCCGCTTCGCGCAAACGAGCGATGCCGCCCTCTCTCCTCAGTATGGTCCGCGCCACGGATCCGGCGTGGAAGGCGGCCCTCCGCGGGCTAATGGCGTTCGGGATCCGTGGGCGCGTAACTGCGGCGTGCCCTAGCATCGGCAGATGACGCCGAGACCCGCACCGACCCGCTGCGCGAGGCCTGGATCGTCGAGGCCGTGCGCACGCCCATCGGCCGCTACGGCGGGGCGCTCGCGACCGTCCGTCCCGACGATCTCGCGGCGATCGTGGTGCGCGCGGTCGTCGACCGTGCCGGCGCTGGACCCGGCCCTCGTGGAGGACGTGATCCTCGGCTGCGCCAACCAGGCCGGCGAGGACAACCGTGACGTCGCGCGGATGGCCGTGCTGCTCGCGGGGTTCCCGGTGGAGGTCGGCGGGCAGACGGTCAACCGGCTGTGCGGCTCGGGGCTCCAGGCCATCAACACGGCCGCGCATGCGATCGCGGTCGGCGACGGCGACGTGTTCATCGGCGGCGGGGTCGAGATCGATGACCCGCGCGCCGTACGTCATGGCCAAGCCGGCCGGCGCCTGGGATCGCGGCCCGCGCGAGCTCGAGGACACGACGCTCGGCTGGCGGTTCATCAACCCGAAGCTGTCGGCGCTCCACTACCCCTATTCGATGGGCGAGACCGCGGAGAACGTCGCCGAGCGCTGGAACGTCAGCCGCGAACGACAGGACGCGTTCGCGCTGGCGAGCCAGCAGCGGGCCATCGCCGCCATCGAGGACGGCCGGTTCGACGCCCAGCTCGTCCCGGTCGAGGTGGCCGGGAAGAAGGGCGAGACCACCGTGGTCGATCGCGACGAGCATCCGCGCGCCGACACGACGGCCGAGGCGCTGGCGCGACTCCGGCCGGCCTTCAAGCAGGAGGGCGGCAGCGTCACGGCCGGCAACAGCTCGGGCATCAACGACGGCGCAGCGGCCGTGCTGCTCGTCGAGGCGGAACGGGCGCGCGCCCTCGGGCTGACGCCGCTCGCGCGCGTCGTGTCGACCGCCGTCGCCGGCGTGGACCCAGCGGTCATGGGCGTCGGTCCGGTCCCGGCCACCCGCAAGGCGCTGGAACGGGCCGGGATCGGGATCGACGACCTCGACCTGATCGAGCTCAACGAGGCCTTCGCGTCGCAGTCGCTCGTGTGCATCGACGAGCTCGGCCTCGACCCGGCCAGGGTCAACGTCAACGGCGGCGCGATCGCGCTGGGCCATCCGCTGGGGGCGAGCGGCGGCCGCCTGATCACGATGCTGACCCACGAGCTGCGCCGGACCGGCGGCCGGTACGGCCTCGCGACGATGTGCATCGGCGTCGGCCAGGGGATCGCCACGATCGTGGAGCGCATCGACGCGTAGCGCCTCTCGACCGGCCATCGGCACCCGGACCATCGGATTTCGGCGCGACACTTGTCGAAACCTGTTGCCGTGCGTACGATTGCGGTGCACGCCGGCCCAGGCGGCGACACAGCGACAACGCAGGCGCCCAACCGTCCGAAGGAGGACGCACCGAATGATCGACCAGCAGCCGACGGTCGTGTCCCTTACCGATGCCGCGGCAGGCAAGCTCCGCGAGCTGACGAAGGACGAGGCCAATCCCGATATCGGGCTGCGCGTCTACGTCTATTCGGGCGGCTGCTCGGGCTATCGCTACGGGATGATGCTCGAGGACGCTCCGACGGCCGAGGACAACACGCTCCACATCAACGGCATCAAGGTGTACGTCGACGGGCAGAGCATCTCCCTGCTCGAGGGTTCCCAGATCGACTACGTCGACACGCTGATGGGCGCCGGGTTCACGGTCAACAACCCCAACGCGGTCGCCGCGTGCGGGTGTGGCTCGAGCTTCCGGACCGCCGACGATGCCGGCACCGCGAGGTCGTGCGCGCACTAGTCTCCCGCGCCGCACGCCGATCGAGGCCGCCGGGCGACCGGCGGCCTCTCGATTCCCGGCGCGACCTGGCACCGCAACGCGGTCGTCATGCACGCCCGACCGAGCGCGGGACGGATAGACTCCGATCCACAGCACGTGTCGTGCCGTGGCGACACGCCTGACTGCCGAAAGCGTTGCCAGCCCAAGGAAGCGGTGGCCGATGGAGATCCCGCTCTTCCCGCTCCACGCGGTGCTCTGTCCGGGTATCGTCCTGCCGCTCCACGTGTTCGAGGAACGCTACCGCGCCATGACCCGGCGCTGCCTCGACACCGGCGAGCCGTTCGGTGTGGTGCTCATCCGGGAGGGCCGTGAGGCCGGCCCCGAGCCGGTCGCGACCCTGGCCGGCGTGGGCGCCTTCGCGGAGATCCGGGAGGCCGGCCGCTATCCGGACGGACGGTACGACCTGCTCGCCGCCGCCACCGGACGCTTCTCGATCGAGTCGGTGGATGCGTTCAAGGAGCCGTATCTCGTCGCCGAGGTCACGCCGCTCGACGATGCGGTCGTCGACGAGCCGCGCGCGGAGCGGCTGGCGGCAGCCGCCATCCGGCGCTTCGTCCGATATCTCGACCTCATGCGTGCGCGCGACGGCAAATCGGCGGAGGTCCTCGACATCCGCGTGGAGATCGACGCGTCATCCGAGGACGAGATCGATCCGACGGCGCCGCCGTCGGGCCCACCCGAGCGGATCACGGGCGATCCCGACCCGCCGACCAGGCACGACCTCGTCATCCCGGACGACCCGACCGTGCTGTCGTACCTGCTGTCCGGCATCGTCCAGGTCGAGCTGCCACGCCGCCAGGATCTGCTCGAAGCCGAGACGACCGAGGAACGGCTCGAGGGCCTGATCGCGCTCCTGGAACGGGAGCTCATGCTGCTTGGCCGGCGCCTGCGCGTCTTCACGCCGGATCCACGGCAGCTGGGCGGGGCGCGCCGAAGCTAGCGCCCGCATCGCTCGCGCTCGTGCATCGGCGATCGGAGGGTCGCGCCGGGGTCGCCAGACGACGTTTGTCCAAACGCTACACATGGCATAGATTGTCAATGTGCCATTGAATGAGGCGACCGACGAGCGCCGTCGGCTCACCGGCGCCTTGCTGGACGAACTGACCGCCTGGAACCCCCGCGAACGCATCGGCGCGTTCCGTGCCTGGATGCGCGGCTCACTCAGCCTGGTCCACCTGCACGTCCTGACCGTCCTGGAGACCGACGGCCCGCTGTCGATGACGCGTCTCGCTGACGCGCTGGATGTCTCGGTCGCGAGCGCCACGGGGATCGTCGACCGGATGGCGAGCCGCGGGCTCGTGGAGCGGCTGCGGACGACCGCCGATCGTCGGGTCGTGCTCGTCGGCGCGACCGACGCCGGTCGAGCGGTGTTCGTCGGACCTCGGCTTCGCGCGCCGCGAAGCCCTCGCGCCCTTGCTCGAGCGGCTGACCACCGGGAGCTGACCGCGGCCCTGACCGGCCTCGGGGCGATGCGCCGGTCCGGACCGAGATGGCCGAAAGCGGACTCGTCGCGTGCGTACGGACGCTGACGAGGAGCCGCGATGATCGGCCTGTTCCGCGCCTACCTCCGCCCGTACGTGGTGCCGCTCGTCGTCACCATCGTGCTGCTGCTCATCGGGGCGATGGGCAACCTGTACCTGCCCGAGCTCAACGGCGAGATCATCAACGAGGGCGTGGCCAAGGGCGATACCGCGTACATCCTGCGCGTCGGCGGCCTGATGCTCCTGGTGACAGCCGTGCTCGCCGTCGCCTCGATCGCCGCCGTGTACTTCAGCTCGCGGATCGCCAACGGGTTCGGCCGTGACATCCGCAGCGCGATCTTCGAGAAGGTCGAGACCTTCTCCCAGATCGAGGTCAACAAGTTCGGGACAGCGTCGCTCATCACCCGCAACACGAACGACGTCACCCAGGTCCAGCTGGTCGTGTTCGTGGGCCTGACGGTCATCGTCTCGGCGCCGATCCTGATCGTCGGCGGGATCATCATGGCCCTCCGCACCGACGTGCCGTTGTCGGGCCTGCTGATCGTGATCCTGCCGCTCATGGCCGGCGTGATCGGCCTCGTCATGAGCCGGGCCATCCCGTTGTTCCGGGCCGTCCAGGTCAAGCTCGACCGGATCAACCAGGTCATGCGCGAGACCCTCTCGGGCGTGCGCGTGATCCGCGCGTTCGTGCGCACGCGCCATGAGGAGGCGCGGTTCGCGACGGCCAACCGCGACCTCTTCGACACGTCCCTGCAGGTCAACCGCCTGTTCGCGCTGACCATCCCGATCCTGACCGCAGTGCTCAACCTCTCGACCGTGGCGGTCATGTGGTTCGGCGCGATGCGCGTGGAGTCGGGGGACCTGTCGATCGGCGGGTTGACGGCCTACCTGCAGTACCTCGCGCAGATCCTGTTCGCGGTCCTGACGGCGGTGTTCGTCTTCATCCTCGTCCCCCGCGCGGCCGTGTCCGCGGGCCGCATCCGCGAGGTCCTCGAGACCGAGGCCTCGATCCGGGATCCCGAGCATCCGGTCATACCGTCCGACCCGGCCCAGCGTGGCGTCATCGAGTTCCGCCATGTCGACTTCGGGTATCCGGGGGCCGAGGAGCCGGTCCTGCGCGACATCTCGTTCCGGGCCGCCCCGGGCGAGATCACGGCCATCGTCGGCAGCACCGGGAGCGGCAAGACGACGATCGTCAACCTCATCCCGCGCTTCTACGACCCATCGGCCGGCCAGATCCTCCTCGACGGGGTCGACCTGCGCGAGCAGGATCGGTCGACGGTCTGGCGCCGGGTCGGCCTCGTCCCCCAGAAGGCGTTCCTGTTCGGTGGCTCGGTCGCGAGCAATCTGCGCTTCGGCGACGACCAGGCCACCGACGAGCAGATGTGGCGCGCGCTCGAGATCGCCCAGGCGCGTGACTTCGTGGAGTCCATGGACGGCGGCCTGGAGGCCCCGATCACGCAGGGCGGGAACAACGTCTCGGGTGGCCAGCGCCAACGCCTGGCCATCGCCCGCGCCCTGGTCCGCGATGCCGCGGTCGTCGTCTTCGACGACAGCTTCTCGGCGCTGGACTTCACGACCGACGCCAAGCTGCGCGCCGCCCTGGCCCGCGAACTCGCCGACCTCACCCTGATCATCGTCGCCCAGCGGGTCGGCACGATCATGCGCGCCGACCGGATCGTCGTGCTCGACGACGGCCGGGTCGTCGGCATCGGCACGCATCAGGAGCTGTTGCGGGACAACGAGACCTATCGCGAGATCGTCGAGTCGCAGCTCTCCGGCGACGAGGCCGCGGCATGAGCGGCCGGCCGGGCGAGGGCACGCCGACGCCCGTCTTCAATGCCGGCCGTGTCCGTGCACCCGGGGGCGGCCCGGACGCCGTCGGCGGCCCGAGTCGGCCCGAGCGGCCCGAGCGGCCCTGCCGGGCCAGGGCGACCCGGCGGTCGCGGCCCGGGCATGATGGGCCTGGGCATGGGTCCGCCCCCGGCCAAGGCCAAGGACTTCGGTGGTTCGCTGCGCCGGCTGCTGGCGCGCCTTCGCCCCGAGCGCGTCCTCGTCATCGCCGTGATCCTGCTCGCCGTCGTCAGCGTCACGTTCGCCGTGCTCGGGCCCAAAGATCCTGGGCGAGGCGACCAACATCATCTTCGAGGGGGCCATCAGCTCCCAGCTGCCACCGGGCGCCAGCCAGGAACAGGTCATCGCCGGCCTGCGGGCATCGGGGCAGGACCAGCAAGCCGACATGCTCTCGTCGATGACGCTGACGCCGGGCCAGGGCATCGACTTCGCGGCCCTCGCCACGATCCTGCTGGTGCTCGTCGGCGTCTACGTGCTGAGCTCGCTGTTCGCCTGGATCCAGGCCTACATCATGGCCGGCGTGACGCAGCGGACCGTCTACACGCTTCGCCAGGACGTCGACCAGAAGCTCGGGCGGCTGTCCCTGGGCTACTTCGACACGCACCCGCGGGGCGACCTGCTGAGCCGCGTCACCAATGACATCGACAACATCGGCCAGGCCCTGCAGCAGACGTTGACCCAGCTCATCACGTCGCTCCTGACGATCATCGGGGTCCTGATCCTGATGCTGACGATCGACCCGGTGCTGGCGTTCATCTCACTGTTGGCCGTGCCCGCCTCGTTCGCGATCACGATCCTGATCGTGCGTCGCTCGCAGAAGCTCTTCGTCGCCCAGTGGGCGTCGACCGGAGCGCTCAACGCGCACATCGAGGAGATGCACACGGGTCATGCGATCGTCAAGGCGTTCGGTCGCCAGCGCGAGGCGCAGGAGGTCTTCGACGCCGAGAACGGTCGGCTGTACGACGCCGGCTATCGAGCCCAGTTCATCTCCGGGATCATCCAGCCCGCGATGAACGTGATCTCGAACCTGAACTACGTGGCGATCGCGGTGGTCGGCGGCCTGCGCGTCGCGTCCGGCCAGCTGTCCCTGGGGGATGTCGTGGCGTTCATCCAGTACTCGCGCCAGTTCACGTTCCCGATCATCCAGGTGGCGAGCATCGTCAACGTCCTGCAGTCGGCGGTGGCGTCCGCGGAACGCGTGTTCGAGCTGTTGGACGAGCCCGAGGAGCTGGCCGACCCGGTCGCGGCGGAACCGCTGGGCCGGGCACGGGGCGACGTCGCCTTCGAGGACGTGTCGTTCCGCTACCTGCCCGATCGACCGCTCATCGAGAACCTGGACCTCACTGTGCCAGCCGGCGATACCGTCGCCATCGTGGGCCCGACCGGCGCGGGCAAGACCACCCTCGTCAACCTGCTGATGCGGTTCTACGAGCTCGACGGCGGACGCATCACCGTGGACGGGCATGACACCCGCCAGCTGACCCGGGACGCGCTTCGCGAGTCGTTCGGGATGGTCCTCCAGGACACGTGGCTGTTCCACGGCACGATCCGCGAGAACATCGCCTACGGCCGCCTCGACGCGACCGAGGAAGAGATCGTGGCCGCCGCCGAGGCCGCCCACGTCGATCATTTCGTCCGGACGCTGCCCGACGGCTACGACACGGTCATCGATGACGACGCCACGAACCTGTCGGCCGGAGAGAAACAATTGCTGACGATCGCCCGCGCGTTCCTGGCCGACCCGCCGATCCTCATCCTCGACGAGGCCACGAGCTCGGTCGACACGCGGACCGAGGTCCTCATCCAGCGGGCGATGGGCCGCCTGATGCGCGGCCGGACGACGTTCGTCATCGCGCACCGGCTGTCGACCATCCGCGACGCGGACACGATCCTCGTGATGGAGCACGGCTCGATCGTCGAGCAGGGCAACGCACGCCGAGCTGCTGGCGCGCGCGGGCGCCTACTTCGAGCTCTACGAGAGCCAATTCTCGGGGGCGCTTGCCGAGGCGAGCTAGCCCGGGATCGGATGCGCCTCACCCGAAGGTGAGGCGCCTACAACTCAGACGATCGCGGCCGGGGAAGACTCATCGGTGCCCGGGGCCGACGCTCGGTGCCGGCGCCGTGCCGCTACTCGCTGAAGCGCTCTTCCTTCCAGGGATCGGCGCTGTTGTGGTAGCCGTAGCGCTCCCAGAACCCGAGCTGGTCGTGGTCGAGGAACTCGAGGCCGCGGATCCACTTCGAGCTCTTCCAGAAGTACTTCTTCGGGACGAGCAGGCGGAGCGGGTAGCCGTGCTCGGCTTCGAGCGGCTGCCCGTCGAACGTGTCGGCCAGCAGCACGTCGTCGTCGTCGAGCACCGACAGGGGCAGGTTGGCGGTGTAGCCCTGCTCGGCGTGGCTCACGACGTGCGTCGCGGTCGGTCGGACCTGGGCGAGCTCGAGGATGGCCTGGATCGGCACGCCCTCCCAGGTCGTGTCGAGCTTCGACCAGCGGGTGACGCAGTGGATGTCGGTATGGACCTGCTTGCGCGGGAGCGCCTTGAACTGGTCCCACGTCAGCGTGAACGGCGAATCGACCTCGCCGTAGACCTTGAAGTCCCAGGTCGCAAGATCGATGCGCGGCACGGAGCCGTAGTGGAGCACCGGGAACTTCTCGGTCCGGTACTGGCCGGGCGGGATGCGCTCCGCGACGGCGGGGTCGACGTTGCGGTCACCGAAGAGTCGTTCGAACATCGGGCGCGGGGTCCTCGAGAGCTGTGGAAGCGGGCATATCGTCGCATACTGAGCGTGACGGTCCCATGACCACCGGTGGGTCGGTCCGGCGCGTCCGTCGGGTACGCTTGCCGCCGTGACCCAACCGGAAACGCCTCGCGTCGTCATCGTCATGCCCGCGTACAACGCGGCACAGACGCTGGAACGCACCTACGCCGACATCCCGCACGACATGGTCGACAAGATCATCCTCGTGGACGACGTGTCCGGCGACGAGACCGTCGACATCGCCCGACAGCTCGGGCTCGACGTGATCATCCACTCCCAGAACCGGGGCTACGGCGGGAACCAGAAGACGTGCTACGACGCGGCGATCGAGGCCGGCGCCGACATCGTCGTCATGCTCCACCCTGACTACCAGTACGACGCGACCCGGATCCCCGCGCTCATCGCACCGATCGCGGCCGGGACGCACGACTTGATGCTCGGAAGTCGGTTCCTCGGCGATCCGCTGGCGGGCGGCATGCCGCGCTGGAAGTTCGTGTCCAACCGCTTCCTCACGACCGTCGAGAACATCGCCTTCGAGCTGGACCTCTCCGAGTACCACACCGGGTTGCGGGCCTACAGCCGCCGGCTCCTCGAGACGATCCCGTACGGGCGCAACAGCGACGACTTCGTCTTCGACCAGGAGCTGATCGCCCAGGTCGTGGCGGCCGGGATGCGCCGGCGGATCGGCGAGATCGCCGTCCCGACCCGCTACTTCGAGGAGGCGAGCTCGGTCGGTTTCCGGCGCAGCGTGGTCTACGGCCTGTCCACCCTGCGCGTGGTCGCCCGGTACCTCCTCCATCGCCTCCGGCTCCGCCGCTCACCGAAGTTGACGTCCCGGGCCGGCCAGCCGACCGGGACCGACGAGGGCGCCGGCCGGTGAGCCGACGCGCGCTGCTGCGTACGGTCCTCGGCGTCTCCATCAGCCTCGTCTCGATCTGGATCCTGTGGAACTCGGTCGACATCCCGCAGGCGATCGAGACCCTGCGCACCGCGGCGCCGGCGTGGGTCGGGCTGATGTTCGTGCTCGTGCTCGTCGATGTCGCGGCCCGCGGCGGACGCTGGCGGGCACTGCTCAGCCCGATCGCCGCGATCCCGTACCGGCGGGTGCTCGGCTACACGTACGAGGGCTACCTCGCGAACAACGTCCTGCCGGCCCGGCTCGGCGAGCTGTTCCGCAGCCACCAGCTGGGCGGAGGCGAGGGCCTGAGCAGGACCACCGTCCTCGGCACGGTCGTCGTGGAGCGCGTCGTCGACACCGTCATGGTCGTGGCGATCGCCGCCGTCGCGGTCCTCGTGCTGAGCGTGCGCGGGGTCCTGTCGAACGCGGTCCTGCTCGGTGCGGCCTTCGTCGCGATCCTCGTCATCGGCCTCGCGATCGCGATGGCGCTGCACCGGCTGCCCGGCGCCGAGCGCATCACGGCCTTCTTCGAGCGCTGGCCGCGTGCGGTGGATCTCGCCAGGCGGCTGCGCGAGGGTCTCGCCGTCGCGGCCCGACCACGGGTCCTGACGGCCGCGCTGCTGCTGAGCGCCGTGGCCTGGACGGCATCGATCACGACATTCATCGCGTCGGGCCGGTCCATCGGGGTGGAGCTGAGCCTCGCCCAGGGCGCCCTGCTGTGCACCGGCGTCGCGCTTTCGACCATCGTCCCGTCGGGACCGGGCTACGTCGGGTCGTTCGAGCTCGTAGCTGTGACGATCCTCGGGCACGTTCGGGATCGATCGCGAGACGGCGTTCGCGATCGCACTGCTCGTGCACGTGATGCTGCTCGCCGTGACATCGATCGGCGGGGTGATCGCCCTGCTGGTGCTGCGCGGCAGGCACGCGGATGGGCCCGTCACGGACGATGACACGGCACACACGGATGCGGAGGCGGCGCCCTCGACACAGTCGAGCCGCCGGCGGCCGTGGTCGACGCGCGGTCGATCAGCCGGTCAGCGGGTGCGGCGCCGGCTGGAAGATCGGGGCGTGGCCGGGCGGTTCGCTCGCGGGGGTCGCGTCGTACGGCTCGAAGGTGAGCGAGGCATTCGTGTCGGCCCGCGTCACGCGCAGGAACTCGAGCTCGTAGCGCTGGTACATCTCGGCCAGCAGCGAGACCGCCTGCACGTGGGCCGGTTGTGCCGCCGCAGCACGCGCGTGGGGTCGGCCCTCCCACATGCAGAACGACAGGCATGACCCGTCGGGCGCCGTCGGGCCCTTGAAGTAGTGCATGAAGCCGGCCGACCGCTCGGCCTCCTCGTGGGCCAGCTCGTCATAGAACGCCAGTCGGGTCTCGTCCGCATCGGGCCGGCGGACGGAGCGGAACGCGACGAGGTACCACTCACCCGTGCCGAGCGCGTGCCCCGCGCTCGTCCAGTCGAACGCCTGCGCGACGGGAAGCGACGCGTAGTGCTCGGAGACCGGTGCGAGATGCTCGAGGGCGTCCACGAGGGCCGAGCATACGCTGGCCGCCTCGATTGTCAAATGGTAAGACGAGCCAGATGCCGTAGTACGGCAGGGCTAGGCGGGATGGCCCGCGGCGATGGCGCCTTCGACCGTGTGCGCCGCCCCGGTCAGGATCCGGCCGACGCGTGACCGCCAGGCGGGGCCGCAGCGGGCGGCCGGGCCGATGACCCCGAGGGCGGCGACGATCCCGTCGGCCCGCAGGATCGGGACGGCCAGGCTGACGGTCCCGTTGACCGCTTCGCCGCTGGTTTCGGCGAGGCCGCGACCGACGATCTCCTCGAGGTCGCGCCGGAGCTGCGCCTCGTCCGGCGTCGCGCCGGTCAGCGGCTGGAGGCCCTGCGCGAGGACCTCGTCGAGGATGTCGGGCGGGGCGAAGGCGAGGAGCACCTTGGCCGCCGCGCCGGCATGCGAGCGGGATGACCGTCCCCGGGTCCAGCGAGACGCGCAACGCGTGGTGCGACGCGGCCTCGTGGAGGCAGACCGCCGACAGGCCGACCCGTCGGGTGATCACCGCCGTCTCGCCGGTCTCCTCGACGAGCATGCGCAGGATCGGGCTGGCGACCCGGATGAGCTCCTCGCTCGTCACCGTCGTCCCGCTGCCGATGATGATCCGCGGCCCGAGCCGGAAGCCGGCGCCGGAGCGGTCGACGAAGCCGAACCCCGCCAGCGTGCGCAGATAGCGGTACACGGTGGACAACGGGGTGTCGAGGACCGTGCTCAGCTCATCGGCACGGATCTCGCCACGGTCCGCGATGGTCAGCAGCACCCGGAGTCCGCGCGCGAACGAGGTGTCCTCGGCCGCCTCCTCGGGCGGCCGGTCGCGAGCTGTGGTCACCATCCTGATCCCCCGCAGACCGACTGGCGGTACGGCATCGGCGCCGCTCCGCCTGGCCCGAGACAGCATCGAGGCCCGCCCGTCGCCGGGCGGGCCTCGATCAGATCAACGAGCGGTATCGCGACGGATCAGCCGCCGACACCCTGTTCGAGGAGCCACGCCCGGGCGACGTCCTCGATCGACTCCTGGTCGACCGCGACCTTGACGCCGAGCTCCGTGAGGACCTCGGTGGTCACCTTGGCGGAGATCCCGTCGAGCAGCGCGGCGAACGCCGTCGCGTCGACCTGGGCGAGGTAGTCGTCCCGCACGAGCGGGGCGATGTTCTCGGCCGGCTGGGTGTCGAGGTCGTCCTCGAGCGAGACGAACCCGAACTGGGCGATGGCCGGCTGCGTCGAGCAGAGCTCGGCGACGTCGATCGCGTCGCCCTGGAGGGCCTGCGCCATCGGCACGTCGCACGCGCCCAGCGCCTGGCGCTGCGCCGGCGGGTAGGTGATGCCGTACTCCTCGAGCGCCCCCGCGCACAGCGGGTTCGTGTCGCAGTCGGGCGGCAGGCCCCAGCGGCAGCTCGCCCTGGACCGCGGCGAGCTGGCTCATCTTCGTGAGACCGAGCGTGTCCGAGGTGTCCTGGCGGACGACGAACGCGTTGGTGTCCTCGCCCGGGGTGATCGCCAGGACGGTGATCGCCCTTCGGCTTGAGGACCTCGGCCAGCGCGGTCCGGTTGGCCTCGCCGTCGCCGGTGATCTTCTCCTTGTCGTAGAAGCCGAGGCCCGACCCGACGTACTCGGCGACGAGATCGATCTCACCGGCGTCCATCGTCGGGATGCGCTCCTGGCGGGAGCCGAGGCCGTACTTGCGCTCGACGGTGTAGCCGTCGGCCTCGAGCGCCTGGGCATAGATCTCGCCCATGAGCTCGGACTCGTAGAAGTTGTCCGAGCCGATCCGGATGGCCGCCTTGGGGCCGGACGACGGGGCGACCGAGCCGGGGCCGACGCGGCGGCCGAACCCGGTGCGCTCGCTGCAGGGCTGCTCCCACCATCCGTCGAGCAGGCGGCGATGACCACCAGCAGCGACAGGGCAAGGGTCAGCACGCGGTATTGCCGCATGGATGGTTCCTCCTCTGTGTGCCGCCCGGTCGGGGCCGGCATCGCCCGCGTACCTTACCAGCGAGCGCCGTGACCGGGCGAGTAGCGGCTCGGTCACGATCTGCGGGCGTACGGATCCACGGCCCGAGCGCGTCAGGTCCGGTCGTGCCACCCCGCTCCGCGCGGACCCCAGGACACGCGGCCGCCTGCCCGGTCGGGACGGATCGCGCAGGGCGCGTGGGGTCAGCCGCCGCTGGACGACGGCCAGCACCATGTCCACCCCGACCGCGAGCAGCGTCACGAGGATCGCGCCGGCGAAGATGGAGGCCCGACCGGCGAGCCCCTGGCTCAGCCCGTCGATGATGAAGCGGCCGAGCCCGCCGCCCGCCAGGATCGCGCCGATCGTCGCGGTCGCGATGACCTGGAGCGTGGCCGTCCGGAAGCCGCCGACGATGACTGGCGTCGCGATCGGGAGCTCGATCCCGCGCAGGATCTGGCCCTCGCGCAGGCCCATCCCTCGCCCGGCTTCGATGAGGTCGCGGTCGACCGACCGGAGACCCGCGTACGCATTGACGAGGATCGGCGGGATCGCGAGCAGCGTCATGGCGAGGAAGATCGGGACGAAGTTGAGGCCCAGCTCGGGGCGTAGCCGATGACCGGCGCAAGCGCCAGCGCCAGCGGCAGGACCATCACGAGGATGGCATACGACGGGACCGCGCCGACCGATGTTGGCGAGGTTGATCGCGACGTTGGCGCCACGCGCGGTGTGGCCGATGTACAGGCCCACCGGCAGCGCGATCGCCGGTCGCGACGAGGATCGCGATCCCGCAGATGACGAGGTGCTCGACCAGGCGGGCCGGGATGCCGCGCGCGCCCTGCCAGTTCGCCGGGTCCAGGAAGAAGGCGATGACGTCTTCCATCAGCGGCTCTCCACCCGCGCCCGCGTCCAGGGCGTGATCACCTTCTCGAGCTGCACGAACAGCGCGTCGGCACCGAACGCGAGCAGCACCGAGAGCACCGCGCCGAGCAGGTACTTCGTCGGGAAGAAGGTCTGCAGGCCCTCGGTGATGAGCTGCCCGAGCCCGCCGAACGAGTTGCCGAGCACGGCGGCGACCGTCGCGAGACCGATGACCGTCACGCTGGCCAGCCGGACGCCCGCGAGCATCAGCGGGATCGCCAACGGGATCTCGATCCGCCGCAGTCGCTCACGCCGCGTGTAGCCCATGCCCTCGGCCGCCTCGAGCACGTCGTCGGGCACGGCGCGGAACCCGGCCACGTTGTTGCGCACGAGGATGAGCAACGTGTAGGTCGTCAGCGGGATGATCGCGGTGAGCAGCGACAGGCCCGTGATGGGCCGCAGGATGGCGAACGCCGCGAGGCTCGGGATCGTGTAGAGGATGCCCGTCACGAGGGTCATCGGGCCATAGGCGCGTGGCTGCCTGATCGCCCAGACCGCGAGGAACAGCGACAGGACGAACCCGATCACGAGCGGCAGGATCGTCAGCTGGAGGTGCTGGAGGATCGCCTCGGCGACGTCATCGAGGTGGGTGAAGATCCACTCCCAGTCGATGAGCGGCTGGCCTTCGAGCATGCCCGATCAGAGCCTCGGGTCGCCGAGCTCGGCGGGCGCCGTGGCCGGGTCCTGCTCGGCGGGCGCTGCGGCCGACCGCGAGCTCTGCCTCGCTCGGCCCGGGCGGCTCCGCGTCGGTCGGCGCGTCGACGAGTGCCGGCGCGTGCTCGCCCTCGCGCATCTTCGCTGCGAGGGTGTCGAAGGTCAGCAGCCCCTGCACCGCGCCCGTCCGGTCCACGACGATGCCGGTCTGGACGTCCGCGTCGAGCATCATCGACAGCGCGTCCTTGAGCGTCGTGCGCCGGTTGAGCTGCGGCGAGACCGGGTTGGCCATCGCCTCGGTCGAGCGTCCCTTCGGCCGGCAGCTCGTGGTGCGAGACCCAGCCGACGGGCCGGCGGCGCGTCGTCGATGACCAGGACGTAGCCCGTCGCGTCGGCGAGCGCGCGGTGCCCGTGCCTCGCGCCGTCGATCCACCGAGTGGCATCGTGGTCGCCGGCGTCAGGTCGACGTCCGCGACGCGCAGCAGCGACAGGCGCTTGAGGCCGCGATCCTGCCCGACGAAGCGGGCGACGAACTCGGAGGCCGGCGCGGCCAGGATGTCGAGCGGGGAGCCGAACTGGGCGAGGATGCCGCCGGTCTGGAAGACCGCGACCAGGTCGCCCATCTTGATCGCCTCGTCGATGTCGTGGGTCACGAACAGGATCGTCTTGGCGATCGTCTCCTGGAGCCGCAGGAACTCGTTCTGGAGGCGGTCGCGGACGATCGGGTCGACGGCGCCGAACGGCTCGTCCATGAGCATGATCGGCGGATCGGCGGCGAGCGCCCGCGCCACGCCGACCCGCTGCCGCTCGCCGCCCGACAGCTGGCTCGGGTAGCGATCGCGGTACTTCGCCGGGTCCAGGCCGACGATGCCCAGCAGCTCCTCGGCCCGCTCCTTCTGGCGCGCCGCCGGCCAGCCGAGCAGCCGCGGCACGGTCGCCACGTTGTCGCCGATGGTCTGGTGCGGGAACAGGCCGACCTGCTGGATCACGTAGCCGATGCTCCGCCGCAGCTCGGTCACGTCGCGGGTCGAGATGTCGACCCCGTCGATGGTGATCGTGCCCGAGGTCGGCTCGATCGAGCCGGTTGACCATCTTGAGCGACGTCGTCTTGCCACAGCCCGACGGCCCGACGAGGATGCAGATCTTGCCGGCCGGCACGTGCAGGGACAGGTCGTTCACCGCACCGGGTGTGCCCGGTCGTGCCCTTCGTCGCGGCCGCGTCGTAGTGCTTCGTCACATGGTCGAAGTCGACCACCGCGCCGTGCTGCGACTGACCGGTCATGGACGACGTGTCTCCTGCTCCGGGGACGTCAGCGGACCTTAGCGCACCGGCCCGGCGCTGCGCCAGCCCGTCGCGGGCACTGGTCGGCATGCGCCGCCCGGGTCGGCGCCGGCCGCGGCGAGCGGGCGCCGGTCACGCCGTCGTGGGCGATACTGCGGCGGTGAGGATCACCTCGATCGGTCTGCGGCGTCTGCGGATCCCGCTCGATCCACCGTTCCCGGCCGCGTGGGACCCGGAGCCCCGCACGTCGTTCGCGGTGACGCTCGTCCGGGTCGAGACCGACGAGGGCGTCGTGGGGATCGGATCGGGCGACACGATGGACGGCTTCGAGCCGTTCGCGCACCTGTTCGTCGGCCAGGATCCGCTGGCCATCGCGCGCCACGTGCGGGCGCTCGAGACGATCGACTTCCATGCCGGGCGGTACTGGCCGCTCGAGGTCGCCCTGTGGGACATCATCGGGCAGGTGGCAGGGTTGCCCGTCGCGACGCTGTTCGGCGGCGCGTCGGACGGGATCCCGGCATACGCCTCGTGCGGGATGCTGCTGCCCGCCGCCGAGCGAGCCGAGTCCGCCGTTGCGCCTTCGCGAGGAGGGCTTCCGCGCGCTGAAGATCCGGGTCGACCCGCGGACGCCCGAGCGGCTCGAGGAGGGGCTCGCGGCCGTGGCCGCGACCCGGGCGCGCCGTGGGCGATTCGATGGCGATCATGGTCGACCTGAACCAGGCCTGGCGGATGGCCGGCGACGTGTCGGCATCCCTGGATCCGGTCGCTGCGCGCTCCGTCGCCGCGCGACTCGCCGAGTACGACGTCCTGTGGCTGGAGGAGCCGCTTGCCGGCACGGACCTGCGCGGGCTGGCGTCGCTGCGGGCCTCGGGATCGGGCGTGCGCATCGCCGGCGGCGAGATGACCCGCACGTTCGCCGAGACGCTGGCGGCCCTGGACGCCGATGCCTTCGATGTCTACCAGCCGGACGTGGTGCTCGCGGCGGGCATGCTTCGCAGCCGGACGGTGGGGGAGCTGGCGCTGGCCCGCAACCGCTGGTTCACGCCGCACACCTGGACGAACGGGATCGGGCTGCTCGCGAACCTGCACGTCGCCGCGGGCGTGGGTGGCGGGCCGTTCCTCGAGTTCCCGTACGACCCGCCGGGCTGGACACCGGAGCGGCGGGACGCGTTCCTCGCCGAACCCGATCCGACCCGACAAGGACGGCGTGCTGCGCGTCCCGGCGCGCCCCGGGCTCGGCATCACCCTCGACGAGGCGGCCATCGACGAGGTACGCCGCATGACGACAGCAGCCAGCGATCGTCAGGGCGTACACTCGCCCCGAAGACCTCGTTGGTGCACGATCGTTGGGGGTTGCTGCGGCCATGACCGATCCCAAGACGTCGGCGTCCACAGGACGCCACGGCGAACGAACCAGAGGGCCTCGAGCCCACGCAGGCCGAGATCGATGCGTGGGCCGCCCGGGAACGGGCGCGCCGCGAAGCGTGGTTGCGTGGCCCGACGGACGACGAGCGGGCAGCCTTCGCGCGGCGCACGCCGACAGCGACGCCTGGCGGAGACCTTCGACGAAGGCGAGGAGCGCATCGAGCAGGGCGTCCGCCAGGGCCTGCGCTACGGCCGCGAGACGCAGCTCGCCGCCGAGGGCGCGATGTTGCTGCTCTATCGCTGGTCGCGCCGGACGTTCGGCGAGCTCGTCCGGGCCGGTCGCGAGTGGGAGGACGAGACGGTCATGCCGAACCGGCGGCGGCGCATCTCGCTCGACGACGAGGGCGAGTGATCGGTCCGATCGCATCCGATCGTCACTGATCGCACCGAAGCCCAGCGCACCCGTGGGCTCGCCGCACGGCCAGCTCGTCATCGCGCTGACGCCGCCGCATGAGGACACTGCTCCGCCATCCGCGACGGGTCTGGCGCGTGGCCGCGGTGCTCTTTCGGTACCTCGTCGCCCCGGCGCTCCATCTCCCCGGCGGGGACCGACGCAGCGGTCCGGTCCGTCTGCGTCTCGCCTTCGAGTCGATCGGTGGCGCGTGGATCAAGCTCGGGCAGATGCTCGCGCTGCGCTACGACCTGCTGCCCGTGGCGTATTGCGACGAGCTGTTCAAGCTGCTCAACCAGGTCGCACCGTTCCCGTACGCCGACGTCCGCGAGATCATCCGCCAGGAGCTCGGCGACGAGCCCGAGCGGGTGTTCCGGTCGTTCGCGCCCGAGTCGTTCGCGGCGGCCTCCATCGGCCAGGTCCACCGCGCGGTCCTCCACAACGGCGATCACGTCGCGGTCAAGGTCCAGCGACCGGGGATCCGCCGGACGCTCCAGGCGGACATCGAGCTCATGTACGCGACGTCCTGGCTCCTGGACTGGACCCACGTCTTCGGCGCCACGCGCAGCCGCCAGGTCATCGAGGAGTTCGCCCGCTGGACCGCGGACGAGCTCGACTATCTCGTCGAGGCCCGGCACGCCGTCCTGCTCTGGGAACACTCGCACGGCGACAGCGTGGAACGGATCGCCCGGGTCTATCGCGACTACACGACCGCCACGGGTCCTGACGACCGAGCTCATCGACGGCATCCCGCTCATCGACGTCATGGTCGCCAAGCGCGACGGGGATCAGGCCTACCTGGATGCGTTCCGGGAGGCCGGCCACGACATGGATCGGATCATCCGGCACCTCGACTGGAACATGCTCAACCAGGTCTACGTGTTCGGGTACTTCCACGCCGACCTGCATCCGGCCAACCTGTTCGTCCTCGCCGGGCGACGCGATCGGCTACGTGGACTTCGGCATCGTCGGGCAGCTGCCCGACCGCGTCCGGGACTCGCTCGCGCGCTACAGCTGGTGGCTGTTCCGCGGCGAGGTGGAGGCCGCCGTCCGCGAGCTCATGCGCTGGCTGGCACCGGGGCCGGTGACCGACATCGAGGCCGCTCGCTGGCAGCTCATCCGCGTCCACCAGGCGTTCCTGTACAGCACGGTCGCCGAAGGGTCGCGGGTCACCGTCGACGCACCGGGCCCGACCCGGCACACGACCGACAACCCGTACTCCCGGCTCGCCGTCGACATCCTCGACAGCATCCGCGAGCACGAGCTCACGCTCTCGTCGAGCATCGTGGCGTATCTCAAGATGCTCGTGACCCTCGGCACGCTTCGCCACCAGCTGGCCGTGCGCTATGACCTCGCGGACAACGTCCGGCGGTTCGTGCGGCGCCTCGCCCGGCAACAGGGAGCCGCCTGGCTCGATCCGCGGCGGACGCTCGACCGGCTGATCGCGGGGACCGGGCGCGTGAATCGTGCCCTGGAGTTCGTCGAGTTCCTCGAAGGCCAGGAGTCGTTCCTCGTCGAGGCCCAGAGCTCCCTCTTCGGCTTCCGGCGGCGGATCCGCAATGCCCGCCGGCGACTCGTACGGCTCGGCGGTTCCGTGCTGGGCATCGGGGCGCTGCTGTACGTCGTGCTGGCATTCCCCGATGAGACGCGCTCGGTCATCCCGCGGGAGATGCCGTACTCGTGGGTCCAGATCGGGCTCCTGGTCATCCTGCTGTCGCTCATCGTCATCCTCATCCAGCACGTCCGGGGGATGAGTCCCGAGGACTAGTCCGGTAGCATCAACCGTGGTCAGCGACGCGCCCGGTGCGATCGGGTCGCGACAGCGAAGGAGGCGCGCGTGACGGACACGGAGGCGACCGCGGGCCTCGGCGCGCAGCCCGAGGGCGGCGGTGCCCGCCGCCGACGCACGGGCGGTCACGCTGCGGCCGGGGAGCGCAGCCGGCTCCCGCCACAGCGGCCGTGGGCCCAGCCGCGGTTGCGCTACGCCCCGACCGAGGTCGTCTCGGCCGACGAGCTCGAATCGATCCACCTCGCGTCCCTGCGCGTGCTCGAGGAGCTCGGCATGGACTTCCTCGAGCCCGAGGCCCGGGCGTTGCTGGCGGCGGCCGGCGCGCGCGTGGAGCCCGGCAGCGAGCGCGTGCGCTTCGATCGCGACATGGTGCTGGAGCTGATCAGGACGGCGCCCTCGTCGTTCACGCTGCACGCGACGAACCCGGCGCACGATCTCGAGATCGGCGGCGACTGGATCTCGTTCGGGTCGGTCGCGAGCGCGCCCAACGTCGCCGACCTCGATCGCGGCCGGCGGGTCGGCAACCGGGCCGACTACCAGGACCTCATCCGGCTTGTCGCAGATGCTCGACGTCGTCCATTTCTTCGCCGGATATCCGGTCGAGCCGATCGACATCCACCCGTCCGTCCGGCACCTGCACGCGATCTGGGACCTGCTCACCCTCGCCGACAAGCCGATCCACTGCTACTCGCTCGGCCGCCAGCGCAACGTCGACGCGATCGAGATGGTGCGCCTGGCACGCGGCATCGATGACGCGACGCTGGAACGCGAGCCGTCGGTGTTCACGGTCATCAACTCGAGCTCGCCGCTGCGTCTCGACACGCCGATGCTGCAGGGCATCCTCGAGATGTCGTCACGCAACCAGGTCATCGTCATGACCCCGTTCACGCTGGCCGGGGCGATGGCCCCGGTGACGCTGGCGGGCGCCTTGGTGGAGCAGAACGCCGAGGCACTGGCCGGTGTGGTGCTCACCCAGGTCGTCCGGCCGGGCGCGCCGGTCGTCTACGGCGGGTTCACGTCGAACGTCGACATGCAGTCGGGCGCGCCCGCCTTCGGGACGCCGGAGTACATGCGGACGGCGATGATCGGCGGGCAGCTGGCCCGCCGCTACGGGCTGCCGTACCGCTCGTCCAACGTCTCGGCCGCGAATGCCGTGGACGCCCAGGCGGCGTACGAATCGGTCTTCTCGCTGTGGGGCGCCGTGATGGGTGGCGCGAACCTCGTCATGCACGGCGCGGGCTGGATGGAGGGCGGGCTGCACGCCGGGTTCGAGAAGGTCATCCTCGATGCCGAGCTGCTCCAGATGGTGGCCGCCTTCCTGGATCCGGTCGTCGTGGACGAGGACACGCTCGCGTTCGAGGCGATGGAGGAAGTCGGCCCGGGCGGCCATTTCTTCGGCGCGGCGCACACCCAGGCGCGCTATCGCACGGCGTTCCACAAGCCGATCCTGTCCGACTGGCGCAACTACGAGACGTGGCAGGAGGCCGGGTCGCCCGAGGCCGCCGGCAAGGCGAACCGGATCTGGAAGGAGCTGCTGGCGGCGTACGAGCCGCCGCCTCTGGACGAGGCGCGCCGGGAGGCGCTGGAGGCGTACGTCGCGACGCGGGTCGCCGAAGGCGGCGTCCCGACCGACTACTGATCGTCGGCAGCCGTCGTCCGGGGCCGAACCTGTAGATTCGGGGACGTCGTCCCAACCGCGCACGAGGTCCACCTTGCAGTCATCCGCCCAGGTCGTCGTCATCGGTGGTGGCGTGGTCGGCGCCAGCGTCCTCTACCACCTCACGAAGGCGGGCTGGACCGACGTCATGCTCCTGGAGCGGCGCGAACTGACGGCGGGATCCACGTGGCATGCGGCCGGCGGGATGCACACCCTCAACGGCGATCCGAACGTCGCGCGACTGCAGCAGTACACGATCCAGCTGTACGAGGAGATCGAACGCGTCAGCGGGCAGGACTGCTCGATCCACCTGCCGGGCGGGCTGATGCTCGCCGACACCGAGGTCCGCATGGACTGGCTGCGGATGGCCCAGGCGCGTGGCCGCTACCTCGGGATGGAGCTGGAGCTCATCAGCGCGAAGGAGGCGCAGGACGTCTTCCCGCTGCTCGACCCGCAGTACTTCGTCGGGGCGCTGTACGACCCGGTCGAGGGTCACGTCGACCCGACCGGCGTCACCCGCGCCTACGTCAAGTGCGCGCAACTCGCGGGCGCCACCGTCCACCAGCACACCCCGGTGGTCGGGCTATCGCAACGCACTGACGGCACCTGGGACGTCCGGGTCGAGAGCGGCGACACCATCCACGCCGAGCACGTCGTCAACGCCGGCGGGCTGTGGGCGCGCGAGGTCGGCCGGATGGTCGGCATCGAGTTGCCGGTCCTCGCCATGGAGCACATGTACCTCCTCACCGAGGACATGCCGGAGGTCGCGGCGCAGGTCGCGAAGACCGGCCACGAGATGCCGATGGCGCTCGATTTCGCCGGCGAGATCTACATCCGCCAGGAGGGCGGGGCGATGCTGCTCGGCACGTACGAGCAGGCGTGCGTGCCGTGGTCGCCGCGCGAGACGCCGTGGGACTTCGGGTCGCAGCTCCTCAAGCCGGACCTCGAGCGGATCACGCCCGAGCTGTCGGTCGCCTTCAAGCACTACCCGGCGATGGGCACGATCGGCATCAAGCGCGTCGTCAACGGGCCATTCACGTTCTCGCCGGATGGGAATCCGCTCGTGGGCCCGGTCCGCGGCCTGCGCGGCTACTGGGTCGCGTGCGGCGTCATGGCCGGCCTCTCGCAGGGCGGCGGCGTGGGCCTGGCGCTGGCGACCTGGATGACGGCCGGCGACCACGGCGACAGCGGGATGGATATCTGGGCGATGGACGTCGCCCGCTACGGCGACTACGCGACACTGGCCTACACCAACGCGAAGGTCCAGGAGAACTATCGACGCCGATTCCGGATCACCTTCCCGAACGAGGAGCTGCCCGGTGCGCGCCCGTTGCTGACGACCCCGATCTACGACCGACTGACGGCCGCGAACGCCGTCTGGGGCGCGACCTCGGGGCTGGAGCACGCGCTCTGGTTCCAGCGGGCCGGGCTTGAGCCGCGCGAGGAGGTGACGTTCCGCCGGTCCAACGCCTGGGACTGCGTGGCGGAGGAGGTCGCGGCCGTCCGCGAACGGGTCGGCATGACCGAGATCTCCAACTACGCGAAGTACCGCGTCACGGGTACGGGAGCCGAGGCGTGGCTGTCCTCGCTGCTGACGGCGCGGATGCCGGCACCCGGGCGGATCACGCTCACGGCGATGCTCAACGAGGCAGGGCGGATCGTCGGGGAGTTCACGGTCGCGCGGGCTTCCGAGGCCGACGAGTTCCACCTGTTCGGGTCGCTGCCGGCGGAGGTCCACCACTCCCGCTGGTTCCGCCACCACCTGCCGTCGGACGGGTCGGTGCGGTTCGAGGTGCTTGGCCTGGGGCTCGTCGGGCTGTCGCTCGCCGGGCCGCGGTCGCGGGAGGTCCTGGCCGCCGTCGCGCCGGACCTCGACCTCTCGACCGAGGCGTTCCCGTTCATGACGTTCCGCCATGTCGACCTCGCGATGCTCCCGGCCCATCTCGCCCGGATCAACTACGCCGGCGACCTCGGGTACGAGCTGTGGGTCGCGCCGGAGCACCAGCGCGTGCTGTTCGACCGGATCGTGGCGGCCGGCGAGCCCCACGGGCTGCGGCTGTTCGGGATGCGCGCGCTCATGTCGCTGCGGCTCGAGAAGAGCTACGGCACATGGTTCCGCGAGTACCGGCCCATCTACACGTCGGCCGAGGGCGGCATCACCCGCTACATCCGGCTGGACCACGAGTTCATCGGCCGTGCGGCCCACGAGGCGGAGATGGCCGCTGGCGGGCCCAAGCGACGGCTCGTGGCGTTCGTCGTCGAGCCGGATCCGGACGACCCGGCGGACGTCATCGGTGACGAGCCGGTCTGGCATGACGGCAAGGTCGTGGGCTGGATCACGTCGGGCGGCTACGGGCACCACGTCAAGGAGTCGATCGCGCTCGGCTACGTGCCGACGGAGCTGGCGACGCCCGACGGGCCGGGCGGGGAGCGGGTTCGAGATCGAGATCATCGGGCGGCGGCGACCCGCCCGGCTCCAGCCCGAGCCGTTGTTCGATCCCCAGGGTCTCCGGATGCGCGCGTGACTCGATCCGGGTGGACCGTGCTCGCACGCATCCCCGCTGGCCACACGCCCGATGGCTGAACTGCTCGCCAACGGCCGGATCGTCGTCGACGGACGACCGATCGATTCGTCGACTCCGATCGTCGCGGTCGCGATCATTCGCGCCGGGGAGGCGCCGGGGCGCGGCGGCACGCTCTGTCTCGCCGGCGACTGCGGGAATTGCCTCGCGGTCGTGGACGGCATCGCGTACGTGCGGACGTGCCAGGTGCCGGCCCGACCGGGCATGGTCGTGGAGCGGCATCCGGTCGACGGGAACCCGGCACTCCCCGTCGCGGGTGCGAACGACGTGCTCGCGGCGCCGGCCGCGCCGGAGATCGAGGTCGAGCGCCAGCGTCGTCGAGGTCGTCGTCATCGGTGGGGGCGAGAGCGGCCGGCGAGCCGCCGCCGAACGGGCGGATGCGCTGCTGCTCGACGCCGCGGACGGGATCGAGGTCGTCGCGGTCTATCCCGGACCGACCGTCGTGGCCAGGACACCGCGCGGCATGCTCCACATCCGTGCCGAGGAGATCGTCGTCGCCACGGGTGCAGCCGAGATCCAGCCGGTCTGTCCTGGCAACGACCTCGACGGCCTGCTGACGCCGCGCGCCGCCGAGCGCCTGCGCGCTGCCGGCGTGGAGCTGCCGGCACCGGTCGTCACGGTCGGTGCTGAGCTCGTCCGCTTCAAGGGCGACGAGCGCGGTCGCGTCAGTGCGGTCGTGACCCGCGCCGCCGACGGGGGGAGACGGAGACACCTGCCCGGACGGCGATCGTCGACCTTGGTCTGGCGCCGCGCGACCTGCTCGCGCGCATGGCCGGCCCGGACGTGCCGGTCCGCGTCGTCGGCCAGGCGGCCATCGACCACCCGCTTCCTCCGCCGCCCAGCGACCCGGCGCGGTGGTCTGCCGCTGCATGGGCGTGACGGTCGGCGACCTCGATGAGGCGTGGTCGAAGGGCTTCACCGAGCTCGAGCTGCTCAAGCGGGCGTCGTGGGCCGGGCTCGGGCCGTGCCAGGGCGGGGCCTGCCTGCCGCACGTCCGCGCGTTCCTCGAGGCGAAGACCGGCTCGGTTCCCGCACCCTTCACCGGCCCGCCCCGCGGCCCGCCAGATCACGCTCGCCGAGGCCGCCGCGGACACGACGATCGATGCCTTCCGACGGACCCCGCTCCACGACGAGCACCTCAAGCTCGGCGCCCGGATGGACCGGTTCGGCGGCTGGTGGCGGCCGTGGCACTACGGCGACGTCGTCGGCGAGTACTGGGCGGTCCGCGAGCGCGTATCGATCGGCGACGTCTCGACCCTCGGCAAGCTGGTCGTCAGCGGGCCTGATGTCGTCGAAGCCCTCGAGCGCATCTACCCGTGCCACGTCGCGGACATCAAGCCCGGCCGATCGCGCTACGCGCTGCTGCTCAACGAGCGCGGCCACGTCATGGACGACGGGATGATCCTGCGCGAGTCGGAGACGCGGTTCGTGCTGTCGTTCACGTCCGGTGGCGCCGCCAACGCCGAGATGTGGCTTCGCGACTGGATCGACACGTGGGGCCTCCGCGTCCACGTGATGGATCGGACGATGTCGCTCGCCGCGATCAACGTCACGGGGCCGCTCGCCGGGGAGCTGTTGCGCCGCCTCGGTCTCGCGGAGCCGCCCCGCTTCCTCGGGCACGTCCACGCCGATGTGGCCGGCGTGCCGTGCCACGTCATGCGACTGTCGTTCACGGGCGAGGCGGCCTGGGAGCTCCACCACCCGGTGGACCGTTCGGTGGAGCTCTGGCGCGCCCTGATGGACGCGGGCCGCGACCTCGACATCCGCCCCCACGGCCTCCAGGCGCTGTTCGGACTGCGGCTGGAGAAGGGCCACGTCATCGTCGGCATGGACACCGAGCTCGACACGACGCCGCGTCGGCTCGGGATGGACTGGGCGGTCCGGATGGAGAAGCCGGCGCTTCATCGGCCGGGCGTCGCTGGAGCGGACCGCGAAGCTCGATGACCCGCGGCGCTGGTTCGGGTTCGCGATGGACGGGGAGGCGCCGCCGGAGGGAACGCCGATCTTCGACCTCGACGGGCACGCGATCGTGGGCAACGTCACCGGATCGTGGACATCGCCCATCCTCGGTCGGGCGCTGATGCTCGGCTGGCAGAAACGGACGCCGTTCTCGGATCGCGTCCGTGATCGACGGCCGCGAGGCGGTCGTGACCCCGACGCCGTTCTACGACCCGGAGGGTCATCGTGCCCGCGCTTGAGTCCGTCGCCGCGGTCCGCGTCGTCGCGACGCCCGCCGCGCTCGATGGGGCGCGCTGGTCCGGCGACGACGTCGACGTCCTGCGGCTGGCACCGGACGAGGCACTCGGACTCGGCGCGACCGGCGTCGAGGTCGACGATCCCGACGCGATCGTCGAGCCGGAATCGGGCTTCGTCGTCGTGCTCCTCGACGACACGGATCTCGAGACGGTGGAGGGGCACACGGATTGGCCGCTCCCCAGGGAGACGGGCGAGCTCGGCCAGGGCAAGGTCGCCGGCGTCCCGGCGAAGGTCGTCGGCGGCCGCCCGGCGCCTGCTCGTCACCAATGCCGCCTACGCCGACGAGCTCCGGGAGCGGCTCGGATGGCGCTGACCGCGGCGGCCCAGGCCGTAGGCTCGCTCCAGCCGATCACGTGGCACGAGCCCCGTGACAGCTACGACGTCGTGATCATCGGTGGTGGCGGGCACGGCCTCGCGACCGCGTACTACCTCGCGACGCGCCACGGGATCACGAACGTCGCCGTCGTCGAGGCCGACTACATCGCCAGCGGCAATACCGGCCGAAACACGACGATCGTCCGGGCGAACTACGCGATCCCCGAGGCGATCCGCTTCTACGACCACTCGATGACGCTGTACGAAGGCCTCGAGGCGGAGACCGGGGCCGCGATCTTCTACCGGAAGAAGGGTCACGTCTGGCTCGCGCACTCCGAGATGGGGATGCGGACCGAGCGGGCGCGCGTCCTCATGAACCGGGCGATGGGCGTCGACACGGAGCTGCTCGACGCCGGCCGGAGTCAAGGCGATCGTCCCCCAGATCGACCTGACCGGCGGCGGCCGATACCCGGTATTCGGGGCATCGCACCATGTCCCGGCGGCGACGGCCCGCCACGATCGCGTCGCCTGGGCGTACGCGTCAGGGGCGACGGCTCGCGGAGTCCACGTCATCCAGCACCGGCCGGTGACCGGGCTGCTCCGCGACGGCTCCGGTCCCGGAGCGAAGGTCGTCGGCGTCGAGACCGACGCGGGGCCGATCCGGGCGGGCGTCGTCCTGTCGGCCGTCGGCGGGCGGGTGTCGCAGGTGGCGGCGATGGCCGGGGTCCGGCTGCCGGTCCGGACCCACCCGCTCCACGCATTCGTCACGAACGACTTCGAGCAGGGGCTCGGACAAGATCGTCGCCTCGACCGAGCTTGCCTGTTATGTCTCGCAGACCGAACGCGGCCAGATGCTGATCGGCGCCGAGTTCGACAGCCAACCGTCCTTCTCGCGGATCTCGTCGTTCGACGCGCTCCGGAGCTACGCCTACAAGATCACGTCGCTGCTGCCGTTCCTGCGGTCGATGCGGATCCTCCGGACCTGGGCCGGCCTGTGCGACATCTCGGCCGACTTCAGCCCGATCATGGGCGCCACCGGCGTCGACGGCTTCCTCATCACCACGGGCTGGGGCACCTGGGGTTTCAAGGCGATCCCGGCCGGCGGCGAGGCGATGGCCGAACAGATCGCGACCGGGCGGACGCCGGCACTGATCGCGCCGTTCGGGCTCGATCGGTTCCGGCACGATCTTGCGATGGCCGACCAGGCGTCGGCCGGGACGCGCTGATGCACTGGCTCGATTGCCCGCGCTGCGGCCGTCGCCCGCTCGACGAGTTCGCCTTCGGTGGCGAGCGCCGGACGGCGCCGTCGACCATCGCCGACTGACGACGAACGCGATCTCGACGAGGTCTGGAACTACGACAACCCCGATGGCCCCACCACCGAACGCTGGTTCCATGCCGCCGGCTGTCGACGGTGGCTCACGGTACGGCGCGATACCACGCTCGACGTGGTCCTGGAGGTCGTGCCATGACCGGGCTCGGCGGATCGCCGACTCGAGCTCGTCCTGCGCGACCGCGTTCGGTTCGGCGTCGGCGCCGTCGCGAGCGTCAGCGAGCTCGTCCGCGAGGCCGGCGAGCGGGCGTTCGTGGTGACCGACCCTGGCGTCCGCGCGTCCGGTGCCGTGGATCGAGTTCTCGAGGGACTCGCGAAGGCGGGTCTGGCGTCGTCGGTCTTCGACGAGATCGAACCCAACCCCGGGGGGGCCACGGTGGAACGCGGGGCGTCGGCGTTGCGCGCCTTCGGACTCGACGGGACGGTCGTCGTGGCGGTCGGCGGCGGCTCGGCGATGGACACGGCCAAGGCGCTCTCGCTGCGGGCGACCAACGACGGCGCCGTGCTCGACCTCCCGTACGACGGTCCCGAGGTCTCGTCCGGGTCACCCCGTCCTCGCCATCCCGACGACCGCGGGGACAGGCGCCGAGACGAACTCGTACGGCGTGATCACTGACGAGGCGGCGGGGCGCAAGGCCTACGTCGGGCACCCGTCGCTGCTCCCGTTCGCGACGATCCTCGATCCGGCGCTGACGGTCGGGCTGCCACCGGGCGCGACGGCCGTGACCGGGATCGACGCGATGACCCACTCGCTCGAATCGCTCCTGTCGGCCAACCCCAACCCGTTCGCCGAGGCCATCGCGGTCAGCGTGATCCGGACGGTCGGGGAGTGGCTGCCGCGGGCCGTGGCGGACGGCACGGATCTCGAGGCACGATCGCAGATGCTGATGGCGTCCCATCTCGCGGGGGTCGGGCAGGCGAGCGGCACCGGCGTCGGTCTCGTCCATGCGCTTGGGCACGCCCTCGGGACGCGGGGTCGACTCGCGCACGGGACGGCGCTGGCCGTTGTGTTTCCCGAGGTCTTGGCTTCTACACGGACGAGACCGGACTGCGCGACCGCGAACTGGCGCTGTCGGCGTCGCGCTGCAGGCCGCGTCCGCACGGAACCGGATGCCACGGCGGCCGGAGCGGGGATCGGGGCGATCCGGCGGCTCTGCAGCGAGCTCGGCCAACGCCCGCGGTTGCGCTCGCTCGGGTTCGACGAGGCGACACTCGATCTCGTGGCGGCCGACGCCCTCGCCGATGCCGCGATCCGCAACTCGCCGCGGATGCCCACGAACGCCGAGGTGCGCGCGATCCTCACGTCCATCACTGACTGAATCGATCGGCGCCGGCTCAGGCCTGGTCCAGCTCCCGGTCGATCGCGCGCAGGATGAACCGGGCCGCCTCCGCGCTCTTGCCGCCGAGCTTCTCGCCCTCGTCCTGCTCGAGCGCCTGCATCAGGTCGCCCAGGAAGATGTCCATCGACGGCGTCCGCTCGAGATCGCCGGCCGCGAACGCCGCCTCGAGCCGCGCGACCGCGGCCCGCGCGTTGTCGACCGTATGTCCCTTGGCCGCGATCAGCTCGCGGATCTCCGCTCGCGCGAGCGCCGCGCCCTCGCCGGGCGTGCTCACGAGAGCCGCCGGACGGTCCGTCGCAGCAGCCCGGTCCGTGCCCGTCCCGCGACCCGTCGGTCGGCCTCGAGCTCGTCGGCGTCCGCCCGGGCGGCCGCGCTCGCGAGGTCGGCGCGCTCCGCGGCATCGTCGGCCTCGATCTCGCGCATGCGACGCCAGTCCGATTCGAGCACGCTCATCGCCAGCTCATCCCACCACCGACCGTCGCGGAAGATCGATTCGCGGGATCGCCCCTCGATGACGAACCCGCACCGGCGGTAGGCGCGGATCGCACGCTCGTTGAATTCGAACACGAAGAGCGCCACGCGATGCAGCCCGAGCGACCCGAACGCGTGGTCGAGCATGAGCCGCGTCGCCTCGGTGCCGTAGCCGTGGCCCCACGCGTCCTTCTCGCCGATCGTGATGTGGAACAGGGCCGACCCGTTGTCGCCGTCGAGCTGGCTGAAGGCGCACGTGCCCAACAGGCGCTCGGTCGGTCGTTCGTGGATGGCCATGGCCAGCGCGTCCGTGCCCACGACCCGCGCGGCGAAGAACCGCTCGATCTCGTCGGCGCGCATCGGGCGCCTCCTGGTAGCGCGCCAGGCGCGCGATCTCGGGGTCGGCGTACCACCGCCGGAACGCGTCGATGTTGTCCGGCACGTGCCGACGCAGGATCACCCGGGACCCTGACAACGACTCCGGGAACCACGTGCGGGGCGCCATCGGCGGAACCGTATACCATCCCCGCCATGCGCCGCTGGAGCGAGCTGGCCGAGCGCGTGGCGGCGACCACCCGGACCTCCGAGAAGACCGCCCTCCTCGCCGACTACCTCATCACCCTCACGCCCCAGGAACTGCCGATCGCGGTCGTCTTCCTCACGGGCCGTCCGTTCCCCGAGGCCGATCAGCGTGCCGCGGGCCTCGGCTGGTCGGCGATCGCGAGTGCGGTCGGCGAGGTCGCCGGCGTCACCCGGGCGCAGCTCGGCGAGGCGTACGACCGCCACTCCGACCTGGGGCTGGCGGTCGCACGACGTGCTCGAGGGTGTCGGGCATGCCCCACCGCCCGAGGCGTCGCCGTCACTCCCCGAGGTGGCCGCCGCGTTCGAGGCCATCGAGCTCGCGTCCGGTCCCGCCCGGAAGTCGGCCATCCTGCGTGCACTCCTCGAGCGCGCCGACCCGACCACGGCCAAGGGCATCGTCAAGGTCCTCGGCGGGGAGCTGCGCATCGGCCTTCGCGAGGGCCTCGTGGAGGCGGCGATCGCCAAGGCGTTCGACCGTCCGCTCGACGACGTCAAGTGGGCCGGCATGCTGACGGGCGACGTCGGCCGGCTTGCCCAGCTGGCACGCGACGACGAGCTCGGCGACGCCGAGCTCGCCCTGTTCCATCCGCTCAAGTTCATGCTCGCCTCGCCCGCCGAGGACGCCGACGAGATCATCCGCAGGCTCGGCCCGACGGTCTGGCTCGAGGACAAGTACGACGGGATCCGCGCCCAGCTGCACAAGCGCGGGACGGACGTGCGGCTGTACTCGCGCGACCTGCACGACGTCAGCACGCAGTTCCCCGAGGTCGTCGACGCCGCGCGCGAGCTGCCGTGGATGGGCGTCCTCGACGGCGAGATCCTGGCCTGGAAGGACGACCTCGTGCTGCCGTTCATCAGCCTCCAGACGCGGCTCGGGCGCAAGTCGCCATCGGACGCGATCCTCGCCGAGGTCCCGGTCATCTACGTCGCCTTCGATGTCCTCGCGCTGGGCGCCGGCGACGATGTGCTGGGCGCCGAGACCGTGGAGCCTCTGCTGCGCGAGCCGCTTGCGCGTGCGTCGGGCACGGCTCGATGCGCTCGACCTGCCACTGGTCGGCGACGGCGGCCGGTTCGCCCGCTCGCATCTCGCCGAGACCGACACGGTCGCCGGTCTGGAGACCGCGTTCGACGACGCGCGCGGGCGGCGCAACGAGGGCCTGATGGTCAAGGATCCCGACGAGCGGCTACTCGCCGGGCCGGCGCGGTCTCGGCTGGCTGAAGATGAAGAAGGCGCTCGCCACGATCGATTGCGTCGTGGTCGGGGTCGAGGTCGGGCACGGCAAGCGGCACGGCGTCCTGTCCGACTACACGTTCGCCGTCCGCGATACGGCGACCGGCAAGCTCGCCAACATCGGCAAGGCGTACAGCGGCCTGACGGATGCCGAGATCGCCGAGATGACCGCTTGGTTCGAGGCGCACACGATCGCCACGTTCGGGCGCTACCGGCAGGTCGAGCCGACCGTCGTCGTCGAGATCGCGTTCGACGTCATCGTCCGCAGCAAGCGCCACGGGTCGGGCTTCAGCCTGCGCTTCCCGCGGATCGCGGCATTGCGGCCGGACAAGTCGGTCGACGAGATCGACACCGTCGAGACCGTGACGGCGTTGTACGAGGGGCTGCAGCACGGTGCCGAGCACCTCGTGACCGCCGGAGCCCGGCCCTCAGCGATCGACGGGTAGATCCAGCCGGTTGCCCCATTCGGCCCAGCCGCCGTCGTACACCGCGACGTCCTCGTGGCCGAGCAGCGACAGCACGTACGCGAGCTTGGCCGCCGCGACACCCGAACCATCGTAGGCGACCATCCGACGACCGCGCGAGACATTGGCGGAGTGCAGCTGGTCGCGCAGCTCGCCACCCTCGCGCAGCCGTTGCGTGCCGGGGCGGTGCATCGTCCCGACCGGCACGTTGACGGCCCCCGGGATGTGCCCCAATCGACGGGTGTTGCCCTCGTAGCCGTGGTACTCGGCGGGCGCCCGGGCATCGAGCACCGTCACCTCGGGAGACCCGAGCAGGCCGCGCATGTCCGATGTCGTCAGGAGCGAGCGGTTCGGACCACGCGGGGTGAAGCGCAGCGCGTCCGCCGTCGCGACGGGCGTCTCGAGCGATGCGTGCGACACGGCGCGACCCTCCGCCACCCAGGTCGGGTAGCCGCCGTCGAGCACGCGCACGTTCTCCAGGCCGTACGCCCGCAGGCTCCACCACACGCGGGCCGCGTACAGCGACTGGGTGTCGTCGTAGACCACGACCGTGCTCCCGTCGCCGATGCCGGTCCGGGCGGCCAGACGCGGCGATGCGCTCCGGACTGGTCAGCCGCAGGGTATCGCCCTCACCTTCGACATCGACCAGGTCGGTCGCGCCAATCGAGGTGGACGGCGCCGGGGATATGCCCCGACGCGTAGGCGCTCGGCCCGCTCCCGTCCGGTCGCCAACGAGCGTCCAGCACGCGCACGCCGGGCCGCCCCACCTGCTCGGCCAGCCACTCGGTCGTCGCGAGGTGCTCGGGGCGGGCCAGGCCAGACATCGTGGCTATGATACGGCCGTGGTCGCGCCCGTCCCGCCTGGAACCGACCGGCTGGCCGCGGTGCGCGCGGCCCTTCCCGCGCTCGATGCAGGGATCTACCTCAACACGGGGTCCGTCGGGCCGATGCCCGCCGAAACGGCCGCGGCCATGGCCGAGATCACCGCCTACGAGCTGACGACCGGTCGGGCCCACGCCGGCTATGTCGCCGAGACGGAGCAACGGATGGCCGAGGCGCGGGCGGCGGTCGCGGCCGTGATCACGGCCGACGTCGACGACATCGCCCTCACCCACGCCACGACGGACGGCATGAACATGGGCGTCTGGTCCATCGACTGGCGACCCGGCGACCGGGCGGTCACGACGAGGCTCGAGCATCCGGGCGGGATCGGTGCGTTGTACATGCTGCGCGAGCGCCTCGGGATCGACCTCGTGTTCGTCGATGTCGGCGATGGCGGCGACCGTGAGACGATCCTCGAGGCATTCGACGCGGCGATCGACGAGCGGACGCGGGCCGTCGTCGTCTCGCACGTGCTGTGGGCGACCGGTGCGGTCCTGCCGATCCCGGAGATCGCGGCGCTCGCGCATGCCCGTGGCGCGCTGGCGATCGTCGACGGCGCGCAGAGCGTCGGGGCGATGCCCGTCGACCTCGCGGCGACCGGCGCCGACGTGTACGCGATGTCGGCGCAGAAGTGGCTCCTGGGGCCCGAGGGGATGGGTGCCCTCGCGGTCGGGCCGGCGGCGCGCGACAGGGTGCACCCGGCGTTCGGCGGGCATTACTCGTTCGAGTCGGTCGATTCGTCGGGGACGGCGCGCCCGTGGCCGAACGCGCGTCGGTTCGAGTCGTCGGGCTTCCATCGGCCATCGATCGTCGGCATGGCCCGATCGATCGGCTGGCTGAGCATGTACGTCGGCCTCGACTGGGTGTACGCGCGCGGAGCCGCGCTGGCCGGTCAGGCCCACGACCGATTGAGCGGCATCGACGGGGTCGACGTGCTGACGCCGCGCCACGCGATGGCCACCCTCGTGACGTTCCGCATCCGTGGCTGGACGCCGTCCGAGGCGCTCGAGGAGCTCGGGGCGCGAGTCTTCGCGATCGCTCGCACGATCGACCTGCGCGACGCGATCCGCATCAGCGTTGGGTGCTTCACCTCGGAGGACGAGCTGGAACGCTTCGCCTCTGCGGTCGAGCTGCTGGCTGCCCACACGCCCGACACGCTGCCGCGCCGCCGATCCCTCGCGATCCTGGGCGACTCGTGACGACGCCGGGCCGGGGTTCGCCGCAGACCGCGGTGCGTCGACGGTCGTGGGCGGAGGTCCGTTGGCGGCAGTTTCGCAATGCCCCGCGGCCGGTGGTCCGGGCCGTGCTGGCGAGCCTGGTCGTCGCCGTGGTCCTGGCGACCGTGTACGTCATCTACGACGCGGCCCTGCGGCGCGGCGCCGATCTCCCCGGCGGCGACCTGCGGGTGCTGTTCCTCGCGCTCTATGTCCTGATCGTCCTCGTCGCGGGCAGCGTCATCACGTATCTCGTCGTTCCCCAACCGAGCGGTGCCGGCACGGAGCGGCGGCGGAGTCCGTGGAGCGCCGCGCTCGGCTTCTTCGCCGCCGTCCCGATCGCCTACCTTGTCATGGTCGTGGCCAGCCAGATCGTCGCGCCGCTGTTGGCCTGAGTTCGCGCGTCGTCGGTCCGTGATCGATCGTCCGTCGCCGGTCGCACCATGCGCGTGCCCGTGGCGCGAAAGCACCACTTCTGTGTCGAAGATGACAGGCCCACTAGCCCTTCCGTACCATTCCGCGGTACTCTGCGCGCGCTATCGTCACCGTGTGCCCCGGGTATCCGGCGCGCACTGACATCCTCGCGAGGTCCCGCGTTGTCCATCGAAGAGCAGCACATCGCGCTGCCGAAACTGTACGGAGCGCCTGCGTACGCCCGGCCTGCGGCCCCGGTCGCGACCGCGCCTCGCCCCTTCGATCCCGACGAATTGCCGATCGAGGCATTCCAGACGGAAGAGGAGCGCGAGTACGCGGCGAGCCTTCCGGCACGTGTCTGGGCGCCCGGCGGGTCGCATGACATCCGCAGCGGGAACGGCCAGACCTACACCGCCACGGGCCTCGAGGATCGCGAGTTGCGCGGCCGCCCGTTCAACATCCGCGCCATCGCCGGCCGCCTGCTCGGCGGCGACTGACCGCGTTCCGCCGAGCGGCGTGAGCGCCGCTCGCGGCGCCTGAGCGCCGCCCGCATCCGCCGCTGGCGCGACGAGACTGACCCCAGGTCCACCCCGGCTCCACGCATCGAGACGCACATCGCCGGATGTGGTCGCGCGCGTGTCGGGTGTAGCATCCCGCGACGGGGGAGTAGCTCAATGGTCAGAGCGGCGGGCTTATATCCCGCTGGTTCCAGGTTCGAATCCTGGCTCCCCTACCAACAACGTCACCGAACAGAGTCGCGAGCCGTCGTCCCTTCGTGCCCCATCCCACCCGTTCCCATGCCGCCCTCGCACTGGCCGTGCTCCTGCTGGCCGGCCTGACGCTCGGCTGCGCGCCGTCAGGCTATGGCGCCGTGGCCGCCGCGGTCGGGACGCCGCAGCCGTCCCCGGCCGCCGCCGCGCCGGCCGCGGCACGCGCGACACCCCGACCCACGAGCGCACCGACCGCCCTGCCGCTGCCGCCACCCGCACCCAGCCTGCTGCCGACGCCCACGCCGAGCCCGACGCCGGAGCCGGTCGGGCCGTACGCGATGAACCTCTACCGCAAAGGCGACTTCGTGAGCCAGGCCACGAAGGACCAGTGCGTCTCCGCGGCGATGCAGATCATGCTGAACATCGTGGGACCCGACAACGACCGCACCGCGCGGACCCAGGCCACGCTCGCTCGTCTCGCCAAGCGGCTCTCCGACGCGCCGCGCGGCACGGAACCGCTCGGCTGGGCACGCGGGCTGGAGCGACGCGGCGCGGGCGACTACAAGGTCGTCGTGGAGCCGACCATGGGCAAGGCGGTCCGGCGCGCGATCGCCGCGATCCGCGAAACGGGGCGACCGGTCGGCCTGCTGGTCTGGCGCGGCGCGCACTCGTGGGTCATGCACGGCTTCGAGACGACCGCGGATCCCGCCCTCACCGATGACTACGAGGTCGACGGCGTCTGGGTCAGCGACCCGTGGTATCCGCGGGTCAGCTCGATCTGGGGCGCATCCCGCAAGCCGAACCAGCGCATCACCGTCAAGCAGCTCCGCGAGGACTATCTCAAGTGGCGCCGACCGACCGGGCGCTATCCGGGCAAGGACGGCAACTACGTACTGGTCATCCCGGTGGGAGAGACGGCCGGCTGACGGCGGATCCGACGACGGCGACCCTGCCGGGGCCGGGTCGGGGACGCCGCGGACGGCGGCGGCCCTCAACGGGTGGGCGTGGCCCTCACGAAACGGCGGACTGGACCGTCTCGAGGATCCGCTCCTGACGACTCGGTGTCAGGCTTCGCTGGGCGGGCAGGCCGCTGATCCAGGTCGCCAGCTGCTCCGTCGATAGCACGGCGCAGCCTGGCGTCCGGCTGATCGTCGGCGAGGGGCCGATGACGGCGGCGTAGACCTTCACGACGAAGTCGGCGTCGCCGCCGCCGAGCCAGCGGCGGACGCGATCGGAATCGCGCGTCGCACGCTCCAGCGGGTTCTCGAGCGCGATCCAGCCGCGATCGGTGCGCAGCTCCCAGTGACCGTCGCGGATGCGGGTCATCGACGTCGGCGGAAGCTCGCGGATGACCGCGGCGCCGAACGGGCCCACGACGAGATCGGACACCGTTCGCCCATCGGGCAGGGTCAGTCGGCTGGCGACGGAGACGCCTTCGGGGAGGGCCCGCAGCGCGCCGGCGACGGGTGAGCGCCAACGGACATGGTGGCGGACCGAGGCGAACATGCGCGCGAGGCGCGTCGTCCCGACCAGGATGCAGACACCCGGGACGACCAGCAGGACGGTGATCATGGCCATGGCCAGGGCGACCTGCCCACCCGACGCCCCGAACCCCGGGCATGAGGCGCTGGATCAACGGCGTGGTGAAGGCGAGGTACGCGAGCGCCAGCCCGCCGATCAGCAGGATCGCGCCGACGAGCGTGCCCCCGACAAGCGGGACCAGGCTCGGCCGATCCCGCCTCCGCGACGTGGTGATCTGCTGCATGCACGCATCGTGCGCGCGACGTCGTCGGGGCGGTATGACCGAAGGGGGGTATCGGCCCGCCGCCGGAGGGACCAGCGACCGGCCCGGACCGCACCGCTCCACACGCCGCGCGTTGCGCGTGGTCACGCACGACCGACGCGCCACACCCGGACGGCTGCCACCGACCGGACCCCCGTACCATTGCCCGCCGCAGCGTGCCGACCCATTCTCGCCGAAGGATCAGGGGCCCTAGCACCCCAGTCCGGAGGCAATGACAGCTTGCGCACGACACCACATCGACGACCAGCGCGACCGATCCGGGCGGGGGCCGGGTCGCTTGTCGCGGTCATCGTCCTGCTGCTCGGGCTCGCCGGGCCCGTGCTCGGGGCCGATGATCCGACGCGTCTCCAGGATGCCCAGGTCTCGCCGCGCTCCGCCACGCCCGACACCACGATCACCGTCACCGTCACGTATCGCGACGACCACGGCACGCCACCCGAGTGGGTTCGTGTCGATATCGGCGGGACCACGTTCGACATGGAGCGGCTCGGCAGCGCGCACTGGAAGCAGGGGACCCAGTTCCGCTGGGCCGGCAAGCTGCCGCTCGGCAGCCCATCGCGGTGACGTTCTCGGCCGAGAGTCGCGCCGGCGACGGCACCTCGCTCGACGGAGGCACGGTCACGATCGCGCCGCCGCCCACGCCGACGCCGGCACCGACCCCGAAGCACGCCACGCCCAAGCCGACCCCCAAGCCGACCCCGAAGCCCGACGCCGGAACCGACCCCTGCCGCGACCCCGAGGGCGACCCCGAAGCTGACCCCGAAGCCCCGGTCGCTGCCGACCCCGGAGTCGACGCCACGCGTGAATCCAGTGACCATCCCGACCCCGACCTCGGGAGCGCCCGGCCTCACGCCCGATCCGACCGCGAACGTCGATCCCGATCCCGGCGTTGGCCCGGTGGCCACGCCGCGCGGGGCATCGGACCTGGCGAGCCCATCGCCCGAACCCAGCGACAGCGACATCGCATTCGTCCCGACGGGTCCCATCACGCCGGGCGGCGGCGGCGACCCGGGCAGCCGTGGGCCAGGCAACGGTGGCAACGGTGGTAGCGGCGGCTCCGGCGACGACCCCGTCGGTGCGCTCGCAAGCGCGCTCGGCACCCTCGGATTCGGGCGACCGGAGCTCCCGCCGGCGGGCCTCGTCGTCACGCTCGTCACGACCACCGGCGTCGTCGGCGCGGCGATGGCCATGGGCCTCTTCGGGCGGCGTCGACGCGACGACGATAGCCCGTGCCCGATGACGTCCTCGCTGCCACTGCGGCTGCCGGTGTCGCCGTCTCCGCCGCCGCACTCGCCGGCGGCCATGCCGGGAGCGCTCCGGCCGCGGTCCTGCCGGGCACGCCCGTGGATCTCGAAAGCCTGATGCCGCGCTGGCGCCGACCGTCGCTCATGCAGGCGCGCAAGGCCGACCCGACCCGCGACGTGACCGTGATCCCGCGCCTGAGCTTCGACCAGGGCCTGGTCGGCCCGCTCGACGGACGCGAACGCCGCCTCATCCGCTACACGCTGGTCAGCCTGCTCGACACGCCCGACGAGCTGCGGGGCGCCGAGATCGCGATCCTGGACCAGGGCGACGAGGTCCAGCTGCTGGAGAAGCGCGGCGTCTACTGGCTCGTGCTGTGCCCCGACGGGCGCCAGGGCTGGCTCCACAAGATGACGCTCGGCGAGGTCGTCGGCCAGGTGGAGTCGGCATCGTCCCCGACCGCCACGATGCCGATCGCCGCCGACACCTGGACCATGGGCGATGACGTCGACGGCGACGTCCTGACGGCCTACCTCGAGAGTCGCCGGCGAACCTGAGTCCTGCCCGCCGGCTCGCGCCGGAAGACCAGGATGTGCTGGTGGGCGATGTTCGGGACGAAGACCCGCGGATACCCGTACGGGCGCAGCCGCGTGCCGGCCTGATGCCAGATCAGATCGCCCTTCGGGACGAAGCCCGCTGCGGCCGCCCGCGCCGCGAGATCGGCGCCGACGAACTGGTAGCGGCCCTCCTGGTACGCATCGCGGACGATGACGACCGCGTAGCGACCCTCACGCAGGACGCGCCGCATCTCGACGAACGCCGCCTCCATCCGGTCCAGGAAGGCCGGGTAGTCGACCGCGTTCGCGATGTCGGCGGCTGCGTCGCTGACCATCGCGTAATCGGTCCGGCGGTTCGCGTGGGTCTCGGCCAGGCGGCCACCGGCCATCGTCAGCGGCAGCTGGATGTTGTAGGGCGGGTCGGTGGCGATGCAGTCGACCGAGCCCTCGTCCAGCGTCGGCAGGATGGCCAGCGCGTCGCCGACGCGCAGCTCGAGCCCGCTCGGATCGAACGTCCGCGGTCCGCCCGGGTCGGCCGTGCCGAGGTCGGCGATCCGTGGACCCACCCCGCGCGCGGCCTGATCCGAGAGGTCGGCGATCACCGCCGCGTAGACCGCCGCCCAGCGCTCGTCGAGCTCGATCCCGAGCGCCCGCCGTGGACCGCGCGCGATGGCCGCCCCGATCAGCGTGCCGCCGACCCCCGCGAACGGGTCCAGGACGAGCTCCCCGGTGCGGCTGAAGAACTCGATCAGCCGGGCCATGAGCCGCGGCGGCTTGTTGGCGCCGTGCGCCTTGCGCGCGACATGCCCCAGCTCTGACGGGTAGGCCGTCGCGAGGACCGACTTCGTGAAGTACAGCCACTCCTCGCCGGGAAGCTCGTTGAGCTCGTTGGCGGGATGGGGGGCACGGCGGCCATCGGTCACGCGTGCCAGCGTAGCCGAGCCGCCGCGGTCTCGATTCCCGGGACAGTGCGGGCCAGGTGCTCGCAGCGGCGAAGCATCGACCTAGAATGCGACGATGCCCGCCAGGTACACGAGCGCGCGGTTCGTGGGACGTGAGGACGCCTTCGCCAAGGTCGCGTCCGTGCTGCAGTCGGCATCCGCCGGTGACGCGGAGGCCCTGCTCATCGACGGCACGGCCGGTGTCGGCGCCACGCGCTTCGTGGACGAGACCGTCCGCCGAGTGGCGGCACTCCAGGAGCCGATGCTCGTGCTCCGGGGCTGTGCCTTCCCGTCCGGGACCGACCATCCCTACGGTGCGGTCATCCGGGCGCTTCGCCCCGCACTGGCGGAGCTGACGGACGAGGAGCTGGCGTCGGTCGTCGGGACGGCCACCGACGAGCTCGTCCGCCTCCTCCCCGAGCTCGCCGGCCGCATGGACGGCGTCGCGCCACCCGGACCGTCGACCCCTGACCACCGTGCCCGAGCGTCGGCAGGCGCGCCTGCTCGAGGCCGTGCTCGGCGTCGTGGGGCGCCTCGGCGAGCTGCGACCCGTCCTGTTCGTCATCGAGGACCTCCACCAGGCCGATGCCGGGACGAGGACGCTCGTGGGCTTCCTGGCCCGGATCGCCCGCGCCCAGCGGCTGGCGATCATCGGCACGTACCAGGCGGATGCGATCCGCCGCGCCGATCCGTGGTCGGCCGACCTCGAGACGCTGGCCGGCGCGCCGCGACCGCCGGCACGCCTGAACCTCGGGCCACTCGGGCGGGACGAGCTCGCGGGACTCATCGAATCGATCGAGGGCCAGCGCCCGTCGGCCAGTGTCCTGGTCGTCGTCGTCGAGCGCTCCGGGGGTCGCCCGCTGGTCGCGGAGGAGCTGCTCGCGGCACGTCGCGAGCTGCCCACGGTCTCGCTGACCTCGTCCTTCGAGGACCTGGTGCTCGCCCGGGTCGGCGTCCGTTCGCCGGAGTGTCGTCGCGTGCTGCGCCTGCTCGCGCCGGTCGGTCGCCCGGTCGAACGCGTCGCCCTGTCGGCCATCGCCGACGCGTTCGAGGTCGATGCGGTCGGTGGACCACCGCGCTCGTCCGCCGCGCCGCGCCTGGGCGACGGCGTCCTCGACGCGGATCTCACCGCGGGTCTCGAGGAGGCCACGGAGCATGGGTTCGTGGTCGAGACGGAAGACGGCCTGACGCTCCGTCACGAGCTCGTCGGGCGGGCGATCGAGGCCGACCTCCTGCCCTCGTCCCGGGTCCGCTACCACGCCGCGGTCGCCGGCGCGATGGCCCACGAGCCGTATCTCGCGATGCCCCACCTGTTGCGCGCGCACGACCCGCTCGGGGCAGGCCGGGCGGCGATCGCCGCAGCCGACATCGCGGCGGCGATCGATGCACCGGCGGACGAGCTCGCGGCGCTCGAGCTCGCCATCTCGGTCCAGGACGCGCAGCCACAGCTCGCGCGATCCGGGCGGACGGCGCGGCCGAAGCGGGCCACGACCACCGCGCGATCGGGTGCCGACGGCGAACCGGGATCGGCCGATCTCGCGGTCCGTGCCGCCGAGGCGGCGTTCGCGGCGGGGCGGGCGGTCAGGGCGGCCGCCTACCTCGAGGCGACGATCGCCGGTGTCGATGCCCGGCGAGACCGCACCCGGCTCGGCCTCATCCACGATCGTCTCGGCCAGTTCCTCCGGGTCGCCGGTGACGCCGATGGCGCCCTCGACGCGCGGAGACGGGCGGTCGAGCTCGTGCCGAACGGGCCGTCGACCGCCCGGGCAGCCGTCGTCGCGGGGCTCGCCCAGGTGCGCATGCTCGACGGCACGTTCTCGGAGGCGGAGCGCCTGGCCCGGGACGCGATCCGGATCGCCCAGGCATGCGACCCGCCCGCACGGACCTGGGAGCTGCACGCCACGACGACCCTGGGTGTGTCGCTCGGCTGGCGGGCGGACCCCGAGACGGCCGTGGCGATGCTGTCCGACGCGCGGCGGATGGCGGAGGAGCTCGGCGACCTCGACGAGCTGTTCCGGGTCTATGCCAACCTCACGACCGTCCTCGACCTCGCCGGGCGCCACGAGGACGCCGTCGCGGCGGCCTCCGAGGGCATCGAGATCGCCCGCTCGGCGGGCCTGGAGGCGGTGTACGGCAACTTCCTGCGCGGCAACGCCGCCGACTCGCTGTTCCTCCTCGGGCGCTGGGAGGAGGCGCGCTCGTTGAGCATGACGGCGCTCGAATGGCTGCCTGCGGGGGTGAACTTCCTGAACACCCTCGTCTCGCTCGCGACGGTCGAGATCGAGCTGTCGGCCGGCGAGTCTGCGGGGCGGCTGCTTGGCCAGACCCTGCTGGAGCTCGAGGCCGTCCGGGACGCGCAACAGGCCGTGCCGCTCCATCTCGCGGCCGCGTCGTTCGCCCTGTGGCGCGGCGACATCGCCGACGCGCGGCGGGCGACCGATCGCGGCTGGGCGCTCGTGCGCGAGACCGAGGACTGGATCCTCGCCGCACGGACCGCGTCGTCGGCGGTCGAGGTGGACGCAGCGGCAGCGCTCGAAGCGCGCGAGCGACGGCGATCTCGCCGGACTCGCCGCTGCGCGCGAGCGAGCGCACGAGGTCGTTCGCGCCGCCGAGGCGACCGTCCGCAAGCACGGCGTGGATCGGGCCCACGGCTCGCGCCGCCTGGCCGACGCGTATCTCGCCACGGCGCGCGCGTTCCGCCGGCGCGTCGACGGCCGCGATGACCCGACCACCTGGGCGGCGGTGGCGGACGGCTGGGTGGATCTCGGCATCCCGTACGAGATCGCCCGTGCCCGCTGGCGCGAGACGGAGGCCCGCCTCGGATCGGGCGGCGGTCGCGCCGGCCGGGTCGACGCCCGGGTGCCGCTTGCCGACGCCGTCAGGATCGCGCTGCAGCTTGGCGCGATGCCGTTGCTACGGGAGCTGCAGGAGCTCGCCGGGCGTGCCCTCATCCCGCTCGAGCCGGATGTCGCCGAGCGGCTCGCCGTCGCCGATCAGGGCAACGGACACGCCGACGCCGGGCAGCCCGCGACCGTGCCCGCCGGCGGGGCGGATGGGGCGGACGCCGCCGACGGAGCGTCGTCGGAGCTCGTCCGGGGCGTGGCCGGCATCGTCGACGCCGACGCCGAAGCGCGACACCTTCGGGCTCAGCGGTCGGGAGCGCGAGGTGCTCGCCCAGATCGCGCGCGGCCGGACGAACCGCGAGATCGGTGAGCGCCTGTTCATCAGCCAGAAGACGGTGGGCGTCCACGTCGGCAACATCCTGGCGAAGCTCGGCGTGTCCGGCCGCGTGGAGGCGGCCGCGGTGGCCATCCGGCTCGGCCTCACCGACCGCAACTGACGCGACCCTGCTGCCCACGGGCATCCCGCAACGGACCCGGACAAAGAGCGAGACCCGGAGGGAGGTCTCCGGGTCTCGAATGAGGGCGCTCGCCGACAAGCAACGTCCGGCGATCGACAGGCGGGGTCAGGTGCCGCTGGGCACCGAGCGGGTCAGAACCAGCGGCGTCCGGCGGCCAGCGTCAACGCGAAGATGACAAGGGGGCCGATGGTCATGGCGATACGCCACGCGCGGGCAACAAAGGTGTCCATGGATGATTGCAGGCTCCGATGAAACGACTGGATCGGGCGGCCGATGACCGGCACGACCCGACAGATGAGTAAGGCGCGAGGCTAGCCCCACCGGGGTTCCGCGGCAATCCGGACCATCGTACCGGGGGGTCCTAGGACCCTTGGCGGTCGCGGCCCGCCCGTGAGGTCGGGAACGCGGTAGATTCCCTCGTGACACCCAGCCGCGGGCATCGCGCCAGTGACCCATTCCGCTCGCGCCCGCCATCATCCGGCCAATCAGAGGTCCCAGCCGTCATGCGATCCGTCCGTGTCTTCGCCCTCGGCCTAGCCAGCCTCGCGCTGGCGGCCTGCGCCAGCGGTGCTCCAGGCTGGACGTATACGCCCGCACCGCCGGCCACGCCGGTGCCGAGCACCGACGCATCCGGCGCCCCGAGCGCCCCCGCCTCCGCCGACGCTGGCGTGGTCCAGATCGAGGCGTTGGGGATCGCCTACACCACGACCGCGGTCACGGCACCCGCCGATACGGCGTTCAAGCTCGAGTTCGCCAACAACGACGCGAACGTCCCTCACGACGTCGTCCTGAAGGACGGCGCCGGGACCGAGGTGTTCCGGACCGACGTGTTCCCGGGTGTCGCGACGAAGTCCTACGACGTGCCGGCCCTGGCGGCCGGGAGCTACCCGTTCGCGTGCACCATCCACCCGGCGATGACCGGCACGTTGACCGCCGGCTGACATGACTCCCGCCGGGGAGCAGCTGTGCTACTCCGATGCCTATGCGCGTTCGGTCGCCGCGACCGTCCGTCACGTCGACATCGGCGACGCGACGCTCGTCGTCCTCGACCGGACGGTCTTCTACCCCGGTGGCGGCGGCCAGCCGTCCGATCGCGGGCTGCTCCTGCGCGGCACCGACGGACGAAGCTGGACCGTCCGCGGCGCGCGCAAGGTCGATGGTGAGATCGTCCACGAGCTGGAGCCCGATGGCGGCGATCCGCCGTCGATCGGCGACGAGCTCCAGGTGGACCTCGACTGGGCGCGACGTCTCGCCTGATGCGGACCCACACGGCGCTGCACGCCCTGTGCGGCGTCGTCTGGCGCGACTACGGCGCGCTCGTGACGGGCGGCAACATGGACGCCGGCTCGGGGCGGATGGACTTCGAGTTCGAGACGATGTCGGGCGATCTCGTCGACGCGATCGAATCGACCGTCAACGCGGAGCTGGCCGCCGCACGCGACGTTCGCGTCGACGTCCTCCCGCGCGAGGAGGCGTTCGCCATCCCCGACCTGATCCGCACGAAGGTCAACCTCCTCCCGCCCGGGATCGAGGAGATCCGGACGATCGAGATCGTCGGGCTCGACCTGCAGGCCGACGGCGGCACGCACGTCGCGAACACGCGTGAGGTCGGCGGCATCAGGGTGACGGGCTACGAGTCCAAGGGGCGGATCAACAAGCGGATCCGCATCGCCCTCGAGGACGCAGCTCGAGGTCGACGACGTTCGAGTCGCGATGCCGGCCTCAGTCGTCGGGCATCGCGCGGCGCTCGCCGACGGCGTCCGCGGCGCCCGGAAAGGCCAGCGTCCCCGCGGCCACCCACCACTCGAAGACCTCGTATGCCAGGCGTCCTGCCTGGACCGAGGGGTCGAGGGCGTTCAGGCGCCGGGCCTCGTCGAGATCGCACGACATGATGGAGAGGCCTCGCAGCGATGGATCCGACTGCTCCCCGAGCGGGCCGTTGGCGACCAGCACGCCGTCGCTGCGCAGCTTCGCCCGGTAGGCGAGGTGCCGCGACTGCAGGGCGTCGAGCTCGTCCTCCGGCAGCTGTGGCGCGTCGGCGGGACGGCGCAGGAGCACCATCGTGTACACGTCGAACGCGTCGGGGATGTTCGGATCGCGCGGCATCCCCGAACGATACCCGCTCGCGTTCGCGGTCGACCCACCGGGCGACGGGCGGGCCGCTAGGCTGCCTCCATGTCGGACACAACGCCCGCCCTCGACGCCGTGACCGCATCGGGCATCCCGCATCGGGTCGTTCGCACGGAACGCGCGGGCAGTGCCGAGGAGAGCGCCGCCCTGCAGGGGATCCCCCTCGCCGCCCTCCTGCGCACGCTCGTGGTCCGACGCGGGCGACGACGACTACCTGTTCGTGCTCGTGCCGGCCGGACGGCGGTTCGACTGGCCGAAGCTGCGCGCGCATCTCGGCGTTCGCCGCCTGACGCTGCCCGACGCCGACGAGGCGCAGGCGGCCACCGGGTACGTCCGCTACACGATCACGCCGTTCGGGTCGACACGTGCCTGGCCGGTGCTCCTCGATGCGACGGCGCTCGCGGAACCGGTGGTGGCGATCGGCGGCGGGGCGCCGGGCGTGAACCTGCACCTCGCGCCCGACGACCTCGTCCGCGCGCTCCGGGCCGAGGTGGTCGACGTCTCGATCGCCGGATCCGTCGCCGGAGCCCGGCTGAGCGACGAGGCGGTCGCGGGCGTTCGCGGGCCTGACCCGCCACGACGCCCGGGTAGACTGCGGCCCATGTCCCCCGATCTCGCGGAACAGGTCGATCTCGCGCTCCGGCTGATCCTCGCCGCGGCCCTCGGCGCGATGATCGGGCTCGAGCGCGAGATCCACGACCACCCCGCCGGGATGCGGACGCACCTGCTCGTGTCGGTCGGATCGGCGGCGTTCACCGTCCTCTCGATCTACGCCTTCGACGCACCGGGCGCCGATCCGGCGCGTGTCGCCGCCCAGATCGTGACCGGCGTCGGGTTCCTGGGCGCCGGGGCCATCCTCAAGGAAGGGGCCACGATCCGGGGCCTGACGACTGCCGCGAGCCTGTGGGCCGTGGCGGCCGTCGGCATGGCGGCGGGGGCCGGCGCCTGGGGCGTCGCCATCGCGACCACCTTCATCGTGATCGTGTCGCTGTGGCCCCTGCGGGTCCTCACCGAGCGGTTCGTCGGTCGTGACCCGCACCGCGTCCGCCTGACGCTCTTCGCGGCCGATGCCCACAAGGTCGGGCAGATCGTGGAGGCGGTGACCGCGCACGACGGCCTGGTGGCGCACCTCGCGACGCGCACCGCGCGCACCGGCGGACTCACGGTCGAGCTCGAGGCGCGTGCGAGCGATGCGGCTGCCGGCGCGGCCCTCACCGCGGCGCTCGGCGACCTCGACGGGGTGGACCTCATCGAATCGACCGCGCTCGGCGAATAGCCCGGCGCGCGATCCGGCGATCACGGCCCACGCCGGCCGTCCGCGATGTGGCACGATCGCGCGCATGGCGCGCCCGTCACTCGCCCTGCCCGTCCTCGCGTCCCCGCTGATCCGTCGCGTCGCGTGGCACGTCCGGCGCGTCGGCGGTCAGCTCGACCGCCGCTTCTTCCTCACGCTCGCCCAGGGGATCGTCGCGTTCGTGGCGATCGCGGCCATCCTCATCACGCTGTTCGAGAAGCCATGGACGGTCGAATCGGTCTTCGATTCGTTCAACTGGGGGATCGCGACCGTCCTGGGCCAGGGCGATTCGGCATTCGTCACGTCGCCGGCCGGTCGGCTGATCGGGTGGTTGCTCATCCTGTTCGGGGTCGCCATGCTCGGCATGATCACCGGCGCCCTCGTCGCCATGGTCATCGATTTCCTGCTGAAGGAGGGTCAGGGCTTGGGTGCATCCGGCTTCCGTGACCACATCGTCGTGTGCGGCTGGAACACGACCGCCCGTGACCTCGTGGGCGAGCTCAAGGGCGACGACTACAAGATCAAGATCGTCGTCCTCGCCGACCTCGACAAGAACCCGGCGGGCGACGGCGTCTACTTCGTCCGCGGCGACGTCACGAGCGAGGAGGATCTCGATCGCGCCGGCATCAAGGAAGCGTCGGCGGCGCTGATCTTCCCGCACGACTCGTCCGACGATGCGGACATGCGCTCGATCCTCACGATCATGGCCATCGAACATGCCGCACCGGGCGTGCGGACCGTCGCCGAGGTCAACAATCCGAAGCACGAGCCCCATTTCCGGCGGGCCGATGTCGACGAGCTGCTGGTGACCTCCAAGATCGCGTCCCACCTGCTCGCGCGCTCGGCGCTGTATCCGGGGCTGACCGGCCTCGTCACGGACATCGTGTCCGGCGGCGAGGGGTCGGAGCTGTACCGGATCACCCTGCCGGAGACCTACCTCGGGCTCTCGATCGATGCCGTGGCGGCGCGCTTGCGCACCGAGCATCGGGCGACCCTGTTGTCGGTCAATCGTGGCGGGCACGCGTTCGTGAACCCGGGCGCCGACTTCACGCTCGAGCCGGACGACGACGCGATCGTCGTGGCCGAGTCGCTGGGCACGCTCGCCCCGCTCGAGCTGCACGACATCCACACCCAGGCGCGGACCGCGGCGGTCGTGCCGTCCGCCTAGCCCGGTGACATGAGAAGCCCCGACCGGTGGTCGGGGCTTCGCGTGCCGGTCCGATCGGATCGCCCGGCTACAGCGCCTTGACCGCCGCGGTCAGGGCCGCCAGGCCGTCCTTCGCGTCGGCGAAGAGCATGCCCGTCTTCTCGTTCGTGTACAGCTCGTTGTCGATGCCGGCGTAGCCCTTGCCCATGGATCGCTTGATCACGACGATGGACTTGGCCTGGTCGACATCGAGGATCGGCATGCCGGACACCGGCGAGCCGGGTCGTCGAGCCGCCGGGTTCGTGACGTCGTTCGCGCCGATCACCAGCGCGACGTCGGCCCGCGCGAACTCCGGGTTGATGTCGTCCATCTCCTTGAGCTGGGGGTAGGGGACGTTGGCCTCGGCCAGGAGCACGTTCATGTGCCCCGGCATCCGCCCGGCGACCGGATGGATCGCGTACTTCACGTCGACACCGCGCTCCTCGAGGAGCTCGGCGAGCTCGCGCACGGCGTGCTGCGCCTGGGCGACCGCCAGGCCGTAGCCCGGGACCACGATCACGTGCTGGGCGTAGGCCAGCTGGATCGCGACGTCGTCCGCACTGATGGCGCGGACCGAGCCACCGGGCCCGGCGTCGGCACCGGCGGCATCGTCGCCGCCACCGAACCCGCCGATCATGATGTTCAGCACCGAGCGGTTCATCGCGTCGGCCATGAGCTTGGTCAGGATCGCGCCCGACGCGCCGACGAGGGCGCCGGCGATGATCAGCACCGGGTTGTCGATCACGAAGCCCGCCATGGCCACGGCCGTGCCGGTGAACGAGTTCAGCAGCGAGATGACGACCGGCATGTCGGCGCCGCCGATCGGCAGCGTCATCGTCACGCCGAAGATCAGCGCCGCGGCCAGGATCACCAGCATCAGCGCGAGGTTCGGCGTGCCGGTCGCGAACAGGATGACCGCCGCGATGACGGTGATCGCGGCGAGCGCCAGCGTGACGAGCTGGCCGCCGGGGATCTGGATCGGTCGCCCGGGGATCAGGCCCTGGAGCTTGCCGGACGCGATGATCGAGCCCGTGAACGTGATCGACCCGATGATGATGTCGAGCACGATGAACAGGTTGGTGTCGATGCGGATCGGGCTGCCCGCGGCGAAGCCGAGGTAGTCGTCGATCGCGATGAGCGCCGCGGCGCCGCCGCCGACCGCGTTGAACAGCGACACCAGCTGCGGCATCGCGGTCATCTTCACGGTCCGCGCGGTGTACAGCCCGAGCCCGCCGCCGAGCAGGATGCCGACGATGATGATCCCCCAGACGATCGGGCTGAACCCGTCGCCGGTCAGCTGCTCGGTGAGGATGAGGATCGCCGTCGCGACGATGGCGACGGTCATGCCGCCGGCCGACACGAGGTTGCCGTTGCGGGCCGTCGCCGGCGAATTCATCCGCGACAGGCCGATGACGAAGGCCACGGCGCCCGAGCAGCCAGGCGATCCGGACGAGGATCTCGACGATCTGGAGCGTGGTCACCGACTAGGCCTCCGTCTCGTCGACGGCGGGCTTCGGCGCCACGGGTTTCTTGCGGAACATCTGGAGCATCCGGTCGGTCACGAAGTAGCCGCCGACCACGTTCATCGTCGCGAACGCGACGGCCACGAGCGACAGGATCTGGCTGATCGGGTCGGTCGCCTCGGCCGCGATGAGCATCGCGCCGACGAGCACGATGCCGTGGATCGAGTTGGCGCCCGACATCAGCGGCGTGTGCAGCGTCGCCGGCACCTTGCTGATGACGGCGATGCCGACGAGGATCGCGAGGGTGAAGACGGTCAGGGCCTGGAGCAGGCCCTCGATCTCTTCGAAGGTCATGCCTGGCCTCCGGCGGCCGGCGCGGGCGCCGGCTCGAGCAGCTTGTTGACGGCGTCGGACACGACCGCGCCGTCCCTGGTGATGACGGTCGACTTGGTGACCTCGTCCTCGAAGTCGAGATGGAGGGCGCCGTCCTTGACCATCCCGAGCAGCAGCGCCGAGATGTTGCGTGCGTAGAACGCCGAGGCGCCGGCCGGCATCGACGCCGGCAGGTTGTCGGGCGCGATGATCGTCACGGCGTTGGGCGTCTCGATCGTCTCGCCGACCTGCGACAGCTCGCAGTTGCCGCCGAGGGCGGAGGCGGCCATGTCGACGATGACCGAGCCCGGCTTCATCCGCCCGACGGCGTCGGCGGTGACGAGGACCGGCGGCTTGCGACCGGGGACCTGGGCGGTGGTGATGACGACGTCCATGCCGCCGATCGCCTCGTTGAGCTCGGCCTGCTGGGCGGCGCGCTCCTCGGCGGTCAGCTCGCGGGCGTAGCCGCCGCTGCCGGTCGCATCGATCGTCGTCTTGAGCTTCACGAACTTCGCGCCGAGGCTCTCGGCCTGCTCGCGCGTCTCGGGGCGGACGTCGTAGGCGTGGACGACGGCGCCGAGGCGCTTGGCCGTGCCGATCGCCTGGAGCCCGGCCACGCCGATGCCCAGGATGAGCACGTTGGCGGGCTTGGCCGTGCCGGCCGCGGTCGTCAGGAGCGGGAAGTAGCGCGGGTAGGCGTTGGCCGCGATGAGGACCGCCTTGTAGCCACCGACGTTCGCCTGCGAGCTCAGCGCGTCCATCGTCTGGGCGCGGCTCAGCGTGCGCGGGATCGCGTCGAGGCTGATCGCGGTCACGCCGGCATCGGCCAGGGCCTTGGCGCCTGCGGGGTCGATGAGCGGCTGGAGGAATCCGATCACCGCCTGCCCCGTGCGCAGCCTCGCGACCTCGCTCGGGCGACGGGCTTCGCCACCTTCAGGATGACGTCGGCCTGCTGGTACAGCTGGTCGGTCGGGACGACGGTCGCGCCGGCGTCGGTGTACACGCTGTCGGGGATGGCCGAGCCGGCACCGGCACCGGCTTCGACGAGGATCTCGAGCCCGGCGGCCTGCAGCTTGCCGAGCGCTTCGGGTACCAGGGCGACACGCCGCTCTCCGGGCGCGGTCTCCTTGGCGACTCCGACCTTCATGGGCATCACCTGTTGCGGGGAGACGGGCCGCGGACTGGGGATGGTCCGCGGGGACACTTGGGGTCGCGCGAAGGATAGCGCCTGCGCGGACTAGGTTGCGGCCGGGCCAGAGGTTGCGGTTCGGATGCGGGCCGGCGACGCGAATGTCAGAGCCGCGAGCGGATCTCCCAGAGGTCGGGGAACGCCGGTCGGAAGAGCGTGGCCCGCAGGTACTCGACGCCGCTCGAGCCGCCGGTCCCGCGCTTCGTGCCGATCGTGCGCTCGACCATCTTGACGTGCCGGTAGCGCCATTCCTGGACGCCCTCGTCGAGGTCGACCAGCCGCTCCGCGACGAGGGCCGCGTCCGCGTCGCCGCGGTAGACGGCGATGAGGACCGCCTGGACGCGCTCGTCCGGCACGGTCGCGTCGGTCGGGCACGGCGTGGCCGCGTCCGACGAGGTAGGCGAGGAACGCGTCCCAGACCGACGGCTCGGCCTGCGCGGCGTCGACGCTCGCGCGCGCCGGGGAACCGGACGGCTGTGCCGCGATGGCGGCCGGGTCGCGGATACCCAGCATCGCCTCGATGGCGCGGAACCCGGCCGACTGGAAGCCGCGACGCCGAGTCCAGGCGGTCGCGGAACGAGAGGAACTGGAGCGGGGTCATCGTCTCGAGGACGTCGACCTGCGCGACGAGCGTCTTGAGGATCTTGAGGACCCGGTTGAGGAGGTGCAGCGCGATGTCGGTGTCGCCGGCATCCAGGGCGCGCCGGACGCCCGCGAGCTCGTGGCGGAGCTGCTTGAACCACAGCTCGTACACCTGGTGGATGACGATGAACAGCAGCTCATCGTGCTCCGGGCCGTCCGCACCAGCGGAGCGCTCGACCTGGAGCGCGAGCAGCTCGGGCACCTTGAGATAGGACGCGTACGTGACGGCGCGGCGGGTCACGTCGTCGATGGTACGCGGCCGGCGGCAGGCTGAGCTGGGTCGCCACCCGATGCCTCGCGCCCCTATGTCTCGCGGGCGGGCTCCATGTCGAGTGACGCGCCCCGCACGCGGCCACCAACGAACCGGGCGCGATCGACCAGCAAGATCACGCCGGCGACCACGGCGACGATCGGACCCGAGATCGCCGGCGGCGGGATCGGGGTGCCCGGCGCCTGGCCGAACGAGAAGAACATCAGCGGGACTGCGAGAGACCAGACCGGGAGGAGCCACATCGTGGCCCACGCCCAGCGCTGACCGCGTCGGTACGGACTCGCGACGATCGACACCAGGAGCAGGCCGATGAAGACGAGGTTCAGCCCGCCCATCCGGGTAGCAAAGTCATAGAGGCGGTACCCGATCGGTTCGGTGGCCCTGACGTCGTCGGGTGGTACCCCGGCGATCGCGATCGTGATCGCACGATCGGCGGCCGGGCCCATCAGGATGTCCCCGATCCCGAAGATCACGAAGACGACCGCGATCGCGAGGAGGAGCGACGTGGAGATCTTCGATCGGAGGCTCATGACGGCCGTCCCGCGGGGGCGAGAGAGGCAGCGCCCCCTTCTGCCGTCGCGGCCGAGATCGCCGCCCGCCGTCCGAGCCAGGCCAGCCGGGCGAGGACGAGCGTGACGAGCAGCACGGACCCGTTCACCGGATGGAGGGCGGCGAGCGCCGGGAAGTCCTCCCGGACGGCACGAACACCGACTGGAGGGCCATCTGGACCAGCGTCAGGCCGGCCAGTCCGATGAGCCGGCGCGGCAGCCGGCCGAACGCGGCGATAACAGCAACACGACGGTCAGCCAGCCGAACAGGTAACCCAACGTCGCGTGGGTGATGAAGCCGACGGCGAGTCGAACACGCCGAGGCCGGCGAGGAAGACCTGGAAGACGAGGCAGCCGGCAAAGAGCCAGGCGACGACGGCAAGGGCCGTCTAGGCAGCGGGACGAGCGGGCATTCACGAGACCTCAGGCTCCGTGGCGGGCGATCACGCCGCCAGCACGACCGTAGGCGGGACGTCCCCGCCGTCATGGGACCGTGTGTCCCGATCTCGCCCGGGACGGCTCAGGCCGAGGCCGCTCCCCGCCCAGGCCGGCCTCGCGCGCCCGGACGACCGCCTCCGCCCGGTCCCGGACCTGGAGCTTGCTGAAGATGTTCGAGACGTGGTTCCGGACCGTCTTGGGCGAGATCACGAGCCGGTCGACGATCTGCTGGTTCGACATCCCGCGGGCGATCAGCTCGAGGACCTCGCGCTCGCGATCGCTCAGCTCTGGGAAGGCCGCGGTCGCGGCCGGAGCGGTCGGCGAAGTAGGCCATCAGGCGACGGGCGACGTCCGGCCCGAAGATCGCCTCGCCCGAAGCGACCGCCCGGATGGCGCGAGTCGAGCTCGACCCGGTCGGCGCCCTTCAGGAGGTAGCCGCGGGCACCGGCCCGGAGGGCGTCGAAGACGGCCGCGTCGTCGTCGGCCATCGTCAGGACGAGGACCGCGATGTGCGGGCTCGTGTCGACGATCCGACGCGTCGCCGCGATCCCGTCGAGACCCGGCATGTTCAGGTCCATCAGCACGACGTCGGGCTGGAGTGCGAGCGCCTAGCTCGACGGCCACGTCGCCGGCCTCGGCCTCGCCGACGAGCGCCAGGCGGCCTGCGTCCCGAGCAGCGCCGCCAGCCCGGAGCGGAACCCCGCGTGATCATCGGCGACGAGGATCCGGATCGGCTCGTCCATCACGGCCTCCGCGGCGAGTGGCATCGCGCCGAGTGGCAACCGCGCGACGACCCGCGTCCCGCCGCCCGGCGGGCCTCGACCCGGCACTCCCCACCGAGCTCGGCGGCCCGCTCGTGCATCGATGCCAGCCCGACGCCCGGCCGCGGCGCACGCCGGGAAGCCCGCGCCCGTCGTCCTCGACGACGACCGTCAGGTCCGTCCCGCCGACGAGCCGGACCGTGCAGCGTGCGGCGCCGGCGTGGCGAACGGCGTTCGTCATCGCCTCCGTCCCGATCCGGTAGGCCGCGACCTCGACCGCCGCCGGCAGCTCGGGCAGACGGCCCATCGGCCTCGACGCGAGGGTCGGCGCGCCAGGCGACTCGAGCCGATCGGCGGCCAGCCGGAGGGCGCCGACGAGGCCGACCTCGTCGATCGCCGGCGGCCGCAGCCCGTCGACGAGCCGGCGGACGTCGGCGACCGCGATCGACGATCTCGGCCTGGAGCTCGGCCAGCATCTGGCCGGCGCCGTCGGGATCGTCATGCGAGGCGCGCCTCGGCCGCCCCGGCCCGCATGCCGATCGCGGCCAGGGCCGGACCGAGCCCGTCGTGGAGGTCCCGCCGGAGCCGCCGCCGCTCCTCCTCGCGGCCGTCACGAGCCGCTCCCGGGAGGCGCGCAGGTCCTCGGTCAGGAGCGCGGCATGGGCGGCGACCCCGATCTGCCGGGCGAGATCGTCGAGCAGCCGAAGATCGGAGATCGACAGCGGGTCGGCCGGGCTGCGCGGCGCGACGAGCAGCCGGCCGATCGGCTGCGACTGGAACGTGAGCGGCCGCTCGATGACGTCCGTCGGCCGCACCCCGCGCTCGGCGGCGAGGCGGCCGTTCGATCCCGCGCCGAGCTCGAGCCCGACGTACGGCAGGCGGAGCGCATCGCGCGACCGTATCGACGACGACTCGCGGCATCGACTCCGGGTCGACGCTCAGCTCGAGCCGGTCGCCCAGCCGCCGGATCGCCCGCACCGGCTCGTCGCGATCGCCGTAGATGAGGCGAGTCGCGGCACGATGGAGGGCGTCCCGGATCGGCAGCGCGGCGAGCGCTGCCATCCCGGTCGCGAGGAGCGAGGTCGCGAACGCGCTCGCCGACCCGAGAACCGCCCCGAGGAGCGCGGCCGCAACCGCGTAGATGACGACGATGACCGTCAGCCCGCCGTAGACGACCGAGCGACGGACGACGACGTCGAGGTCGAACGCCCGGTGGCGGAGGATCGAGCACGGCGATCAGGATCGGGAACGGCAGGCCCGAAGAGCGCCGCGATCGTCCACGGCAGGAGCGGCGGGTCGCCCAGGCCTCGGGGATCACCCAGATGATGAGGTCGACGACGAGGATGAATCCCAGCACCGCGCCGAACGCCCGCAGGAGCGGGCGGTCCTCTTGCGGACTGCGGCGCCATCGGATCGCGAGGAGGACCGGCAAGGCCACGAACGCGATCATGGCCGGCAGCAGGAACGACCATGCGACGCTACCGAAGGAGGCCGGTGTCGTCGGCTTGCTGACCCAGGCGCCCAGGACGGACGCCCAGGATGTGGCGATCACGACTGCGTACGGAATGATCCGATACGCCGGGCGAGCCGCGACCCGGGTGAACGGCCGTGGGAACACGAGCATGAAGTCGATCAGCCCACCCCAGAGGAGCAGGTAGATCGCACCGGTCCCGAACAGGGTCCACGTCAGGAGCCCGTCCGTCAGGTCGAGCGGGTCGATGCCGAGCAGGAACGGGTACGTGCTCCCGACCGCGCCCGCGGCCGCGATCAGCAGCGCCCCCGCCGCCGGAACGTACGGTCGCCGCCAGAAGACGAAGGCGGCCATGACGACCATCGCCGATACGAACGCGAGCGTTCCCAAGGAGCCGACGAGCATCGGTATCGTCGGGTACGAGACGAGTGACACGTCGAGCGCTTCGGTTCGGCCATCTCGGATGACCTCGAACGGGATGACGTCGCCAACACTTCCGAAACCTCGGCCGGCGTCGGGCCACGCGTCGGCCCACGAGGCCGATGACCGCCCGTCCATCGCGACGACGACATCGCCCGTCTCGAGCGGCGTCGTCACGTCCGGGAGCGTGGCCACGGCGATGCCCTCGGGTAGGAAGCCGTGCGTCGGAACCGTGCCGCTACCGCTCGATGGCGTGATGATCCGTGCGACCGTGAGCGCCGCGGACGCGATCAGCGCGACGATGGAGATCGCGAGGGCAACCAGCGCAGCGCGTCGGCTGTTGCCCACTGGCCCGCTTCCTCCTGTCACGCTCGACCCGAGAGAAGCGAAGTCTACTCGCGGCCGAGCACGCTTCGGCGCGACGAGCTATCTGCGCCGCGGCCAGACGACAGCGTGGTCGACACGTCGCGGCATCCACGGCGCAGACTTCGCCGATGAGCATCCCCGTCGCACGCCTCAACCATGCCGTCCTCTACGTCCGCGACGCCACGGCCGCCGCCGAGTTCTACGGTCGCGTCTTCGGGTTCGAGGTCGTCGAGGCGGCCTTCGGCGGCCGGGCGGTCTTCATGCGCTCGCCCCGCGCCGACAACCACCACGATCTCGGATTGTTCTCGGTGGGGCCGGACGCGCCGCGTCCGCCGCGCGGATCGACGGGCCTCTACCACCTCGCCTGGGAGGTCCCCACGATCGAGGACCTGGCCGCGGCGGCGACCGTGCTGACCGAGGCCGGGGCGCTGGGCGGCTCGTCGGATCATGGCGTGAGCAAGAGCCTCTACGGCGCCGATCCCGACGGCAACGAATTCGAGATCATGTGGCGCGTCCCGCGCGAGGCGTGGGGTGAGTACGAGCACCGCGGCGCGGTCATGCCGCTCGACATGGATGCGGAGCTTCGGCGCTGGGGTGCGGCGGGCGCGGCTCGCGCCTGACGGTCGAGGCGAACGCGCGCCTGCAAGGCGGCTGCAAGCCGCGCCGGACTTCGGCCGGGGCGATGTGGACGTCGGGTCGGGCATCCTCGAGGGACACCGCAAGGAGGTGCCCTCATGGCCGAGCTCACGACCGCGAAGCGGGATCGACTCCGCGACAGCTCGTTCGCCTACATCGACAAGGACGGCGAGCGACACCTGCCGATCAACGACGAGAACCACGTGCGCAACGCGATCTCGCGCTTCGACCAGACCGATTTCGAGAGCCAGAGCGCGAAGTACGCCGCGGCTCGGCGGATCCTCGCCGCCGCGAAGCGACACGACATCGAGGTCGACGACACGTCCGACGTCGTCAAGGCGAGCCGCAGTTAGCAGCGAGCCGCACCTAGCCGCCGGGCGCGGCGTGGTCGCCGTCAGGCGGCGGCCGCGACCGTGACCAGCGTGACGATGTACGCGTGCCCGATCGATCCCCAGATGATCGATCGGGTTCGCCACGCCAGCCAGCCGTAGACGAGCCCGCCACCGAGCGTCGAGAGCAGTTCCAGCTCCGGTTTGCCGAGGTGGCCGAAGACGAACGGCAGGGCCGCGACCACCACGCCGAGCGGCCCGATCACGCGCACCAGGGTGAGCATCAGGAAGCCGCGGAACATGAATTCGGCGGCGGTGAGCTCCGCGAGGTTGCGGGCCACGAGCGCGGGCAACGACGTGTCGAGCGGCGCGTAGTAGGCGCGGACATCAGGCTGCGTCGCGAACCACAGCACGATCGGGGTCATGACCACGCAACCGGCGGCCACCAGCAGCGCGCCGGCGCGCGCGTCGCCGATGGTCAGGCCGTAGCGGCCGGGACGGTCGCGGAACGCGAGAATGACGACCGCGAGCGGGACGAAGCCCGAACAGCACCACCCGCTCGATCGCGGTCGCCCAGGCGATCGCCTGGACGTCGCCTGACGCGACCAGGTCGTCGGGGATGAACGTGCGCGTGTAGTCGAACAGCAACGCGAACGTGACGACCGCGATGGCGACCGTCGCCCGGATCGGCAGTCGCAGGCCCACGAGGTTCGCGGTCCGAAGGTCGGCATCGAGCGGGGGATCAGGCGGCGCGGTCGTGAGCCATGCGCCGAACCGGGCGAGCGACCGCCGCGAGGGGGCGTGTCGGTCGCGAGTGTCGTCCATCAGGCCGCGTCGGGGACGATGGGCTCGGGCGCCGGCGCATCGGCGCGTCCTGCCCGGCCGCGGTCGAGCAGGCCGCTGGCGCCGGCGATCCCCACGAGGATCAACGCCGGCACCCACCAGCTGCAGCGGGAGGAGGCGATCGTCCAACACGATCGCGGCGATCACGGCCGACGAGATCGGCGTCAGGAGCAGCGCGGCGGACGTCCGGCCCGCCGGCACGCGCCGAACGCTCGCCATGAGCAGCAGGTTGGCGCTCGAGCTCGCCCCGAAGGCGATGGTCAGGAGCGCGATGACGGCCGCCGGATCGGATCGGCCGGGATCAGCGTGCCCGGCGCGCGGATGAGCTCGACGACGAGGAGGATCGGCCCCCGCCCGAAGAGGTTCGCGATGGTGATCATCGTCCCGTCGAGGCCGTAGGGACGACCCCACCGTCGGGCGAGGACGATGTACAGCCCGAAGAGCAGCGCCGCCCCGGCCGCCAGGGCGAACCCGGTCAGCGTGTCCGGTGTGGGCGCGACGCCGGCCAGGAGGGTCGTGCCGACGAGCGCGACCGCGAAGGCCCCGATCGTGACCGGCCGGATCCGTTCGCCAAGGAGCGGCACGGCCAGGAGCGCGGCCGCGACCGCATACAGCGGCGCGACGAACCCCGTCACCGTGGGGCCGCTCAGGGTCACGGCCACGTTCACGGTCGCGATGAAGAGCACGCCACCGATCGCCGCGAGCACGAGCAGCCGGAGCAGGCCGTCACGGCCGAGGTCACCGAACCGTGGCCGCGGCAGCACCCCGACCGCGGCCAGCGCGACCACCACGGGGAGTGCCAGTGTGCAGGCGAGCGCCGCGATCCCGAGCGGCGTGAACGAGCGCAACGCGATCGCCGTCGCCGGATACGCCGCGCCGTAGAGGATCGCGGCGCCGGCCGCCGCGAGCAGCCCGAGGCGGACATCCCGAGCGGAGGGAGCGGGCGGGCGCATCCCGGGGAGGGTACGCGCTTCGCACGCCGCGACGGCGGGCACGCCCGCGCGACGGCGCGTCCGAGCGCCGGCAGGCGACCGCGCAGATGTCGGGGATTTGCTTGACCGGCCATCGAAAATCGTGGAAGCGATTGCTGCGGCGCGGTAGCGGGGGGCCGCCGGCGCCCGGTCGATGCCGCAGCCTGGGGGACGCGTCATGGATCTGAAGTCGGGACTCGCCCTGGTCGGGGCACTGCTCGCGGGCGCTGCGGTGCTCGGCCTGTTCGCCGGAGTCGGGCTGACCTGGCCGTTGTTCGTCGCCGCGATCGCCGCGGGGCTCGTCAGCTACATCCTCGCCGCGGTCGCCGCGCGCTCGCTGACGTCGATCACGGGCTTCGGCGAGTTCATGCGCGGCTGGCTGATCGGCATGAACGCGGCATTCAATGCGGTGATCTGGTTCGGCATCGTGGGCGGCGGGGTCGGCGCCGGGATCGGTGCCGTGATCGGCATCTTCGCCCTGCTGTCGGTGTTCGCTCCGATCTCGCAGTCGGAGGTCTACCAGGGGATCCTGGGCTGGCTCAACTGGCTGATGCCCATGAGCTGGGTCATCGTCGGGCTCGGGTTCCTGTTCCTGCTGGTCTCGGCGCTGCTCTACCTGGTCACCTGGGGGAAGGTCGCCTACCTCAAGATCGAGAAGGCCGACGCCGACTGGAAGACCGGCACGTTCTTCATCAAGGGCGGGCTCATCTCGAACCTGAACCCCATCGATACGGCATTCAACATGGGCAACTTCTCGTTCGTCGACACGAAGTCCGGCCCGATGCACACCGAGCACGAGGCCGGCCACACCCTGAACCTCGGTGCCTTTGGCAGCGTGTTCCACCTCGTCGGGGCGCTGGACGAGAACGCCACGCCACGCGGGTCCGACGCGTTGTCAGAGCGCCTGGCGGAGAGCAACGACACGGGCACGAGCGGGAGCAACATCCCGATGTGGGCCTGACCGCTCAGCGTTCCTCGGTCTTGCGGTGGGAGGCCGCCCACGCGTCGAGTTCCTTGGAGGCCGCGGCCTCGATCCGCTCCGCGAGGACGCGGTCCGCGTCCGCGGCTCCCTCGACGGAGGCGTACGCCCCGGCTCCGGCGTCGTAGAGCGCCTTCTCGCGCTTCAGGACCTCCTTGGTCGTCGCGTACGAGATCGAGTTCGTGTGGAACTGGAACAGCTGCTGGATGCCCTCGACCACGACGACCAAGGCGCCCAGACTCGCGATCGCCAGCGTCGGGACGCCGGTCGTCGCAAGCACCGAGACGGCCGCGGCAGCCGTGATGGCTACGACCTTGAGGCCGCGGTAGCACCAGGCCTCCCGGCGCGCGTGCTTCGTGTACCAATCGAGCAGGGACGTCAGGCGAGCTTCGGTCGCCGCTCGTCGCTTGGCGTCGATCGGACGTCCATCGACCGCGTTGATCGGTTCCACCTCTGGCACCCTCCATTCGCCGGTGATCGGCTCGGTCGCCACGGAAGCCAACGTCTCGACTTCGGCCCCCGTTGGCCCGGATTCGAGCGACAGTCTTCCCTCATGCTGACAGGCAGACAGACGCCGATCGTCCCGCCACGTTCGACCGGTGACCTGGGTCGGCGGATTCCCATCGAGGACATGACATGGATCTGAACGACGTGATCCGCTGGCTCCTGGCCCACGGGGCACAACTGCTGATCGGCGCGGTCGTGCTCCTCCTGATCTATCGGGTCGGGGTGGCGGCCGTCCACCGTCTCGTCCCCGCCGTCATCAATGCGCAGGCAGCGCACCTCCCGTCCGAGACGGGCTCGGCCGATGAGGTCGAAAAGCGCATCGGGACGATCGAGGATCTGCTCCTCAAGCTCCTCCGCGTCGGCGTGCTGGCTGGATTCGTGATCGTCGTGCTGGCCGTCCTCGAGCTGTGGACCATCCTCGCCGCCATCGTCGCCATCCTCGTGGCCGTCGTGTTCGCCACGAGGGATGTGGTCCTGGACTACGTGATGGGGTTCCTGATCCTCGTGGAGGGTCCGTACTTCAAGGGCGACTACGTCGTCGTCAGCAATCACCCGGGGGTCGAAGGCGTCGTCGAGGAGATCGGGCTGCGCCGGACGGTGCTGCGCGACGCATCGGGTTCCTCGCATGCCGTTTCGAACGGGTTCATCCGGATCTCGTCGAACGTGACGCGCCAGTTTTCGGTGGCCGTGGTCGACCTCCAGATCCTGCACGCAGCCGAACTGGATCAGGCCCTGGCGATCTCGGCGCGCGTCGCGGATGACATGCGGGCCGACGATGCATGGGCGGACAAGTTCGCGACCGATGCCCCGACCGAGATCTGGGTCACCGGGATCGGCATGGACGGCGCGTCGATCAGGCTCCAGCAGCGGGTCCCGACCGGTGTCCAGGCGCTCGTCGCGAGCGAGCTTCGCCGTCGGTTGGCTGGGGCGCTGGTGGCGGTATCCATCGGCACGGGCCGCTGGGATACGCCCATGCCGATCGTCACCCATCCCATTTCTTCGGACTGACGTCTGCGACGCCGCATCTGGATCCTGCGCGTCGTCATTCCGCCGATGCGCTTCAGTCATTCCGCCAATGGATGATCGGCGGAAAGGACGATGACCGTGTGCGCATCGCGGAACCAGACTTGACATGCCGCCAGCTCGTCTGACGACCGCGGCAGCGCAGCGCTCGCAGATCAACGAAGGCGTGACCAAGTGACCATTTCTCTTCGGATCAGACCCGGGAACATCGCACGTCCCGGTGGCTGGCGAGGTCTCAGCCGCTGCGCGAGAGACGTCCGGGCCGACGGATCGACCGACGATCGAGCTCGAGTCCGATCGCGGGGCTCTCCGACGAGCCTCGCTACGGTTCCTCGACGACCGGGTCGAACGCCTGTACCAACGCCAGGCGGGCGCGGAGAGCCTGGCTGGATTCCGCATGGCCACCGGTGCAGCGGCGATCCTCTGGCTCTTGGCCGCCATCGTCATTCCGACGGGCACACCCATTCCCCCCGATCGTGCGATCCCCGCGTGTTTGGCGTTGGCGGTGCTGAACCTGGCAGCCTCCTTACGTTCGGCGCGGCCGGCGACCCTGGATCGACAGCACGTGATCATCTCCGTTCTGACCTCCGTGAACGGGCTGGTCATCCTCTGGCTGGCGTTCACTGGTGGCGTCCTGCCGGGATACGGGATCAGCGCGATCATGCTGCTCTTCGCGTTCGGCTTCGTGTCACGCACCGGCTTCATCTTTGCCGCGTGGCGCTCGGGCGTTCTCACCGCTGGCTTCGTCGTCGCTGCCATCCTCTATCCGGGTCGGGGCAACCTCCTGGTCGACGCGTTCATCTTTGCAGCGGCGGTGATCGGCACCCTCGTGGCCCTGCGGCTCCTCGAGCAGTCACGCCGTCGCGTCTTCTATCAGGACATCGTCATCACCGAACAGGGCGACGCGCTGAGGCTCGCGAAGGACAGGGCCGACGCGCTCTTGCTCAACGTCCTTCCGAGATCGATCTCCTCGCGCCTCCTGACCGGTGAGCGGACGATCGCCGATGCGTATCCGGCCGTCACTGTGCTCTTCGCCGACATCGTCGGGTTCACGTCGTTGACCGCGCGTCTGCCAGCCGACGACGTGGTCGGGGTGCTCGGCCGATTGTTCGCGCGCTTTGACGAGCTGGTGGCGGCGCGCGACCTCGAAAAGATCAAGACGATCGGCGATGCCTACATGGCCGCGGGCGGACTGCCCGAGCCCCTCGAAGACCACGCAGCTCGCGTCGTGGACCTTGGGCTCGCCATGATCGACGTCGCCGCGCAAGAGGTCGACCGGATAGCCGGCCTTCAGGTCCGAGTCGGCGTGCATTCAGGGCCGGTCATCGGAGGCGTGATCGGCCACCGCAAGTTCGCATTCGACATCTGGGGAGAGACCGTGAACGTTGCCAGCCGGCTGGAGTCGCAGGGCGTCGCTGGCCGCGTCCATATCAGCGCCGCGACCTGGCGAAACGTGCGAGGACACGTTCGATGCGGAGCCCCGCGGTCCGATCGACCTTCGCGGATACGGTCCCATGGAGACCTACACCGTCGTCGGGCGCCGGGCCGTTTCGTAGCAGTGAGCCTCGAAGCAGCGGCAGGCATCGGCGTCGGAACGTGGATCGAGCGGCGCGCGCGGATCGATCCCGATCGCCTCGCGATCACCACCGCGAGTCACTCGGTCACCTACGGGGAGCTGGCTGCGCGGATCCATCGGCTGGCGGGCGGCCTCCATCGTCTCGGTATCGTCCGCGGCGACCGCGTCGCCTGGCTTGGCCCGAACCACGGCTCCTTCCTCGAGGCGTTCTTCGCGGCCGGCACACTTGGCGCCGTCCTGGCCCCGGTCAATCATCGGCTGGCGCCGAAGGAGCGCGCCCTGATCTTGGAGGACGCCGAGCCCAAGGTTCTGATCGAGCATCACGTCGTGCAGGCCACCCGCGCACCCGCCTCGGTCCGCCATCGGATCGTCGTCGGCGGATGCGCAGGGGCAGGCGCCATCGACTACGAGGCCTTCGTCGCGGGGTCGCCAGATCACGTGCTCGACGTACGCATCGGCCTCGACGACCTGCTGTTTCTGCCACATACCTCGGGCACGACCGGGTCTCCCAAGGGGGTGATGCTGAGCCACGGCAACGTGACCTGGAACGTCGTCAATCTCCTCTCTCGCGCCGACTTCCGGGGCGACGACGTGACGATCGCCATCGCCCCGTTCTTCAGGGTCGGCGGCACGGGCGTCAACGTCCTGCCCGTGCTCTTCCTCGGCGGCACCGTCATCGTGCCGGACGATGTCAGCGGTGACGGACTCCTCGGGCTCGTCGAACAGCATCGTGTCACCGTCGGCTTCGGCAACCCGGACGTGCTCGACGAACTGGTGCACGCCGAGCGATGGCAGGCGGCCGACCTGTCGAGCCTCCGTTTCATCCTGACCGGGGGTGCACCGGTTCCCGAACGACTGATCCGCGCATATCACGACCGCGGAGTTGCCCTGGTCCAGGGCTACGGCCTCTCCGAGGCGGGTCCCCTGGTCCTGCTCCTCGATGCCGAGCGTTCGCTTCGGAAGATCGGGTCGGCCGGTCGGCCGCCGCTGCTTGTCGACGTCCGGATCGTCGATACCGACGGCCACGACGTCGAGCGGGGCCAGACGGGCGAGCTGGTGGCGCGCGGCCCGAACGTCATGGCCGGGTATTGGCGTCGACCGGCTGAGACCGAGGGGGTGCTCACACCAGATGGCTGGCTGCATACGGGCGACGCGGCGCGCGTGGACGACGAGGGGGACGTCTGGATCGTCGATCGGGTCGACGCCCGCTTCATGGCCGGTGGTGGAAGCGTCTACCCGGGCGAGGTCGAGCGGCAGCTGATGGCCCATTCTGCAGTCGCCGACGCCGGGGTCGCAGGAGTCGTGACCCCCGAGGGCGATCTGAGCGGAGCGGCGTTTGTCGTCCTCCTGCCCGGGAGCTCGGTGTCCGGGACCGAGCTGCTGGAGTTCGCTCGCAGACGGCTCGCCCCACACGAGGTGCCTTCCTCGATCACGTTTCTCGACCGGCTCCCGCGGAGTTCGGTCGGCAAGCTGTTGCGGGACGACCTGCGCGCCCTCGCCGGGTAGTCGGGCGCCGAGAAGGGTGTCCCCGCGGAGCACAGGACCCTCCATCGGGGATATCAGGCGAAGGTCTTAGATGCACGGCCCGCCCCCGGGGGGTAGCGGGGCGCGTACGAACTACAACGAGTCGGTGGCCGCCCACCGCCGCGTTACCGTTGGCGTGTGGATCCCACTGATCGCCTCTGGCAGAGTCAGGGAAAGGGCGATGATCGTCGACGCGGATCCCATGCTGGCGCCGGCTATGCACGCAGGCCGACATGCCTGACGACCTGCTACTCGTGGTGATCACGAGCGGCATTGCAGCCGTCGCCTCCGTCGTGGGCGGGCTGCTCGCCCTCTGGCATCGAAGCTCGAGCCTGATCTCCTCGCTGGCGTTCGGGGTCGCCAGCGGCGCGCTGATCGGGACGGTGACCCTCGAGATGCTACCGACGGCGCTCGATTCTGGGGGGCTTGCCATCGCCTTCATCGGGTTCACGGTGGGCATGCTCAGCCTGTTCGTTCTGGACCTGGTCGTCCACGGTGGCCTGATCATGGGCGAGCACGCCGATCAACGGCGCATCGTGCGGCGCTATCACCGGCGTCGAGGATCAGGGTCACCGGTCACGGTGCTAGCTGGCGGAACGAGTGTCGAAGAGCTCGTCGAGGGACTGGTCATCGGTGTCGGCGCTGCCGTCGAACCCTCGCTCGCGTTAGTCGCAGCCATCGCCATCGGCATCGATAACCTGGCCGAGGGCATGAGCGTCGGTGAGCTCATCCGCGGCGAGACGCCGGATCGGGCCCGGGCGCTCCGGCGGGTCCTCGCCTGGACGGGGACGATCGGGCTCGCGCTCTTTGTCTCGAGTATCGTCGGATGGCTCGCGCTACGCGGTGTTTCGCCGGCAGTGCTCGCGGCGCTCCTCGCGGCCGGCGCCGGGGCGATGCTCTACCTCGCGCTGAGCAGCCTCGTGCCGGAGGGTGAAGCGCGCCAGTACCAAGGCTCGGCTACGCTCGCCAGCGGCGTTGCGTTCGCGCTCATCTTCGTCCTGTCAGCGCTCCGGGCGTAGACGGTGGGCGCGAGTCGGTGGCCGCCATGCGCCCACTGGCGCAGCCGATCGTCATCTGGCCCGCCCGGAGGGATTCGAACCCCCGACCTACTGATCCGAAGTCAGTCGCTCTGATCCACTGAGCTACGGGCGGACTCGCGGATGATACCGCTACCGCTGATCGAGGCGGCCCGCGAGCCGGGCGGAACCACGTCATCGTCGTCGGCTCGACGCGCCGGACGACACGCTCGCAACCGGCCCCATCCGTTGCAGGAGCCCTATGACGATCTGGCAGGGCGCATACACCACGTCCAGGCGCGTCGATGACGTCGTTCCTCGTCGCATGCGTCTGAATCATCGCCGCCTGCAACCCGGCCACCACCGCGTCGTCGCCGCCCGCGGCCACCGCGCCGCCGGCATCCGCGGGTCCGACTGCGTCACGGCCTCGGCTGGACCGAGTTCGACGGCCGCCTCTGGCGACTTCGGCCTCTCGATGGTCGTGGATGCCCTCGTCGCGCCGTTCGCGCTCGTGGCCGCGCCGGACGGGACCAGTAGGTCGTTCGTCGTCGACCAGACCCGCACGATCCACATCCTCGTCGGCAACGAGCTTCGACCCCGAACCGTCCTCGACCTCTCCGATCGCATCGTCCGACTCGATCGCGAGTACGACGAATGCGCCTGCTCGCTCGCGTTCCATCCCGACTACGCGACCAACGGACGGTTCTTCGTCTACTACGGCGCCGCGGCGCGACCTGGCGCCGCGGCCGGCGACGATCGCACGGACACGCTCAGCGAGTTCCGGGTGAGCAGCAACTGATCCGGACCGGGCGGTCGGGCGTCGGTCCTCCGCGTCGTCGCCCCCTGATCGGGAGTAGGGAAGCTCAGCGCAGGGCCTCGGACGACGCGCGCGCTCGCCGCGCTGGACCGTCGGCGTACGATGCGTCGGTGACGCGAGGACCCGACACGTCCCCCGAACGCCGGCCGAGCGGGCTGTGCGCCGGCGCCGGTCACATCATCATGTACGGCAACCCTGCATTCCTCGCCCGCTTCGGCGAGCGCTGCCTCGGGATGCCGGCACGCGAGGTGATGGTCGACCTGCCCGAGGGCGCGTTCACGCTGCTCGACGCGGTCCTCGAGGACGGCCGACCCCTGGCACGCTGGATCACGGTCGGGACCGAGGACTGGCGGATGACCGCGGTGCCGCGCACGGACCCCGAGACGCGGACGGTGTACGGGGTCGCGTTCCATCTCCGGGCGCGCTCGGACCTGCCGATCACGGGCGATCCCGTCTCGACCACCTGAGCCTCGGTCCGTCGGCGTTTGACCGGCGACGGGCCGCGCACGAGGGCTCCCGCTTGCGTGCCCACGCCCGCGGGTGGTACACATCGCCGGTGCGTTCGTCCTCAGCGCCGCCGGACCGTCACCGGCGTTCGTGGCGCGCCCCCCGATCCGATGTCGGTGCGCGCGGCCCGCTCGATTCCCTGCCCCGGCCGCTGAGCGACCGCGCGCTCGGGACGGGCGGCCGAGCGTCGCTGGATCCGCCGGTTCACGGCCGTCGCGATCGCCGGCTCCCTCGCGGCGGGCGTCCTGGCCGTCGCCGCCTCGATCGCGCCGCCGCCGATCATCCCCGTGGGCGAGGTCCAGGGAGCCGCCGGCCTCCCATCGCCCGCGGCCGCGGACGCGTCCGCCCCCGTGGCGACGACGCCCCGCGCCGAGCCCGTCGGCCGCGACCGGACCCGGCTCCGACACGCGGGTGGCCTCGGTCGCGCCGCCACTGCCGTCGCACCCTGGGCGGCTACCGCTGGCCGCTGCCGCAAGGGCCGCCTCACGCTGCCGTTCGGCCCGTCGCCGTGGGGCTCGCGCATCGTCGACGGCGAGCCGTTCCACGACGGCATCGACCTCGCCACGTTCTGTGGCGATCGCGTCGTCGCCGCCCATGACGGCATCGTCCTGGCCGCCGGGCGCGCGCTACGACAAGCACATGGGCTGGATCGGGGACCTCGGTCCGTACTACGCACCGGCTCGAGAAGAAGAAGCTCTGGTCGACCCTCCCGATCGTCGTCGTCATCGATGACGGCAACGGCTATCGCAGCATCTACGCCCACTTCGGCAAGGTCGTCGTGAAGAAGGGGGCGACGTGGTGAAGGCGGGACAGCTGCATCGGCTACGAGGGGGCGACCGGTCGCGCGTCCGGCTGCCACGTCCACTACGGCCTGTTCAGCCCGCTCGAGACCGCGACGCTTCGAGATCGAGAAGTCGTCGTCGAAGCGGATGGGGTGCCCGCGCTACCAGATCGCGCGGATCGACCCGATGCTCGTCCTCCCGCGACCGCCCGAAGCCGTCGCGAAGAAGGCAGCGCCGAGCCCGACCCGCCGGCGTCCTGACCGGCGCGGCTCAGCGGCGCCGGTAGCGCCGCCCGATGAGCGAGTAGGCCGGGATCGCGACAGCGCCGCCGACAGCGACGGCGGATCCGTCGCGGCCCTCGAGCGCCGAGCAGCCGGTCGGTGGCGGTCGCGTCCGCCGGGCGCGCGTCGACGATCGGCGAGGTCGATGGCGACCCGGCCGGGCTCCGGCGTCGCCGAGCGACGCGATCAGCGCGTCGGGTCGGTCGCCGGCCTCGTACTCGGCGCGGATCTCCGCCTCGGCCCGCCAGGTCGGGCGGCGCAGCAGGATCGCCCGCCACGCCGTCGGCGACGGCCGGCGTCACGCGGCCGTCGCCCGGTTCGGCGACGCGTCGCCGGCCGCCGCCACGTCCTCGCCGCGTGCCCAGCGCGCCGCCTGGTGGAGCAGGGCGTACTCGTCGAGGTCGGCGTAGGCGGCCAGCCGCTCGGCCGGCGAGCCGTCGCCGAAGATCGCCCGGATCGACGGCCCGAAGACCTCGCGCCAGGTCGAGGTCGATCGCGCGCACGGTGCGGTGGAAGTAGACCTGCTGGTACATGAACCGGCGAGCGGTCAGGAACATCTCGAGCGCCCGAGGCCCGGCTCGTACAGGGTCAGGCCGCGGTCCGAGATGAACGTGTACCGCCGCAGGCGTTCGACATCGACCGGGCCCAGCCGCGACGCCCGTCAGGTAGGCGTCGCGCCGGACGTAGTCGAGGTTGTCCACGGTGAACACGCCCGACAGGAGCGGCTGGAGCCAGCGGACCCAGCGCGGCATCGCGGGTCGGCCAGCGCCGGCTTGGCGATGAGGAACGAGACCCAGCGCGGGTCGATCGCCTCGCCGTCGGCGAACGCGTCGCGCTCCGGCGACGGCGCCCGGCGCGCGCCGGAGCCCGCGCAGGAGCGGGCCGAGCTCGTCCTCGATGATCCGCTGCGATGAGGTCCTCGTGGGTCAGGGTCTTCGGTCCGTCGCCGACGCGGATCGGCGGGCGCCGCGAAGGCGGCCAGCACGTGGTCGTCGAAGAAGTGGGCGAACGGTCCATGCCCGACGTCGTGCAGCAGGCCGGCGACCCGGAGCGTCTCGACGACCAGGCCCTCGGACGGCAGCGGTCGAGCGCGGTCGAACCCGAGCCCGAGCTCGCGGACGTCGCGAGGGCGCTGCGCAGGCTCGGGTAGAGCGAGCGCGCCCACAGGCCGGCCTCGTGCATGACGCCGAGGCCATGGGTGAACCGCGAGTGTTCGGCGGTCGGGAAGACCCACCGCGCGCTCTGGAGCTGGCTGATCCGGCGCAGCCGCTGCAGCCAGGCGGTGTCGAGGAGGTCCTCCTCGGCGACGTCCTCGTCGGGCAGCCCGGCCGCGGCGCTCTCGTCCGCCGACAGCCGCTTGGTCAGCTCGACGTAGCCGTGGATCGGGTCGCTGATGAGGTTGACCGCGCGGAAGCGGGTGGCGCGCATCAGGGGGTCACGGCACCCAGACGCGTCGCTCCGAGCGACCATGCCGCCGATGTTGCCACGCCGATCGGTGGCGCGGACACGCAGCCCGTACCATGACCCGTGCGGTCCGGTCGCGGACGGTCAGCGGTCGTCGTGGTCGTGTTGTTGCCGGACCATCCGCCACGAGCCGCTCCGACGCGGTACTGGACGTCGAAGTCGCGCAGGCCGGCGGTGTGGGTCTGGAGGCGGACATCGGCAGCCGCGCCACGTCCAGCGGATGTCGTCGCCGGTGCGGCGACGCTGTCGACCCAACGGGCCCGCGCTCCGGTGTGGTCGCGCGACTCGGTGAGCCACCATCGACGCGAACGTGCGCCCGTTGGACGATCGATAGGCCAGGCCGACGCCGATGTAGTTGAGCGTCCGGCTCATCAGCAGCGCCCAGTGCGACGCGCTCGCCCGCCACATCGCGTAACATGCTCGGCAGCGGCGGACTTCGCCCACGTGGCCGTCGTCCAGGCGATGTCCTCGCCGTAGGCGATACCACTGGACGTCGCGCGCCGCAAGCTGGCTGCGACAGGTTGCCACCAACGCTGTGGCTCGACGATGTTGGCGTCCGCGCATCCGCGTCGCGCGCCGGCCGGCGATCACCGCAAGGTCGTGGTCCGCGCGCAGGGGCGTGAGGCCGGCCGCGGTGCGGTCACGGTTGATCCAGCTTCGAGGAGCGCCTCCGTCGCGTCGCAGTGGATGCGGCGACGGGTAGCGCGGTCCCGATGAGCAGGAGGCCGACGAGCAGCGCCGTCACAGCGGCGCGCAGGGGCAGACGATCGGAGCTGGGGATCATGGGCGTCACCTCGGCGTGTGGGGGTCACGTCGCGTTCGCCCTCACCGTACGCCATGTCGACGCCGCGGTCCAACGGTCGCTGCTCGCCAGCCGGACGCCGTGTCCGCCTGCGTCAGGCCCGTAGTCGCGCTGGCGCGTCGAAGCGTCGCCGCGACGTCGTCGCGGAGCTCCGGCGGGGCGAGGACCTCGACGTCGTCGCCCCAGGACAGGATCCAGAGCCGGATCTCGATCGTGCCCGCGACGGTCGCCCGCCAGAGGAGCGACCCGTCCGCCGCCGGCTCCAGGCGCTGCGTCGGGTGCCACGTGGCCTCGCCGACCCGGGACGCCACGCTCCGGTGCGAAGCGGAGCACGACCTCGGTCGCGGGCTGGTCCGCGATGATGTCCCACGCGCGCCGGGACGCGGTCTCGACCGTCCCCGACTCGGGCGGCTCGAACGTCGCGCGGCAGGACGGCGACGTCGCGGATCCGCTCGATCTTGAACGTGCGCAGCGCCTCTCGGGTCTCGTCCCAGCCGATCAGGTACAGGGCGTGGGTCTGGAGCGACGGCTCGATGAGATACGGCTGGACGATCGCCTCCCGCGGCGGCGGCGTCCGGCGCCGTAGTGCGCCGGCTCGTACTGGAGCGTCGACGACCCGGCGCTCGGCCCAGGCCTGGGTCAGCCGATGGACGTGGTCGCTGAACGCCGGCGTCGCGTCGGTGCTGGGCGAGGACGTCGAGCGTCCGTTCGACGTGCTCGGCGAGCGGCCTGCGGCAGGACCGCCTCCAGCTTCTCGAACGCGGCGGCGAGATCGGGGTCGTACTTGTCGGCGTAGCGGACCATCAGCCGCGCCGACAGGACGACCGCCATCGCCTCGTCCAGGGTGAACTTGAGCGGCGGCAGGAACTCCTCGCCGACGACGCCCCACACCCCGTCCTCCGACCAGACGGCGACGCCGATCTCGTCTCGATGGCCACGAGGTCGCGGTAGACGGTCCGCGGCGAGACCCCGACGCGTCGGGCGATCTCCGCCGGGCGGATGCCCTCCGGGTGGCCGCGCAGGACCGCGACGACGCGGAGCATCCGGGCCAGCCGGTCGCGTTTGCCGAACGTCCGCTCGGTCCCGTCGTCGAGGGTCATGGGGCCGGAGGATAGATGGTCACGTCGCGGCCGCGCTCCGTCGCGGTGAGCAGCACGTCGACCGTCGCCTGCAGGGCATCGGGCTCGATCCCGGCGGCCTCGCCGTTCGCGCTGCCGGCGACCTGCCCGAGCTGGCCGTCGAGGAAGATCCAGTAGTCGAGCTGGCCCCGCCAGCGGCGGAGGTCGACGTCGCCCACCAGCCAGCGGACCTGCGGGAACGCGGCCTGGAACGTCGCGCCGTCGACGGCGATCCGGCAGCGGCGCGCCCGGGCGCCCTCGATGACCTCGATGCCGCGATCCTCGGCCGTCGCCCGGTAGCCGTCCGTCAGCGCGACCTGGAGCGCGAGCAGGTCGACCGTGCCCTCCTCGACATCGGTCGTCGCGGCGCGTCGCCAGCCACCCGCCGGCGAGCGCAGCCAGGCGCGGTCGCCGTTCGCCGCGGCGCCGTACTGGCCGATCTCGCGACGGCTCGCGACGTAGGCCAGCCAGCGGTAGTCGTTCCCGGACGCGCAGGCCGTTGAGCTCCACCGTGCCCATCGGTCGCAGGTCGACGTTGCCGCGTGAGGTGCATCGACACCTGGGCGGTCCGTACCGGTCGCCAACGGCCCGTCGCAGGGCGGCGGTTCGCGGGTCGTGTGGGTGGGTCCGAAGCGCGACGCCAGCGGCACGTCGGTCCGGTCGCGCAACGCGAGCTCGTTCGCGATCGCGACGGCCGCGAACAGGCTCCCGGTCGCCAGCGTCAGCGACGGTCGCGAACGCGGCTCCGGCGACGAGCCGCCGGCGCCGCGAGCGCCATCCCGCCCTGGAGGCGCCGCGCGACCCCGAACCCGCTGAACAGGCTCGTGCCGGCGAGCGCCAGGAGCCACGGGTAGGCGGCCTCGAGCGACGGCATCAGGGTCTGCGACCCGAGCGCCTGGATCTGGTTGAGGATGCCGCCGATCGAGGGCAGCAGCAGGAGCAGCGTCCCGATCCCGAGGCCGAGCATGAGCGGGAACGCCCCGGCGCCGCGGGCGACCGGCGGCCAGACGACCCCGAGCGAGGCGATGACGATCGGGCAGGGCCATCGCGATGCCGACGACGATGTCGAGCGGGCCGCCGGGCCGGTAGGCGAGCAGCACGAGCCCGGCGGCCGCGGTCCACGCCGCGACGATGGCGATCCCGATGATCCGGAGCTCGAACCGGCGGACACGCATGCGATGGAGTCTAGCGAGGGTGGCGCGCAGCCCCCGGAGCCGAAGGCCCCGGTCGGGCCCTCGCGGTGGGCCCGATCGGGTCGGCGCAAGTACCGGAAGGCATGGGACCGACGGGTCATCGCGACCCGCCGGAGGCGTTGGGAACATGCCCACACCGCACCGGACTCACCGGGCTCGACGACACAGGTACGAAGGAACGTGGGACATGGCAGGCCCAACGCAGCGCGGCTCTCGGGGACACGGGCGATCATCTCGCCCCGGCTACCTCGGACCGACGCGCGGCGGCCTCCGTGGTCGAGTCTGGATCCACGCTCACCACCCGGTCGAGGCGGGACGCGCAACCGCCCGGCGCCGGTCTCGGACCAGCTCGTCACCCGGTCGACCTACCGACTCCTCCTGATGAAGGGGATGGCGCCTGAAGAGGCGGCCAACCTGACCGCCTTCATGTGCGGCATCCCCGTGGCCGAAGTGCACTGGTCGCTCCGCCAGGTCAATCAACTCCTGTTCCTTCGACAGCTCGCCCGGACCGGACGGTTCGGATCCGAGGATGGGGACACGCCCCGCCCGCACTGACCCCCGCTCTTCCCTGGTCGCGGCGGCGAACCCTCCTCCCGTCGCCACGATCGCCCCGTCCGAAGCGGCGCCGAGCCTCCTCCCGGCGCCGCTTCGGCGCGTTCGGGCGTTCGGAGCAGTCCCAGTACGCCGTTCCTTCGCTACCTGGCGGGCGGCTAGGCGCCGATCGCCGGTCAGGACGCCGCCGGCGACACGGACGGATCGGGCGATGCGCTCGGCGGCGCGCTCGAGCGCCCGGCGTCTCGGCGAGCATCTCCTCCTCGCTGACCTCGACATCCGGGATGAGCAACAGCGTCCAGCCGATCCGGATGCGGTCGGGCTCGTAGTCGCGGCTGTCGGGGTCGAGCGACGGATACGTCGCGCGGTTCCAGAAGGCGATGCTCTCCGGCGTCGTGGCGAACTGCCGGGCGATGGAGGTGAGCGTGTCGCCACCGACGACGACGTAGGCCATGAAGGTCGGACGCGCGGTCGGAGTCGGGCGGATGAACGAGGGAGCCGGGCTCGCGGTGGGCAGGACGCTCGGGGGAGCGGCGGTCGGCGACGCCTCCTCGCCGATCGGCGACAGGGCGCATCCACCACCCAGGATGGCCACCACGACCAGTGCGGCCATCGTCGACGCGACCGCCCGGCCGGTCCGTGGCGACGCATGACCCGGAGCGACGTCGAGGCGGTGCATGGTCGTCATCCTGACGGACGACGTCGATTCGCGGTGACGACGCGCCCGCCGGCTCGTGTCGCCGGGCGCCACGCCGCTGTCAGTCGCCGGACGGCGTCTCCGAGTCGACCGGCGTCGGCGCCTGCAGCGTGATCTCGGCGGCCTGGGCCAGGCCCTCGGCCGCCGACGCGACCCGATCGCGTCCGAGGCGCTTGGCGACGTAGCAGGCACGATCCGCTGCCAGCAGGATCTCGTGCGCGGTCGCACCGTCCATCGGGTAGGTCGCAACGCCGATCGACGCGGTCACCGGCCCGCCCAGGGCGTTCACCGCTTCGCGCGCCCGGTCGGCGACGTGCATCGTGCCGGCCGCATCGGTGCCCGGCAGCAGGAAGGCGAACTCGTCACCGCCGTAGCGGAACACGAGGTCGGAGTCGCGGCCGGCCTGGATCAACTCCCGCGCGATGCGGCGCAGCAGTCGCGTCACCGGCCTGGTGTCCGAGCCGGTTGTTGATGTCCCGGAAGTCGTCGAGGTCCAGCATGATCAGGCCGAACGGCGTCCCGTCGTGCACGTTCCGCTCCAGGTACTCCTGGAACGTGCCGTGGTTGAGCAGGCCGGTCAGGTCGTCGGTCTGGGCGCGGATCTCGACCGCGCGGAAGACCTCCGCGTTCTGCAGGGCGATGGACACCTGCGCCGCGAACAGCTGGACGAGCTCGAATTCCTCCGGCGTGAAGGTGTTGCCCACGCCGAGCCGCTCCATCGTGAGGACGCCGGTCGCGCCATCGCGGCCACGCAGGGGGAGCACGATGAGGCTCCGCCGTCGAGCGTCTCGGAGTCGCGGAAATGGTTGACCCGCGGGTCGTGGCGTTCGTCCTCGATGTACGCGGGCTCGTTGTGCTCGACGACCCAGGTCGCGACGCCGGTCTCGCCCGGCTCCCACGGCTCCAGGTAGTCCGCCGCGTGCACGCCGAACGCGGCCAGCGGCGTGAGCAACCCGGTCGACGGGTCCACGACCTCGATCGCGACGTTGTCGCACTCGATGAGGCTGCCCAGGCGCTCGGCGATGCCCTCGAGCACCGCTCGCCCATCGAGCGTGGTCAGGATCGACTCGGTGATCTGGAGGAGCGCGCGCTGGCCGCGCAGCTGGCGCTCGAGCGTGGCCGACTGCGCGCGCAGGCGTTCGGTCGTGTCGGCATTGGCCATCGCCTGGGCCGCGAAGCTCGCGTAGATCACGAGGAGTCGGAGCTCGTCGTCGTCGAACTGGCCGAGGCCGAGCTTCGAGAGGACGAGCACGCCGAGGACCTCGTCCTCGAAGAGCATCGGCGCGAGGAGCATCGACTCGTCGAGGTCGTCCTCGGTGCCGGGGATCGTGTTCGCGCGCGGGTCGGCGGCGGCGTCGGGCAGGTTCTGGGCGATCCGGTGCTCGGCGACCCAGCCGGTGATGCCCTCGCCGACCGCGACGCGCAGCTGGTCGGGGGTCTCGTCGACGTACTCGCCGACCTGGCCCTGCATCGCGACCGGGATGAGGTCGCCGCCGGCGACACGGTAGACGCGGGCATTGTGGTAGTCGATGAGCTGGCGCAGCTCGGTGGCGATCGCGATGCCGATCTCGTGGACGCTCGTCAGGTGGTTGAGACGAGCCCCGAGCTGCTGGATCGACTGGAGCTGCGCGGTCCAGGTCGCCATCTGGTGGAAGTTCTCGGCGGTCCGGATGGCGACACTCGCCTGCGTGGCGAGCGCGGCGATCGTCTCGAGCTCGTCGGCACTCCACTCGTGCGGGGCGTCGTGATAGACGTTGAGCAGGCCAAGCAGCTCCGCGCCGTCCATCAGCGGCGCCGTGCACATCGTGTCGAACCCTTCCTGCACGACCGCGGCACGCACGTCCGCCCCGCGCGGGTCGTCGCGATACCCAACCGAGAAGAGCGGCAGGCGGGCGGCGACGGCTTCGGTGGCGAGCGAGCGGGTCGGGAAGTCGCGGACCGCGCTCAGGTACCCGGCCGACAGGCCACGACTGACTTCGGCGACGGCGGGGCCGTCGGGCCGGCGCATGAAGACCGCCGCGCGATCGCCCTCGAAGAGGACCATCGCGTGGTCCACGAGACCGGACAGGATGCGATCCAGGTCGAGGCGGCTGCCGATGTCGCCGGCGACCCGCCGCAGGGCCTCGGCGCGATGGAGCAGGTGGGCGACTTCGTCCTGCCGCTGCGCGACGCTCACGACCGTGCCCAATGCGGCAGCGACGACGGCCGCGACGTCCTGCTCCGAGGGCGCGATCGTCCCACCGGCGTCGGCCACCAGGAGGAGCACGCCCCATGGCTTGTCCGGACCCGGGATCGCCACCGCGAGCTCGGGCCGGTCGCCGGGCAGGAGCGCGGTCGTCACGCGGGCCGCGCCGCGCGTCACCACGGCGACGGGGAGCGCCCCCTCGCCGTTGGTCCGGCCACTCGGCGCCGCGTCGATCGCACGGCCGAGCAGGCCGAAACCGAGCGGCAGGTCGATGAGCCGTGGCGTCGGGCGCATCGGCTGCCACCGCGGAGGCGCGCAACCGCATCCGGTCGTCGCGCGCCTCCCAGATCGTCACGATCGGATGGTCGAGGGCGTCGCGGATGGCCGCGGCGGCGCTCGCGAGGCTCTCGTCGAGGTCGTCGGCCGCGAGCGTCAGGCGGGTGATGTCGTCGAGCAGGCCGAGCTCGCGGCGATGGCGGTCCTCGGTGACCGGATCAGCCGCGGAGCGGTGCCGTCGTCGGCGTCGTCGCGGGCCATCGCCGCCGCCGGCGGCGAGGGCCGCCGCGACGACGGCGGGATCGACGCGGACCGTGCCGTCGACCGGGGTGGTGCGTGCGCATGCGCATCGGTCGGGACGCTCTCCGCCGCTGCCAGGAACCGCTGCAGGTCGCCGAGTCGATAGCGTCGGTCGCCGCGCGGGTTGATCCGGTAGTAGCGCAGCCGGCCGGCGTCACTCCAGGCCCGCACCGTGTTGGGGTGCACGCCAAGCAATCGCGCGGCCTTGGTGACCGACAACGTGGCGTCGGTCGGCCTTGGCGGGAGCACGGTCGTCATCGTCCGGATGGAGGAACTGTGAAGTGCACGACTGGAGGCTACCAAGCTCACAGTTCTTTCCAATAGGCCGATGGTCCCAGAGTGGCGCGTCGGGGCGCCACCGGGCACGTTCAGGGGCGGCGGCCACCCGTGAGGCGCACGTAGGCCAGCGTGGCCACGGTCGCCGCAAGCCCGATCGCGATCACGAGCCCGATCGCGAACAACGGATCGCCGACGAGACCCGGGCCCTGGCCGCTGCTCCGCGGGTCCCCGCCGCTGGCGCCGGTCGGATCCGGCGAGGCCGCGAGGGCGACGCCCGTGGCGGCACCGAGCACGGCCCAGACGATCCCGGCCGTCAGCAGGACGAGGCCGCTCACCAGGGCGATCGCCGCGAGGAGCGGTCGCCGCCGATCGCCCTGGGCGAGCACGCGGACGGCCTCGTTGCGCTCGAGCGTGGTCAGGATCAGCGGGCGACCGAGGCCCGCGGTCATCAGGACGCCGCCGCCGCTGGTCATGGTCGGGACCCCGAGCACGATCGCGTGCTCCACCGATGAGACCTGCTCGACCCACAGGCGTGTCGGGGTCGTCGGGTCGACATCCGGCGGGACACGGTCGGGGGCGTCGGCCGCCGTGCCGACCGACTCGCGGGGCACGACCACGAGGCCCTCGTCCAGTGCAGCCCGGTCGATCCCGATGGCATCGAGCCCCTCGCGGACCTCGAAATCGACGGCCTGGACGTGCTCGTCGACGGTCTCCCAGGCGCGGCCGCGACGGATCTGCACCCGCGCCCGCCGCAGGACGAGCGGCCGGTGCGCCTCATCCTCGAATTCGTCCTCGGCATCGAGGCGACCCGCCACCGCGACGTAGCGCGCCGGTCCTGTCGCCAGCTCGAGCGCCTCGGCGATGGGCACGAGGGGCGTCGCCGCCAGGAGACGACCCACCCGATAGCGGCTGCCGAATCCGCGCAGGACGAGCGCGCCGACGACGAGCGCGGCAAGGCCGGCCGCGAGGGGGATCAGGGGTGTCACGGCGGCGATGATACGCGGCGGACACGAAAGGGCCCGAAGGAACCTCTACGACACGTGGGCGTTGATGTGATCTCCGCCGTTAGTATCGCTCGGCCCCTCCGGGCTGGTTCCACCCTACGGGCCGTGACGGACCGCGGTCAACGGGGCTATCCACCGAATCGCGGCGAAACGCGGCGATCCAGCGGAGTTATCCACCGTCCGTCCACATCCGACGCGTGGCGCGTCGCCCCGGGCCGGGTCAGCCCTGCGGGCGCCCCGTGACCGGATCGAGCGCGGTGACCTGCCCGTCGAACCCGGTCAGGACCAGCCGTCCGCCGATGAGCTCGGCCGCCGTCACGACATCCGAGTGGGCCACGCGCCAGCCGACCGTGCCGTCGGGATCGAGCGCGAAGGTCTCGATCTCGGCCTGCAGCAGGACATGGGCGAGGCGCGGTGACCCGAGGAGCGCCACGATCGGGGTCGCCGAGCGGTGGTCCCACCGCGGCTCGCCGGTGGCCGCATCCAGCCCGAACGCGTGGAATCCGTAGGCGACGACCAGCTGCCCGTGGGTGTCCCAGTACAGGCCACGCGGCTCGTCGTGGATCGTCGAGGCGAACCGGGCCGTCCAGGCGCCGCGCGGCCCCTCCATCCGCAGCTCTGCCCGGCACAGCGCATCCGGGTCGTCGCTGACGCGTGGCCCGAGATCGACGAGCGTGCCACCCGCTTCCGAGAGCGCGAACACCGCGGGTCCCTGCCCGCTCCCACCCCACCGCCAGCGCGCCCGCAGCCCGCCCGGATACGTGATGGTCGCGTTCCGCGGCTCCGGGGCAGGCACCGGACGAGCGACCGTCACGCCCCGAGGTTCGGGGCGATCGACTGGCCGGTCTCGACGTCGGCCGGACGGTGCGCCTCGGTGATGGGCGCGGCCGTGGCGTTGGCGAGGATCCGCAGCGTGGCCGGCGGCACGCCGAACACCGCGGTCGGGAGCCCGGCCGCCGCCCAGACCAGCGGGTAACGGCCGAGATCGGGATCCATGATCACGCGGATGGGTCGGCCATGGCCGATCGGCGGGATCCCACCGATCGAGAAGCCGGTCAGGTCGTGCGCTTCGCGCGCGGTGGCGCGGCGGATGTCCGCCTCGCCGGTGACCGCCGCCAGGCGGGCGAGATCGACGCGGTTGGGCCCCGATACCAGGCAGAGGATCGGCTCGAGCACGCCGTCGTCGTCGGTCCCGACGAAGACCAGCGACTTGACGATCTGCCCGAGCTCGGCGCCGAGGGCGGCGGCTGCCTCGGCCGCGGTGTGGGTCGACTCGTCGAAGGCGATGACCTCGAGCGTGACGCCCTTGCGCTCGGCGGCGTCGAGGACGCGTCGGACCGCGGGATGGTCGGTGGGGGTGGGCACGGCGCGAGTCTAGCATCGGGCCCGCGACGCCAGCCGCTAGCATCCATGGATGCAGGCCATCGTCCTCGCCGACGGCGACGTCGGAACACGCGACGGGCTCGACGCCGCCTGGCCAGGGTGGGCGGAGCCATCCGCTTTGGTCATCGCCGCCGACGGCGGCGCGCGACATGCGCCACGCCTCGGGCTGACCATCGATCGCTGGGTCGGCGATGGCGATTCGATCGGGGAGGCGGGCCTGGCCGACCTCATCGCGGCCGGCGTTCCCGTGGAGCGCTCCCGCCCGGACAAGGACGAATCGGACACGGAGCTCGCGGTCCGCGCCGCCCTCCGTCTCGGCGCCGACCGCCTGGCCATCCTCGGCGCCCTCGGCGGTGCCCGGATCGATCACGCCCTCGCGAACCTGGGGCTGCTGGAGCTTCCGGAGCTGGAGGGCCTCGACTGCTGCCTCCTGGCGAGTGATGCGCGGATCCGGCTCCTGCGCGCACCGGACGGAGCGGGACGGACCGCCGGGCTGCGTCTCGTCGGGCGCGCGGGTGACGTCGTCTCGCTGCTGCCCGGTCGGCGGCGACGCGATCGGCGTCACGACCGACGGGTTGGCCTACCCGCTCGTCGACGAGCCGCTGGTCGTCGGGCGGACCCGCGGACTCTCCAACGAGCGGACGCGTGACGAGGCCTCCGTGCACCTCCGGCGCGGCCGCCTCCTCGTCATCGAGACCCCTGCTACGCTCTCAGGATGAGCCTGCCCGCCGTCGGCGATCCGGCCCCCGAGGTCGCCCTCCCCGATGAGACCGGGACCGTCCATCGCCTCGCGGACCAGCACGGCCGCTGGACGATCCTCTACTTCTACCCGAAGGACGACACCCCGGGTTGCACGGTCGAGGCATGCGAGTTCCGCGACGCCAACGAGACGATCCACGAGCGCGGCGCGGACGTGTGGGGCATCAGTCCCCAGGGCGCGCCGAGCAAGAAGAAGTTCCGCGAGAAGTTCCAGCTGCCGTTCACGCTCCTTGCCGACGAGGCGCACGAGGTCGCGGAGGCGTATGGCTCGTGGGTGGAGAAGCAGAACTACGGCAAGACGTACATGGGCACGGCCCGGACGACGTTCCTGGTCGACCCCGAGGGGCGGATCGCCCGCGTCTGGGGGAAGGTCAAGCCCGAAGGCCACGCCGCCGATGTGCTGGCGGCGCTCGACGAGTTGCAGCACGCCGGATGACAGACGCCGAGCCATCTCCCGGGAATCACGAGGCTTCGCTCGTGGGGGGAGACGAGCGAAGCCTCGGCCCGAAGCGTAGCGCGAGGGTTGGTGCCCCGCAAGGCGTCCGCGCATGACGGATGTGACGCCCGCCCTGGGGGCTCCAGCCGAGGACCACGCGTGGCGTCCCGGTCGCTTCATGGTCATCGTCGCCCACCCCGACGATTCCGAATTCGGGCCGGCGGGGACCGTGGCGCGCTGGATCGACGAAGGGTCGACCGGCTGGCTCGTGTGCTGCACGAGCGGGGACCAGGGCGGGGAGGATCCCGACGCCGATCCGCTCGAGCTCGCCGCGCTGCGCGAGCGCGAGCAGCGTGATGCGGCGGCCATCATCGGCTATGCCGGCGTCTCCTTCCTTCACCAGCCGGACGGCGCCCTTGCCAACGACCTCGCCCTGCGCGAGCTGCTCGTCCGCGAGATCCGGACCTTCCGTCCCGACGCGGTCCTCGCGACCGACCCCGAGACGCTGTTCCACGGCGACGGCGGGGTCAACCACACCGACCACCGCGCCGCGGGGATGGCCGCCGTCGACGCGGTCTACCCGGCGGCCCGCAACCCGATGGCGTTCCCGTCGCTCGCTCGATCGGGTCTCGGTGCGCACGTCGTCCGCCGGCTCTACCTGTTCTGGTCGAACCACGCGACGGTGCACGTCGATATCGCGACCACGCTCGAGCGCAAGATCGAGGCGCTGCGCGCGCACAGCAGCCAGCTACGGGACCCCGACGCGCTCGCCGATCGCATCCGTGACTGGGCGCGCGAGGAGGGCACGCCGATCGGTGCTGCCGCCGCGGAGTCGCTCCGCCTCGTGATCATCGACGACGACGAGGACGAGGGTCCGGGCTAGGCCTCCTCGAGGAGGAGCGGGCGCAGCCGACCCCATTCATTCCAGACCTCGGCCAGGCCATCGGCGCGCTTGCCGAGCATCGTCACGAGCTCGCCGAGCGTCAGGTCGCCGGCCTCGATCGCGAGGTGCTCGTCGGCGGCCACCGCCACGTCGCGGTACAGCGCGGCCATCTCGGTCTCGTTCGGCCAGTGGCGCATGCGCATGGGGTCGAGCCCGGCGTAGCCGAGGGCGAGCGAGAGGTCACGTTGCGATGGCACGCGTTCGTCCACCCAACCGCCGCGCCCGTCGAAGCGGTAGCCGAGCGAGGCGAGCGCCTCCGCGATCTCGCGATCCTGGCTCGCGGTGAACGGACCCCAGAACGGATCCTCGGGCGGGAAGTCGAGCGAGATCGCCTCGATGCTGGTCGCGACGATCGCGTCCACCAGGTCGGAGAGCAACACCTGCCAGCGCCGGCGCTCGTCGGGATCCGCACCGCCCAGGGTCGCGACGAGCTCGGTCATGGCTGCGCGATCGCCGCGCACCAGCCGGAAGATGCGCGGCGTGCCACCGCTGCCAAAGCCGGGCACGACGTGGTCGTCGTCGGGCGGCGGCTCGTCGAGCGTCGAGCGCTGCGCGACAGCGCCCGCCATCGCGGCCTCCTCGCAATCGGCGGCGGTCTGGCGTGCGGCCAGGCACGCCGCCTCCGCCGTCTCCGCACCGATCCGTGCCGCTTCCGCCTCGAGCGCGATCCGTTCGAGGCTCGCCCCGATGGCGCGCGCCGCCTCGCGTTCGCGGGTGACCGCCGAAGCGGCATCGCGCGCCTCGCCGTTGATCCGGTTGATCTCGATGAGCCAGTCGCGGGCCGCCGCCTCCGCCTCGTCCTGGGTGATCGCGCCCGTTCGGCCGTCGCGAAATCGCTTCTGGGCATCGTCCTTGGCCTGGCGGATGGCCCGAGGGTCCGCGCGCTCGCTCGCCTGCGCGGCGCTCGCCTCGTGCGCCGCGTACGAGCGTTGCGCGGCGCGAACAGCGTCCGCCGCGATCGTGGCCTGTTCGCGTGCCCGGACCGCCAGCTCGCATCGTTCGGAGGCGATCCGGCGGGCGTCGGCACAGGGTCCGGCATCCGCGGCGGCATCCGCGGCGACGGCACCGCTGGACGGAGCGGGGGCATCGGGCGGGCCAGTCGAGGCGTCGTCCGCCATCGCGAGCGTGAACGGACGAGGCCGGTCCATGACGGCCGTCGCGGCGGCCGCTGGGTGCGGGCGCGTCCAGCAACCCGACCGCGGTCCCGCGACGCATCTCGGCGACCACGGCGGTCGCCGCGCTCACACGGATCGCCTGGAGCATCGGATCCTCGCCGCCGCTGACCGGGATGCCGACGTGGGCAGCCTGCGGCTGTCCGTGGCCGTTGGTCGGGTCATCCATCATCGGACCGGCCGCCTGGCCGAGGAGATGCGCACCGAAGGTCGCGGCTCCGGCCTCGACGCGAACAGGCGTTCGACGATCTGGCCCTCGGGTCGGCAGATCCAGGCCGCCCCCGCGACGGTCCGCGGGCCCGCCCCGGGCAGGTTCGGCGGGAGCGCCGACGAAGGCATCGTCCGCCAGAGTGGCGGCCCGCCGGCGGGGGATCGCATCGGCGCTGACGGTCACCCGGACCTCCCGCGATGCGGCGGGACGGGCTCGGAGGGTCTCTACAAGCGCCGCCCCGCTGGCGACGCCGAGAACGAGGCCCATGGCCAGGAATGCGAATTCGCTGGCGGTCACGCTGCCCGCATCGTCTGGGTCGTGCTCCTCACCGTGAAGACGACTTCCCCGTGGCAGGGTAGCTGCGGGCACGACGAGCGTCAACTTTCGCAGGGCGTCCGTCGGCCCGTCCGTTTTGCAGGCCGGAAGATGCGGATGGTAGATTCGGACCGTCGGCGCCGAGCCGATCATGCGCATGCGCCCCAGCACCGACGACCCAGGGAAAGGCACGTCCCCGCTTGGCCATCGATCCCGTCCAGGATTTCCTCGTCCAGCCCGTCGACGCCTCCTGGTTGCAGTGCAACATCGAGTGCCAGGAAGCGTGCCCCGTCGGCACGAACTGCCGCGGCTATCTGAACCTCGCGGCCGAGGGCCGGTTCGAGGAGGGGTACATCCTGTCGCGCGAGCCGAACCCGGTCGCGGCGATGTGCTCGTATGTCTGTTCCGCGCCGTGCGAACGAGCCTGCCGCCGCGGCGACATCGATCGGCCGCTGGCCATCCGCGCGATGAAGCGGTTCCTCGTCGAATGGCACGAAGCGTCGGGCATCCCCGACGTGATGCCCCAGATCACGCCACGTGCCGAGCGGGTCGCGGTCGTCGGCGCCGGTCCGGCCGGGCTGGCCGTCGCGCGCGAGCTCGCGACCAAGGGCTACGGCGTCTCGGTCTTCGACAGCCTGCCGTTCGCCGGCGGCACGATGCTCATCGGCGTCCCCGCCTTCCGCCTGCCGCGCGAAGCGATCGAGATGGACGTCCGCCTCGTCGAGCGCCTCGGCGTCACGTTCCACTACGACACCGAGATCGGGCGTGACATCACGTTCGAGCAGCTCTCCGCCGACTTCGACGCGATCGCCATCACCGCCGGCGCGATGGACGCGGTCGCCCTCGACATCCCGGGTGCGGAGCTCGAGGGGGTCGATTACGGCGTCGACTTCATGAAGAAGGCCAACCTCGGCCAGCCCCTCGAGGTCGGCAACGACGTCGTCGTCATCGGTGGTGGCTACACCGCGATGGACTGCTCGCGCACGAGCCTGCGCCACGGCGCGGAGCGGGTCTCGATCTGCTACCGGCGTACGCGTTCCGAGCTCGTCGTCGACGAGGAGGAGCTGGGCGAGACCGAGCGCGAAGGCGTGAACATGGAGTTCCTCGCGAGCCCGGTCGAGATCCTGGGCGAGGACGGCAAGGTCACCGGGGTCAAGTTCATCCGCAACAAGCTCGGGGAGCCGGACGCCTCGGGTCGCCGTTCGCCGGTGCCCATCGAGGGGTCCGAGTTCGTCATCCCCGCGCAGACCGTCATCCCGGCCGTGTCGCAGGCCGCCGACCTGACGTTCCTGCCGGTCGAGGCGAAGTTCGAGATCAACCGCGGCCGGGTCAAGGTGGACCCGGCGACCTATGCCTCCAACGTCAAGGGCGTGTTCGCATGCGGCGACTTCGTGACCGGGCCGACGACCCTCATCGAGGCCGCGGGACACGGCAAGAAGTGCGCCTACGCGATCGACCGCTACCTTGCCGGCCGGACCGATGTCACGGTCGCCGCGAACGTCAAGATCACGAGCTCGTGGCGCCACGACATGCCCGAGTTCTACGACGTCCTGCCGCGCCAGCACATCCCGATGGTGCCGCTGTCAGCGCGCATGCCCTCGACCGAACCGGTCGTCAACTTCAACACCCCGGTCGAGCTCGGGTACGACGCCAACGGGGCGGTCGCCGAGTCGACGCGTTGCCTCATGTGCAACTTCAACATCTGGTTCGACCCGTTCCGCTGCGTGCTGTGCGGCGCCTGCGCGGATGTCTGCCCGGAGGGCGTCATCCACATGGTCGACATCAACCAGCTCAAGTCCGAAGGGCTCCTGCCCGAGCTTGAAGAGGCGTACGGCTGGGAGAACGGCGGCGCGATGATCCTCGACGAGGAGCGCTGCATCCGCTGCGCGCTGTGTGTCAAGCGATGTCCGTTCGACGCCATTACGATGGAGCGGTTCGAACTGCAGGAGGTCTCGACCGACGGTCGGCTCTACAAGGAGTCCTACCGTGACGCGCAACTGGCCGGCACCCCCGGCGTCGCAGGAGGAGCCCGGTGAGTTTCCTCGAGCGGATGGACCAATCCATTCGCCGAAGCCCCGTCTGGCGGTCGTTGTTCCGCCAGCCCTACCCGCGCGACGAACGCTCGCGCGCGTACGCGGTCATGAACAACGTCTTCCTGCACATCCACCCGGTCCGCGTCCGCCAGCACGCCGTGAAGTTCGCCTACACGTTCTGCCTCGGCGGGCTCAGCTTCTTCCTGTTCCTCGTGCTGACCGTGACCGGCGTGTACCTGATGTTCTTCTACGTGCCGTCGGCGACCCAGGCGTACACCAACATCCTCGACATCCAGAGCCAGGTCACGTTCGGGTTGCTGACCCGCAACATCCACCGGTGGGGCGCCCACCTGATGGTGTTCTTCGTGTTCCTGCACATGATGCGGGTCTTCTACCACGGCGCCTACAAGCCGCCGCGCGAGTTCAACTGGGTCGTCGGGCGTGGTCCTCCTGTTCCTGACGATCATGCTGAGCTTCACCGGCTACCTGCTGCCGTGGGACCAGATCGCCTACTGGGCGATCACGATCGGCACGAACATGGGTGGCTACGCGCCGCTGTTCAACACGCCGACCAAGCTGCTGCTCCTCGGCGGGGTCGAGGTCGGCCAGAACACGCTGCTGCGCTTCTACGTGCTCCACATCATGGTCTTGCCACTCGTGGCCGCCATCTTCCTCGCGGTCCACTTCTGGCGCATCAGGAAGGATGGTGGCGATCAGTGGGCCACTGTGACGGCCTGACCGATGACTGACACCAAGAAGCCGACCGAGCGGCGCGAAGTCCTGCCGGTCGACCCGACCCGGCGGACGGAGATCGACAAGCAGCGCGTGCCGATGTCGGCGCGGCCGTATCGCCTGCTCGCGCTCGTCAAGCAGGACGCCGTCGTCCGGGTCCAGAAGGAACCCGACGACACGGTCATGACGTGGCCGCACCTCCTGACGATCGAGTTCCTCGCGGCCGGCGTCATGAGCATCTTCCTGCTGCTCATGGGCCTCTTCATCAATGCCCCGCTCGAGGAGCTGGCGAACGGCAACGTCACGCCGGCGGTCGCCAAGGCGCCCTGGTACTTCCTCGGTCTCCAGGAGCTGCTCGCGTACTTCCACCCGACCGTGGCGGGCGTCCTCGTGCCGACGTTCGTGCTGGTCGGCGCGGCGTTCATCCCGTACGTCGATCGCGGCGACATCCTGGCCACGCGCCCCTCGCGCCGCAAGACGGCGGTCATCCTGTTCACCCTGTTCTGCATCCTCGGCCTCGTGCTGACCTTCGTCGGCATCTTCTTCCGGGGCCCCGGCTACACGTTCGTCATCCCGTACATCACGGCACCCGGCGTGTATTTCTCCCTGTGATGACTGCAAGGACCCCAGAGCGAGCATGAGCAACTACCACGTCGAGCCCGTCGCGAAACCACAGGCCCTGACCAAGGAGGCCATCAAGTCGCTGCGCAAGCAGCAGGTCCAGGGCCTGTCACGCCGTCAGCTCATGCGCACGGCGCTGGGCGCCGGGATCGGCCTCTGGCTGCTCGAGGTCTCGGCGGGCACGATCGGCTTCATCTGGCCGAACCTCGCGGGCGGGTTCGGGGCGCCGATCCGGATCGGCACGCTCGACGACGTCAAGCTCGAGAACTCGACGCTGCCGATCGACGAAGGCTTCCCGGCGTACTACGCCAGCTCGCGCGCGTTCGTCATCCTCATCGATCCGGCGCAGCAGCGATTCGTCGCCGGCGAGGACACGACCGGCGACGGGACAGCGCTCAACGTCCGGGCGCTGTACCAGCGCTGCCCGCACCTCGGCTGCAAGCCGAACCCGTGCCTCCGCAACTTCTGGCTCGAATGTCCGTGCCACGGATCGCGCTACGACCGGCTCGGGATCAAGGCCGATGGTGCGCAGTTCGGGCCGGCGCCGCGCGGCATGGATCGCTTCTCGATCTCGGTCGACGGCGAGGGCGCGCTCACGATCGACACCGGCAAGATCACGCTCGGGCCGCTTCCCGTGGCCCTCGGACAGCCGGGCATCATCCCGCCGCGCACGCCGACAGGGTGCATCTGACGCCGTGCGCCACGACACCGATCGCCCTGCCGCGATGACCGCTGCCCGCCGACCCCGGGGGATCCGATGACCGATACGTCGGGACGCCCTCCCGAGGGGCCGGAGCCGGGATCCGACCTGACGACTGGATCGACCCCGGAGGAGCGCCTGCCCGTCCCGCGGCCGTCCACGGAGGTCGCGCCGGTCGAGCGGTTCACGTCGCCGCCGTCGATCCGCTCGTTCGAGCTGAGCCCCGAGCGTGCGGCCCAGGTCGTGCGCCAATCGTCGAACGCGCGCTGGGTCGGCTTCCTCGCGACGGTCGTCGTCATCCTGTTCGTCGCGATCTACTGGTTCTACGAGCTCGGCCTGCCCGCCGGCCTGTCGGAGCCACGCCTCCAGTCCGAGTTGAACGCCCAGCAGGTGACGTCGGTCGAGCGCGGCTACCTCGTGTACGAGGCGAACTGCGCCCGCTGTCATGGCGAGCAGGGCGAGGGCGGTGAGGGGCCGACGCTCAACCGGCAGGACAAGCTGTTCGCGCACCTGAACGAGGACTACATCCGCAACATCCTGCGGGTCGGGGGCCGCTACGCCTGCGGCACCCCGAACTCGGCCATGCCGATCTGGGACGACCAGGCGAACCCGCCCGGGCCGCTGAACTATCGGCAGATCGACGAGCTCGTGTCGTTCCTGATGGCCACCAACGAGCAGGTCTACATCGTGCGCGACGAGCACCTGCTCGATCCGAAGGTCGACCCGGTCAGCGGTGAGGTCCTGACCTTCACCGGCTGGCGCGATCCGAACTACGCGCCCGAACCGGGCGCGACCCCGTTCCCCGATTGCTGGACGGACGAGTTCACCGCCGGCGCGAGCGCGTCACCGGGGGCGTCGGCCAGCGTGGATCCGGCGGTGGACGTCGTGGATGTCGTCGCGGTCGGGTCCGCGTTCACGACGCCCACCATCACCGTCAGGGCCGACGCCCCGTTCACCCTGTCGTTCGACAACCAGGACGCCTCGATCCCGCACGACGTCCAGATCAAGGGCGAGGACGGGTCGGTCGTCTTCAAGACCGCCACCTTCCCCGGCGTCGCGAAGCAGGACTTCTCGGCACCGGCGTTCGGGGCGGGTTCATACGACTTCTTCTGCTCGGTGCACCCGCAGACGATGACGGGGACGCTCACCGCCGAATGATCGACGGGTGGCCGGCGTGGCCGCCTGATGAGGATGGAGGACGATGGCGCAACAGGCGCTCGGAGCCGGGATGATCGTGCCGCGCAAGCGAGTCCTGTTCGGGCTGCTCGATGCGGACGGCTGGGCGTGGGCCGGGGTCAAGGCCGCGGTCGTGGCTCGTGATCATCATCATGCTGCTCGGCTACATCCCCGATCGGGCGTACTACCTCACGGTCAACCGGACCGTGGAGCTCGGGGTGCTCGTCTGGTCGCCGATCAACTTCTGCCCACCCGAGAACGAGACGCTGCCGTGCCCGGCGCCCGGTGGGTCCGTCGTCCCCTGGCATGCGTCGCCGCCCGAGCTGTCGCTGCCGGCGGCACGCACCGATGGCACCGTGCTGCAGCTGGGGACGAAGCTCCTGTACGTGGGCGGCACGGACGGGACGACGGCCCAGACGTCGGTCTACGTCGCGAATACGGTCGGGGTCGGCAACTTCGATACATGGTCCGAGGGACCGCCGTTGCCCGAGCCCCGCTCCGACGCATCGGTCGTGCTCGTCACGGGCAGCGTGTACGTGATCGGCGGCTTCGACGCGTCCGGCGAGCCGACGACCACGGTGTTCGTGCTGACCCCGAACGCCCAGACCGGCGAGCTCGGGGAGTGGCAGCCCGCCCCCGAAGCCCTCACGCTTACGGAGGCCGTCGCCGGAGCGGCGGGGATGGCCGCGCCGGACGGGATCCTGCTCGTCGGTGGGACGGGCCCGGACGGCCTCGTCGGCTCGACGTGGAAGAGCAAGTTCGACGAGCAGCGGGAACCTGACGGCCTGGGCGCCCGAGCAGCCGCTCATCTCGCCCGTCGCCGACGCCGGCGGCGCGATCGTCGGCGACCACGTCTGGATCTACGGCGGACACGACGCGAACGGCCCCACCAGCCTCGTCCAGCGCGGCGACCTGGGGCTGGAGGCCGAAGAGGGCTTCCCGGAGAACCCCGACGAGGGCAAGGTCATCCAGTGGGCGACGAATGAGGCGTCCAACCTGCCGGCCGCCCGTGACGACGCCGCGGCCTGGACGGCCAACGGTGCGTTGTACTCGGTCGGCGGCGCCGACGCCGCGGGACCGCAGCGCGAGCTGTACTGGGCGGTGCCCTCGAGCACGGGCACCATCCCCGAGTGGAAGCACCTCGACGTCAGCGACCTGCCGGTGGGGCTTGCCGGCGGATCGCCGGTCATCAGCGGCCCGAACGCGATCATCGTGGGCGGGGCAGACCGCGGACGGCGTCGTCGCGACGAGCTACCGCGCGAACGTCGCGCCGCAGAGTCCGTTCTTCCAGCTGGGGATCGCCGGCGCCACCGTCCCGGGCCTCAAGATCGAGGGCGAGATCGGCCAGCAGCTCGGCTATCTCAACGCGGCCGGCGCGGGCACCGTGAACTTCATCATCCTGATCCTGATCGGCTGGGCCTACGCCCACAAGGCACAGACCAAGGCGATCATCGCGCGGGTGCTGCGCCGCCACTGAGCCGCGGTCGCGATCGTGTGACCGCTCGCACCGGACGGTCCGCGGCGGTCGTCCGGGCGCCCGCGTCGCACGGGCGCCCTGTCAGGCGGGGAGGTCGCCCTCGCCGGCCTCGACCGCGCCGCGGCGCACCGGCAGCCCGGCTCGCTCCCAGGCATCCATCCCGCCGGTCACGTTCGTCACGTCGGTGTACCCGCCACGCAGCAGGAACCCGGTCGCGGCCGCCGACCGGCTGCCCATGTGGCAGATCAGCATCAGCGGCCGGTCCTTCGGCAGCTCGCCGGCCCGTGCCGCGAAGGTCGACATCGGCAGCAGGACCGCACCCGGCGCGCGGACCTCGCTGAATTCGTACGGCTCGCGGACATCGACCAGCAAGGGTCGCGCCGGGTCGTCGCGCATCCGTCGTTCGGCTTCGGCGACATCGGTCGTGGGCAGTGCGGTGTCCTGGGTCATCGGAGGCTCCATGGTTCTGATGCCGGCCCCGTCACGCGTGGCTCCACGGCAAGGCGATGGGGTCGGATGGCTGGGTCGCGTCGGCCTGGTCGGGATCGGCCGAGTCGGATCCGGCGGCCCGGACGCCGCGGTCCCGCGCACGCGGGCGAGGCGGTCCTCGATGGCCGCCACGAGCGCGACGACGTCGAGACCATCGGCGGTCGTGACCCCGGCAGCGACCGCCAGCCGGAGCCGCTCCAGCGCGCCGTCGAGGTTCCGTGCCACGCCGCGCGGGTTGCCACGGACGCCATGCACGTCGGCGGCAGCGAGCTTGATCAGGCCCTGGATGAGCGCGCGCTCGGCCTGGTCGTCCGTGCCCATCCACGCCGGCTCCATCAGCTCGTGGGCGAGGAAGAAATCGCCGCGTCCGTACGCCTCGAGGCCGGCCGCCACCGCGGCGTCACGGTCCGAGCGGGGGAGCGGGCGGAACGCCTTGGCGCGGCCGTCCGCCTGGATCACGGTCGTCGACCGACGCGGCGCCGCGACCGGCATCGGCTGCCTCGGACCCGGTCCCGCGCGACCCGGTCATACCAGCTCGATGAGCGGCCGCCGGCTCCCGAACCCGGTGTCGAGCTCGTGCCAGTGCTGGACGGTGTCCTCGCCGAGCTGCCAGCACAGCCACACCTGCCGGCCGTCGACGAGCGCCGGGAAGTCGATCAACCCGCGTTCGATATCGCGGAGCGTGATCCCCAGCGCATCGATGCGGGCGACGGCGGCGGCCATCTGGTCGACGATGCCCTGCATCCGCAGCCGGATCCGCCGCCCCTCCTCGACGTCGATCTCGTCGGCGCCCCCGGCCGCCGAGGGGGACATCGCCGCGATCGTGCGATCGCGCAGCCGGATCAGCTCGGCCCGTTGATCCGCGAGCGTCGCGAGGATCGGGCCGACCTCGGTCAGCGCGGCGTTGGCGTCGTCGATGTCGAAGAAGCGTAGCCATCGATGCGATTTTAGACCCGACTCGGCGAACCGTACCCTCGGACCTTCGGCGACCGCCTGCCGCCGTCGCGTACCATCGACCGGCATCGGATTCCGACGGCGCATACGGACGCGTCGGATCGGGCGGATCGTGGAGGACGGATGGATCTGGGTCTTGCCGGCGCACGTGCGCTGGTGGGTGGAGGCTCGGGCGGTCTCGGGGGCGCGATCGGTTCGGCCCTCGCCATCGAGGGTGCCCGGGTCGCGCTCGTCGCCCGCCCGTCCGACCGGCTCGAGGCAGCGGCAGCCAGCATGCCCGACACGATCGCCGTCGGCGCCGATCTCTCGACCGCCGATGGCCCGGCCGCCGCGGTCGATGCCGCCGTCGCCGCGTTCGGTGGTCTCGACCTGCTGCTCGTCAACAGCGGTGGCCCACCGACGGGCCGCTTCGACGAGCTCGACGAGACGACGTGGGAGCGGGCCATCGATGGCACCCTGCACAGCGCGCTGCGGCTCATCCGGGCGGCCCGTCCGCACCTGGAGGCGAGTGACCGCCCGGCGGTCCTCATCATCCTGTCGTCATCGGTGCGCGAACCGGTCGCGGGGCTGACGACGTCCAACGTGCTGCGGCCGGGCCTGGCCGGCCTCATCAAGTCGCTCACGCCCGAGATCGCCCCGATCCGGATCAACGGCCTGGCCCCCGGGCGGGTCGCGACCGACCGGATCGCGATGCTCGACACCGGGATCGCCGAACGGACGGGCTCGACCCCCGAGGCGGTCCGCGAGGAGATGATCGGCCGGATCCCGCTGGGCCGGTACGGCGATCCGGAAGAGGTCGGCCGGCTCGGCGCGTTCCTGCTATCGCCCGCGGCGTCGTACATCGCCGGTGCGATCGTGCCGATCGATGGCGGCGCGGCGAGGGCCCTGCCCTGATGCGGCGCGTCTTCCTGTGGGCGGCCCGCAACGCGTGGCTCAAGGACCACCTGCCGCGCCTGCCGTTCATGCGGCGTGCGGTCCGCCGGTTCATGCCTGGCGAGACGATGGAGGCGGCGCTCGATGCCGCCGCGCCCCTCCAGGCAGCCGGGATCGGGACGATGTACACGCGGCTCGGCGAGAACCTGGAAGACCTGGCCGCCGCCGACGCGGTCGCCGACCACTACATCGAGGTGCTCGACGCGATCGCCTCGCGCGGGATCACCGGCGAGATCTCGGTCAAGCCCACCCAGCTCGGGCTCGATCACGATGCGGATCGTGCGCTGGCGCACCTGACCAGGCTCGCCGAGCATGCCGCGGCCGTCGGCTCGTACCTGTGGATCGACATGGAGGGCAGTGCGTACGTCGAGCCCACGATCCGGCTGTACGAGCGCCTCCGCGCGGTCCAGCCGCGGACGGGCATCTGCCTCCAGGCGTACCTGCACCGGACCGCCACCGACATGGAGCGGTTGCGACCGCTGGACCCGGCCATCCGCCTGGTGAAGGGCGCGTACGACGAGCCCGAATCGATCGCCTACCGCGACAAGCGGCGGGTCGACGCCAACTACCTGGGTCTTGCCGTCCGCTTCCTGCTCGACGGCCGTGGCCGCCCGATCCGGCTCGGCCTCGGGACCCACGATGTCGCCCTCGTCGAGCAGATCGCGGAGCAGGTCGGTGCGGCCGGGATCGGCCGCGACGGGTTCGAGGTGGAGATGCTGTACGGGATCCGGACCGGCGAGCAGTTCCGCCTGGCCAAGGCCGGCTACCGGGTCCAGACCCTCATCGCATACGGAGAATCATGGTATCCGTGGTACATGCGCCGGCTGGCGGAGCGACCAGCCAACGTCACCTTCGCGATCCGCTCGTTGCTGCCCTGACCGGCTGGAGGCTCCGATGACCGTCACGTCCGCACTTCGCGTCGCCGCCCGGATGGGCTCCATCGGGACCGAGAGCGCCTTCGAGGTCTCCGCCCGCGCCCGCGCGCTGGAGGCCGAGGGCCGATCCATCATCCACCTGCAGATCGGCGAGCCCGATTTCGACACGCCCGCCCACGTCCGCGAGGCCGCCAAGCGAGCCCTCGACGAGGGTGCGACCCACTACGCGCCGTTCCCCGGCATCCCCGCGCTGCGCGAGGCCATCGCCGCGGACGTCGCGCTGCGGAAGGGCGTCAAGGCCGACCCGTCGCAGGTCTTCGTGACCGTCGGTGGCAAGGGCGTGATGCTCTACGCCATCCTCGGCCTCGTCGACCCGGGTGACGAGGTCATCGTGCCCGACCCCGGCTACCCGATCTACGAGTCGCTGACCCGGTTCGTCGGCGCGACCCCGGTGCCGATCCCGATCCGGATGGAGCACGAGTTCCGGCTCGACGTCGACGAGCTGGCGTCGCTCATCACGCCCCGGACCAGGGTGCTGTTCCTCAACTCGCCGGCGAACCCGACCGGCGGCGTGCTGACCCGCGGGGACCTCGAGCGGATCGCCGAGCTCGCGATCGAGCACGACCTGTGGGTCGTCAGCGACGAGATCTACGGCCGGATCCTGTACGACGGCGCGGAGCACGTCTCGATCGCGGCACTCCCCGGGATGGCGGATCGGACGATCATCCTCGACGGGTTCTCCAAGACGTTCGCGATGACCGGCTGGCGGCTCGGGTACGCGGTCGTGCCGCCGTCGCTCGTGCAGACCTACGGCCAGCTCGTCATCAACACGATCTCGTGCGCGCCGACGTTCGCGCAGGTGGGTGCGGTCGAGGCATTGACCGGGCCCCAGGACGACGTCGAGGCGATGATCGTCGAGTTCAAGGCGCGGCGGGACCTCGTGGTCGCCGGCCTGAACGAGATCCCGGGCATCCGCTGCGCCACGCCGGTCGGTGCGTTCTACGCGTTTCCCGTCGATCGCGGGGACCGGCCTGACCGGCGCCCAGCTCGCCGAGCGGCTGCTCCACGAGGTCGGCGTGTGCGTCCTGGCGGGCACCGCGTTCGGTGGCGTCGGCACGGAGCACATCCGGATCAGCTACGCCAACTCGCGCGAGAACCTGACCGAGGCGCTCGGGCGGATCGGCACCTTCGTGGGGACGCTCGATCGTGGGTGAGCCTGACGCGGCGACCGCCGCCCGGCCGCGCGTGTTCGTTGCGCGGCGCATCCCCGAGGAAGGGCTCGACGCGGTCCGCGCCGCCTGCGACATGGACCTCTGGGAGGACGAGCTCCCGCCGCCGCGCGACGAGCTGCTGCGCCGGGTCGCCGGTTGCGACGGCGTGCTGACCCTCCTCACGGACCGGGTCGACGACGAGTTCCTCGACGCCGCGGGACCCGGGCTTCGCGTGGTCAGCAACTACGCCGTCGGGTTCGACAACATCGATGTCGCCGCGTGCGCCAAACGTGGCGTCCAGGTCGGCAACACGCCGGGCGTCCTGACCGACACGACGGCCGACCTCGCCTTCGCCCTGCTCATGGCCGCCGCGCGGCGCGTCCCGGAGGGCGATCGCTACGTCCGTGCCGGCAACTGGAAGACGTGGGGTCCGCTGCTGTTGCTCGGCCCGGACGTCCACGGCGCGACGATCGGCATCGTCGGGTTCGGGCGGATCGGACAGGCGATGGCGCGGCGCGCCCAGGGGTTCGGGATGGAGATCCTGTACCACGACGTCACCCAGCTGCCGGCCGAGGTCACCGAGCCGCTCGGTGCCACCTACCTGCCGCTGGAGGAGCTCCTGCCGCGGGCCGACTTCGTGTCGCTCCACGTCAACCTCTCCCCGGTGACGCGGCACCTGATCAACGCGGAGACGCTGTCGTGGATGAAGCCGACGGCCGTGCTCATCAACACGTCCCGGGGTCCGGTCGTGGACCAGGCCGCGCTGGCCGACGCGCTGGAACGGGACGTCATCTGGGCGGCCGCCCTCGATGTCACCGACCCTGAGCCGATCCCGATGGACGACCGCCTGGTCGGTCGCGACGATTGCCTGATCGTGCCGCACATCGCGTCGGCGTCGCGGGCGACCCGAGGCAAGATGGCCGCGATGGCAGCAGCCAACCTCGTCGCCGGTGCCCGCGGCGAACCGCTCCCGACCCCGGTGTCGCCGCCAGCGTCGTGATCATCGCCGCGGGATAGTCAACGGAGGAGCCGATGCCGGACGTCCTTGACGAGGCGCTCGAGACGCAGAAGCGCAACATCGCGACGCGGACGGGTCGACCGTTCGACGCGTGGGTCGACCTGGCCCGTTCGAGCGGGCTCGACAAGCACAGCGCGATCGTCGCCTGGCTGAAGTCCGAGCACGGGATGGGCCACGGCGATGCGAACCTGGTGGCGCTGACCGTGCTGCGTGGCGCCGCGGCGCCGCAGGGCGACGACCTGATCGACTCCATCTACGCCGGTCCGAAGGCCAATGTCCGGCCGTTGCACGATGCGGCCGTGGAGGTGGCCCGCTCGTTCGGCGATGACGTGGTGCTCGCCCCGAAGCAGACGTATGTGGCCCTGCGCCGCTCGAAGCAGTTCGCCACGGTCGGTCCGGCGTCGGGCGGGCGGCTCGAGATCGGTCTCAACCTCAAGGACGTCGTGCCGACCGCCCGTCTCGAGGCCACGACCGGCATGTGCACCCACCGGGTCCGGCTCACGTCCACGGACGAGCTCGACGACGAGGTCCGCGGCTGGATGCGCGAGGCGTACGACCGCGCCTAGGGCCTCGATGGTGAGCCGGGTGGGGTTCGAACCCACGACACCAGGGTTAAAAGCCCCGTGCTCTACCGCTGAGCTACCGGCCCGTCCCAATCATAAGCAGGAGGGCCGTCGTCACACCGGGAGCACGACCGCGACCAGGCCGACGGCGATGCCGATCGCGAAGCTGGCGAGGCCGATCCGGTTGGCGCGCGAGCGGTCGAGCGCACGAGCCTCCGGGTCCGCGATCGCCTCGAGGTCACCCACAGGCCCGAGGTTGAACACGCCACGCGACCCGAACCCGGCACAGAACTTCAGCCAGGCCTGGAGGTAGCCCGAGGCGGCGATGACCGCGGGGATGGCCACGAGCAGGCGCGCCAGCGGCGGGGCGCCGATCGCGACGAGGACGACGAAGGCGACGACCGTGGCGATGACCCCGACGTGGCCGGCCCGACGTCGTCGGGCGATCTCCTCGGGGCCGATGTTGCAGACGCCGGGTCGGTACTCCAGACCGGCGATCGGGGCGCTGGAACTGCCGGTCGCGCCGGCGGCGAAGGTGGTGTGCGTCATGATCGACTCCAGCGTGGGATCCGGCCGCTGTCGACCCGCGTCCGGGGCCGCCACGACCGTTGCCACATGATGCGCCGATCCCGCGGGATCGGCTCCGGGCGACGGGCGGTGCCGTGGGGTTCGAGCCCCAGCCGGCTCGTCAGGCTCGATCTACTGCGGGATCGCCGGGCACGATCGATGGCGGATGAAACGGCGCTGCAGCGATTTCGGCCGGCATGTCGCGGCTCGAAGGGGCGGCTCTCGGCCTAGAGTGCGTTTCCAACCCCGCATGCAGGGAACCCGCCATGACCGACGCAACCGGCCGCGAGGCCATCCCCGAGATCGCCGCCCTGATCAAGAAGATCGACCTCTGCCTCTTTACCACGAGCGGCGACGACGGCCAGCTCCACACGCGGCCCATGTCGAACAACGGCCAGGTGGAGTGGGAAGGATCATCGTGGTTCTTCGCGCCGAGCGACGGCCGGCTCGTCGCCGAACTGCAGGTCGATCCGCAAGCGGTGGCCGGCTATCGCGCCGGGGACGCGTACGACTTCATCTCGATCAGCGGCCGCGCGACGATCGAGACGGATGCCGAGCTCAAGAAGCAGTACTGGCTGCCAGAACTCGAGCGCTGGTTCCCGAATGGGCCCGGCGATCCGAACGTCGCGCTGATTCGCCTCGATGCGGAGCATGCCGACTGGTGGACGGGCGAGGGCGACGGCAGCGCCGACCTCCGACGACCGGTCGCGACGTCCTGAGGCCGGCCCCGATCTCCGGCGGCGGAAGGCGCCTAGCCCGTCCGATCGGGAGCGCCCGCCGTCACGATCCGGCGCGGCGCGACGGGCTCGGGACGACGCCGGCGCAGTCGCTGGATGAGGAGAAGGATCTCGACAACGGCCAGGAACGGCACGAGGCGACGGGGCAGGAAGCGAAGCAGCAGTAAGCGGAGACCTTGGGTCAGCATCGACCAAGTATCCGCACGCCGCCCGCGCCGGCCGCATCCGACAGGCCCATCGCCGTTGCATCCCGCTTGCGATGTCGAGTCGCCGAGCCCCGGGTGCGCGTGAGCGCCCTGCTATCCTCGGGGCAGAGTCGCGGGCCGAACGCCCGGCGCAGGAGACCGATGGACCGTCTGTATCGATCGCGCGACGACCGGATGCTGGCCGGCGTGGCCGGTGGCCTCGCGGAGCTGTGGGGCGCGGATCCGTCGCTCGTGCGCATCATCTGGGCGCTGCTCGTGTTCTTCACCGGCGGCATCGCCCTGCTCGTCTACATCGTGATGGCCATCGTCGTCCCCGAGGGTGAGCCCGGGACGGCTGCCGCCGCGGCGACGACAGCCACTGACCGCCGAGGAACTCGAGGCGCGACGCGCGGCGCGGGCGGCCCGCCGGGCCCAACGCGGTGACAGCGACTTCCCGGTCGCCGCCGTCGGCGGTCTCATCCTGATCGGCCTCGGTGCGTTCTTCCTGCTGCGCGAATTCCTGCCCGAGATCGACTTCGACTGGGTGTGGCCGTTGATCCTCATCGGCATCGGGGTCGTCCTGCTGGTGGCGACCCTCGGGAGCCGTTCGAGCGGCGCGACCGCGCCGCCCGACGGCAGCCGACACGCCGCCGCCCGCGACACCGACCGCCGACGCGGGAACCGGGAGCACGCAGGGAACACCCCCGCCCGACGTGTCCTGACCCAGCTCGGGCTGCCCCGACGGCGTCGCGGCGCCGTGCCCAGCGATCCGGTCGTGGGTGACGGTCGGTAGACACACCCCAGGCTCGCCGTACCCGGGTCGCAACACAGGCGCCCTCCTACGCGGCGCTCGGACCCGAACCGACACCTTCTCGGCCCTGCCGCGGCGTCGCCCCGTGCTGCGGCCGCTCCCTAGCCTTCCATCACGCCCTGGGTGCCGACGCGGCGCCCCGGGCGCCCAGCCCGAGCCGCGCACGGCGCCCGACCCGGCACCGCGACAGGAGAACGATCGAGGATGGACACCGGCGATACCGCCTGGCTCCTGATGTCGACCGCGCTGGTCATGATCATGCTCCCCGGCCTCGCGCTGTTCTACGGCGGGCTGGTGCGGCGCAAGAACGTCCTCTCGACGATCATGCACAGCTTCTTCGGGCTCGCCCTCGTGAGCGTCGTGTGGGTCATCGTCGGGTTCACGCTCGCCTTCGGGCCTGACGTCGGCGGGCTGGGCCTCATCGGCGGCCTGGACTTCGCGATGTTCAACGGCGTGGGGCTGGAGCCATCGGCGGTGTACGCCGTGACCGTCCCGTTCGTGCTCTTCGCGGCGTTCCAGATGATGTTCGCGGCGATCACCCCGGCCCTCATCACCGGCGCCTTTGCGGAGCGCAAGCGGTTCAGTGCCTTCGTCCTGTTCACGATCCTGTGGTCGGTGTTCGTCTACTCGCCGCTCGCGCACTGGGTCTGGTCGGTCGATGGCTGGCTGTACAAGCTCGGTGCGCTCGACTTCGCCGGCGGCACGGTCGTGCACATCAGCTCGGGCGTCTCGGCGCTCATCGTCGCGCTGCTGATCGGTCGCCGGACCCTCAATGGCGATCGGATGGAGCCGCACGACGTCCCGATGACGGTCCTCGGCGCCGGGCTCCTCTGGTTCGGCTGGTTCGGCTTCAACGCCGGGTCCGCCGTCGCCGCCAACGGGCTCGCGGCGAACGCCTTCATGGTCACCAACACCGCGGCGGCCGCCGCGACCATCACCTGGGTCCTCGCCAGCTATCTGCGCGGGCGCAAGGTCAGCGTCGTCGGCGCGGCCTGCGGCGCGGTCGCGGGCCTCGTGGCCATCACCCCGGCGTCCGGTTTCGTCGGCGTCGGCGGCGCCCTGATCATCGGACTCGTCGCCGGCGGCCTGTGCTTCAGCGCCACGTTGCTGCGCGAGCGGCTCAAGGTCGATGACGCGCTGGACGTGTTCGCGGTCCACGGGGTCGGCGGCATGTTCGGGGCGGTCGCCACCGGCATCTTCGCGACAGCCGCCGTGCAGAGCGCCTACACGGGTCTGCTGGAGGGCAACCCGCAGCAGCTCGTGAACCAGCTCATCGCCGTCGGCGCGACGGTCGCCTATGCCGTCATCGCGACGTTCGTGATCGTGAAAGCGGTCGATGTCGTCCTCGGGATCCGGGTCAAGCCCGAAGCCGAGGAGATGGGCCTCGACCTGTCGGTCCATGGCGAGGCCGCCTATCAGACCTGACCGCGGAGCGTCATCGCCGGATGGGCTCGACCCTCCCCCGGGCCCGTTCGGCTGACGCTTCCCCAGTCCTGCCACCCGGCGGCCGCCGTCCGACCTCGATGTCGACGGCGGCCGATCCGTCGCCACCGGAGACCCACGATCGCATGGACCACGCACCCCGCGACCGAACCGCCACCGACCGACCGAGGATCGCCCGCACGGCGATCCGGACGCCGCTGTACGACGCGCGGTTCGAGCACGACGCCTGCGGTGTCGGGTTCGTCGCCGATGCGGGTGGCCACGGGCGGGCACGGGTCCTCCCGCTGGCCCTCGCCGGATTGGCGCGGCTCGCGCATCGCGGGCGCGTTCGGGGCGGACGGGGAATCGAGCGATGGCGCCGGTGTCTCGTTGCCGCTCGATCGGTCGGTCCTGGAGCACCTGGCGGGCGACGAGGCGCAGGCCAGGCCCGGCATCGTGTCCCTGTTCCTGCCGCGCGGCCGTGCCGCGGAGCGTGTCGCCCGAGCGATGGTCGAGCGGGTCTTCGCCGAGGCGGGCATGCCGGTCGTCGCGTGGCGCGCGGTCCCGTTCGACGTCCGTGCGCTCGGTCCGGCGGCCGCCGCCTCGCGCCCGACGGTCGCCCAGGCCATCGTCCGTCGCCCGACGCGTCGCCGGCGCCGCCGCCGGCGATCCCCGACCCGTCACCGACACCGACTTCGAGCGGCGGCTGGTCATCGCCCGCCGCACGTTGGAGCGGGTCGCCCGCGAGGCGGGTGGTCGCTCGGCCGAGCTGTGGGTGCCCTCGGCGTCCTGCCTGACCGTCGTGTACAAGGGGCTCGTCGCGGGCGGACGCCTGGCCGAGCTCTACCCGGACCTGCGAGCCCCGCTCGAGGTCGCGTACGCGATCTTCCACCAGCGCTACGCGACGAACACCCGACCGACCTGGGGCCTTGCCCAGCCGTTCCGCACGATCGCGCACAACGGTGAGATCAACACGGTTCGCGGCAACCGCGAGCAGGTCCGCGGCCGTGCCGGGGATCTCGGGAACCGGCCCATCGCCGCCGATCTGCTTGCCGCGGGCCCACTCGTCTCGACGGACGGCTCCGACTCGCTCTCGCTCGACGAGGCGCTCGAGCTCCTGACCGTGACCGGCTGGGACCTGACGCCCGCCCTGCTCGCGGCGATCCCCGAGGCCCTCTCGCTCCGACGCACGCCGCATCCGCACGTCTCGACGCTCCGCCGGCGGACCGCCGGCATGCTCGCGCCCTGGGACGGGCCTGCCGCGATCGTGTTCGGTGACGGCGTGCGGGTCGGCGCCATGATCGATCGCAACGGGCTTCGCCCGGCGGCCTTCGCCGTGACGCGGGACCGGCTCGTGGCGGTGGCGTCGGAGGCGGGCGCGGTGCCGTTCGCCGCGGCCGAGACGGTCCGTCGCGGTCGCCTCGGGCCGGGCGAGCTGCTGCTCGTCGAGCCGCACCGCCGCGCCATCCTCGAGGACGCCGAGGCAAAGGCCTGGGTGCTGCGCTCGCTCCCGATCCACGACGCGCCACGCCCGACCTACGAGGACGCGCCGGCTGCAGCCGCGCTGGCCGCGGCCGGCCGACAGCCGACCGGGCACGCCGAGCGGTTCCTCGCGGGCCTCGATGCGGAGCGCGCGCGGCTCGACATCAAGACGATGGCGCTCGAGGGACACGAACCCCTGTGGAGCATGGGCGACGACACGCCGACCCCGGGTCGAGGCCGGCTGGACCGCCCCGTGGCCGACCACCTGCGCCAGGCGTTCGCCCAGGTCACGAACCCCGCGATCGATCCGGAGCGGGAGCGGATCGTGATGGATCTCCGTGTCGAGCTGGGACGCCGGCCGGCGTTGCTCGGCGGGCCACCGCGCGGACCTCGGACGCTCCGCCTCGAACGCCCGATCGTCGCCGATCTCGACGGGCTCCTGGCGACCCTGCACGACCGGGGCCGCCACGTCCGCACGCTCGACGCGACGTGGGCGCCGGACCAGGGGCCGCACGGCCTGTCGGTGGTCCTCGAGGACGCTGGCCGAGCAGGCCGTGGCGGCCGCGCGCGCCGGTGTCGAGATCCTCGTCGTGAGCGACGCCGCGTTCTCGATCGAGCGGCTGCCGGTGCCGTCGATCCTCGCCGCCGGCGCCGTCCACACCGCGCTCACCGCCGCGGGCCTCCGCGGCCGGACGGACATCGTCGTCGACGCCGCCGACATCCTCGACGTCCACGCGATGGCGATGGTCCTCGCGGTCGGCGCGACGGCCGCGCACCCGCGTCTCGCGATCGAGGCTGCGGCCGAGCTCGCGGGTTCCCGTGGCGCCGAGGAGCTCACGCGCGCGGGTGCGGTGGCGAACCTGGCGGCCGCGTTCGAGGCCGGGCTGCGCAAGACGCTCGCCCGGATGGGCATCAGCGCCGTCGCGAGCTACATCGGTGGGGCGCTCATCGATACCGTCGACCTGGCGCCCGACGTCATGGCGCGCTGCTTCCCGATGGCGGCCGCGTGGCCCGGCCGGACGACGCTCGCGGACCTCGGGGAGCGGACCATCCGTCGCCGGGATGCCGCCCTGGCACTGCCGCCGACGCCCGCCGGACGTGAGCCGCGGCTGCCGGATCCCGGCTTCGCCCGCTTCCGCGCCGATGGCGAGCTCCACCTTTACGCACCGCGGATCGGGGACGAGATCCAGGTGCTCGCCGGGTCGGCCGCGGGGATCGCGGCCGACGCCGAACCGAACGCCGAGCCGAACTCGACCCCGTCCCGATCGACGCCGCGCTGGCGCGCTATCGGTCGGCGCTGGCCCGTCCCGACGATCGACCGGCGGTCCCGCGCGACGAGCTGCGGATCCGACGCACGACGCCGGCCATCGCGCTGACGGCGGTCGAGGACGCGCGGGCGATCGCACGCCGGTTCGTCGTGTCGGCGATGAGCGTGGGGGCGTTGAGCCCGGAGGCGCACCAGGCCCTCACGATCGGGATCCAGCGCGCCGGCGGCGCCGCCAACACCGGCGAGGGCGGCGAGGATCCGGCCTGGTACGTGCCTGGCCCCGACCGGTGAGCGCCACGACGCCCGGATCAAGCAGGTCGCCTCGGCGCGGTTCGGGGTCACGTCCACGTACCTGGCGCGCGCCGACCAGCTCGAGATCAAGATCGCCCAGGGATCCAAGCCCGGCGAGGGCGGCCAGCTGCCCGGCCGCAAGGCGACCGCGTTCATCGCGGCGCTGCGGCGTGGCCAGCCAGGACAGAGCTACATCAGCCCGCCGCCGCATCACGACATCTACTCCATCGAGGATCTCGCCCAGCTCATCGCCGACCTGCGCGCCATCAACCCGAACGCGCGGATCGGGGTCAAGCTCGTCGCCGGGCGCGGTGTCGGCACGATCGCCGCGGGCGTGGTCAAGGCCGGCGCGACGTACATCCATCTCTCCGGCCACAGCGGCGGGACGGGCGCCTCCCCGCTTGTCGTCGATCAAGCACGTCGGGGCGCCGTGGGAGCTGGGTCTCGCCGAGGTCCACCAGGTCCTGCTGCGCAACGACCTGCGCGACCGGGTGGCGCTGCGCACCGACGGCGGGCTCCAGACGGGCCGGGACCTGCTCGTCGCCGCCCTGCTCGGCGCCGAGGAGTTCGCGTTCGGGACGGCGTCGCTCGTCGCGATCGGCTGCGACATGGCACGCCAGTGCCACCTCGACACGTGCCCGACCGGCATCGCGACCCAGCGCGAGGACCTGCGGGCGAAGTTCACCGGCACGCCCGAGATGGTCGAGCGCTTCTTCATGGCCGTCGCCGAGGATCTGCGACGCGAGCTGGCCGCCATCGGCGCCCGGTCGGTCGGCGAGGTCATCGGGGAGAGCCGTCGCGTGCTGCGACCCGTGGCCGCCGCGCGTGCGGACCTGGGCCCGGTCGTGGCCGCATCGCCGTGGACCGCCGACGCCGCCCGGCGTGCCGACCCGTCGATGCCGGCGCGCATCCAGCGCCACGCCCCGGCGTCGCAGCTCGAGGCACGCGTCGCCGCCGCGTTCGGCGACCAGGGGCCCGTGACCGCCACGGGTCTGCGCCTGTCGACCGCCGATCGATCGTTCGGGGCGGGTCTGACCGGCGCCCTCGAGCGGGGCGAGCTGCGTGGCCCGGTGCGCCTCGAGCTCCGCGGGTCGGCGGGGCAGTCGTTCGGCGCCTTCGCCGGTCCGGGCGTGACGTTGCGGCTCATCGGCCAGGCCAACGATTACGTCGGGAAGGGCCTGTCGGGCGGGTCGGTGACCATCGCGCCGGAGCCCGACCTGGCAGCGGAAGCGTCGGGCCAGGCCATCGCCGGGAACACGGTCCTCTACGGCGCGACGAGCGGCCGGCTGCACCTCGTCGGGCGTGCAGGGATGCGCTTCGCGGTCCGCAACAGCGGCGCCGACGCGGTCGTGGAGGGGATCGGGCCGCACGGCTGCGAGTACATGACCGGCGGCACGGTCGTCGTCCTCGGCCCGGTCGGCGCCAACTTCGGGGCGGGCATGACCGGTGGCCGCGCCTACCTCTACGACCCGAGCGGCCGGCACGCCGCCGCACTCCATGGCGACAGCGTCGTCGCCCACCGCCTGACCATGGTCCTCCACGGGCGCCCCGACGGCGTCGACCGCCTGACCGAGCTGCGCGAGCTGCTCAAGGACCACCGCGACGCGGGGTCGAGCCTCGCGGCCAGCCTGCTCGTCGCCGACGACCTGCCGGGCGATGTCTGGGTGGTCGAGCCGGTCGCGCCGGCCGTCCAGCACGTCCCGGCGCCGGAGGCCGGGGTCGGCGGTCGGGGTCGAGCTCGGCGCTGCATCGCCCGACGGCGCCGCCGCTCGCGCCGGATCGCGCGGCCATCGCCCGCGGCACACGTGGCCGCGCAGCGTGGAACCGATCCGCACCCAGCCCTGACCAGGGCGCGAGGCGTCAGTCGCGGCGCACGGCCGCCAGCGCGCGTTCGGCCTGGGCGATGTGGAACCGGTCGTGGCCCGCGGCGAGGCGGAACATGAGCTCGTACGCCTCCGGGCCGCGTTCGCGATGCCGGCCGATGCGTCGGCGCACCTCGGGCGGGCTGGCCGCCCACAGGCGCAGGTTCGCCTGACGCAGCGCATCGAAGAGCTGGATCAGCTGCTCCGGGTCGTCATCGACGTGGCGGAGGCGGTCGACCCAGCGGTCCTGGTCGTAGCCGACGATGTCCGGCTCGTCCTCGGCGACGATCCAGCGCACGCGGGCACTCGTCGTGAGCTCGGAGTCGACGAGGTGGCCAAGGCATTCGATGACCGACCATTCGCGCGGTTCGGGCCGGATCCGCAGTCGATCGCCGGCCGCACGCACGAGGTCGCGCAGCGCGCTCGCCGTGGTCGACTGGACGGCGGCCGGATCGTCGACATCGAGCCAGCGCAGGAGCTCCGCGCGGTAGGCGTCGGGTGTCGCGACCGGATCGACCGCGGAGCCCGTGTCAAGGATGGTGTCGCCGCGGTCGGCTCGTTCCAGGGTCGGCTGGTCAGTCGTCGGCATGATGGGATGGTCCCTCGCCGGCGCGGCGATGGAAAGGTCCACGCTCGACGGTCGCGATGGGACCAGGGCGCCGGTCGCCTAGTCGCACGGTGCGAGCGAACGGCCGAGGTCATCGGCGACGCAGGCGTCGAGCCGGCGGACCGTGGCCGCGCTGCCGCGGGTGAACCCGGCCAGGCCGTGTGCCAGTGCCCGGCGTGATCGCGTGGGCGGCGCGTCGGCCGAAGGGGTCCGACGAGCCACGACGGGCCGCCGACGACCCGTCCGACGCGCGACGCGGCCGCCTCGCGGCGACGTTCCGCGGTAGCGTCGAGGGCGATCCAGACGTACAGCTGCTGCATGACGATCAGCGCCGGTGGTCGTCGGTCATCGGGTCGCGCGTGTCGACGCCGAAGTGGATGGCGGCGAGGCCGAACAACGCGATCGCGATGAGCGGCGTGATCAACGTGACGATGGCTTCCATGACGTTCCTCCTGGTGACGTTCGCTGGTCCCATCATGTAGGCTGTCTGGCATCATGGATAGCACCACACCAAGCCAGATTGATGGGTCCAGAGCGGCTCAGTCGCATCCCGGCCAGGAGCCTCGCCCGCCGGTGTGGCGGGACCTGTTCCTGGGCGATCTCGACGTGCGACGTGGACGCCAGCGCCGGTCGGTGCGCGAGGCCCTGCGTGCCGCGATCCAGGACGGCCGCCTGGCCGCATCGACACGCCTGCCGTCGTCGCGCCAGCTCGCCGATGGCCTCGGCGTGTCGCGCGGCGTCGTGACCGACGCCTACGACCAGCTGGCGCTCGAGGGCTATCTCGACATCCGGCCGCGATCGGCTCCCGTCGTGGCGTCGGTCCCGCAGGTCGCGCCATGCGACCCGGATCCCGTCGTCCCATCCTGGCGATACGACTTCGTCGCGACCACGCCGGATATCTCGCTGTTCCCGAGGCCGGCGTGGCGGCGTGCCGTCGAGCGGATCCTGCGCGACGCGCCGGATGCCGCGTTCGACTACGGCGAGTACCGCGGACGCATCGAGCTGCGGACCGCGCTGGCCGCGTATCTCGGTCGGGTGCGCGGGGTGCGCGTGGACCCGGCCCGGATCGTGATCACCCAGGGGTTCACGCAGGGGCTGCACCTCCTGTGTCGCGTCATCGCGAACCGTGGCGGAACCACCATCGCGGTCGAGTCACCATCGCTGTCCCACCTGTGGGCCACGGTGGAGGCGGCGGGCCTCGGGCTGGTCGGGCTGCCCGATGGACGGCTCGGGACCGGTCATGGCGGCCCTCCGCGACATGCGCGGCGGATGCGCTGATCGTCTCGCCGGCGCATCAGTTCCCGACCGGCGCGGTCATGGCGGCCGGCCGACGGACCGCGCTCGTCGACTGGGCGCGCGAGCGGGACGTCGCGATCATCGAGGACGACTACGACGCCGAGTTCCGCTACGACCGCCAGCCGATCGGCGCGCTGCAGGGCCTCGATCCCGACCACGTCGTGCATGCCGGGACCACGTCCAAGACGCTGGCGCCGGGGATCCGGCTCGGCTGGCTCAGCCTGCCCGCGGACCTGGTCGGCGAGATCACGGACCAGAAGAACCTGGCCGACTCGGGATCCCCCGCGATCGACCAGCTCGCCCTCGCGTACCTGCTCGAGCGTGGCGAGTACGAACGGCATGTCGCTCGTGCGCGGCAGCTCTATCGGCGCCGCCGCGACCTCCTGGTCGACGGGCTGCGGACCCACCTGCCCGGATATCGCCTGCAGGGCGCGGCGGCGGGGATGCACGTGCTCCTCGTGCTCGATCCCGGCACCGATGACGTGGCGCTCGCGGAGGCTGCCGCGGCCCGGGGCGTCGGCGTCCGGCCGCTGTCCCCATTCCACCTGCTGCCGAGCCCGGAACGTGGCCTGCTCCTGGGCTACGGCCGGTTGGCGGAGCATCGGATCGATGACGCCGTCCGCGAGCTCGCCGGCGTCCTGCACGCCTGACGCGCGGGCCGTCGGGCCCGCGCACGCCGTCCGCCCGGATTCGCACCCATCGTCACCGGACCGCAACCCAGCGGTATCCGGACCGACGCCGACACGCGACCGGTCTGTCCCTAGGCTCCGCGTTCAGGGTGGGGGAGCGTCCCCGGCGTCATGCGCCGTCCGCCTCCGACCCGGGAACCGCAACCAAGCCCGAAGGTGATGCACATGCTCCATCCGTCCGACCCCGAGCTTCGCCGCCCGCTCGCCGTCCGCGACGGTCAGAGCGCGCCCGTGACCTGTTCCAGCTGCGGCTGCCGCCTGGCGATGACCGGCGAGGCCTGGTTCCACTTCAGCCCGATGGCCGGACGCGACGCGCGTGGCTGCCGGGTCTCGTGCGCCGACGCCGCGCACGACGCGACGGGTCAGCCGATCTCGCTCGCGATCTAACTCGCTGCGCCGCGCCTGCCGGTGCGACGCGCGTCGCCGCGCGCCGACCACCGCGAGCAGGCGACGTCAGGACAGGGGCGCTTCGTCCACGACGATCCGGTAGCCCACGCCCCGGACCGCGACGATGTGCGGGCCGCCGGCGGCCTCCACCTTCGAGCGCAGGCGGGCCAGATGCGGCTTCAACCACAGCAGGTCGGGATCGGTCTCGGCAGGCCAGCCGGCGCGGGCCAACTGCAGGTGCGGGACGATGTCGCCGCCACCACGCACGAGCGCCTCGAGCAGCCGGAACTCGGTCGGGGTGAGCGCCAGCGCGGCCTCGCCGACGCGGGCCTCGTGGCGTCCCGGCTCCAGGACGAGGTCGCCCGCCTCGAGCGGACCCGCCGCGCCGCTGCCACCCGGACCCGGCCGGTCCACTCGACGCATGATCGCGGCGATCCGTGCCAGCAGCTCGGCCTTGCCGAACGGCTTGGTCAGGTAGTCGTCCGCCCCGATGCCGAGGGCACGGACCTTGGCCGCCTCGCCGCTCTCCCCCGACACGACAAGGATCGGCGCCTGGCCGACCGCGCGCATCTGGCCGGCCACGGAGAACCCGTCCGGCCCGGGCATCGCGAGATCGAGCAGGACGAGGTCCGGGTGCTCCTCGCGGAAGCGCTTGACGGCGGTCAGGCCGTCGTAGGCGGTGATGACCTGGTGGCCCTCGGTACCGACGAGCGCCGTGATGGCCCCGACCATCGCCGGGTCGTCATCGACGACGAGGATCCGAAGTGGCCGGCTGCTCATGATGATGGTGGCCTCTCTTTCGCGGTCAGTGGTGTGGCTGGTCGGTGGTCATGGGTTGGTCGAAGCACTGGTCAGATCGCGACGGCGGCCGGCAGCGCGACGACGAAGCGCGCGCCGTGTGGTCGGGCGGGTTCGCACCACAGGTGCGCCCCCATCGATTCGCCGAGCCGTTTCGCGGCGTACAGGCCGATGCCCGAGCCCCGCGCGGTATGCGTATCGCGGCGCGCGTACGGCTCGAAGATCCGTTCGCGCCACTCGTCCGGGATGCCCGGGCCCTCGTCGCTCACGCCAAGCAGCACGACCCCTTCGACGAGCGCCCAGTCGACCGTGATCGTCGTGTCGGGCGGGGCGTACTTGACGGCGTTCTCCACGAGATGCTCGACGATCTGGCGGAGCCGGGGCGGATCGGCGAGGGCATGGAGCCGCGGCGCCCCCGTGACGGCGAGCCGATGACCGCCCAGCAACGGGGACAGCGAGGCGAGGACCTCGGCGACGAGCGCCTCGACATCCACGGGGCTGACCGTCGCCGGGCCCTCGGGCACGACCCGCACCGAGGCGAGGATCGAATCGACGAGCCGATCCAGCCGCTCGATCTGCTCCAGCGTCGCGCCGTGCCACGCCGCACGCGTCTCGCGTCGTTCGATGTCGCGCGACTGGCGACCGGCAAGTGGCGGTTCCTCGGCGAGCAGGTCGGTGTACGCGCGAACGACGGCCAGCGGCGTCCGCAGCTCATGGGTCACCAGCGCGATGAGCTCGCTGCGGGCCTCGTCGATCGCCTTGAGCGCCTCGACGCGTGCCTCCGCCTCGGATTGCTGCCGACCCTTCTCGACGATGCCGGCGAGCAGGTCCGCGACGGCGCCGAGCTGCGCGATGTCGTCGTCGCCGAACTGGCGCGGTGCCTCCGTCTGGACGTTGAGCACGCCGACGATCTGGTCGTGCCACGACAACGGCACGCTCAGCATCGAGGTGACGAAGCGCCGCTGGTCGATACCGCGGACCCACAGGAAGCGCGGATCGGCCTTGACGTCGGGGATGACCTGCGGCGTGCGATGGGCCGCGACGAAGCCGGTGACGCCCTCGCCGTACGGCACCCGCGCCCGCCCGATCTGGAAACGGTCGAGGCCGTTCGTGGCGGCGAGGGTCAGGTACGCTCCGTCCCGGTCGAGCAGGTACAGGGAGGAGACATCGGCATGGAGCGCGTCCCGCGTGCCGTCGACGACCGTCTCCAGGAGCTCGTCCCACGTGCGGGCCGTGGTCGCCAGGCGGGCGACCTCGTGCAGGAAGCGGAGCTGCTCGAGCTGGGCGTCCGCCGACGCGGTGGGTGGGGCCACCGTGGTCGCTTCGGTACTCCGCTCGGACACGCGCATCACCATACAAGGGTAAGAAAGGTTGCGGCCGAGAAAGGTTGCGACGCCGTCGTTGCTGGGTTGCGGCCGCGAACCGTCGGCGGTGGGTCCTGATGGCGGCCAGGCGTACCGGGGCCGCGTCGGCCGCCAGCGCCGAACCGACCGGCATCGGCTCGGCCGGTGCCCGCGACCCGCTCGCCCTCGAGGTGCGCCTGCTGGGGTCGCTCCTCGGCCAGGTCATCGCGGAGCAGGCCGGCGACGACGTCTACCAGCTGGTCGAGCGGATGCGGCGGCGCGCGATCGCCCTGCGGCTCGCCGACGATCGGGCGGAGCGCGAACGCCTGGAAGCCGATCTCGACGCGCTCGATCTGGGCACGGCCGAAGCCGTGATCACGGCGTTCTCCCTGTACTTCCAGCTCGTCAATCTCGCCGAGGCTCGCGGTCGTGTGCGCGCGTTGCGGCGTCGCGAACGCGCGGCGCGCGACGGGCTGCTCGACGACTCGGTCGCCGAGGCCATCAGCCGCCTGCGCCGCGCCCGCCGGACCGACGCCGAGCTCGACGCCATGCTTGCCCGGTTGCGGATCACGCCCGTCCTGACGGCGCACCCCACCGAGGCCCGTCGCCGGACGGCGCTCATCGCGCTGCGGCGCTGCGCGGTGCTCCTCGAGCGCCTCGACGACCCGCGGCTCACACCGTCGGAGGACCGCGAAGTCCGCCGCCGGCTGCGCGAGGAGATCACGCTGCTGTGGCGGACGGCCGACCTGCGCGCCGTGGCGCCCGAACCGCTCGACGAGGTCCGCACCGCGATGGCGGTATTCGACGCGACGCTGTTCACGGTCGTGCCCCGGCTCTATCGCCTCACCGACGCGGCGCTCGATGGCCCCGGGTCCGGCTCGTCGGGCTCCCGAGCGGGCCGCCGGCCGCGGACCGGCGAGCGGCCACCGCGCGTCCCGGCGTTCCTCCGCTTCGGGACGTGGGTGGGTGGCGATCGCGACGGCAACCCGCGGGTCACGTCCGAGACGACGGAGCGGACCCTCCGCATCCAGGCGGAGCACGTCCTGCACGGCTACGAGGCCGTGGCGTTGCGGCTCATGCAGACGATCTCGGCCGCCACGACCGGCGATCGATCGCCTCGGGCCATCGCCACGCGCCTCGCCCGCGATGCCGAGGCGTTCGCCGAGATCGATCGCCAGCTCACGCGGCGGTTCCCGGACGAGCCGTATCGCCAGCGCTTCGGGTTCATCGCCGAGCGACTGCGCCGCACGCGGGTGGCGCTGACCGACGACACCGGGCCGCGCACCGGCCACTACGAGGATGCCGCTGAGCTCGATGCCGAGCTCGCCGAGCTCCAGGATGCGCTCGTCGCCGACGGCCTCGGCCGGGTCGCGTGGGGCGAGGTCGCGGAGCTGCGCTGGCAGGTGGCGACGTTCGGGTTCCACCTCGCGTCGCTCGAGATCCGCCAGCACGGCGAGGTCCACCGCGCCGCCCTCGCCGCGGCCACGGCCGGGCAACCGGCAGGGACCGAGCTCGCGCCCGGGGTCACGCTCGGGGAGGTGCTGGCCACGTTCCGTGCCGTGGCCGCGGCCCAGGCACGGTTCGGCGTGGAGGCGTGCCACCGGGTCGTCGTCTCGTTCACGGCCTCGGCGTCGGACGTGACGGACGTGCTGGACCTCGCTCGCCTGGCCATGACCGGCGCGGACAGGGGCCATGTGGAGGGGCACGGCGAGCCACCGGTGCTCGATGTCGTGCCGCTGTTCGAATCGTCGGCGGCGCTCGCGGATGCGGGGACGATCCTCGGCGCGCTGCTCGCCGACCCGGCATACCGCGCCCACCTCGCGGAGCGCGGCGACCGGCAGGAGGTGATGCTCGGCTACTCGGATTCGACCAAGGAGGTGGGGTTCCTCGCCGCGGCCTGGATGCTGCACGAGGCCGAGGCGACGCTCGTCGAGGTGGCGCGGGCGAACGGTGTCGAGCTGACCCTGTTCCACGGTCGCGGCGGGGCGATCGGACGCGGTGGCGGACCGGCCAACCGCGCGATCCTCGGCAGCGCGGCGGGGTCGGTCGACCTGCGGCTCAAGCTCACGGAGCAGGGCGAGGTGATCGCCGCGAACTATGCCGACCCGGCCATCGCGCGACGCCACCTCGAGCAGCTCACGGGTGCCGTGCTCATCGCCTCGACGCCCGAGCACGACGCGGCGGCGGACGCGGCCATCCGCGACGGCGGACCGATCCTCGCCGAGCTCGCCGACACCGTCCGCGGCGCCTACCGGTCGCTGGTCCACGACGACCCGGGGTTCGCGGCGTTCTTTCGCGACATCACGCCGATCGCGGAGCTGTCCGACCTTCGCCTCGGCTCGCGCCCACCGGCGCGACGACGGACGGCGAGCACGCGCCAGGGCGAGCCGGTGGATGTCGCGGCACCGTCGGCGGATGCCCCCTCGATCGACGCCCTGCGCGCGATCCCCTGGACCTTCGCATGGTCCCAGTCGCGGATCAACCTGCCCGGTTGGTACGGCCTCGGGACGGCGCTGGAGGCATACCGCGCCCGCCATGGCGACGCGGGCCTTGCCGAGATCGGCCGGCTGTACCGAACGTGGCCGTTCCTCGCATCGGTACTCGACAACGCGGAGATGATCCTGGCCAAGGCGGACCTGGGGGTCGCCCGCCGGTATGCCTCGCTCGCGCGCGGAGCGGACGCCGGGCGGCGCTGGGCGACGATCGAGGCGGAGTACCTGCGCACGGTCGCCCTGCTCCTGCGGGTGACCGGACGCGATCGACTGCTCGACGGGGCACCCGTCCTCCAGCGCTCGATCGCGCTGCGCAACCCGTATGTCGACTCGCTGTCGGAGCTCCAGGTCCGGCTGCTCGCCCGCCTCCGCTCGATGCCGCCGGACGATCCGGAGCGCGGCCGCGTGCGGCGGCTCGTCCAGCTCACGATCAACGGGGTCGCGGCCGGCCTCCAGAACACCGGATAGCGCCGTGGACCACGCCGATCACGTCGCCCTGCTGCGCGATGGCGTCGGTCCCGTCGCCGCGGGACGCGGTCTGGGCCGACATCGGCGCCGGGACCGGCGCGTTCACCCTGGCGCTCGCGGACCTGCTCGGACCGGGTGCGCGGATCATCGCCGTGGATCGCGATGCCGGGGCGCTCCGGCGGAACGCGGACGCCGTCGCGGCGCGGTTCCCCGGGACGGCGTTGACGACGCTCATCGCGGACCTGACGATGCCGCTCGACCTGCCGACGCTCGACGGCCTGGTGGCGGCCAACAGCCTGCATTTCGTGCCGCGCGACCGGCAGGTGGCGGCGATCCGCGGGCTGGCCGCGCACCTGCGGCCGGGCAGTCCGTTCGTCGTCGTCGAGTACGACGCCGATCACGGCAACCCGTGGGTGCCCCATCCGTTCTCGTCCGCGTCATGGGAACGGCTCGCGGTCGCCGCCGGTCTGGAGGCGCCAGCGCGGCTGCACCGGGTGCCCAGCCGAGTCCTTGGCGGGATCTACAGCGCGGTGGCGCGCACCGCCCGCAGCGACGCGGCAAGCCGCTCGTAGTCGGCGGGTTCGTTGTAGCGCTGCGCGGACACGCGCAGGAGCACAGCGGCCGGCTCCGTATCGGGCGACGATCGTGCGCCGCGCGCCGGCCAGCCACTCACCGGGACCTCGATATCCGCGGCCACGAGGTCGAGGTACAGCCGGTCCGCGTCAGCCTCGGACACGAGTCCCGGGACCGGCAACGCGGCCATCGATCCGAGCAGGTCGTCCGGGACCGGCGCCGGGACGCCGAGCGCCGTCGGCGACCCGATCGCGTCCGTGGAGCGCGAGCGCATGGTTGGCGGCCATGACCGCCGGCCAGCCGCCGGGATCGGAGCGGGCGACCCAGTCGATCGCCGCGGGCAGCGTCAGCGCGGCCGTCGGGTCGTTGGTGCCCATCCAGTCGAACTCGAGGAGGAGCCGGGCACGGTCCGGCCGGGGATCGTTGGCGCCATGCGACACCACCAGCGGGTGGATGCCCGTCCGGCGGTCTTCGCGGACCCACAGGAACGCCGCGCCTTTCGGGGCGCACAGCCACTTGTGGCCGTTGCCCGTGTAGTACGCCGCGCCGAGCGCGTCGAGCGCGAGCGGCACCATCCCCGGGGCGTGCGCGCCGTCGACGAGCGTGTCGATGCCGCGAGCATCGAGCTCGCGCACGAGACGCTCCACCGGCAGGATCACCGCGGTCGGGCTCGTCACGTGGCTCAGGACCAGGAGTCGGGTCCGCGGCGTCACGGCCGCGAGGACGGCGTCGACGAGCTGGTCCGCGTCGCGGACCGGGAACGGCAACGACGCGACCACGACCCGTGCCCCGTCCCGCGCGGCGGCGGCCCGCATCGCGGTCAGGGTGGCGTTGTACTCGTGGTCGGTCGTCAGGAGCTCGTCACCGGGCTCGAAGCGGAGCGACCCGAGCACCGCGTTCACGCCGGTCGTCGCGTTCGCCACGAACACGAGCCCGCCGGGATCGGCGCCAAGGAACGCCGCGACCGATTCGCGCGCCGCGTCGAGTCGGCCCTCGAGCTCCCGGCTCAGGAACGCGACGGGCTGCCGTTCGAGGCGCGCCCGCAGCTCCGTCTGGACGTCGAGCACGGGCTGCGGGCACGCGCCGTACGAGCCGTGGTTGAGGAACGTGACGGCCGGATCCAGGGTCCAGCCGAGGTCGGTGCGCACGTCAGCCGCGGAACGCCGGCGGCTCGATGGTCTCGCCGTCGGTCGCGAGCAACGGCTCGCTCGCGCCCGGCGCCAGCCAGCGGACCGTCCCTTCGCCGACGACGCGCCACGGCTCCGCATCGTGGATGAGCACGCCGGTCCGTTCGGCCAGTCCCAGCAGGCCCATGCCGGCGGGGAGGAGCGCCCCATAGCGCTGCAATGCGCTCGCCCAGGTCGCGGCGTCGGCATGCGGCATGACGGCCACACCGGGGACGAAGCCAAGTCCGCGCGCCACGCCGTCGGGCGTCCACGTGAGCGGACCGAGTGCCATCGCACCGGCACTCGCGCCGGCCACGACCGCGCCGGCGTCCCGCGCGCTGACGATCGCGTGGAGCGCCGCAGTGTCCGGGAGCACGCGTGGGATCACGCCCGGATCGCCACCGGGCAGGTAGACGAGGTCGGCGGCCGCGAGCTCCGCGGCAAGCGTCGGATCCGCAGCCGATCGCGTGTCCACGATCAGGACCGTTCGCGCCGCCACCGGCCGTCCGGCGGCCGCCGCGACCCGCTCGAACGCGGACAACGCCGTGCGCCCCGGAGAGCTCGGGTCGGTGCGCCGCGGCAGCGGTGGGGACGACGGCGATCCGGATGGGACGGTCGCCGTCCGCACGTGGCACGAACCGCGCCGCCGCTTCGAGGATCGCCGCCAGGAACCGTTCGTCGCCGGGCTGGAACTCACCACCCCCGTGCAGCGCGATGACCCCGCTCACGACGGCTGATCGGTCGGGGGTGTGTCGGGATCGTCGGCGCGGTCTTGTCGCTGTCGCGGGCGGCGTCACGTCCTTCATCGGTGGCGCGTTCGGGGTCGTGTCGATGGCCGGTCGACCGCGGCGGAGCACGCGCTGGACACGGTCCGGCGACGCGACGAACGGCGCCAGGTACGCGACGATCAGGAACGGGACGAGCACCCGCGTCCACATCGGACGGATCGCGATCGCCATCGCGAGGAGCCAGAGCGCGACGGTGTACCAGCCGATCCACCGTGCCGGGATGTCAGCCAGGTGCAGGCGGCGCGCCGGGATGAGCACGATCAGCGCGAGGACGAGGCCGATCGCCAGCAGCCACGGCGCCGGCATCACGCGTCAGCGGCTCATCGAGCGATAGCGGCGGACTCCGAGCGGGCCGAAGACCGCGATGAACACGAACACCCAGATGATCGTCACGAGGGCCGGCTCGGTCGAGGCCAGGCTATCGGACACGGGTGGCAGCGCGTCGCCCCACAGCTCGCGGAGCGCTGCGGTCAACGTGCTGGTCGGGTTCCACTCGGCGATCGGTTGGAGCCATTCCGGCAGGGTCTCGATGGGGACGAAGACGTTCGAGATGAACGTGATCGGGAACAGCACCGTGAAGATCACCTGCTGGCCGACTTCGACCGTCGGGACATTCATGCCCGAGCCACACGCCGAGCCAGACCATGCCGTAGGCGAAGAACAGCAGCAGCGCGAAGCCCGCGACGAGCGCCGGGAGGTCGTCGACTCGCCAGCCGACGACGAAGCCGGTCGCCATGAGCACGACGAGGATCCCGGCGTTGTAGATCACGTCCGAGAACGTCCGCCCGGTCAGGACCGCGGAGCGGGACATCGGCAGCGAGCGGAACCGGTCGATGATCCCCTTGTTGATGTCGTCGGTCATGCCGATCGCCGTCGTGCCGGACGCGAACACGATCGTCTGGGCATAGATGCCGGGCATCAGGAACTGGATGTAGTCAAGGCCGCCCGGGACGTTGATCGCGCCGCCGAACACGAATGCGAACAGCAGGACGAACATGATCGACTGGACGATCGCGAAGATCGCGAGCTCCGGGATCCGGGGGATCCGCTTGAGGTTCCGCCAACCGACGAGGAGGCCGTCGGTGATCGACGCGCCGATCCCGCCGCTTGGCGTGGACGTCGTCCGTGCGGTCATGCTGCGCTCCTGGAGCTGGCCTCGGGCGTCGGGCTTCTTCCTCGGTCTCCTCCTCGGCCGCGTGGCCGGTGAGGGCGAGGAAGACATCGTCGAGGGTCGGGCGGCGCAGCGCGATATCGTCGATGCGGATCCCCGACTCGTCGAAGTCGCGCACGACCTGGACGAGCGCGCCGGCCCCGGCGCTCGTGGGTGCCGTCAACCGGCGAGTGTGCTGATCGAGCGTGACGTCGCCCGCGCAATCGCGCGAGAGGATCTCGGTCGCTCGCTCGATGGCATCGCGGTCATGGACGACGACCTCGATCCGCTCGCCGCCGACCTCCGACTTCAGCTCGTCCGCCGTTCCGCGGGCGATGATCTTGCCGTGGTCGATGACGACGATCCTGTCGGCCAGCTCGTCGGCCTCCTCGAGGTACTGGGTCGTCAGAAGGAGCGTCGACGCCCTCGCGGACGAGACCCCGGATGACCTCCCACATCCCGATCCGACTGCGCGGATCGAGGCCGGTCGTCGGCTCATCGAGGAAGAGCAGCCGCGGCTGTCCGATCAGGGCACTCCCGAGGTCCAGGCGACGGCGCATCCCGCCGGAGTACGTCTTGACGACGCGGTCCGCGGCGTCGACGAGGTCGAACTGCTCGAGGAGCTCCTTCGCACGCCGCGTGGCCTCGGCTGAGCTCAGCTGGTAGAGCCGGCCGAAGAGCCAGAGGTTCTCGCTCCCGGTGAGGTTCTCGTCGACGGCGGCGTACTGGCCCGACAGGCCGATCACTCGCCTGATGTCGTCGGGCTGGCGCGCGAGGTCGAACCCGGCGACGGTCGCCCTGCCGGCGTCCGGCTTGAGGAGCGTGGCGAGGATCCGGACGGCGGTGGTCTTGCCGGCGCCGTTGGGGCCGAGCAGCCCGAGGACGGTGCCCTCTGGGACGTTCAGGTCGACGCCGTCGATCGCGCGGACCTCGCTCTTGCGTGATCTGTAGACCTTGACCAGGCCCTCGGCGGTGATCGCGTCCATGCAGGCACCCATACGGCGGTCGGGGAGGGGGCGGGGCGGTCGAGTATACCGGCGGTCGCCGCTCGCGGCCAAGGCCGCCGGACTCGCCAGGATGCCGTCGGACGCCCGGGCCGCGTCAGGCCGGCGTCCTGCGCCGCGCATCCGACCGCCGGTCGCCCGGACGCCGGCGCTACGCTGGCCGTCCCACCTCCACGTACCACCAAGGGACCGTGCCCGCCCCGTCCGACCTGCCCGCCACCCCTGCCACGCCCGCTCCTGCGCCGTCCCCCGCGCCCCCCGGTCGTCTGCCGGCCGCGGGCATCGGCCTGGCTCGAGCGGTGGGGCGGCATCCTGCCGCTGCTCGTGGCCGAGTTCGTGGTGTGGCTCGGGTTCGGTGGCCTGCTGCCCGTCCTGCCGCTGTACTTCACCGAGCAGGGGATCGACCTCGCCACGCTCGGCCTCGTGATCGCTGCCTGGCCGATCGCGCGGCTCGTCGCGGAGCCCATCTTCGGCTGGCTCGCCGACCGCACCGAACGCGTCCCGCTCATGGTCATCGGGCTGATCACGACGGGATTGCTCGGTGCTCTGCCGCTGGTCATCACCGGGCCGGTCGCCTTCGTGATCCTGCGCGCCGGGACGGGACTTGGCGCCGCCCTGTACGACCCCGCCGCACGCGGCTTCCTGACCGATGCGACGCCGTCCGAGCGACGCGGCGAGGCGTTCGGGCTCTACGGCGCGGCGCAGATGGGCGGGCTGCTGCTCGGGCCGACGATCGGGGCGTTCGGGGCAGCGGCGTTCGGTGGGATCGGTTTCGTGTTCGTGTTCAGTGCCCTGACGTCGGTCGTGGCCGCGATCGGCATCGCGCTCCGGGTCCGCGAGGACAAGGTGGTCCGCCACCAGCACGCGACCCCGTCGCCGGACCTCACCGAGTTCCCCGGCGATGCTCCCTCGCTCGAGCGACGCCGGGCGAACGACCTCGACGCGGACCGGAACCCTGACCCGTCGGTCGAGCGGCGGGCCGGCCCGATGCGGCTGCTGAACCGTGGCCTCATCGCCGCGCTCATCATCAGCGCCGGCGGCTACTACGCGAGCGGAACGTACGAGGTGATCTGGAGCCTGTACCTCGAGGGCCTCGGCGCGGACCTTGCGCTGATCGGGCTCACGTTCGCGATGTTCGGGTTGCCGATCCTCATCCTCTCGCCGTATGCCGGCCGGCTCGTCGACCGGCGCGGCTCGTTCGCGTTCATCGTCGTGGGCTCGATCCTGCCGGCGGTGGCCGGGATCGCCTACACGCTGATGTGGGACCCGCGCCTGGCGGTGCCGCTCATCCTCATCGAGGCGACCGGGATCGCGTTCCTCAACCCGGCCCTCTACGCGGTCGTGGCCGCGAACTCGCCGCCGGGTCGCTCGTCCACGGCCCAGGGCCTGTTCGGCGCGGCCGGGACGCTCGGGTTCATCATCGCGTCGCTCGCGGCAGGGGTCCTCGCCGAGTACGACATCCTCTATCCGTTCTACGTGTTCAGCGCGGTGATGATCGCCAGCCTGGTGCTCGGCCTCGCGATCGGCGGGTCACGGCTGAGGGTTCGCCCGGCCCCCACGTGACGGGCGCACGCGGGCCAGGAGCCGTTTCGCCTCGAACACCCGCCGGACGGGCACCCGGGTCTTCCGCCACTGCGCGCAGGTGAGCGCGAGATCGAAGGTCCGCACCGCCTCCTCGAGCGATCGATGGCCGCGGTACTTGTCGCGCGCCCCGGCCGCCCGTCGGGCGCGGAACGGATCGTCGGTCTGGTAGGCGAGGACCCGCTCCACGAGGTCGTCGGCGATGTCCCAGCGGTCGACCCATGGGTACTCGCGATCCAGCATGTCGCCCTTGACGATCCCCATCAGGCGCGGCGAGACCGGCATGATCGTCGGCTTCTCGGTGAACAGGAACTCGGCCAGGACGCCCGACACGTCGCTGATCATCAGGTCGGCCTCGGCGAAGTCGGCGGCCTTCTCGCCGCGTCGCACGGCGCCGGCGTCGAACAGCGGTGCGAGCAGTGCCTTGTGCGCCGGGTTGCGTCCGCCGGTGCCGGGATGGGGACGGACGATCACCTTGACGCCCCTCTCCGCGAACCGCGGGATGGCCTCGGCGAGGATCGGCGACACCTCGGGCAGGGACGAGTAGTCGACGCCATCGCTCTTGCCTTCCCAGGTGGGCGCGTAGAGCACGGTGCGGATCTGGCGCGGCCGGGTCCACGGGTCCTTCACCGCGTCCTCCACCACCGGCGCGCCGATGGCGCAGGCGCCCTGACCCACCCATCGCCGGATCGCGCGCGGGAAGCGCTGGATCGCGCCGTAATCGGCCATGAACACCGAGTCGTAGATCGACGCCGTGCGGAACGCGTTCGCGGCCTTGCCGCTCTCGCCGTGGCCGACCCAGATGTGCATCGCCCGCCGGAAGCCGTTGATGACGCTGAAGTTCTCGCGGTTGGTCACGACATACAGGAAGCCCCGGAAGCCGGGGCTCTCGCGCAGCCACGACCGGGCATCGACGTAGGGCTCCACGATCGCGCAGTTGGGGAGGTCCGCCACGATGGCCCGCACGACCTCGGCGGTCGCGTTCGCGCTGCACATGATCGCGAAGCGGTTGCGGCTGCGGCGGAGATACGGCAGCCAGATGTAGAACTGGTTCGTGCGGACGCCGTCGCCCCAGAACAGGCACCACTGCGGTGCGAAGGCGGCCACCTCCTCGCGGCTGGTGAGCGGGTTCATCCGGGGCCGGACGCCGTCAGCGCCGGAAGGATCGAGCGCGCGAGCTCCAGGTCCGCCTCGAAATCGATCTCGGTCCAGGCTCGCCCGTTCGTCGGGACCGGGTGCAGCTCGAGCCCGCCATGGTCGACGGCGTCGTTCAGCGCGGCCTCGAAATAGGCGGTCAGGCCGCCCGCCGTCGAGGACCGCATCCATCCCCTCGCGGATCGGCTGGAGCGCCGCCTCGCGGAACACGCCGATCCCGATGAACTCGCCGGCGGTCTCGGCGTCGGACAGCTCCTTCGAGAGGTGGACGATCCGGCCGTCCTCGATGCGCGCCTTCATCTGCTCGGGCTCGCAGGCCCGGATGTCGACCGGCAGCGCCGCCGGCCCCGGTGCGGCCAGCAGGTCGTCGAGGATCGACGGCTCGAAGACCGTGTCGGCGTGCAGGTAGACGAACGGCCCGGTCAGGCGCTCGCGCGCCATCCAGGCCGAGCCGATGACGTTGGTGACGGGCCAGAACGGGTTCCACACGGGCTCGACACGCATCCTCCCCGCGGCCCGCGTCTGGGCGACGGCCTCCACGGCCTCCCGACGGTACCCGGTCACGATGATGATCCGCTCGACCCCTCGATCGGCCAGCACGTCGAGCTGCCATTCGAGCGGCGTGATGCCGCCGAGATCGACCAGCGCCTTGGGACGGTCGTCGGTGTGGGCCCCCAGCCGCGAGCCGCGCCCCGCGGCCATGATCAGCGCATCCACGACTCCTCCGTTCGGCTCGCTACAGGCTGGCGAGATAGAGGTCGCGCAGGTCGTCGGGGCCGCTCGGACCCGGGTCGTTCGCGACCGATCCTTCCACCGCGGCGACGAGCTCGTCGACGTCGGCGCGGGCGATCCCGAGATCGCCCAGGCGCGATCGTCATGCCGGTCGCGTCGAGGTGGGCGATGACCCGATCGACGAGGGCATGGGCGGCCTCGTCGGGTGTCGCGCTCGCGGGCGCGAGGCCCGCCGCGACCGCGAGCCGCGCAAGGCTGTCCGGCGCCGCCGCACGGGTTCGGGCCAGCCAGGCCGGCATCAGCGCGGCGACTCCCTGGGCATGACCGGTGCCCGTCCGCGCCCCGACCGGGTACTGCAGGCGGTGGGGCAGGCAGGTGGTGGAGGTCGCGAGGTTCACACCCATGAGCAGCGCAGCGTACGCGGCCGCGCCCATGGCGTCAGCGTCCTGCATGGCGCGCGGCACGGCCGCGCGAACGGCGCGCGGCACGGCGTCGAGCAGGGAGCGCAACGCTGCCCCGCCACGCTCGATGACGGGCTCGGTCGCCGCGCGTGAGGCGCTCGTCTCGACGGCGTGGGCGATCGCGTCGAACCCCGCCGCCGCGACGACCGGGGCGGGCGCCCCGCGCATGAGCTCGGGATCCACGATGGCGTCCCGCGCGGCGACGCCCGGGTCCGCGGATCCCGCGTTTCCGGCCACTCGCCCGGTGGGTGACGATGGCGGCGTGGCTGACCTCGGCGCCACTCCCCGCGGTCGTCGGCAGGGCCACGACCGGCAGCCCGGGTGTCTCGGTGCGTTCACCCGCCAGCAGGGCGTCGAGGCGGTCCGCGTCGGGGCGCTGGCCCGCGGCCTTGGCGAGATCGAGCACGCTGCCGCCGCCGACGGCGACGACCGAATCCGCACGCGCGTCGTCGAGGATCCGGACCAGCTCGAGCACCGCGGCATCGTCCGGCTCACCACGGCTCACCTGTCGTGCCGCGACCATGACGCCGGCGGCCGCGAGGGCCTCGAGGACCTCGGCGGCACCGGGGTTCGCGGCGAACGACGAGCCCACCACCAGCACCGTCCGGGGCCCGGCGGCGGCGGCGATCCGTCCGACCTCGCGGCGACTGCCCGGTCCGAACCGGATCCGCGTCGGGAGGTCCACGCCGAGGTCCAGGACGTCGAACGCGGGCACTCGCCCCGGCGCGCTCCGTGGTCACAGGTTCTCGCTCCGCGACAGCGACGTCCGGAGCACCTCGGCGTGCTGGGCGATCAGGCCCTCGCGGGCGACGAACAGCTCGCGCAGCTGGTCGTACAGGCCGCGGTAGATGGCGAAGAAGTCGCGATACATCGCGCGTCCGGGCGGCATCCGGTTCGAAGACGGACGACGAGCGGACGCAGGCGGTCGTCGCCTCCTCCATCGATGCCCAGTCGCCGATCGTGACCCCGGCAACGAGCGCGGCCCCAAGCGCCGACGTCTCGAGCTCCTCCGCGAGGGTCACGGGCACGCCGAGCATGTCCGCCTTGATCTGGTTGACCGGATCGAGCCGGGCCAGGCCGCCCGATGCCGATACCCGCGAGACCGTGACGCCCATCCCGTCGAGGCGATCGGCGATGTCGAGGACGCTGTAGCCGACACCCTCGAAGATCGCCCGGATCATGTCGCGCGCGGCCGTGGTTGCGCCCCAGGCCGAAGAAGACGCCACGCGCGTTCGAGTCCCAGACCGGCGCCCGCTCGCCGAGCAGGTACGGCAGGAACGTGAGGCCGGCCGCACCCGGCGGCGCATCGATCGCCTCGGCGACCATCGCCGCGTACGGATCCGCGTCGTCCGGGTACAGCACCTGCTTCGCCCACTCGATCACGCCGCCGCCGAGGTTGTTCGAGCCGCCCGCGAGATAGCGGCCCTCGCCGACGTGCGGCACGATGAACAGGCGCCCGGCGGGGTCGCGATCGGGTCGATCGGTGACGGCGCGAAAGCTCGTGACCGTGCCCGAGACGTCGCACGCCTCGCCGACCGCCGCGACCCCCGAGCCGTAGACCGCGCAGATGGCGTCGTAGGTCGAGAGCACGACCGCGACGTCGTCGCGAAGCCCGAATCGATCGCGAAAGCGCGGCAGGAGTGGCATGACGGCGTCGCCGCGGGCCGCCACGGGCGGCAGCGATGCCGGATCGATGTCGAGCGCGGCGAGCAGCTCCAGGGGATACGCCTCGGCGGCCGGGTCGTACAGGTACTTCGTGGCGTTGGGCGCGTCGGTCGCGAGCTCGCCCGTCAACCGGTGGACGAGGAAATCGTTCGGCGCCGCGAACCACCGCGTCCGCTCGTGGTTGGCCGGCTCGTGCTCGCGCAGCCAGACGATCTTGGGCAGCATCAGGTCGGGCGTCACCCGACCGCCCGGCAACCCGAGCGCCTCGAACGCCGGATGCGCCTGGATCCGCGCGGCCTGCTCGCTGGCACGCACGTCGCTGATGACGATGCCGGCGCGGACGACCTCGCCGTCGCGATCCAGCGCGACGAGGCAGCCGGCCGACGTGGTCACGGTCAGTCGCCCGACCCGTGCCGCGAGCGCGCGGTCGGCGAGGACCTCGTCGAGGGTCGCCAGCGCGGCGCGACCACCATTCCTCGGGATCCTGCTCGACGCGGCCCTCGCCCATCCGGCTCTCGATCGGCCGGTACGCGATCGCGAGCCGCCGCCCGGTCTGGTCGAACACGGCCGAGCGCATGCTCTTGAGCCCGAGGTTGACGACGCAGGTGTACATGGCCGGGGCGATCCGTGCGCCTACTCGGGTTCCGCGTCGTGACGCGGTCCAGCCCGGAGCGGGTGCGCCCGCGGCGGCGGGTGTCCGCGTGGCGCGGCCGGCGGCCCCGGTCAGCTCGAAGTACGCGGCCGCCATCGACTGGACGGCCTCGCGGCCCGCACCCAGGTAGCGACGGAGGTCGAGCTCGTCGGGGCGGTCCGCCCACGTCGCCCGGATCCCGGCGGCCATCGCGCGGGTCACCCGCGAGGAGACGTTGACCTTCCCGATCCCGGCCTCGATCGCGGCCCGGAGCTGCGCCTGGTCGATGCCCGAGCCGCCGTGCAGCGCGATCGGGCGATCCGTCGCGTCCGCGATCGCACGGACCTGGTCGAGGTCCAGCCGGACGCTGTCGTCGGGCATGCGATGCAGGTTGCCGAGATTGGGCGCGAGCACGTCGATGTCGGTCGCGTCGACGAAGCGGGTCGCCTCCTCGGGGGTCGTCCGGGCGGCCCAGGCGTCCTCGGGATCCGTGTCCTCGCGACCGCCGATGATCCCGAGTTCCCCTTCGACCGCGAGGTCCGCGTCGGCTGCGCGTGCCAGCGCCACGAGATGGCTGTGTCGCCGCGGCGTTGTCATCGAACGGCAGGGGCGAGCCGTCGAACATGACCGAACCGAAGCCGTCGGCGATGGCACGCTCCACGACCGTCGGCGTCGCGACAATGGTCCAGGTGGACGACGATCGGGACGGTGGCGTCCTCGGCAAGGTCGAAGACCAGCCGGCGAAGCGGGCGGTAGCCGGCATAGGCGATCGCGCCCGGGCTCAGCTGCAGGATCACCGGAGCCGCCGCCGCCTCGGCCGCGGCGATGATCGCCTGCGTCGTCTCGAGGTTGCTCACGTTGAACGCGGGGATCGCGTAGCGATGCGTGTGCGCGTCGCGGAGGAGCGTTCGACCGCCGATGCGGGTCATGCGCGGGTGGCACCGGGTCGTCGCATCCGGGGGATGGTAGCGCACGAGGCGTCACCGACCGGCAGACGCCCTGCCGTTTGACCGAATCGCCGTTTTTCTCTATAGTTCTAGGTCGCGGGGTGGAGCAGCGGCAGCTCGTCGGGCTCATAACCCGAAGGTCAGGGGTTCGAATCCCCTCCCCGCAACCAACGCCTTTTTCTGAACCCCGGGTCCCGACCAACCCGGGGTTCTTCCTTGTCCGCCACGGGATCGCCGGCGCGTTCCGTCAGGGCGCGAGCCGCTGCCACGCCGGCGCGCTGGTCGCGGTCCACGGGGCCGGCCGGATCGCCCCGGTCAACGGGTCAGCGAGCAGCTGTTGCGGGGTCCGGTTATCGACCGACACGGTTCCGAGCAGCGAACCATCGTCTGGAGCCCACGTCCAATCGACCGCGCACTCGTTGGAGACCTCCTGCGCGGGGCACTCGATCTCGATGCCGACACCGTTCCCGTCGACGGGCACGATCGCGGATCGCGTGCGCCCGTCATCGTAGACACGAGTGATGACCAGCCGGGTGCCGTCATTCGACCAGACCATCGGAACTCCATCCGCGATCGCGTCCGAGCGATCGTCCACGAGGAAGTCTCCCGTTCCGTCCGCCGAAACGACATGGGTTCTCGTCGAAATGCCGTCTGCCTGCGGGTCGAACCGCCCGTAGGCGATCCGCGATCCATCGGGGGACCAGGTCGCCGCGAAGATGTCGTCCATAGATGGTGCGACGATCCTCCGCATGTTCCCAGTCACTGCATCCACGGCATAGACGCCGCGGTTGCGCTGGCCGGTCTCCCGGCCGACGAACAGGATCTCGCCGCCGTCCGGCGGACGGTATGTCGGGGCACTGTCGTCGACGGTCGCGTCGATCGCGAGCACCCGAGGCGGACTCGCCCCGTCAGCGGTGGCCATGATGATCGAGACCCGCTTGTCGATCCTCGCGATCGCCATGATCGACCGCCCGTCGGGCGAGAAGCTCCAGGACTGGAGGCCGCCCAGCGGTTCGGGTGTCACCTGCACGAGTCCGCTGCCGTCCTTGCCGACCACGAACAACAGTCCGGCGCCACCTCGCCGGAACGCCAGGTGCGTCCCGAGGGGTGACCAGACCGGGTCCCGATCGATCTCGGGTCCGGTCACGATCGCGGTGGCCTCTCCGGTCAAGGGATCAGCGACGAAGATATCGCCATCTGTTGCGATGGCGACCAGGCCATTGGCAGCGGGCCCGAACGGTTCGGGGAGCTGTGGTCGCGACCCGACGACGACCGCGAGCGCCGCCGCGAGCAACAAGGCGATGATGGCAAGGACGCCAAGCTGACGCCACGGGAATGCCGGCCCTCGGACCGGGGTGGTTGCGAGATCCATCGGAAGCCACCTTTCGGGGAACGTCCAGGCGGGACGCTGGCGACGATGCGCCGTGGTCACGAGGACGTCATCGATGTAGTCGGGGTAGGGGCCGATCGCGAGATCGCCCAGGATCGCGGGGAGGTCGCGCTCGAGATGACGTTCGGTCGTCATGCGAGCTGCCCTCCGGACACTGATGAAGCGGGCGACGCGTCCGGCCCTTCGGCATCGGCAGCGATCGCGCTCCGCATCGCGCGGAGAGCACGATGCAGCCGCGACTTGACGGTGCCGGTGGGGATGCCCAGGGCGATCGCGACCTCGGTCAGCGGCATCCCCAGGAAGTAGTGCAGGACGACGATCGCTCGCTCGCGTTCGTCGAGGCGCCGGAGCACCCCATCGACGAGGTCCCGATCGGCGAGTGCGCTGGACACGTCGTACGCGAACGGCGCGTGGATGGGCATCAGCTCGACCTCGATGGGCCGCCGGTTTCGGCGGCGCGTCTGGTCGATGCAGGAATTGACGGTAAGCCGATACAACCAGGCATCGAACCGGTCGGGATCCCGAAGCTTCGGGAGGTCCCGCCAGGCCCGGATAAGTCCCTCCTGGACCGCGTCGCGTGCGAGCTCGGGATCACGGAGGATGAGGCGGGCGGCCTGGTCCAGCCGCACGACGGCCGCGCGGGCGAGCTCGGCGAAGGCGTCATGATCGCCTCGCCTCGCGCGTTCCACGAGCCCTCGCTGGTCCATGGTCGCCTCGCTATGGTCCGGCCATCATGACCGGCGTCACAACGTATGGCGTCGGGGTCTACTGAACGGTTCCTGCGGGATCATCCGCCCGTTAGACGGAGTCCCCTCCGGCCAGAACGTTCAGCGCGCTACCATCGGTCGCGAATGGGTGAACCGCGCGCCTTGCGCCTCCGCACCGCGCGCCTCATCCCGTCGCTCCTGCGCGACGCGGTCGATTTCCGGCGCCTGTGGATCGGCCAGTCCATCTCCGTCTTCGGCGACGAGATCTCGCACCTGGGCGTGCCGCTCGTGGCGGTCCTGGTGCTGGGCGCCGACGCGGCGCAGATGGGCCTCCTGACCGCGGTCGGGCTCCTGCCGCACCTGCTGTTCTCCATGCCGGCGGGCATCTTGCTGGACCGGGTCCACCGTCGACGGCGGGTGATGATCTGGGCGGATCTCGGCCGCGCGGCACTCATCGGCTCGATCCCGGTCGCGTACGTGCTCGGCGTGCTCTCGATGGGCCAGCTCTACGTCGTCGGGTTCCTGAGCGGGACGCTGTCGGTGCTGTTCGACCTCTCGTGGGCGACGGTGTTCAACGCGGTGGTGCACCGCGACCGGTTCGTCGAGGCGATGTCGTTGCTGAACGGCAGCCGATCACTGGCGTTCGTCGCCGGACCGACCATCGGCGGGGCGCTCGTCCAGGCACTGGGCGCGCCGCTCGCGATGTTCATGGACGCGCTCTCGTACCTCGGCTCGGTGGTCTTCCTGCGCCGGATCCAGGCGCCCGAACCGCCGGTCGAGCACGAGACCGGCAGTGTCCGCGAACGGCTGCTCGCGGGCCTGCGGTTCATCCTCGTCGATCCGATCATGCGCCCGACCTTGCTCGCCGTGGCCACGATCAACCTGTTCAACCTCGCGTTCTCGGCGCTGTTCATCCTGTATGCCACGGTCGACCTGGGCGTGTCCCCTGGCGTGCTCGGCCTGGCGCTCGGCATGGGCGCCGTGGGCGGTGTGATCGGTGCGGTCATCGCCTCGCGCGATCGGCCGCCGGATCGGGCTCGGACCCGCCTACGCCCTGGGCTGCCTGCTGTTCCCGGTGCCGCTGATCCTCGTCCCGCTGGCCAGCCCGGACATGCCGATGCCGGTCATCCTGGCGCTGCTCTTCTTCTCGGAGTTCTGGGCGGGGATGGGCGTCATGATCCTCGACATCAACGCCGGGACGATCATCCAGGCGCGGACGCCGGACCGCATCCGCGGCCGCTCGACCGGTGCCTTCCGGTTCATCAACTACGGCGTCCGGCCCATCGGCGCGCTGCTCGGCGGGATCCTGGGCGGGGTCCTCGGGGTCCGCGAAGCGCTGTTCATCGTGACGATCGCGGCATCGACCGGCGTCCTGTGGCTCGTGGGGACCCGCGTCCTGCGGATGCGCGACATCCCGGACGCCGCCGAAGCGGGCTGACGCCGCCCGGCAGTCACGGCGTTCTGCGTCGTGTCAGGGCACGTACGATGGGGACCAACACGCATCCGGTCGGAGGCTCCAAGCCATGACGCGTTCCATGTCGCCGGTTCGCCGCGTACTGGTCGGCCTCCTGTTCCTGCTCGCCTGCCTCGGCATCACGCTCAGCACGATCGCGGTGTGGGCGCACCAGACCGTCCTGCAGACGGACCGCTTCGTCGCGGTCGTCGGTCGGGTCGCCGCCGAGCCCGAGCTGCACTCGCTGGCGGCCCAGCGCATCGCCGAACAGGTGATGGTGGCCGGCGACGTCCAGAACCGGATCGCGAGCGTGCTCCCGGGGAACCAGGGGATCCTGGCCGGGCCGTTGACGAGTGCCGCGCAGGGCTTCATCGCCTCGCGCCTCGAATCGTTCCTCGCGACGGAGCGTGCCCAGCAGCTGCTGCTCGGCGCGACGAGATTCGCCCACGAGCGACTCATCACGCTGCTCCGCAACGAGGGCGACGTCGTGACCCTTGTCGGGACGACGGTGACGATCGACGTGCTCCCCGTGGCCGTCGAGGGCCTTCGGCAACTGCAGGCCGCCGGCATCCTGCCGGCCGAGGTGGCACTCCCCGACGTGACCGACCCGGCCGGTCGGGACGCGGCGATCGCGACCCTGGAGGAGCGGCTCGGCCGTGACCTCCCGGAGGACTTCGCGCTCATCCCGGTCACGGAGGCGAACCGGTTGGCCGCCGCGCAGGGCGCGGTTCGCGCATTCGATCTCGCGGTCATCGCCATCGTGGTCGTGACGATCGCACTGCTGGCCGCCACGGTGTTCCTGGCCCGCCGTCGCCTGCGCATGGTCGTGGCGCTCGCCTTGGGCGCCGTCGTCGCGTTGATCATCGCCCGCATCGCGGTGCGGAGCATCCTCGAAGGTGCCGCCGCGTCGCTCGCGTCCGAAGGGAGCGGCACGCTCGTCCGCGACGTGCTTCGCGACCTGACGACCGACCTCGGGGCATGGTCCTGGCTGCTCGTGCTCCTCGGGATCGCGGTCGCCGCGACGACCGCTGCCGTGAGTCGACCGGCGTGGCTGACCGACGGTGTCGCCGCAGTGAGCGACCCGACCTCGCGGCGGGACCGACTCGACGCCTGGCTGCGCGACAACTCGACCGGGATCGCGTGGGCGGTCGGCATCGTGCTCGCGGTCGTGCTGCTGTGGGTCGCTGCCACGCCGGAGCTGGCCATCCTCGTCGGTGTCGCGCTCGTGGTCGTCTACGCGATGGTCGGGCGACGAGGGACGAGTCGGGGACGTGACGAGCGAGCCGGGGACGGGCGCCTCGGGAACGACCGCCTAGGCGTTCTGCCACCGGCGGATCGTCATTCCCAGCGGAACGTCCGCATCGTCAGACAGGATCGCCCCGACCCCCCACGCGACGAGCAGGGCGAGCGATCCCGCGAGGTCGCCCGCGCCACCGAGCGCGATGGCGAATGCCTCCGCGAGCGGAGCCGCCGGCAGGATCCGGGCGATGTCGGCGAGGAGCGGCGGCAGGCGGTCGACCGGCAGGAGGATGCCCCCGAGCAGCAGCGCCGCCAGGAACAGGCCGTTCGTGAGCGCGAGGGTCGCCTCCGCGCGCAGCGCGCCCGCGAGGAACAGGCCGAGCCCGCCGAACGCCAGCGTCCCGGCCAGCCACGCGGCGACGAGCGCGGGCAGCGGACGGCGGGCCCGGCGGCGCCCACCCGAGGGCGAGCGACGCGATGGCGAGGAGCACGACGATCACGGCGGCTTCGACCAGCAGGACCACGCCGATCTTCGCCGCCACGAGACCGCCACGGGTGAGCGGCGAGCCGCCGAGTCGCTTGAGGACGCCGTACTGGCGCTCGTAGGCGGTCGCGATCGACAGGTTCACGAGGCTCGTCGCGATGACCGCGAGCGCGAGGGTCCCCGGCAGCAGGACATCGACGCTGCCTCCGCCCGCCACGCTGACGACCTCGGTCGAGCTGAAGAACACGAGCACGACCGCCGGGATGACCAGCATCACGAGGATGTTCTCGCCGCGTCGCGCCGTGAGCCGGAGCTCCATCGACGCCTGGGCGACGGCTGCGGCCAGGAGCGGGGCCGGGCGGCTCATCGGTCGTGGGTCGGGGCCGGCGCGTCCGCCGCGGCCGGAGCGCCGCGCGCGGTGCGGCCTGTGCTCGGCGCCGGCCGACGCGACAGCAGGTCCAGGTAGGCGTCCTCGAGGCTGCCGCCGGATGTCCGCAATTCGACGATGAGCCGATCCGCCTCCGCGCACCACGCGGCGACGGCGGCGATCAACGCCGCGTCGGGCACGACCCCGTCGATCCGGTAGCGGCCGGCATCGCGTTCGGCTGTGAGCGTCGCTCCAGGGCGCTGCGCCCCAAGTGACCGGGCGAGCGACGCGACGCCGCTCGTCGCTCGAGCGGCCGGTCCAGTCGAAGGCGCAGCCGCGGACGGGCCATCGCCATGAGCTCCGCCGGCGACCCGGCGGCGACGATCCGACCGTCGTCGAGGAGGCAGATGCGGTCGGCGAGCCGCTCGACGTCGGCCAGGTCCTGGCTCGTCAGCAGGATCGCCGCACCGGTGTCACGCAGGCCGGCGACGAGGCTCCGCGTCGTCGCCCGGGCCTCCGGGTCCATGCCCGCCGTCGGTTCGTCCAGGATCGACGACCTCGGGGCGACCGACGACCGCCATCGCCAGCGCGAGCCTGCGTCGCTCGCCGCCCGACAGGCGGCGATACGCCGTTCGCGCGACCGTGGCGCAGCCCCATCTGCTCGAGCAGGGCGTCGGGGTCCAGCGGGTCGGCGTGGAAGGCCGCGTACTGGCGGAGGGTCTCGGCCGGTCGTGCCCGCATGTCGACGCCGCCGTCCTGGAGCATCAGCCCGACCCGTGCCCGCAACGCCCGGCCGCCGCGCCGGGGGTCGGTGCCGAGCACCCGGACCGTGCCCGCGTCCGCGGCGCGGTAGCCCTCGACGATCTCGACCGTCGTGGTCTTCCCGGCGCCGTTCGGTCCGAGCACGGCGACGATCTCGCCGCGGGCGACGACAGCGAGACGCCGTCGACGACGGTGCGCGGCCCGTAGCGCTTGACGAGGCCCTCGATGACGATCGCGGGTCCGGACCCGATCGGCGGGGCCCGCCGGGGCGCCGTGGCCGCGCCGATCACGGTGCGATGGCGGCGTACTGGCGTTCGAAGTCGGCGTCGGTCAGCCCGCCGGCCTGGATGGATCGCACGACGCCCGTCGCCATCGATGAAGTACGACTGTGGCCGGGCGGCGATGCGATAGGTCGCCTTGAGGGCTTCGTCCGGGTCGACGACCGTCGGCCAGTCGGCCGCGAACTCGTCGACGAACGTGCGCGCGAGCTCGGGCGGATCGTCGGTCAGGACGCCGACCACGGCGAGCCCGTCCGCCGCGTGCTCGGCGAGCTTCGCCTCGAACAACGGGAACTCGTCGCGACACGGGACGCACGTCGGGCCCCAGAAGTTGACGACGACCGGCCGGCCGGCGTACGTGGCGAGATCGAAGGCCGTGCCGTCGAGGGTCGTCCCGACGATCGCGGGCGCCGGCTGCCCGGCCGCGACCCGCGGGCCGTCGTCGCCGACGCGGACGAGCAGGTACACGCCGACGGTCGTGGCGATGGCGATGGCAAGGGCGATGACGATCGGGCGACGCGGCGTGGCTGGACCTCGGGGAGTGCCTACTGGAGGGTCGCGGTCCCGGTCATGTTCGGGTGGATCGTGCACAGGAACTCGTAGGTGCCGGCGGGCAGCGGCGGGACGTCGTAGACCTGCGCCTTCGGGCCGGAGAACGGCTCACCGGTCCAGACCAGCGTGCCACCCGGCGTCCTTGAATGCGACGTTGTGCGGGCGCCTGGTCCTGGTTGTCGAGGCCGATCGTGAACGGCGCATCGGCGGGTCCGCTGATGCTGCTCTGGTCGAACGCGATCCCCGCGGCGACGAGGCGTGATGTCCGCCGCCGGCGGCGGCGCACCCGATCCGCCTGGCTCCCCTGGCTGGCCGGACGCGCCGGGCTCGCCGGATGGCGGCGGTCCACCGCTGGCGGGCGGCTCGCCGGACGGCGGCGGCGCCCTCGCCCTCACTGGCCGACGACGGCGGGAGCCAGCCCGCCTGCAGGACGATGCCCACGACGAGCAGGACGGCGAGCGAGGCCAGCAGGGCCGTCGGCGCGCGGGGGGCGGGGATGTTCTCGAGGTGTCCGGTCGTGTCCGCGCGGACGGTCTGGACATATTCCTTGCGCGCGTCGATGAGCCAGCCGACGAGGGTCAGCACGAGCGCGACGATCCCGACGGCGAGCAACCACCCACCGAACACGAGACCGAGCATCACGAACGCCGCGCCGAGCGCCCCGAGGAACGGACGGAACGACGGACCGGGCACGTGGACCCCGGGCGGCGGACCGTCGTGGACCTGCGGCGGCAGGGCCGGCGGCGCGTCGCCGACCTCGCGGTCGTAGATCCGCAGCGCCTCGCCGAGCCAGTACAGCAGCGTGAGGATCAGCGCGATCGCACCGATGACCAGCAACGGGCCGCCGAACACGAGCCCGAGGAAGAGCAGGAACGCCCCGATCGCCGCGAGGAACGGGGCGAACGACGGCCCGGGCATGTGGATGTCGGCCGGTGGCCGCGGCTCGATCTTGTACTTCCCGCGGCGCGGCGGCGGCGGCGCGATAGAGGCGCAGCATCGTCCAGCCCACGATGAGGACGACGAGCACGATCATGAGGATCGGGAGCAGGGCGACCGTGGCGCCCCAGTCGGGGATGACGAACTGCGCTAGCAGGTCGAGGATGCTGCTCCAGAGGTCATCGAGCATCGGCAGGTCAGGTCAGTCGTTGGGTGACCCGGCGATCAGGACGTAGGCCATGATGCTCATGGCGACCCCGAGCGCGAGGAGCATCGTCACCCCGGCGTAGTCGACGTGCCAGCCACCGAACGTCGGGATGGCCCAGAACACGACGCCGATGAACACGAACAGCAGGCCGACGAAGATCGCGTTGCGCGGATGGCGGAGCGGATGCATGACGGCTCCTAGGTCGCCGGGGTCTTGCCGGGCAGGAGATAGAGCAGCGAGAACAGCAGGATCCACACGACGTCGACGAAGTGCCAGTACAGCGAGGCGGCCTCCACCGCGTCGTGATGGCGTGCCGAGAACTGGCCGGCCATGCCGCGATAGAGCACGACGCCGAGCATGATCACGCCGCCGAAGACGTGCGCGCCATGGAAGCCGGTGAGCGTGAAGTACGTGGTCCCGAACGTGCCGGACGACAGGCTGAGGCCTTCGTGCCCGAGCATCGCGTAGTCGATGCCCTGCATCACGAGGAACACGATGCCGATGAGGAACGTGACGCTGATGTTGCGCAGGAACGCCGTCCGGTCCCCGCGTCGGATGCCCCAGACCGCGAACTGGCAGGTGAACGAGCTGAGGATCAGGAGGACGGTCGCCGGGCCGACGAGCGGCATGATCTTGAGCGTCTCGGCGAACTGCTCGGGCGGCCACTGCGGGGTGTTCGCGCGGACGTTGAAGTAGGCCGCGAAGAGCCCCGCGAAGAACATCACCTCCGAGGTGATGAACAGCAGCATCCCCAGGACGGGGTTGCTGATCCCGCCACGGGAATCGTGGGCGAGCCCGGCGACCGGGCTGTGATCGGTGGTCGTCAGCGCGTGGCTGTCGGTGGCCATCGGGTCAGTGCTCCTGGGCCACGAGCGGCGGCACGCTGCGCCTTGCGGCTTGGGGCCATGGCGCACGTCGAACACCGGGCGCTCGGAACGGATCTCCGGCAGCCGGTCGAAGTTGTACGGCGGGGGCGGGGAGGTGGTCGCCCACTCGAGGGTGTTGCCCTCCCACGGATCGTCGCCGGCGGGCTTGCCGCTGCGCAGCGAGATGAACACGTTCCACAGCAGCGGCAGCATGCTCGCGGCGATCGTGAACCCGCCGATCGTCGCGGCGACGTTGAGGTCGTTCCAGCCCGCGGTCCCGGCGTAGTCGGCGATGCGCCGGGGCATGCCCGCCAGGCCCAGCTGATGCATCGGGAAGAACGTCAGGTTGAAGCCGATGAACATGAGGACGAACTGGATCTTGCCGAGCGTCTCGTTGAGCATCCGCCCGGTCATCTTGGGGAACCAGTAGTAGAAGCCCGCCATCACCCCGAAGACGGACCCGCCGAACAGCACGTAATGCAGGTGGGACACGACCCAGTAGGTGTCGTGGAGCGCGAAGTCGACCGGCACGGCGGCCGTGATCGCGCCGTTGATGCCGCCGATGAGGAACATCGACAGGAACCCGAGGGCGAACAGCAACGGCGTCGAGAACGTCAGCTGGCCGCGCCACAGCGTGAAGATCCAGTTGAACATCTTCACGCCGGTCGGGATGGCGATGAGGAACGTCATCAGGCTGAAGAACGGCAGGAACACGGCGCCCGTCGTGAACATGTGATGGGCCCACACGGAGAACCCGAGGGCGCCGATCGCGGCGGTCGCGAACACGAACGCCTTGTAGCCGAACAGCGGCTTCCGGCTGAACACCGGCAGGACCTCGCTGATCATGCCCATCGCCGGCAGGACCATGATGTAGACCGCCGGGTGCGAGTAGAACCAGAAGATGTTCTGGTACAGGATCGCGTCGCCGCCGTTGGCTGGGTCGAAGAAGCTCCCGCCGTAGTTGCGATCGATGAACAGCATGATCAGGGCACTGGTGATGACTGGCGTCGCCATGAGCACGAGGACCGACGGTGACGAGGACGGTCCAGACCATGATCGGCATCCGGAACAGCGTCATGCCGGGCGCGCGCATCTTGAAGATCGTCACGAGGAAGTTGACGGCGCCAAGGATCGAGCTCGTCCCGATCAGCACCACGGCGACGATCCACAGGTCCTGGCCCGGACCCACGGCCGAGAGCGGTCGGTCCTCCGACAGCGGTGCGTAGCTCGTCCAGCCGGCCGCCGCCGCGCCGCCGGTCCCGAAGCTGAGCAGGAGCAGGATGCCCGCGAGCGGCAGCATCCAGAACGACAGCGCGTTGATCCGCGGGAACGCCATGTCCGGGGCGCCGATCTGCAGCGGGGCGATGTAGTTCCCGAAGCCCGCCAGGACCGGGATGATGAACAGGAAGATCATGAACGTGGCGTGCATCGTGAACAGCTCGTTGTACGTCTGGTCCGTCACGATCTGGAGCCCCGGCTGGGCGAGCTCCATGCGCACGCCCATCGCGAGCAGGCCGCCGATGAAGAAGAACACGAACGAGTTGATCAGGTAGAGGATCCCGATCTTCTTGTGATCGGTCGTCGTCACCCACTCGTACAGCGTGCTGCGATAGGTGGGGGCAGCCGGGTGGAGCGTCGGTTGTCGCCACGGGTTGCTCCTCAGTCGACCGTGAGGGTGCCGGTCATGGTGGTCGGGATGGACCGTGCAGATGAAGCCGTACGTGCCGGCCGCGAGTGGCCCGACGTCGTAGGTCCGCTTGGCGGGACCCGGGAAGATCTCGCCCTGGAATACCGGCGGACCCGTGGGGGATCCCTCGTGGATCGCGACGTTGTGCGGGACGCTCGGGTCCTGATTGTCGAAGTCGATCTTGAACGGCGTGTCTGCGGGCGCCGTGAGCTCGGTCGGCTGGAAGGCGAGGTTCAAGCGCCACGACACTGAGGGTCGGGCCGGTCGGCGCGCCTGACGGCGGTGGCTCGCCACTCGCCGGGGTCGACCCGATGGTGCCGGTTCGCCCGACGGTGGTGGCGGCGGTGATGCGCGTCGCGGCGTCGATCTTCGCCTGGAGCCAGGCATCGAAGTCGGCCGGGCGTGAGCGCGCGGACGTCGAACAGCATCACGCGATGGCCGGCGCCGCACAGCTCGGCGCATTGCCCGCGGAACGTCTGGCCGGCGTCCTCGGGGAGGACCTTGAACTCGAACATGTTGGTCCGACCCGGGACCACGTCGCGCTTGAACAGGAACTGCGGGACGTAGAACGCGTGGATCACGTCGGTGCTGGTCAGCGACAGCTGGACGGTGCGACCGGCCGGGACGTGCATGCCCCCGACGTCGCCGGTCGGGTCGTAGGTCGGGATGAACTCGGTGTACGCGACGGTCTCGCCATCGGCCGCGAAGTAGTCGAACTGCCACTGGAACTGGCCGGCCACCGCGCGGATCCGCGTCTCGGGATTGGCCGACACGGCGTCGACGTTGTTGAGGGTCTGCCACGACACGACGAACAGGAACGCGACGATGATCGTCGGGACGACCGTCCAGACCACCTCGGCGATCGCGTTGCCGTGCGTCTGCGGCGGGAGCGTGTCATCCCCGGCCGGCGCCGATAGCGCAGGACCGTCCACACGATCAGGCCCTCGACGACGAAGAAGATGACGGCCGCGATCAGGAACACGATGGTGTACAGGTCGCGGATCTGCGCGCCCTGCTCGGTGACGGCGATGGGCGGGTAGAAGCTCTCGACGAGGCGCTCCCCGGTCTCGGGGAGGTTCACGCCGATGGCGACGGCGGCGATGACGCCGACGATGATGAGCGCGCCGATCGCACAGCGCGGCGATCGCGACAGTGTTGCGGCCGGTCCTGGGGGAACTCGCCATGCAGGTCCTCAGCGGATGGGGCGGCGCGCGCCCGGACCAGGCATGCGCCGTGTTGAATTCGCGGTCGGACCGTCCGCGGTCGGACCCGGCGCCATGATACCCGGAAGCATCGTCGCCTCGTGTGCCCGGCGGCATGGCGCCGGCGGTCGTGGGACGATGCCATCGATGCCGACATCGTCGTCTCCCCGTTTCGCGCGCACGGCCGTCGCACGCCGATGCGCGCGCGCGGCGGCCAGCGGTCTCGGCGCGCTGGCCGCGGTTGGTGCTCGCGCTCGCGGCCGGCGGCCCGGTCGCGGCACACGGGCCGGTGCCGGCCGAGCTGCCCACGCCGGCGTCGTTCCTCCTCGGCTGGACGTTCGAGCCGTTGCCGACCCTCGGGATCGTCATCGCGGCGGGCTGGTGGTGGTGGGCGGTCCGTCGCGTGAACGCGGCGCATCCGGCCAACCCGGTGCCGGCTCGGCGGTCCGTCGCGTTCGGTGCGGGATTGCTCGCGATCGCGTTCGCCCTGCTGTCGGGCATCGACACCTACGACACGGCGCTGTTCTCCGTCCACATGGTGCAGCACGTCCTGCTGGCGCTTGTCGCGGCGCCGCTGATCGCGCTCGGGGCACCGATCACGCTTCTGTTGCGCGTCTCGTCGGTGACGACCCGGCGACGCTGGATCTTGCCCGTCCTCCATTCCCGGGCCATGCGGGTCCTGGCCTTCCCGGTCGTGAGCTGGCTGCTGTTCGCCTCGGCGATGTGGCTGGCGCACTTCTCGCCGCTGTTCGACGCGGCGCTGGAGGACCCGCTCGTCCACGACCTGGAGCACGCGCTGTTCCTCGGCACGGCCCTGCTGTTCTGGTGGCCCGCCGTGGCCCTCGACCCCTCGCCGTGGCGGATGGCGCACCCGGTCCGCGCGCTGTACGTCTTCACGCAGATGACCCAGAACACGTTCCTCGCCGTCGTGATCCTCGGCGCCAGCAACGTCCTGTATGAGCACTACGCCACGCTTCCGGCGCCGTGGGGCTCGGGCGCGCTCGCGGACCAGCGGGTCGCCGCCGGGATCATGTGGATCGTGGGCGACGCGATCTTCCTGACGGCCGTGATGGCCATCCTGTGGGGCTGGATGCGGGCCGAGGCGCGGGACACGGCACGGAACGATCGGCGGGCCGACGTCGAGCTGGCCGAGATCCGGATCCGCGAGGCACGCCTGGCGGAGCGGCTCGCGTCAGAGCGGGCCGACGCCGAGGTGCCGAGCGCTCAGCCCGGGTCGGGGACGGGCGCCGCGAGATAGGCCAGGAAGCGGTCGGGCTCCACGTTCCCGCCGCTGACCACGCCGACGACCGGTCCATCGAGCGCATCGAGGCCGAGCTCGCCGGCATGGAACGCCATCGCCGCGATGGCGAGCGCGCCTGACGGCTCGACGACGAGCCTGGAGCGTTCCGCGGCGAGCCGGACGGCGGCCACGATCTCGTCCTCGCCCACCGTGACCACCCCGTCGAGGTAGGCCCGCAAGTGCGCGAACGGCCGTCGGCCGATCGCCCTGGTGCGCGTGCCGTCGGCGACGGTCCGCGAGGCATCGGCGCCCGACCAGGTGACGATCTCGCCGCGCGCCAGGGAATCGCGGGCATCGGCGGCGAGCTCGGGTTCCACGCCGAGCACGCGGATCGACGGGTCGAGCGACTTGATCGCGGTCGCGACCCCACTCGCGAGCCCGCCGCCCCCGATCGGCACGAGGACGGCGGCGACCTCGGGCAGGTCCTCCACGATCTCGAGACCGATCGTGCCCTGGCCCGCGATGACCCGGTCGTCGTCGTAGGGCGGGATGATGAAGAGCCCGCGCTCGAGTGCGAGGTCCTCCGCGACGCGCTGCCGCTCGTCCGACGCGGTGCCGACGATGACGACCTGGGCGCCGTCGGCCGCGACGCGATCCCGTTTGATGGCCGGCGCGTCGGATGGCATGACGACGACCGCCGGCGCGCCGAGCAGGCGCGCGGCGCGGGCGACGCCCTGCGCGTGGTTGCCCGAGGAGTACGTGATGACACCGCGCCGTCGCTCGTCGGGCGTCAGCGATGCGATCGCCACGTACGCGCCACGGAGCTTGAACGCGCCGATGGGCTGCAGGCTCTCGGCCTTGAGGAACCGGCGCTGCTCCGGCGGCCCGAACGCCACGAGCGGCGCCCGGATCGTGATGCCGCGCAACAGCTCCGCGGCCGCGCGGATCGCCTCGAGCGTGACGAGAGCCGGCTCGGTCGCGATCCTCCGCGGCGGACGGGTGCGGGATGGTCACCGTCGCTCCCGATCGACGATGGACTGGCAGTCGATGCAATGGGCCGCCCACGGCAACGCCTCGAGCCTTGCGTCGGCGATCGGCTTCCCGCAGCGCAGGCAGGTCCCGAACGTGCCGCCGTCCAGCCGGGCGAGCGCCGCGTCGACGAGCTCGAGCTGGTGCGTCGCGCGATCGCGGAGCGCGAGGTCGCGCTGCTGCTCGAAGACGTGGCTGGCGGCGGCCGCCTGCGAGCCGTAGGTCATCTGACCCGGCGCCTCGATCGCCTCGCCGAGCTCGGCGTGGAGGCGGATGCGTTCGGCGACGAGTGCGTGGCGAGCCGTATCGAGCTCGTGGGGCGTCATCGTCGGACTGTAGCCCTCGGGCGCCCTTCGTGCGATGGCGCGATATACTCCCGGGGAGTACCAACCGAGCAGGGAGGCGAATGCCCCATGGCCATCGAGATCGACCCCGTCTGTGGCATGCAGGTCGACACCGCGACCTCGCTGCTCTCGTACGAGTACGAGGGCACGACCTACTGGTTCTGCGGCAAGGGATGCCTGCTGGAGTTCAAGGACGACCCCGAGAAGTACCTCGCATCGGACCACGTCCCGTCGATGTAGCCAGCGAACGCCCGTCGATAAGCCGCAGCTAAGCGTCCCTGCGCAGACTGGCCTGGACGCGCACCGATCGGGCACTCCTCGGATGGGATCGGCCGTCCCGGATGCCGGCGCGTGGCCGGTGGAGGTGCCCGATGGCCCGGCTTCGTACGACCGTCTCCCGAGGTGTCGCGCTGCTCGTTCCCGTCTTCGTCGTGATCATCGAGGCGGGTCGTCGCTGGAACGGCTGACCTACTGCCGCGCCCCGGCGACCCCGGAGCTGATCCTCGTCGCGAGATAGACGGGGATCACCGAGAGCAGGATCGCGACCACGCCCGCGACGTTCACGAGCGGCACCTGGTTCGCGAGGCGGAAGCTCTGGAAGATCCAGATCGGGAGCGTCTTCACGCCGCCGGCCGTGAAGATCGTGACGATGACCTCGTCGAACGACAGGGCGAACGCGAGCAGCGCACCGGCGAGGATCGCCGAGCGCACGGCCGGGAACGTCACCCGGCGGAACGTCATCCAGCTGTCGGCGCCCAGGTCAGCCGATGCTTCCTCGAAGGAGCGTGACGTGCGCCTGAGCCGCGCGATCGCGTTGTTGTAGACGATGACGATGCAGAAGGTCGCATGGCCCACGACGATCGCCAGGAACCCGAGCGGGAAGCCGACCTGCGCGAACGTCGTGCTGAGCGCCATGCCGGTCACGATGCCCGGCAGGGCGATCGGGAAGATGACGACGAACGAGATCGACTCACGCCCGAAGAACTGGTAGCGCGACACGCCGATGGCCGCCAGGGTCCCGAGGACGAGCGCCACGGCGGTCGCCGCCAGGGCGATCGCGATCGAGGTGAGGAACGCCTGTTGCAGGCCGGTGTTCTCGAGGGCCAGCCGCCACCAGTCCAGCGTGAATCCCACCGGCGGCCAGGCCGGTGTCGTCCCGGAGTTGAAGGAGTAGATGAAGATCAGCGCGATCGGGATGTAGATGAACGCGAGGATCAGCCCGGTCGCCACCCCAAGCGACGATCCGGGTCGTGCGGCCGATCGACATCAGAGCGCCTCGAACGCGCCGAGCCGGCGCGCCACGACCAGGTACAGCACGACGATCGCCAGCGGCACGAGCGAGAGGGCGGCCGCCAGTGGCAGGTTGCCCGACCCGAACGTGGAGTAGATGGCGTTCCCGATGAAGATCGTGGTCGACACCTGGGCGGGCGCGATGTAGTCACCGAGGGTCAGCGAGAAGGTGAAGATCGACCCGGCCACGACCGCGGGCAGCGCCAGCGGGAGGATGACCCGTCGGAACGTCGTCCATGAGCGCCCGCCGAGATCGGCCGAGGCCTCGAGCATCGAGATCGGGGATCCGCTCGAGCCCGGCGTAGACCGGCAGGATCATGTACGGCAGCCACAGGTAGGTGAACACGATCCAGACGGCGACATCGCCGAAGCCCGGGCCTTCGATCCCGAGCGGCGCGCAGCAGCTCGTTGAGGATGCCCTCCTCGGCCAGGATGAGCCGCCACGAGTACACCTTGATGAGGTAGCTCGCCCACAGCGGGACGATCACCGCGACGACCATGGCGTTGCGGAAGCGCGCCGGGACGACCCGGGCCATGAAGAACGCGATCGGGATGGCGAGGATCGCGCACGTCGCGGTGACGGCGGCCGCCATCAGCACGGTGCGGACCGTGATCCCCGGGTAGGGCTCCTCGAGCAGGCGCGCGAAGTTGTCGAGGGTCGGCTGGTAGACGGTCGCGCCGCTGAACGCGTCCCGGGTGAAGAACGCGTTGAGGAAGAGGATCGCCAGCGAGCCGAGGTAGACGAGCACGAGCCAGCCGATCGGCGTCGACAGGAGCAGGCCGAGGCGGGCCCGCGGGTGGCGGTGCAGCCATGCCGCGATCCGCCGCGGACAGTGACGCGGCCGGCGGTGGGAGCGGGCGATCAGCGGGCGTGGTCAACGATTCGGGTCCCGTACGGTTCGGACCCCGCGGCCGTGCGGCCGCGGGGTCCGTCGATCACGATGGTCGAGCGATGGCTATCCGCTGCGGATGGCGGTCCAGGCCTCCACCCAGGCCGCGAAGTCCTTGCAGGTCACGTCGGTGCGACCGTCGAGGCATTCGGCCACCGGGGTGGTCCAGTACCAGACATCGGTCCAGTACGGCGGCGTCCTCCGCATGGAAGATGTCGCAGTGGTCGGGGTTGACGGCGAGGGCGCACGACTTCGAGTTGCCCGGGGCCTCACCGAAGTACTCGGCGATCTGGATGTTGATCGGCGCCGAGGTGATGTGGTTGACGAACTTGTAGGCGCAGTTGGGGTTGGCGGTCTTGGAGTTGATCATCCAGGTATCCGACCAGCCGGTCGAGCCTTCCTCGGGCTTGATCGCCTCGACCGGGACGGCCGGATCCGAGCCCTGCAGGAAGTTGGCGATGACCTGCCATGTCGTCCCGATCACGGTGTTGCCGTTCTGGAACGAGCTGATCTGCTTGGTGTAGTCCGCCCAGTACTCGCCGACCGCCGGCTTCTGCGCCGTGGCCAGGTCCACCGCCGCCTGGAACTGCGTGTCGTCCAGCGCGTACGGGTTGGTGATGTTCGAGTTCGGGGCGGGTCTTCATGAGCACGACCGCCGCGTCCGCGATGTAGATCGGGGCGTCGTACACGGAGAACTTGCCGGCATACGGCGAGGCCGGGTCGAACAGCTCGGCCCACTTGGTGGGCGCGGTCGTGACCTCGTCGGTGCGCCACATGAGCAGGTTCGCGCCGCGGCCGTGCGGCACGCCGTAGTGCACGCCGTCGACCGTGTTGTAGTCCTTGTCCTTGAGGTCCGGGAAGATCTCGGCGTAGCTCGGGATCAGGTCCACGTTGACCGGCTGGACGAAGCCGCCGGCGACGAGGCGCAGGCTGGCGTCGCCCGACGCGGAGATGACGTCGTACTGCGTCGGGTTGGTCTGGAAGAGCGTGAACGCCTCATCCGAGGTCCCGAAGGTCTGGACCGTGACCTGGCAGCCGGTCTCGGTCTCGAACGCCGAGACCCAGTCGACGTCCGGGCTGGTGGTCCCGTCCTCCACGTAGCCCGGCCACGCGAGGACCGAAACCTGGCCCTCGCCGTCGCCGATCTCGGTCGGCAGCGCCGGGCCGCTCGGTGCGGCCGAACCGCCACCGATGCCGTTACAGGCGGTCAGTACGAGGGCCACCGTCGCGAGCGCGACGGCGAACCGTTGTGTCCGCATCCTGTTCCTCCTCCCCGCGCCTTCGGCGCGGCTACGTGGCTGCGGCATCGTCGGCGATGCGCAGCTCGTGCTGTCGCTTCCACACCAGGCGGACAGCCTTGCCCTCTTGTGCGAGTGCCTCGGACGACGTCGTCGCGAGGTTCTGCTGGGTGACGACGAGTCGGGCCCCGGCCTCCAGTTCCACCACGTAGCGGGTGTCGGGTCCCAGGTAGACGATGTCGCGGATGTGCCCGTTCGCGCCCGTCTCGTCCGGCCCGACCTGCTGGTCCGGTGCCGCCAGGCGGATCTTCTCGGGACGGATCGTGTACGTGCCGGGCGCGGCCCGTGATCGCCACCGCCGCGTCCCCGGTGAGCAGGTTGGACGTGCCCACGAAGCCGGCCACGAACCGCGATGCCGGATGCTCGTAGACCTCGGCGGGTGTGCCGAGCTGCTCGATCCGGCCGGCGTTGAACACGGCCAGGCGGTCGCTCATCGTGAGCGCCTCCTCCTGGTCGTGGGTCACGTAGATGAACGTGATGCCGACCTGCTGCTGGATCGCCTTGAGCTCGATCTGCATCTCCTCGCGGAGCTTCAGGTCGAGCGCGCCGAGCGGCTCGTCGAGGAGGAGCACCCGCGGTCGGTTCACGAGGGCACGGGCGAGGGCGACGCGTTGCCGCTGGCCGCCCGAGAGCTGCCCCGGCTTGCGGCGCGTCGTAGCCTTCGAGGCGGACCATCCGCAGGGCCTCGGCGACCCGCTCCGCGCGCTCCGCCTTGGCGACCTTGCGGACCATGAGCCCGTACGCGACGTTGTCGCCGACGGTCATGTGCGGGAACAGGGCGTAATCCTGGAACACGGTGTTCACGTCGCGATCGAACGGCGGCACGCCGGTGACGTCGGCACCGTGGAGCAGGATCCGGCCGGCGGTCGGCATCTCGAAGCCGGCGATCATGCGCAGCGTCGTGGTCTTGCCCGAGCCCGACGGGCCGAGCATCGAGAAGAACTCGCCGTCCCGGACGTCCAGGTCGATGCCGGCGACCGCGACCACGTCGCCGTACCGCTTCTCGACGCCCTCGAGACGGACGGCGATCGCCGCCGCGGCCGGACGCGTCGCTGGACGCGCCGGGTCGACGTCCGCGTCCTGTCGTGTGCCGTCGGCGACGGTCCGATCCTGGGTGTCGGTCGGTAGCGTCAAGCAGGGCCTCGTGACGGAGGATGTCCCAGCGCCGGGAGGCGGGACGGGCGAACATTGCGACGCGCCATGAGGCGTGTCAAGCGGACGCGGGCGCTGTTCCGGTCGTTGCGCCATAGACTCCGTGGCGATGCCGGATCCGACGCTCCGATCACGCGCCCGCACCCTCATGGTCGGGCTCGCCGCGCTGGCCGTGCTGGCCGCCTGCGAGGCCGGGCCACCGCCGGCGACGCCATCGATCGCGCCCGGGGACGCCGTCGGCTCCGCGTGAGGTCAACCTCATCGCCAAGGACTACGCCTTCCTGCCCGACACGCTCGATCTGGTGCCCGGCGAGACGGTCGTCCTCCACGTCATCAACGGCGGGCTCGAGACGCACGAGGCGATCATCGGCGACCAGGCGGTCCAGGACGCATGGGCGGCCGCCGAGGCGGCCGTCGCGGGCGCGCCGCCGGGCCCGACGCCGGTCGTCTCGGTGCCACCGGACGTCGCCGGGGTGCGGATCGTCGTGCGCTCGGGCGAGCGGGTCGACCTCGTCTGGACCGTGCCGCGCGACGCCGCCGCGGCCACTTCTGGCGCCACCGCCGGCGAAGCCGGCTGGACCGTCGGCTGCCACATCCCCGGCCACCTCGACAAGGGCATGCAGATCCCGGTCCGATGGGTCGAGGCGACCCCGGCGCCGTGAGCGGCCCCCGGTGGTACGCTCTTGCCCCGCGCCGGCCGGGCGCGCCACCGTGCTGACCTCGAGGAGGATCCTGAATGGCCTACGTGATCGCCGAGCCGTGCATCGACGTGCTCGACGTGTCGTGTGTGTCCGTCTGCCCGGTCGACTGCATCCACTACGAAGAGGGCGTGGATCGCAAGCTGTTCATCGATCCCAACGAGTGCATCGATTGCGGCGCGTGCGAGCCCGAATGCCCGGTCAACGCGATCTTCCCCGAGGAGTCGCTCCCGCCCGAATGGGCGAACTGGACCGCCGTGGATGCGGTCTGGTTCACCGACAAGGCAGCGGCCCGCGCCGCGGTCGACGAGGCGAAGCCGCGCTAGCCGCGACCTCGGCCCGCCGTCGCGCGCGGCCGGCCCGACTGACCGACTGAGCGCCCCGGCATGCGCATCGTCTCCCTGCTCCCCTCGGCGACCGAGATCGTCTGCGCCATCGGCCTTGCGGACGAACTCGTCGGGGTGACCCACGAATGCGATTGGCCGCCGGCGGTCATCGGCAAGCCCGTCGTCACGCGGAGCGTCCAGGACCTGACCGACAAGCCGTCGCGCGAGATCCACGCCCGCGTCGAGGAGGCGATGCACGGCGGCTCGTCGTTGTACGCCCTCGATGAGGAGGCGCTCGCGGCGGCCGCGCCCGACCTGATCATCACCCAGGAGCTGTGCCGGGTCTGCGCGGTCAGCTACCGCGAGGTCAACGAGGTCGCCCGCTCGATCGACACGGACATCACGGTGATCTCGCTCGAGCCGACCTCGATCGAGGGCATCCTCAACTCGATCACGACGGTCGGCGCGATGACGGAGGTCGAGGACGCCGCGGTCGACGTCGTCGAGAGCCTGCGCGAGCGACTGAACTCGGTCGAGCAGCGGGTCGCGTCGCGTCGCGACGGCGGCCGGCGCTCCCCGCGGGTCGTCGGCCTCGAATGGCTCGATCCGCCGTTCACGGTCGGTCACTGGGTCCCCGAGCAGATCCGGCGGGCCGGTGGCTGGGACCTTCTCGGCGCGGACGGGGAGAAGGCCCACCCGACCACGTGGGACGCGGTCGCCGAGATGGACCCCGAGATGCTCTTCCTGATGCCGTGCGGGTTCCACCTCGCCGAGACGGTCGAGGAATGGGAGCGGACCCCGCGGCCGTCGTGGTTCACCGACCTTCCCGCGGTCCAGCGCGGTGCGGTCGTCGCGCTCGACGGCTCGGCCTACTTCAGCCGACCCGGGCCGCGCGTCATCGACGGCATCGAGATGCTGGCCGAGATCATGGACCCCGACGGGTTCGTGGATCTCGCGCCGCCCGGTGGCTGGACCCCGGTCGGCTGAGCTGACGCCGGCAGCGACGATGCCCTACCGCGCGACGTTCGACTGCCTGTGGTGCGGCACGCCGCACACGTGTCGCGGCCCCGACGACCTCGAGGGCTGGGCGCAGCTCTGCCCGGAGTGCGTCGGCAAGGCCGGCGACAACGGCTTCCTTCGCTACCGGCTGCGCGGCGCGTTGACGGAACGCGGCGCGGCGGGACGCGGCCGGGGCCGGAGCCGGCGGCAGAGGCCAGCGCGCCGCGGAGCCCGCCCCGCCGCCCGCCCGGCCGTGGCCCTCGCCGACGCCATGGTCGACTACTACGAGGCGCGCGCCCCCGAGTACGACGACTGGTACATGCGGCGCGGCCGCTACGAGCACGGGCCGGTCCACGACGCCGCCTGGAACGCGGAGCTCGACGCGGCAGGACGGTTCCTCGACGCGCAGCCGTTCCACGGCGAGATCGTCGAGCTCGCGGCGGGCACCGGCTGGTGGTCGCCGCTCCTCGCGTCCAAGGGCGTCCTGTCGCTGTACGACGCCGCCGAGGCGCCGCTGGCTCGCGCGCGGGAGCGGCTCGTCGCGCACGGCCTGCGGGCGCATCTCCATCAGCGCGACGCCTGGGCCGAGCCCGACCGGACGGTCGATGCCGTGTTCACGGGCTTCTGGCTGAGCCACGTGGAGCGGCATCGACTGGTGGACTTCCTGCGGGTCGTCCGTCGCTGGCTGGTGCCCGATGGGCGCTTCGCCTTCATCGATTCGCTGGCGGACCACGCTTCGGGCGCCGTCGATCACCGCACCCCGACCGACGACACGTCGGTGCGTCGGCTCGAGGACGGGCGCGAGTTCACGATCGTCAAGGTCTACTACACGCCGGACGAGCTCGCCGCGGCGCTCGGCGAGGCCGGGTTCGCCGATGTGTCGGTCACGACGACCGGTCGGTTCTTCATCCTGGGTTCCGCCCGCGCCATCTGACCCGGATCGGCTGATCCGCGACGCCGCAGCGTCTCAGCCTGGCCGGTCGGCGGCACGACGCAGCCTCCGAACGAGGCTCCCGCTGACCCACGAGACGCACCTTCCCGTCCGGGCGGGCACCCCGGCGTCGCTATACTCCGGCCGATGTCCCCCCTGTCGAAGGCCACCATCGCCACCGTCGGTTCCGGCGTCATGGCCGAGGCCATGATCGCGGGCATCCTGCGCGGCGGGCTGGTCTCGCCCGGACAGGTCGTGGCAAGCCATCCGCGGACCGAGCGGCGCGAGGCCCTCGAACGGGATCACGGCATCCGCACGGTGACCCGCAACGTCGACGCGGTCGAGGGCGCGGACGTCATCCTCCTGGGCATCAAGCCGCAGATGCTGGAGCGCGTCGGCCGCGAGATCGGTCCGCACCTCCGCCGTGGCCAGCTCGTGCTGAGCGTCCTGGCCGGCGCCACCACGCCCGGCCCTGACGGCGATCCTCGGGCACGACCAGGTCGTGCGCAGCATGCCCAACACCCCGGCCCGGCTCGGCAAGGGCATGACCGTCTGGTACGCCACGCCCGAGACGACCGACGAGCAACGGGCGCAGGCCGCCGCCCTGCTCGGCGCGCTCGGCGTCCAGCTCGAGGTCGACGACGAGAAGATGGTCGCGATGGCGACCGCCGTGAGCGGCACCGGTCCGACCTACGTCTTCCTCGTGATGGAGGCGCTCATCGACGCCGCGGTCCACCTCGGCTTCCCGCGCCACATCGCGCACGACCTCGTGATCGAGACGCTCGAGGGCTCGACCCTGTTCGCCAAGCAATCGGGCCTGCATCCGGCCGAGCTGCGGAACATGGTCACGTCGCCCGGCGGCACGTCGGCCGCCGCCTTGCACGAGCTGGAATCGGGCCGGCTTCGCACCGTGCTCTCGGAGGCCGTCTGGGCGGCGTTCCGCCGGACGGTCGAGCTCGGGGACCAGCTCGAGGCATCGGTCGGGGTGTCCGCCAAGGAGGGCCCGACCCACAGATGACGAGCATGACCGCGGCGCGGGTGGCAGACCTGCGCCGCGCGCCGCTCGCCACGGTCCGCGGCCTGGACCTCCGCGCCCCAGACCGCGATTTCTGGTCCGACGAGCTGGCGTTGTGGGATCGGCTCACGGTCAGCTGGGCGGGACTCGACGATGCCGCGTGGGCGCTGCCCGGCGCGGCGCCATCGGACGCCGGCGGCCCCGACTGGTCGCTCGGGGAACACGTCGGCCACATCGCCGACTGGCAGGAGCTCGCGATCGACTACGTCGCGCTCGCCGCTCGGACCGGGCGCTGGCCGACGGACGACGACTACGACGGCGGGGACTTCGATCGCTTCAACGAAGGGCGCCGTGGCGCCGTGGACGCACGATGCCCCGCACCGAGATCCTGGAGCGCCTGGAGCACGCCCGCGGCGGACTCCTGACCGCGGCCCGCGACGTGCCGGAGCCGGTGATCCGCAGCGACGCCGTGTGGGGCTGGGTCTACATGGTCCTGCACGGCCACTACCTCGATCACCTCGCGGTCATCGAACCGTGGACGGCGGCGCTGCGGGCCCGCCAGACGGACGGCGACCCCTTCGTCGCCGACCCGCGCGCGACCGACCACGCGGACTTTCGTGTCCAGGTCGCGGCGATCGATGCGCCAGTTCGACGCGCTCGTGCGCCCCATCCCGTTCGAGCGGTGGGGCACCGACGCGCTGACGCCCGGGCTGGACGCTGCGCGATCACGTCGGGCACCTCGCCGATTGGGCCGCCGAGTGCGTCCGCGCGATCGAGGTGTATCGACGGCGCGGCCACTGGCTGTCCGACCCCGACGAGGGGATCGATCCCTGGAACGAGCGCCACGTCGAGGCGAGCCGCGGCGAGGCGCCGGTCGATGCGCTCGCCCGCTATGACGCCGGACGCGCCGCGCTCCTGGCGGCCATCGACACGCTCACGGTCGACGAGCTGCGCTCACCCGACGGCTGGAGCTGGGCGTACGACTGCCTGCACGGCCACGTCCGCAAGCACCTCGCGATGATCGGTCCGTGGTGTGCCGCGGTCGGCTGGCCGTCGCCCTGATGCCTGAGCCGTCGCCCGCCACGCGGTCCGCCACGACATCAGGCGCGACCGGACTGACCATCGAGGCGATCACCGCCGTCGAGTCGCCGCGCGAGTTCCGCGTCCACCCGCGCGACCGCGTCGTCGCGTACACGGCCGAGGCGGCCGGGGCACGACAGCTCTTCAGCCTGTCGCTGCGGGGCGGCACCGCGGTCCAGCTCACCGCGTCCGAGAAGGCGGTCAGCGATCCGCAGTGGTCGCCGGATGGCCGCCGGCTCGCCTTCGTCCGCGACGACGAGATCTGGGTGGTCGAAGCCGACGGATCCCGCCTGACCCGGGTCGTGGCGAAGCCCGGCGGCGGGCGCGAGCCGCGATGGTCGCCGGACGGCCATCGACTGGCCTTCGTCTCCCGTCGTCGCGGCTGGTCGGGCGTCTGGCTGATCGATGCGCCGATCCCGCGGCGGGGTCGGCCCGCGAAGGATCCGCGCCCGCCCGTCGCGGTGCCGATCACCAAGCCGGGCATGGACGTCGACGGCATCGCCTGGTCGCCGGATGGTGCGCGGCTCGCGGTCACGAGCCAGCGCCAGCCGGACGATCTCGAGACCCACCAGATCTCGATCATCGACCTCGCCAGCGGGTCCGAGACGGTCGTCGCGGGCGAGCGAAGCCACGACACGGGCGCGACCTGGCTGCCCGACGGGGCACTTGCTGTACGTGTCGGACGCCGACGGCTGGTTCCAGGTCGTGCGTCGCTCGGCGGACGGCGCCGAGCGGGTCGTCCTGACCGATGGCGACCGGGAGCACGGCGAGCCGTCTGGCGGCATCGGGTACGCGCCGCTGCCCTCGCCCGACGGGTCGCGGTTCGCCCATATCGAGGTGCACGACGGGCTCATCGACCTCGTCGTCCGCAACGTCGCCGGCGGTGCGCCACTCAAGCGTGGTCGCGGCCGCCCGCCGAAGCGGCCACCGACCGTCACGGCCGGCGTGCGGATCGACCCGTGGGACGGGGTCTGGCGCGCGATCGGCTGGCTCGCCGACGGCGCGTGGGTCGCGGCCATCGGGGAGAGCGAGACGCGACCGCAAGACCTCTGGCTGCTGCCCGTCCCGGGTGTCGCGCCCGACGGCGCGCGCCCGCGCCAGGTCACCGATTCCCGACCGGCGGTGCTCGGCGCGGCGCTCGCGCAGGGCCGCGTCGCCTCGGGCGAGCGGATGCGCATCACCGCCCGCGACGGCTTGCACGTCGAGGGGACCCTCTGGCGGCCGACCAACGCCACGGGCAAACGCGGCGGCCGCAAGGTGCCGACGATCATCTATCCGCACGGCGGCCCACGTGGCAGTCGTTCCGCGGCTTCCAGCCGCACAAATTGCTCCTCGCCAACGAGGGCTTCGCCTTCCTGGACGTGGACTTCCGCGGCTCCACGGGGTATGGCCGCGCGTTCCGCCAGGCCAACCACGACGAGTGGGGCCACGCCGACGTCTTCGACCTCATCGATGCCGCCCGCTGGGCGCAGGCGCAGCCCTGGTCGGACGGCCGCCTCGCGATCTTCGGCGGCTCGTACGGCGGCTACATGGTGCTCTGCGCCCTCGTCGAGGAACCCGGGATGTGGCGCGCCGGGGTCGACCTGTACGGCGACTCCGAGATCGCCGAGAGCTATCGGCATGGGGACCGGCCCGGTCGTCTCGACCTCCAGCGGATGATGGGCACGCCCGACGATCCGGCACGGACCGAGTCGTTCCGCCGCGGCTCGCCGGTCTACCGCGCCGAACGCATCGAGGCGCCGCTGCTCATCCTCCACGGCCGCAAGGACAAGCGCGTCGTCCCGCTCATGACCGAGCGGATGGTCGAGGCCCTCGAGATCGAGGACAAGGTCCACGAGGTGCACTGGTACGACGACGAGGGACACGGCTGGGAGCGGCGCGAGAACCGACGCGACGCCTTCGAGCGGATCGTGCGGTTCCTGCGGACCCATGTCCTCGACGAGGCGCCGCCGGAGGCGGGCTGATCGGCCCCGTCGGCGGCGACGTCCGACTCAGTCGGGCGAGACGTCCAGCCGCGCGTCGCTCGGCAGGTCGCGGAACGCCCCGACCGGCGCCTCGATCGCCCAGCGGTACCGCCCGTCGGCGGTGTAGGTCGGACAGGGCTTGGCCGGACACACCGGCATCGTGGTCATGTCCACGAGCTCGCCGGCATCGGTGAACCACGCGATATCGAGCGGGAACGCAACGCCGTCCATCACGAAGGCGACGGCATCAGGATCGATGTCCTGGTCGAAGTCGAAGAGCATGCCGTCGGCGCCCTGGAAGTCGGCGCATCCCGCGCATGCCGTCCCTGCCGGCGAGCAGGACGGTCCACCGCTCGTCGCCGACGCGCACGTCCCGCGAGGCGGTTCGTCGGCGGCCCGGTACATCCGCCGAGCACCGTGACCGCCGCGAGGAGCAGCGTGGTGCCGAGGAACCCCGGCGTCACGCCACGGGGTCCTCGCGTGGCGGTCGATTCGAGGGCAGCCGATCGTCGTCGTCGCGCGGGATGACGCTGATCGATCCATCCGTCTCGAGCACCGCGAGTCGGACGTCCTCGATCCGGGCCAGGCCGTGCCCGCGGACCGCGGCACGGACCTCCTCGGCCTCGAGCCCCTCCTCCTTCAACGCCTTCGTGAGGAGGCGACCGTCGCGGACGAGGAGGCGCGGCTCACCTTCGACGACGTGGCTGAACCGCTCCGAGCGGCGCGCGATCGCCTTGATCGCGAAGTCGAGGGCCAGGAGCGTCAGGACAGCGACCAGCCCGCCCCACAGGGTCGTGTTCTCGCCCACCATCGAGTTCTGGACGGCGTCGCTGATGACGAGGATCACGACGAGCTCGAGGACCGACAGCTGGCCGACCTCGCGTTTCCCCGAGACCCGGATGGCGACGACGAGGAACAGGTAGACGATGGCGGTCCGCAGGACCACCTCGGGCAGACTCGATCCGATGTCGGGGAAGGCGGGCATCGTGGCGCGATGCTACCGCGCCGGGAATTCGAAACGACCGTCCTGGCGGACGGTCGTTACGTGACGGTGTTCGTCGGCGCGTCGCCGACTGGCGCAGAGCGCCGGATCAGAACCAGCGACGCCCGGCCATGAGGACCAGGCTGGAACCGGCCAGGGCGGACAGCAACATGACCACCCGGAAACCCTGTGACTTGAGCGTTTGCATCTGTACGTCCACTCCGATCGGATCAAGCGACCTTGACCCCCCACGACGTGCACGCTACGGACGAAAGCCGGACCAGGCCATAGCCCATCCGTACCAGTGCCGGGGTCCAGCCGGGGCAGGTTCCCCGACGCACCGGGCCAGGGAGGGCGGGTCCGGTGGGGTCCGGACCGGACTGCGCTGGTCGGTCCGCTGCTCGGTCGGCCGCGAGTCGGCGCTCGGTCGCCGGTCAGTCCGCCGGCGAGTCGACCGTTGCGGCGGTGACGGAGGTCGACGGCGACGTGCCCGCACGCGCTCCGCCGCGCATCCCGAGGGCGATCACCGTCGCCACGCCAACTCCGATGAGCACGTCGCCCACGCTGAAGACGTTCGCGAACGGGACCCAGGTGGGCAGCGCGAAGATGTCGGTCAGCGGGCGCAGCGCCGGATCGGCCATCACCACCGAGTTCGAGAACCCGGGACCGGCCTCGCTGCCGAGCGCCGCGACGGCCTCTGGCGATGCCGGCATCACGCCCCCGTTGGCCGCGATCGCCACGAGATTGCAGGCGGCCCCGAGCGCCACGAGGGCCAATCCCGGGATCCGCAGGTTGCGCACGACCGCGACGAGCACCGCGGCCGTCGACGCGACGTACAGGATCGGCCCCGCGTCGCCGACGACCGCCGCGACGGGCTCGGAGAACAGGATCACCTGCACCGCGAGGCCGGCGATCGCCAGCCATCCCCAGTGGAACCGGATGTCGCCCAGCCGTTCCAGCCGTCCACGCAGCAGGTAGCCGGCGACGATGCCGATCGGGATGGCGTACAGGATGAACATCGCGGTCGCGAGCCTCAGGCGGGTCGCGCGTCCAGGATCCCGTGGAGCTGGGTGATGTGCTCCTCGGCGTGGCCGATCACGAACCGCTCGAGGAAACGATCGACGGTCACCTCGCCCAGACGCGGGTGGAGCCCGACGCGAGCGCGTTCGTCGGCGGTCAGCGTGGTGAGGCGATCCGACCAGTCGCGAAATCCGGTATCGACGCGACCGAACAGGACGCGCAACGGCAGGGACCGGTCGCGCCCGATGACGCCGATCCGGCTGGGGTCGTCGGCGATCCGACCGAACGGCGCCGGCCCGGAACCGGCGCCGGCCACGCCATCCACGACGCGCTCCAGCTCGCCGAGCCAGAACGGCAGCATCTCGGCGACATGGGCGAGGACCTCGCGCGGGCCCCAGGAGGCCTCGGGCTCGGTCCCGAATGCCTCGGCCAGGGTCCATGGCTCGCCGGCGATGACCTGCGGCGCGAGGCCGGCGTAGGCGAGGCGGGCGGCAGCGATCCGCCCCTGCTCCGTATCGGTGTCGGCTGGCTGTTCGTGCATGGTCGCCAGTGTCGCACGCGGGGCGTAGCATGGGCGCACTGACCATCCGCCCCGGGCCGCCCGGCACCGTTCGGCGCCGGCCCCCGGGACGCCACCGCACGCAGCGGAGATCGCGCGATGACCGAGACGCTGTCCCGGGGCGCCGCCAACCAGGCGGGCGCCCGGGTCGATGCGGACGCCTACGCCAAGGCGGCCGATTTCCTGCCCCTCAACGGCATCGACCACGTCGAGTTCTGGGTCGGCAACGCCCGCCAGGCGGCGGCCTATTACCGGGCGTTGTGGGGCTTCACCCCGGTCGCCTTCTCCGGGCTGGAGACGAAGGTCCGCGACCGGGCGAGCTACGTCATGGTCCAGCACGACATCCGGTTCGTGTTCACCGCACCGCTGACCCCCGACGGCGAGATCGCCGAGCACGTGCGCGCCCACGGCGACGGCGTCCACGACATCGCGTTCGCGGTCGATGACGTCGGATCGGCCTGGCGCGAGACGACGTCACGCGGCGCCATCTCCGCCCTGGAACCGACCGAGCTCGGACGGTGGCGACGATGGCGTGCTGCGCAAGGCGTCGATCCACACGTACGGCGAGGTCCTGCACTCGTTCGTCGATCGGCGCGACTACCACGGCGTCTTCGCGCCCGGCTACCGGGCGGTCAAGACGCCGCCTCGCGCGGCCGAGGGGCTGTCCCTGCTCGAGGTCGATCACTGCGTCGGTAACGTGGACCTCGGCGAGATGGACCGCTTCGTCGATTTCTACCGCGACGTCCTCGGCTTCGCGCAGCTCATCCACTACGACGACAAGGTCATCCACACCGACTACAGCGCCCTGATGTCCAAGGTCATGACCAACGGCAACGGACGCATCAAGTTCCCGATCAACGAGCCGGCCAGCGGCAAGAAGAAGAGCCAGATCCAGGAATACCTCGACTGGTATCGATCGCCCGGCTGCCAGCACATCGCGCTGCGCACCGACGACATCGTCGCGACCGTCCGGCGGCTGCGCGACAACGGCGTCGAGTTCCTCGGCCTGCCGCACGAGTACTACGCGACGCTCGCCGACCGCGTCGGCGACGTCGGCGTGCCGATCGACACGCTCGAGGAGCTGGGCATCGAGGCGGATCGCGACGAGGAGGGCTACCTCCTCCAGATCTTCACCCGACCGGTCCAGGATCGTCCGACGTTCTTCTTCGAGATCATCGAGCGCCACGGCTCGCGTGGGTTCGGCGTCGGCAACTTCAAGGCGCTGTTCGAGGCGATCGAACGCGAGCAGGAGAAGCGCGGCAACCTCTGAGCCGCTCGGACGGGTCGTCCATCGCGCTATCCTCGGCCGGTCCGCCCAGCACCCGGAGGGTCCGATGGAAGCGTTCTACTCCTGGTTCGTGGTCGCCCACCTCGTGGGGCTCGTGTTGTTCGCGATCAGTCACGGCGCGTCGGCGTTCATGGCGTTCCGCATCCGCGGCGAGCGCGACCCCGTCGTGGTCGATGCCCTCCTGAAGGTCGGCGGGATGTCCGTCGGGCCGATGTACCTCGGCCTGCTGCTCCTGATCGTCGGTGGGCCTGGGAGCTGCGGCCGGCGGCAACCTGTGGGGGAAGCCCTGGATCATCGCCTCGATCGTGGTCTTCATCGTGGTGCTCATCGTGATGTGGGCCGTCGCCTCGCCGTACTACATGGGTCTGCGCAAGTCACTCGAGGAGCGCGGCTCGGATGGCCGACCTACCATGGAACCCGCAGCGCTCGCCACGATGCTGGACACGCGGCGACCCGAGATCCTGGCCCTGGTGGGAACCGCAGGGCTGGTGTTGCTCGTCTGGCTGATGGTGCTCAAACCCGGCTGAGCCGAACCCCAACGTCAGGAGTCCCATACCGTGCGCCTTCGCTCCACCGTCCTCGCCGTCGCCGCCATCGCCCTGGCGGGCGTCCTTGCCGCCTGTTCGTCCGCGCCCGGCGGTTCGCCGAGCGCAGCGTTGCCAGGCACCTCGTGGTTGGTCAGGACCATCGGAGGGACCGCCACGCTTCCCGATGCTCCCGCGACCATGACCTTCGCGGCCGACGGCACGGTCAGCGGCGCCTCCGGCTGCAATCAGTTCAGCGGCGGGTACACGGTCGACGGCGACAAGCTCACCGTCACCCAGCTCGCCTCGACGATGATGGCCTGCGAGCCCGAGAAGATGGCCCAGGAGCAGGCCTTCACCTCGGCCCTGACCAGCGCCACGAGCTACTCGATCAGCGAATCCGGTGAGCTCACGATCCAGGGCCAGGCCGCGATCGTCGCGGATGCGGCGACGCAGGCACCCACCCCGGCCGGCTCCGCGGCGGGTCTGGAGGGCACCACGTGGTCGCTCGCCGACGCCGCAGCGCTCGGCGCGCAGCCGGCGGCGGACGCGATCCCGACGATCGTGTTCGGGGCGGACGGGACGGTGTCCGGGACGGCCGGATGCAACACGTTCAGCGGCACGTACACGGCCGACGGCGCGACCCTGACGTTCGGGCCCCTCGCCTCGACGAAGATGGCGTGTCCGGAACCCGCGATGACGGTCGAGGGTGCGTACCTCGGCGCCCTGGCCGGGGTCACCGGCTACACGATCGGCGCGGACGGGAATCTCGTCCTGCAGGGCACGCTGCCGCTGACGTTCGCGCCGGCCTGACCGCGACGGGGCGAGCGGATCGATGCGGCTCGCCCACGTTCGGGAACGCTTCGCCCCCGCGGGGGCACCCTGGCGCCTCGCCGCCGCGCTCGCGGACGCGCGCGACGAGACGCCGTCGTACTGGGTCGACCTGGAGGTCGCGCGTCGCCGCGCGGTCGCCGAACGTCCGGCGCTCGCCCACGACGCCGCGCTCTTCCGCCAGCCGGTCACGACGCTCGACGACCATCTTGGGCGGGGACTGCGGGTCGCCGCGCTGGGCGAGCTCGTCGAGCGGTTCGTGCCGCGCGGTGGATCGACGGAGGACGACGCGCTCCTCGATGCCGATGCCCTGCGCTTCGGACCGCCGATCCTGCGACCGCCGTCGTTCCGCGACTTCTACGCGTTCGAGGGCCACGTCCGGACGATGTGGGAACGCCGCGGCGGCGAGGTCCCCGAGGCGTGGTACCGGCTGCCGATCTTCTATTTCTCGAACACGTCCGAGATCCGCGGGCCGGACGACCCGGTCTGGGCGCCACGCGGGTCGGACGAGCTCGACTTCGAGCTGGAGGTCGGCGCCCTGGTCGACACGCCGGCCAGCGACCTCGACGCGTCGGCTGGCGAGGAGGCGATCGGCGGATACTTCGTGCTCAACGACTGGTCGGCGCGCGATCTCCAGCGTGACGAGACGGCCGTCCGGCTCGGCCCGGCCAAGGGCAAGGACTTCGCGACGAGCATCGGGCCGTGGCTGGTCACGCCGGACGATCTCGCCGACCGCCGCAGCCCGGGAGCGACCGGGCCCGACCTGGCGATGACGGCCACGGTGAGCGCGCCGGATGCGACTGGATCGCGGATCGTCGAGGTGTCGAGCGGCATCTGGTCCAGCGCCCAGTTCTCGTTCGGGCAGATGATCGAACGCGCCTCGGCCGACGTCCGCCTGCGGCCCGGGGACGTGCTGGGCAGCGGGACGGTCGGCGGTGGCTGCCTCCTCGAGGTGCGCGACACGACCCTCGGGCGCTACCTGGAACCCGGCGACGAGGTCACGCTCACGATCGAGCGCCTCGGCGTCGCTCCGCAACCCTGGTCGCGCGCGACCACGGACGACTCGACGCCGCCCGCGCCCGGAGCCGAATGCGTCGAAGCCGGCTCGCCCCAGCAAGCCGGCTTCGAGTGAGCGCGTGGGAGCGGCCGGGTCAGTGGCCGAGCGCCTCGAAGTAGATGCCCACGATCTGCTCGCCGAACACGTCGGCGAGGTGGTCGAGCCCTTGCCGTCGGCCATCCGCGGGCCACCGCCGATCGTCCGATCGCTCCGGGTGAGCCAGCCGTCGGCCGGCAGCCCCTGGTTCGCGGCTTCCGCGACGGCCCACTCGATCTGGGCCGGCGTCAGGGCGGGACCCGCCACGACCTCATGGATGAAGCCGAAGATCACCGCCAGCGGGAGCACTTCCCAGCGACCGGAATGGTCCGCTCCGACGTTGCCCTGCTCGGATCGGTTGACGACGTAGCACTCGTGCGCCGAGGCCACTGGTGCCGCAGCGAGGAGGAGCGAGGCGCCGAGCACAAGGCCGGTGAGGGTTCGTCGCATCTGGTCAGGATCCTCCGATCTGCTGTCCGCACGGTCGTTTGGGGGCAGCGCGAAGGTACCGCCCGGCTCGTCGACGCGACCATCGACAGATGACGATGTCGAGCTGCGACGAATGCTGGTCCGCGCGCGACGGGCCGCGCAGCATGCGAGGATTTTCGAACGTGAGCGATCCAGCCCGCGATCCGCATCGAGCCGATGACCCACGCCGACTGGCCGGACGTGCGCCGGATCTACGCGGAGGGCATCGCCACGGGTGACGCGACCCTCGAGCGCGAGGCACCCGACTGGGATCACTTCGACCGGTCCCACCGCGCCGACTGCCGCCTCGTCGCTCGGACCGCCGACGGCGGTCCGGTGGTCGGCTGGGTCGCGCTGACCGCTGCCTCGGCCCGGCGCGTCTACAGCGGCGTCGCATGGGAGAGCGTCTACGTCGCGGGCGCGTCGCGTGGTCGCGGCGTCGGTCGGGCATTGCTGGCGGCGGTCACCGCCGAATCCGAGGCGGCCGGGGTCTGGACGCTGCAGGCGGGCGTGCTGGCGGAGAACGCGGCCAGCCTCGCCCTCCACGAACGCGCCGGCTTCCGACGCGTCGGCGTCCAGCGCTCGATCGGGCGCGACGGGCAGGGTCGCTGGCGGGACGTCGTCCTGCTGGAGCGCCGGAGCGATCGCGTCGGGATCGATGCCATGGCGCAGGCGTCTACGTTCCGATCCAGGTCGTTAGCCCCGCGATGTGAACGTTTGCCGACGAGGCCGCCGTCATAGTGGGTAGTCCGCGGCCGATCAAAGGCGGCGGCGACCGGAGGGTCCCACGTGGACCGAGACCTCGTCGAGCATGCCCGTTCGGGTGACCGTCAGGCGTTCGCCGTTCTGGTGCACCAGGTCAGCGACAGCCTCTATGCGGTAGCCCAGCGGATCCTGCGCGACCCGGGCCTCGCCGAGGATGCGCTGCAGAACGCCCTCGTGCTCGCCTGGCGCCGGCTCCCGAAGCTTCGGGATCCGGGTCGCTTCGAGGCGTGGATCCACCGGATCCTCGTCCATGCCTGCTACGACAAATCGCAGCGGGCCCGTCACTGGAAAGCGGACGTCCGGGTCCTGCCCATGGCCGGGCCATCGACCCCGGATGGCAGCGCCGCCGTCGCCGATCGGGACGAGCTGGAACGCGCGTTCCGCCGGCTCTCGATCGAACAGCGGGCGGTCTTCGTCCTGCATCACTACCTCGGCCTGCCTCTCGTCGAGGTGGCCGAACTGCTCGACATCCCAGCGGGGACGGCCCGCTCGCGACTCCACTACGCCATCGCTGGACTGCGTGAGGCCCTGTCGGCCGACGCGGAGCCCATCGTCCACGGAGGACGCCTCGCATGACCGACGATCGCTCGCTCGAACGCGCCGCCCGGTCGTTCATCGAGGCCGGCCCGACCCAGGCGCCCGACAGCGCCGTTGCGGCAGCACTTCAGCGGATCGAAACGACAACCCAGGAACGGGATCTCCGGCTCCCGTGGAGGCCAACATCGATGCTCTACCGGATGGCATTCGCCACGCTTGGCGCCGCGGCCGCGATCAGCGCGATAGCCGTCGGCGCGTCCCTGATCAGGACTCCAGATAACGCGGTCGCAGCATGTCCCGCGACGCGTAACGAGGCCGACGCGATCGACACGTTCGTGGCCGGGCTGACGGCGGCAGAGCGCCGCTGGGGGATCACCGGGGGCACGCCGGAACGCGTCGCACAGGGCCTGGTCGCCGCCTTCGCGTACGACAGGGCGACTGATGACCGGACCCTCATCGCGATCGACCCCTTGAGCGGTCAGCGATGCGTCCTGATTCGCCACGTGTCTGGCCCCGTCCAGAGTCCCGGCGGCACGCAGCTCGACTGGTCGCCCGCCGGCGATGCGCTCGCGATCGGGCTGGCCGGCGACGAAGGCCCGGAGGGCCAGGGGCCGGGACGAGCTGCTGATCTGGACGCCCGACCGGCTCCTTCGAGTCTGGGCCGGCGAAGGCACTCCCTACCTCGACTGGTCACCAGACGGTCGGACCATCGCAGTCTGGAGCGGCGCATCCGACGCCGTGCTTCTCCAGGCAGACGGGTCCGCGGACCGCACGATCGAGGTGCGCCCTGTTGGTGCTGCTCCTAATGGGGACAGCGGACTCATGTGGTCGCCCGACGGGTCCCGATGGTTGATCACACGAGCGACCCCGAGGTGACCCTGGGACGTACGGCAGTCTCGATCGTCGACCTCGTCACCGGCAACGTGACGCCGATCGAACTCGGTATCGACTGGCTTGGTGCGATCGATTGGATCGACGACCGACGCATCCTCCTAAGGGAGTGGAGTGACAACGCAGGCTCGAGGCGCTATCTCGATGTGCCGCTCGCGGCCCCGGAGAGCTATGCCGTCGTGCCGCTATCGGACGACGCGCCGGGCTGGAACTTTGTCGCGTTGTCGCCTGATCACACCCGCGCTGCGGTCGTCGCTGGCGAGAGCAGGGCCGCTGTCGATCGTCCACATCACGAGCGACGCGTGCCCGACGCCCGTCGTTGTCGACTCCGGGGTCGCTGACGTGGGGAACGTCGTCTTCTGGTCCCCCGACGGCTCGGAGGTGCTGTTTCACACCGACGAGACCGTCGCAGGGCAGTCCGTGGTGTATCGGATGTGGATCGTCAACGCCGATGGCAGCGACCTGCGGGAGATGAATCGAGGCAACGTGATCGCTGTCGACGATCCGTGGCAGCCGCTGGCCGTCCAAGGGAGGTGAACTCGATGAGCCGGTTGGTCAGCCTGATCGCCGCGTCCGCCCTGTTGACGTCCTGCTCCAGCGCACCGTCGGTCACAACGTCGACCGCGATCGCAACCGCTACCCCGACCGTCATCGCCACCCCCAAGCCAACAGCTTCGGCGCAGGCGAGCCAGGAATCTCTGGTGTATCCGGTAACGTCGACGACGAGGAAGTGGGATACTTGTGTTAACGCGCAGCCGACTGATCCAGGAGAGCCGGAGTGCCGCGATTGGGATGCTTGCGCTGGTCCAGCCAGCGACGAGAGACCGGGGCTGGATCGCCTGGTCCGCCAGATGACCGGGTCGGAGGTGCGGGCGACGTGGTCGCCCGACGGCTCGCAGGTGGCGTACGTCCAGACCCCGTTGGCCATCTGACAGTTGGGCCGAGGCCGGCATCTACGTCGTCAACGCCGACGGCAGTGATCCACATCGGGTCTACGAATGCTCCACGTGGTGCAACGCCATGGACTACCCGGACTGGGGTGCGGATGGGGCGATCTACGTCGCCATCGACTCGAACGTCCCGGATCCGAACAGCCCGCCCCTCACGTTCGAGATCTGGCGGATCGACCCGCCGACCGGCGACGCCCGCGCCGTGGTTACCCGGGAAGACCAGATGACCGTGGAGCAGCCGCGGCTGTCACCGGATGGAACACAACTGGTCTACGCCCGCGAACGCATCGCCGATGGGAAGTGGGCGATCTTCGTGGCCGACATCGCGGGCGGGCCGGAACGGCAGCTTCACCGACTGGGACATGGACGCGGCCTATCCAGAGCTGGTCGGCTCGCGGGCTCCTGTCCTTCAATACCAACGACCTCCGCCTACGCAATGATCAGCCCCACCAGGTCTGCACGGTAGTGGTCACGGCATTCCGCGCAACGGCTCTCAACTGCATCAAGACCCGCGACCCCGACGCGCCGGACATCGCCGTCGAGGCCGCCCACGCGCGCTGGATGCCAGAATCGGAGTGGCATGACCTACTCCATGATCCTTCGCGGCCAGCCCCACCTCGCCCTGATGAACGGGGATGGCTCCGATCAGCGCCTCGTCCCTGGCGCGGTACGGGGCACATTCAGCGAGCTTCGGCCCCGTACCTAGACTGGCCTCCTCACCCCGAGGAGGCCAGTCGCCCATGTACTACGTCTCGCGCGGCACCATCCCGCGCCAGCGCCACACCCAGCACCGCGCGCCCGACGGCAGCCTCTACGCCGAGGAGCTGTTCGGCGTCGAGGGGTTCACGGGTCGGAGCTCGCTGCTGTACCACCTGACGCCGCCGACGCGGACGCACAAGATCGAGCCGGTCAGCGGATCCAGCTCGAGGCCGCCGACGACGGCCTCCACCGCCACCGACTGACGAAGACCGGCGGCCTGCGCCCCGAACGGCGACGTCGATCACCGGCCGGGTCCCGCTGTACTTCAACCACGACGTCGTGTTCGGGATCGTGCGCCCGGCCGAGCCGATGCCCGAGGGCGTGTTCTACCGCAACGGCGTCGCCGACGAGATGCTGTTCGTCCACGAGGGGACCGGCGTCTGCGGCACGATCTTCGGCGCCCTGCGGTACGGCCCGGGCGACTACCTCGTGCTGCCGATCGGCACGACCTGGCGCCTGGACCCGGATGCGGGTTCCGACCAGCGGATCCTGTACCTCGAGGCGCCGTCCGAGATCGAGCCGCCGAAGCGCTATCGCAACGACTACGGGCAGCTGCTGGAGCACGCGCCGTACTCGCAGCGGGACCTCCACGCGCCCGCGAGGTCCGAGCCGCGGATCGACGAGCGGCGACTTCGTGATCCACGTCCGCTCGACCGACCGGATCACGGCCTACCACTACCGCCACCACCCGTTCGATCGTCGTCGGCTGGGACGGCTACCTCTGGCCGTTCCGCTTCAACATCGCGGACTTCCAGCCGATCACGGGCCGCGTCCACCAGCCGCCGCCGGTCCACCAGACGTTCCAGGCGCGCAACTTCGTCGTGTGCTCGTTCGTGCCCCGCAAGTTCGACTACCACCCGCTCGCGATCCCGGCGCCGTACAACCACAGGAACATCAACAGCGACGAGGTCATCTACTACGTCGCCGGCAACTTCATGAGCCGGCGCGGCGTGGAGATCGCGTCGTTCACGCTCCATCCGGCGGGCATCCCGCACGGGCCGCACCCGGGCACCGTCGAGGCGTCGATCGGCAAGGAGGCGACCGAGGAGCTCGCCGTCATGGTCGACACGTTCCACCCGCTGCACGTGACCCAGGCGGCGATGGACCTCGACGACGCGCGCTATCCGTTCAGCTGGCTGCCGCCGAGGACGCCTCCGGCGAGGCGCGCGAGCTGAGCGAACGCGGACCGGAGGCGTTCCCCGACTCGACCGCGCGCCGACCTCGTGGGCTACCATGGGCCTGCGTGTCCGCCTCAAGGCCTCGTTCGACATGGGCAGGCTGGCGTCGCCGCACGCCCGGACCATCGCGGCCGCCCTGCAGCGCTACGGGATGATCCTCGCCGACAACGGCTCGCCCTGGTACATCAGCGGTGTGAGCCATCCGAGCTTCGACGACGACGTCCTCCACCAGCTGGACGTCATCACCGGGCGCGACCTCGAGGTCGTCGACACGAGCGGGCTGGTCAACGGGTCCTGAGCGCGCTGGTCAACGGGTCCTGACACGCCCCCGCCGACGCGTCATCATCGGACGATGACCGATCTCAAACGACGGATGCGCGCCGGCGAGACCCTCATCGGCGCGTTCAGCGACCTGGCCTCGCCGCTCGGCGTCGAGCTCCTCGGCAATGCGGGGCTCGACTGGATCGTGCTCGACCTCGAGCACGGCAGCGCCACGGAGGCCGACCTCCTCGGCCTGCTCCACGCCGTGGCGACCACGCCGGCCGCGGCGATCGTGCGCCCGCAGTCGGGCGAGCGCCTGCGCATCGGTCGGGCCCTCGACCTCGGGGCGGCCGGGATCATGATCCCCCAGATGCAGTCGGCCGACGACGTGCGCGTCGCGACGTCGTACCTGCGCTACCCGCCCGTGGGCTCGCGCGGCGTGGCGCTGCGGACCCGTGGCGCCGGCATGGGCGCGCTGGGGCACGGCGACCTCGCCCGCGTCGTCAACGAGCGGGTCGTGGGCATCGTCCAGATCGAATCGCCGAACACCGCCGCGGACGCCGACGCGATCGCCGCGCTCGACGAGGTGGACTGCCTGTTCGTCGGGCCCGCGGACCTGTCGCATGCGCTCGGCATCCCGGGCCAGTTCGACGATCCGGCGTACCTCGGCCGCGCTGCAGGGCGTCGTGGCGGCGTGCCGCGCCCACGGCAAGGCGGCCGGCATCCTCATCTACGACGGCGCCGCCCTGGCACGCCACCTCGACCTCGGGTTCACGTTCGTCGGGCTCGGTTCCGACGGGGCGTACGTCTCGAGCGGGGCTCGGGCGATGCTGGCGGCGGCGGGGCGCACCTGACCCACGGGGTCGCTCCGGCGACCGCTTGGCCGGACCCGTGACGTCCCGCTGGACGGGGTGGCCTGAAGCGATCGTCGCCCACGTCGTCTGACGCAGGGACGGTCTACACTTCCGAGCGTGACCGACCTCACCGAAGGCGCGGTCGCCCGTCGCGTCCCGACCCTGACCGACGAGCGACTGCGCGTCCTCAGCCGACGCCAGCCCGTGACCGTCCCGCCGGGTACCAGCCTCGCCGAATGCGTGCGCGCGATCCAGCGGACCGGGACCGGTGATTCGGTCTTCGTGTGCGAGTCGAACGGGCGGCTGACGGGCGTCCTGACCGAGCGCGACGTGTTCGGGCGGATCGTCGGCGGCAACGTCGACCTCGTCGGCGCCGGTCGAGTCGCTCATGACCACCGAGCCGCGCACGCTCGACCTGGACCAGACGATCCGCGACGCGATCGAGCTCATGCAGACCGGCCGCTACCGCAACGTCCCGCTCGTCGACGAGCGGGGGCACCTGGTCGGCGTGGTCCGCCAGTCGGACATCATCAAGTACCTGGCCGAGTCGTTCCCCGAGGAGCTCCTCAACCTGCCGCCTCGGCCGCACCAGCGCATGAAGGAGCCGGAAGGCGCGTGACAGCGACCAGGGAGCCTGCGCTCCCCATCCAGGAGCTCGAGCGGGTCACGATCCGCTTCGCCGGCGATTCCGGCGACGGCATGCAGCTGACCGGGACGCAGTTCACCCGCACGGCTGCCGTCTTCGGCAACGACATCAGCACCCTGCCGGACTTCCCGGCCGAGATCCGCGCTCCCGCGGGCTCGCTGCCGGGCGTCAGCGGCTTCCAGATCAGCTTCAGCTCCACCGACATCCACACGCCGGGCGACGAGCCCGACGTGCTCGTGGCGATGAACCCGGCGGCGCTCAAGACGAACATCGGTGACCTGCCGGCGGGCGGCGCGCTCATCGTCAACAGCGACGCGTTCACCCAGGCCAACCTCAACAAGGCGGCCTACGCGTCCAACCCGTTGACCGACGGCTCGCTCAAGCCGTACATCACGTTCGAGATCCCGATCTCGACGCTCAACGAGCGCTCGCTCGACGGGCTCGACATGACGAGCAAGCAGAAGGACCTCACCAAGAACTTCTTCGCGCTCGGGGTCATGTTCTGGCTGTACGAGCGGAGCATGGACCCGACCATCGGCTGGATCGATTCGAAGTTCGGGGCACGACCGGTCGTCGCCGAGGCGAACAAGCGCGCGCTCAAGGCGGGGTACGCGTTCGGCGAGACGACCGAGATCTTCCACACGCACTACCGGGTGCGCCCGGCCAAGCTCGAGCCCGGGACGTATCGCAACATCACCGGCAACGAGGCGACCGCGCTGGGCTTCCTGGCCGCGTCGAAGCTTGCCGATCGGCAGCTGTTCTACGGCTCGTACCCGATCACGCCGGCGAGCGACATCCTCCATCAGCTGTCGGGCTACAAGTCGTTCGGGGTCAAGACGTTCCAGGCCGAGGACGAGATCGCCGCGATCGGTGCCGCCATCGGCGCGAGCTACGGCGGCGCGCTCGGGCTGACGGCGTCGTCGGGACCCGGGATCGCGCTCAAGACCGAGGCGATGGGTCTGGCCGTCATGGTCGAGCTCCCGCTCGTCGTCATCGACGTCCAGCGCGCCGGTCCATCGACCGGCATGCCGACGAAGAACGAGCAGGCGGACCTGCTGCAGGTCATGTTCGGACGCAACTCGGACTCGCCGCTGCCCATCGTCGCGCCGGCGACACCGGGCGAGTGCTTCGACCTCGCGATCGAGGCCGCCCGCCTGGCGCTCAAGTACATGACCCCGGTCGTGTACCTCTCCGACGCCTTCCTGGCGACCGGGTCGGAGCCCTGGAAGATCCCGGACATCGCGTCCCTGCCCGCGCATCGGCGTCGAGAACGCGACCGATCCGGCGACCTACCGGCCCTACCAGCGCGACCCCGACACGCTCGCCCGCCCGTGGGCCGTGCCCGGCACGCCCGGCCTCGAGCACCGCATCGGCGGACTCGAGAAGGCCGACATCACCGGCAACGTGAGCTACGACCCGGACAACCACCACCGGATGCAGCTGTTGCGGGCGGCCAAGGTCGCGGGCATCGCGACGGACATCCCGCCGCTCGAGGTCCACGGCCCGGCGAACGGTGAGCTGCTGATCCTCGGCTGGGGGTCCACCTACGGCGCCATCCGCTCGGCGGTCGAGCGCCTGCAGGCGGACGGCAAGTCGGTCGCCCACGCGCACCTGCGCCATCTCAACCCGTTCCCGGCCAACACCGAGGCGGTGCTGCGCAGCTACCGCCGGGTGCTCATCCCCGAAGTGAACCTGGGCCAGCTCCTGATGCTGGTCCGGGCGAAGTACCTCATCGACGCCGTCGGCTACGACCGCGTCCGGGGCAAGCCGTTCCGGATCGCGGAGATCGTGACCGAGGCGGAACGGATCCTGGGGGAATGACCGGCACATGACCACCGAGACCAACGGCCACGCCACCGCACCCGGCCCTGACGCCGACGGCCAGCCCGCGCTGAGCCCCGAGAACGCGCAGGTCATCGCGCTGACCCGGAAGGACTTCGTGTCCGACCAGGAGGTGCGCTGGTGCCCGGGCTGCGGCGACTACTCGATCCTCGCCCAGACCCAGAAGGTGATGCCCGACTTCGGCTACAAGAAGGAGGACATCGTCTTCATCAGCGGGATCGGCTGCTCGGGCCGGCTCCCGTACTACATGAACACGTACGGCTTCCACACGATCCACGGCCGCGCGCCGACGCTCGCGACCGGGCTCAAGGCGGCCCGCCCCGACCTCATGGTCTGGGTGATCACCGGGGACGGCGACGCGCTGTCGATCGGTGGCAACCACGTCATCCACTCGATGCGCCGCAACGTGGACATCAACCTCGTGATGTTCAACAACCGGATCTACGGCCTGACCAAGGGCCAGGCGTCGCCCACGTCCGAGTTCGGCAAGAAGACGAAGTCGACCCCGGCGGGCACCGTCGACACCCCGATCATCCCGCTGACGATCGCGCTCGCCGCCGAGGCGTCGTTCGTGGCCCGCTCGGTCGACACCCACACCGAGCACCTCCAGGGCACGCTCGAGCGAGCCGGCCGGCACAAGGGGAGCGCCTTCGTCGAGGTCCTCCAGAACTGCAACATCTTCAACGACGGGGCGTGGCGCGACTTCACCGATCGCGATGTCCGCGAGGACCGGATGCTGGTCCTGGAGCACGGCAAGCCGATGATCTTCGGCAAGGATCGCGACAAGGGGATCAGGCTGCGCGGCCTGCACCCGGAGGTCGTGACCATCGGGCAGGACGGCGTCACGGAGGCCGATCTGCTCGTCCACGATGAGGCGGCCGAGGACCCCTACCTCGCGCTGGTCCTGTCGCGGATGTTCTGGCCGGACTTCCCGGTCCCGGTCGGCGTCCTGCGCGCGACGAGCCGGCCGACCCACGACCGGCTGATCGAGGACCAGCTGACGGCCGCCGTCGCGAAGTCGGGCCAGGGCGACCTGGCGCGGGTCCTCAATGGCGGGGAGACCTGGACGGTCGAGTAAACGGCGCGATCCGGGAAGGGTGCGAAAGGGGAGCGAGCGACCGATGCCACGGATGACCTGCCCGGTGTGCGGCTTCGACAACCTGACGGGCGCCGACATCTGCGACAACTGCGGCGCCGACCTGGCCGGCCACGACACGCCCCAGCCGGCGACCTCGTTCCACGGCCGCCTGCTCGGGGAGCACCTGGACGAGCTCGGGGCGCCGCCGCCGCTCGAGGTCTCGCCCGACACGCCGCTCGACGTCGTGATCGCGCGGATGCACGAAGCCGAGAGCGACTGCGTCCTGGTCATGGCCGGGGATCGGCTGGTCGGCATCTTCACCGACCGCGATGCCGTCGTGAAGGCCGCCGGCAAGCGGCTGTCCTCGTTCCACGTCCGCGACTTCATGACGCCGGACCCGGTCGTCCTCCGCCACGACGACCCGATCGCGGTCGCGATCCACAAGATGGCGATCGGTGGCTTCCGCCACATCCCGATCGTCGAGGACGGGCGCCCGACGGGCGTCGTCACGGCACGCGACGTGTTCCACCACCTCGCCGTCGTGCTCGACTGACGCCCGGCACGTGACGACCCGGGTCGCGATCCTCGCCCAGGACCTCATCTGGTCCGATCGGCTCGCCCGCGCCGTGCAGGAGGCCGGCGCCGCTCCCGACCGGACGATGACGCTGGCCCGCTTCGAGGCGGCGGTCACGAGCGCGGATGCGGCGATCGTCGACCTGACCGCGCTGGCGTACGACGGGCTGGTCGCGATCGAGACCGCGCATCGGCGCCGGCCTGCGGGTCCTCGCCGTGGGCCAGCACGACGACCACGACCTCCGCAAGCGCGCGCTCGCCGCCGGGGCCGATCGCGTGTACGCGTACCGGAAGCTGTACGAGGACGGTCCGGCGACGGTCGCCGCGTGGCTCGCCAGCCCCACGGCGGTCGGCACGTGACGGTCGGCACGCGTCCGACCATCCCCGCCGAGCGCTACGCCGAGCGGATCGATCGTCTGACGACGCTGGCCGCAACGGGCGGCCTGGACGCCGTGCTGATCGCGGTCGGACCGGACCTGGAGTACCTGACGGGGTATCGCGCGACGCCGATGGAGCGGCTGACGATGCTCGTCCTGATCCCCGGGCGGGACCCCGTGCTCGTCGTGCCGCGCCTGGAACGGGCCGCCGCCGAGGCCGAGCTCCGCGTCCCGGTCGAGATCCGGACCTGGGCGGAGTCCGACGACCCGTACGCGCTCGTGCTGACCGACGTGACGACCGCGCGCGGCCGGTCGACCGTCGTCGCCGTCTCGGAGCGCCTGTGGGCGAGCCACCTCCTGCAGCTCCAGCGACGCCTCGCGGACGGCGACGGCGGTGCCGGTGCCGGCGCCGGTCACGCCGCCGCGTCCAGCGAGTTCCGGTCCGTGGCGCCGGTGCTCGCCGAGCTGCGCATGATCAAGGATCCCGACGAGATCGCGCTGCTCCGGCTGGCGGCGCAGGCGGCGGACCGCGTCGTCGCCCGGATCGCCTCGGGGCGGCTCGTCGGGCGCACCGAGGCCGACGTGGCGCGCGAGGTGCGCGAGCAGCTCATCGTCGAGGGCCACGAGACGGCGCAGTTCGCGATCGTGGGCTCGGGCCCGAACTCGGCCTCGCCGCACCACGAGGCGAGCGAGCGGGTGATCCAGGCCGGGGAACCGATCGTGCTCGACATCGGCGGGACGCTGGGCGGCTACGGCTCCGACATCACGCGCACGCTGTGGGTGACCGGCGGCGATCCGGCGAAGGGCCCCGACGAGGCGTTCCGCCACCTGTTCGGCATCCTGCGCGATGGCCAGGCCGCGGCCACGGCCGCGGTGCGTCCGGGCGTCGCCTGCGGCGCGATCGATGGCGTCGCGCGGCGGCGGATCGACGGTGAGGGCTTCGCGGAGGCGTTCTTCCATCGCACCGGCCACGGGATCGGGCTCGAGGGGCACGAGGAGCCGTACATGATCGCGGGGAACGACCTGCCGCTGCGGCCCGGGATGGCGTTCAGCGTGGAACCCGGCATCTACCTCGCGGGCGTCTACGGTGCCCGCATCGAGGACATCGTCGTCTGTGGCGAGGACGGTCCGATCGTGCTCAACGAAGCGCCGCGCGAGCTGTACGTCGTCGACGGTTGAGCGGCTCGCGCCGCCGTGACGCGCGCTCGTCGATGGCGACGGTCAGGGGCACCGGTCGGACCCTGCGGTATCATCGATCGACGCGCCGTATCCAAACGGCCGGCCCAACGACCGAGATCCGATGCCCATCCACCACCGGCGACCAGCGGTCGCCGAGCACCACCGTCGGGGCGGACCCACCAGGCCCGTCAGCCGATGAGCCGACGACACCACGGTCGTCCGCATCACGGACGACCACGCAATGACGGCCCGCGACCCGCGACCGCGCAGCCCCGTCCCGATGGCGCCGCCCAGAACGGCGCAGCGCCGGCTGATCGGATCGGCACGTCGCCGGGTCCGATGACGATGCCGGCCGCGACCTCGGCCGCCACGCCGCTGACCACCGCCGCCGGCGCCCGCAAGCCGCGCCCGCGCCGACCGGTCGCCTCGCAACGCGCCGCCGATCCCGCCGGCCCCTCCCGCGGCGGCGGCCACACCCGCGCAGGCAGCCCCCGTGGCACCGACCCGACCGATGTCGGAGGCATCCCCGGCCCGTGACACGACGCCTCCCACGTCCCCGGCAGCCCACGCGCCCGCTCCGGCGCCCGTGGGCGGCCACACGAACGGACACGCTGACCGCGGGATGGGCTGCACGGCTCCCCAGTTGCGCCGCTTCATCAAGAGCCGCCCGTATGTCCCGATGCATGAGCTCCGACGGCGCTTCGCGATCGATGGGACCGACGACGACGTGACCCCCGTGGCGCTCGACGCCGGTCGGATCTTCGTCGGCCTGCCGGCCCGCGAGGGTGCCCTGCTCGGCGAGCTCCTGCGTGGCGGCGAGGTCGGGTTCGAGCTCTCCCTCGATCCGCGGACGCCTGTGGTGATCGGCGTCTACCCGATGCGCCCGTTCCGCGCGCCTGATCCAGGCGAGCCCCCAAAGCCGGCTTTCGACTCCACGCGGGACCATGTCACGTCGTAACGGTGCGGGAGCGCACCAGAACGGGCGCGTGCGCGGCGGGCGCTGCTGTCTGCGACTTGACACGGATCGTGTACCGTGCGACCGTCGGCCATCGGTCCAAGAGGGGTACTTTCGGACCATCGTCGCTCGGGACCGGTGTCTATCGGCACCACAGTCTTGAACGCAACTTCATTTGGGGAACACCGCAAGATCGCCCGGTTCGGGCAAGAGGAGGCTTAAGAGTGTCTCGAGCGCGCGTCAGGCGGATGGGGGCGATCGTCGTTGCCTCGCTGTTCGCTACTCAGCTATTCGCGAGCGCCGCCTCCGCGGCACCGCCCAAATGGGAGATGACGGTCGAGCGACTGCCATCCGTCGTTCACAACCTCAGCGATGCCGGCTTCAGGATCACGATCACCAACCCGGGGCCGAGCAACATCTCGCAGCTCTACCTGGTGGACTCGCCGACGGCCACGCCGGTGTACGTGACCACGAGCCAGGGGGACTGCGGAGCGGGCGATCTCCGCTGCTCATTCGGTGCCCTCAACGCTGATGGCCCCCCGATCGTGGTGACCGTCGCCTACGCGACGCCGGCGACCGGATCGTCGTTCGAATACACCGCCCAGCTGAACGCGACCGGCGTCGCGTTCGACAAGGGCAAGAACAGCCACGGCGACTCGCTCGCTCGGACCGTCACGACGACGCTTACCTCCGACAAGAACTTCGGCGGAGGCTTCCTTTCAACGTCCGGCGGCGTCGCGAACGACACCAATCTCCACCCCAACAAGAACAAGCAGTCCACGCAACTCTTCGGCATCTCCGGCGGGATCCCTGCCACGGTCGAGGACGGTCCCGGTCTGACCTTCCCATGTGCTGGCTGCGCGCCGGCCCAGACCGAGTGGTCCAAGATCCACGTGAACGCCGGACAGACGTTCGCGCAGCCGTTCAAGGTCGTGATCACGGCCGTGGGTTCGTTCAACAATCTGGATCTCGCGACCGTCGTCGTCTATCACGTCCTTGACAGCGGGGCGCTCGTCCTGATCGGCGACACGGCCGCTGAACACTGCGCCAGCCCGACGAACCCGGGTGTCGTGCCGCCCGATGGCTGCGTCTTCGCGGCCCTCGTCGGCGGCAATCTGCAGCTGACGGTGTACGTCTACCAGAACGGGGCGATGCGCAAGTAGCTCACACTCGGTCCGCGGTGGCTTGGAGGCGGATCCGCATTCGCGCAGCCGAGACGACGTCTCCCTTCCGTTCGTACAGCGACAGGGCCTCCCGCAAGGGGGGCCCTGTCTCGTCAGGGCGATCGAGCATCGAGAGCACCAGCGCGAGATCGGCGTGTGCGTCAGCCGTGAGGGCGGTGTCCTCGGTCGCTGCCGCCGTCGCAACCGCCTCCTCGGCCAGGGACATCGCGACCTCGTGGTCGCCTGTCCGAGCGGCAAGGATCGCCTTCGTCCGGCGCCACAGGACCTGCGATAGCGTGTCATCGGTGTCGGCGATCGCGGCGGCGAGCTCGGCGAAGTGTCGGGCCTCGTCGTCGGCGCCTCGCTCGACCAGGACCCTGCGCGAGCAGGCCGGCGACGGTGGAGCGGTAGTAGCGCTCTCCGAGCCGGTCGAGGACCCCGTCGTCGCGACGAAGATCGGCCTCGGCCGAGGCGGCGTCGGCTGCCAGCAGGTCGACCCGGGACGACTCGACAGAGGTCGTGGCTGAGGCCACGCTCGTGCCGAGCTCCGCCAACAACTGACGGCCGCGGCGGATCCGCGAGCGCCCTTCGTCGAAGCGTCCCTGCATCGCGTGGAACACCGCCGTGACGTTGAGGATCGTCGCCTCGGTCCGCTTGTCGCCTGCGACCTCGGTCAGGAGCGCCTCGCATCGGCTGAGCGCCTCATCCGCCGGCGTCGGTCCGTTCAAGACGGCCGTGGCGTAGCCGATCGCCCCGCTCGCGGCGATCCAGACATCCCCGGCGGCGCGCCCCATCTCGACCACCTGGCTCGCCGATGCGGCGGCCGCCTCGTAGTGGCCCGCGGTCCCGTGAACGAACATATGCAGCCGCCGCGCTCGCGCGGCACCGCCCAGGTCGCCGATGGCCTCGAGCCGATCGGCCGCGTGTCCGATCTCGTCGATCGCAGCCCCTAGGCCACCGTCGAGCGAACCAGCCGAGAGCCCGTGTGAAAGGTGCACCATGCGGGTCCGGGTGACGAGCCGCTCGTCGCCAAGTCGCGTCGCGACGTCGGCCGCCTCGGCGATCACCTCGGCCGCGGCGTCGAAGTCACCGTTATCGACCAGGGTCTCGGCGAGCTCGCCCATCAGCTCGATCCGGTCCGCTGACTCAGGGTCGAACAGGTCCGTGGCTCGTCGGAGCAGGCTGATCGTCGCCGGCAGGTCGCCCCGAGCCAGTGCGCGTCGTCCTGCCGCCCCGAGCTTCTGCGACGCCCGTCGCGCGATCTCGCGCCCTTCATCGTCCAGCGGGCCGAGCTCGAGGCGATATCGGTACGCCTGCTCCAGGTGGAACCCGAGGATCTCCTCGAACTCCTGCTCCCGTCCACGCTCCCGGTTCACGCGCTCGGCCCAGGTCACGAACTGCACGTGCAGCTCCGCCCGTCTGCGCTTGAGCAGGCTGCCGTAGGTCGCATCGCGGATCAGGCCGTGGCGGAAGCGAAAGGTCTCCTCATCGGGGTCGGTCGCATCGCGTGCCACGAACTGCTTGTCGTCGAGGGCGACCAGGTGGCCGGCGACGGTCGGCCTGATCGGCTGCGGAACCATCTCCTCGATCGCCGGCTCGAAGAACACCAATCCGATCACCGCTGCCGGCTCGACCACCGAGCGTTCCTCGCGCGAGAGGTCGTCGAGCCGGGAGGCGAGCAGGGCCTGGATCGTCGGCGGGATGGCGATGTCGGCGGTGTCCGTGGTAGCGGGCCAATGGCCGCCGACGCGTTGCAGCAGTCCCTTGTCGACCAGCATCGAGACCATCTGTTCCACGAAGAGCGGATTGCCATCCGCTGCCGCGACGATCTTGGAACGTGTCGCGTCATCAAGGCCCGCTCCGCCAAGGAGGTGGTCCACCAGGCCGCCCGCGTCGTCGGCAGACAGCGGGCCGAGTGCGATCACCGGTCCGTCGCGTCCGGGTCGCCCACGCGGGTTCGCGCTCCACGAGGACATGCCGCGCGGTGCACAGGACGAGGATCGGTGCGTCCGCGCGAGGTCGTCACGAGATGCTCGAGGAAGTCCAGGAACGTCGGCTCGGCCCAGTGGATGTCGTCCACGACCATGCACGACCGGTCGGTCGGACGCGAGGGTCTCGACGAGGCGGCGACCACCCCACATGAGCTCCTTGACCGGGAACTGGGTCTTCGAGAGGCCGATGGCCGCTGCGACGCGCTCGGCGATCGCTTCGGCCTCCGCGCCGGCAGGCATCGAGATCGAAGCGAGCTTCGCGATGGCCTCCTCGGGCGTGTCCTCCTCCTGGATCCCAGCCGCCTCCCGGGCGACTTCGGCCAGCGGCCAGAAGGTGATGCCGTCACCGTAGGGCAGGCAACGGCCGCGAAGGATCCGGGCGTCCGCCCCGTGCGCAGCAGTGAATTCCTGCACGAGTCGCGACTTGCCGACGCCGGGATCGCCGATGATGGTGGCGAGTCGGGCAGCACTGGCCGTCGATCGCGGTCCGTAGTGCCTGCTCGAGGGTGGCCCATTCGGCGTCGCGTCCGACGAGCGGGGCCTCCTGCAGGAAGCCGCTGGCGACATCACGCAGGCGAAGCACGCGATAGGCGGCGACGCGCTCCGACTTGCCCTTGAGCTCGAACGGTTCGACGACCTCGACTTCGACGTGCCGCCGGACGAGGTCGTACGTCGTCTCGCCGATGAGGATCTCGTTCTCGGGCGCTGCCTGTTCGAGTCGAGCGGCGACGTTGACCGTGTCGCCGGTCGCCAGCTGCTGGTTGGCGCTGGGATCCATGTTCGCCACCACCTCGCCGGTGTTGACGCCGGTCCGGTTCGCGAGCTCGACCCCGTAGAAGCGCAGGAACTCCACGTTGAGGTCGGTCAGGTCCTGCTGCATCCCGTACGCGGCGCGAACGGCGCGCAACGCGTCGTCCTCGTGGGCTCTCGGGATCCCGAACACGGCCATGATCGCGTCGCCGATGTACTTCTCGACCGTGCCGCCATGGCGTTCGATCTGGGCGGCCATCACCGTGAAGTAGCGCTTCTTGATCTCGCTCATCGCCTCCTGGTCGATCCGCTCGGTGAGCGCGGTCGATCCCTTGAGGTCGACGAAGATGAACGTCGCCGGCTTGCGCACCTCCTGCGGCGGCAGGGCGGCGCCAGCGCCGTCCCGCAGTAGCCGCACAGGCGGAAACGGGCGGGATTCTCCTCGCCGCAGTTCGGACAGACGATCACGTCCACGGCCCGAGTCTAGCGACCAGACGTGCGTGAGCCGGCCCGCGTAGGATTCGGCCATGGCTGGCTCACCGGCGGACGCGGATCTCGCGCGGGACGCCCTGCGGGCATGCCGCCTCTTCGCCGGGCTGGACGCGGCGTCGCTGGACGCCGTCGCGGGCGCGCTCCGCCCCCGCCGCTTCCGACGCGGCGAGGTCATCTTCCATGCCGGCGACCCGGGCGACGCCCTGTTCGTCGTGACCGCCGGCCAGGTCAAGATCACGCTGCCCGCGGATGACGGCTCGGAGCCGGCCATCCTCACGACCGTCGGCCCGGGCGAGTTCTTCGGGGAGCTGGCCCTGCTCGACGGCGTGGCCCGTTCGGCGACCGCGGTCGCGCTCGAGGGAACCGAGACGAGCGTGCTCCGGCGCGACGCGTTCGATCGCCTCATCGACGAGGAGCCCGCGCTGCGGCACGCCCTGCTCGAGGCGCTGGCCGCGGAGATCCGCCGCCTGACGGCCCAGGTGGAGGACCTCCATTTCCTCGACCTGCCGGGGCGGCTCGCCCGCCATCTGCTGCGGTCGATCGCACGGTCCGGCAACGGCGCTGCGGCGGGCGCCGGCGGGGTCGTCAACGACCAGGACCTGCCGACCGGCGAGGTCCGCCTGCCGTGGCCCTACACCCAGGGCGAGCTCGCGGGGATGATCGGCGGGGCGCGGCAGTCGGTGAACCGGTTGCTCGCCGACTTCGTCGCCGAGGGGCTGCTGCGGTTCGACGGGGACGAGCTGGTGATCCCCGACGCGAGGCGGCTCGCGATCGCCGCCCGGCGATGAGCCCGGACGGCTCGGGCGACCCAGCCGAGCGGACGCTCGAGGCCGTCGCCCGACGGCTGGACGCGGCAGCCCGGCTGGAGCCGCCGGCCGGCGCGGCCGTGCTGCAGTCCATCGTCGAGGCGATCCCCGGCCTCCTGGGGGCCGAAGCGGCGTCGCTCGCGCTGCACGACGCCGCACGCGACCGGCTGCGCTTCGTCGTCGCCGCCGGCAGCCAGGGCGGTGGCGTGGTCGGCCTCGAGATCGGCACGCAGGACGGCATCGCCGGCTACGTCTTCTCGACCGGGCAACCGCTCGCCATCTCGGACACGGCGACCGATCCGCGCTTCGACCGGTCCGCCGCCGAGCGAACGGGGTTCGTGCCACGGTCGCTGCTCGCGGTGCCGCTGGCCGACGACGACGGCACGCTCGGGGTCCTCGAGGTGCTCGACCGACGCGGGACCGAACCGTTCACGATGCGCGACATCGAGCTCGCCTCGGTCTTCGCACGGCAGGCCGCGATCGCCATCCGGGCGACCCGGCTGGAACGCGACGGGGCGGGGTTGCTGCGCGACGCGCTGCTCGCGGTCGTCGCGGCGAGCGACGAGCCTGGTGCGCTCGATGCCGCGACGATCGATCGCCTGGTGACGGCGGCGGCCGACGAGACGGCGACGGCGACGGACGATCCGATCTGGCGGCTCGCGGACCGGCTCGCGCGGCTGCGTGCCGTGGACAGCGACATGGTCGAGCTCGCGATCGACTGGCTCGACGCGATGCTCCGGCGTGCCGGCGGGGCGGGCGGCGGCACGGGCGGCGGTCATGGAGCCGCGCGCACCGGCAGCCCGGACGACACGCTCCCATGACCGGCATCGCGCCCGCCTGGAGCGAACCGTTCGAGGTCGCGGCACGGGACCGGCTGGCGCGGACCCGGCCCTTCGGGCGATCGGAGCTCGAGGCGACGATCGGCAGACGCCGATGGCGCGCGGGGTGACCGTCGCGATCGTCGATTCAGGGGTCGACGGCGGGCATCCCGCGATCGGCGGTCGCCTGGTCCGCAGCGTCCGCGTCGAGCTGGACGGCGAGGCGCGCGCGCGTCGTCGATGACGACGGTGGCGATCTCGTGGGCCACGGCACGGCCTGCGCCGGGATCGTCCACGCCATGGCCCCGGGCGCCGACCTCGTCTCGGTGCGTGTCCTCGGGCCGGACAACAAGGGCAAGGGGCTCGCGTTCGCCGCGGCACTTCGCTGGGCGATCGGGGAGCGGATCGGGGTCCTGAACCTGAGCCTGTCGTCGCGGAGCGACGTGCTCGCCGGCCGGTTCCACGACCTGGCCGATGCCGCCTACTTCAGCAACAGCGTGCTCGTCTGTGCCGCGAACAACGTGCCGGGTCCGTCGTACCCCTCGTTGTTCGCGTCGGTGATCTCGGTCGCGGCGCACGATGGCGACGACCCCTGGACCTGGTTCTACAACCCGGCGCCGCCCGTGGAGTTCGGTGCCCACGGCGTCGAGGTGGACGTCGCGTGGCGCGATCGCGGCCGCATCCGGGCGACCGGCAACTCGTTCGCGGCACCGCACCTCGCCGGCGTCGCCGCGCGCGTGCGGCAGGCGTACCCGGACGCGTCCCCTTCGAGGTCAAGGCGATCCTGGCCGCCCTCGCGGCCGATCCTGCCGACGATACGACGACATAGGAAACGGCCGCCCGGGAGGCCGGGCGGCCGTTGGTGCGGTGACGGGGCGTCTTACTAGCGGATGCTGGGATCCTTGACGTCGTCCTCGTCCGGGATCGCTTCGCCGCCGTGCCCCGGTGTCCGGGGCGGGAGACCCGCGGGCGGTGCCGTGGTCGGCAGTCCGTGGCCCTCGACGTCGTCGCCGATGGGTTCGTTGTTGTGCAGGCGGACGTCGTCGGTCTCCCTGAGTCCGTCCTTCGGGAGCTTGATCTTCTTGTTCATGTCCCTCGCCTCCTGGACCGCTGGTGTGTCTGTGCCGCTGTGCCTGAACTGGATGCAATGTAGCCCAGCGCCCGTCGATCCCCTACGACCCCGGCGACCGCGTGACTGTCACCTGCGGCACACCGCCATGACGTGCCCGAGGGTCAGGACGGCGACTCGCTGTCGGCGTAGCTGCGCGGCAGCGCCTCGGCCGACGGACGAGGCGTCCGCAGGTCGCGCAGCGATTCCTGGTCCACGCCGGCCAGCCGCGGCAGGTCGGCGGATTCGGTCCGCATCAGCCGGGCCGTCAGCGTCGAATGCACCAGCCGCTGGATCTCCGGCACCTTCATCGTCGCGCGGAGCGCGTCGGCCGGGAGTTCGAGGAGCGTCGTGTCCTCGTCGGCCACCACGTCGGCCGTCCTCGGGCTGCCGGTCAGGGCCGCGATCTCGCCGAAGAAGTCGCCCGGCGACCATCGTCGAGAGGCCGCGATAGCCGTCGCCGACCGGGACGCCCGCCGTCGTCTTCCCGTCGAGGATGAAGTACGCGGACGACGCCGGGTCGCCATGCTCCACGATCCGCGTCCCGGCCGGGACCTCGCGCACGGTCGCCGCGCGGACGAACTCCGCGCGCTGCTCCGGATCGAGCATCCCGAACGCACCGAGCCGGACCGCCAGCCGGTCGAAGTCCGCGATGGTCGCGGCGCGCACCGGGGCGCTGGCCAGCGCCTGGGCCGCTCTCGGCGGCCTGCAGGCGCGCGGACGTCGCCCGCCATGTGCGGACGCTGAGGCCCGGAGCGACGAGCGTGACGCCCGCGGACACGAACAGCAGCGACGAGGCGATGACGATGAGCAGGCGGATGTCGACGACGTCCGCAAGGCCGGCGCCGGCCATGCCGATCAGGAAGATCACGTCGCGCATGACGTAGAACGCCGAGAAGACGCGACCGCGCATCTCCCGCGGCGTGTTGCGCTGGAGGAGCACCTGCCGCGAGACCGATGACGGCGGCTGCAGGAAGCCGGAGATGCTCACGATCAGGATCGCCACCGGCACGGACGTGGAGTTGGCGTAGAGGATGCCGGTGATGCCCATGCCGATCAGGGAGATGACGATCCACGCGGGCTCGGGCAGCAGCCGGGAGAACCGGGCCATGAACAGCGAGCCGATGACGAACCCGACGGAGGTCAGGCCCTCCTGGAGGCCGTACTCGAACTCCGTCGCCCCGAGCTCCACGATCGAGAACGGGAGCAGGAGCACGTTCCACAGGCCGAACGCCACGAACATGAACGATCCGACGATGAACAGCGAGCGGATGATCGGCGTCCCGAACAGGGTGGCCATGCCCGACTTGAGGTTGGCGACGATGACCGCGACGCTCGCCTCGTCGTCGGGGGTCGGCATCGGGTAGCGGCCCATCAGCGCGATGAGCCCGGCGCACACCAGGAACGACAGGGCGTCGATCAGGAACGCCCACGTCACGCCGACCGTGCTCGCCAGCAGGCCGGCGCCCGCGAAGCCGATCGCCGTCGAGCCGAAGGACGCGATCGACAGGAACGCATTGGCCGCCGAGAGCTCCTCGTCGCTGGCCATCTCGGGGATCAGGCTGTCGTGCGCCGGGTCGAAGAACTGCTTGACGCCGGCGTTGAGCAGCAGCAGGGCGTACAACCCGAGCACGGTCTCGAACTCGACCATGAGCGCGATGAACGCCACGATCACGGCCTGGATGAGGCAGGTGACCATCAGGATCTTCTTGCGGTCGTGCCGGTCGACGTAGACCCCGGCCAGCAGGCCGACGACGAGGCTCGGGATCGCGGTCACGATGAGCGTGAGGCCGACCGCCAGTGCCGACCCGGTCTGGTCGTACACCCAGATCGCCGCGGCGAGGTCGGTCAGCGACGATCCGGCGGTCGAGATGAGCTGCGCGGTCCACAGCAACGAGAAGTCGCGACGGCGGAAGACCGCGAACATCGATGGGGCGGGGGCGGCCGCTGCGGTCATCCATCCTCCAGCGCGCCATCGCTCGGCGCGGTCCCACGACCCCGGGATGCGGCGGATCCGTCAGGCGTTCGACGGAGGCCGGTCGATCGGTCGGAGTCTAGTCGGTGCGCGCTGCGACGGTGACCCCCTCGCGCAACAGGAGGGCGCGCTTGAGGCCGAGGCGCTCGTCACGATCGCCCCACCCGTCGCCGCCGTACCCGCCGATCGTGCCGTCCGCCGCGATGACGCGGTGGCACGGGATCAACAGGGTGATCGGGTTGCGGCCGAGTGCCCCGCCGACCGCGCGGGCCGCCCGCGGCGCACCGATCCGGCGGGCGATGTCGCCGTAGCTCGCGGTCTCGCCGAAGGCCAGGTCGCGGACCGCACCGAGCACCGCGCGATCCCAGGCCGGCCGGTCGGCCAGGTCGACCTCGATGGCGTCGGACGGCGCGGGCTCGCCGCGCAGGAGCGCTTCGAGGATCGGCCGGGCGGCCTCCAGGCGATCGACCGCCGGCCCGTCCGCCGCGCCGGATCCGGCCGGCTCCACCGGGGCACCGAGCCGCCGCGAGACGCTCGGCGCGGAAGGCCGCCTCCGACGTGAGCCACTCGGCCGCGACGATGCCACGCTCCGTCGCGGCCACGTGATAGGGGCCCCACGGCCCGGCCAGACTGAGGAACGGCACGACGTCACGCACCCGGCCAGTGTGCCGCAACCGGTGGGCTGGGTGGGCAGGCGAGTGGTCCGATGGTATACTCCCTGGGAGTATGAGTGACCGCCGCGAAGCCACCGATCCCGCCGGCGCCAGCGAGATCCTGCTGCCCATCGAGGGCATGACCTGCGCGTCGTGCGTCAACCGCATCGAGCGGTTCCTGCGCAAGACGCCCGGTGTCGAGGGCGCCTCGGTGAACCTGGCCACCGAGATGGCCACGATCCAGTACCTGCCCGACCTCGCCGGTCGCGACGAGCTCGTCGGCGCCATCGAGGCCGCGGGCTACGACGTCCGCGAGATGGCGGACCGTCCGGCCGATGCCGGGCCGCTGTCGCTTGCCGAGGAGCTGTCGGCCGAGGACATCGAGCGCGCACGCGAGGCGCGCACGCTCCTGCGCGAGGCCGTCGTCTCGATCGGCGTGGCCATCGCGATCATGCTCGCGATGTTCGTGCCCCAGACGCGGGTCCCGATGGAGACGATCAACTGGCTGGCGCTCGTCCCGGCGACCCTCGTCCAGGTCTGGGCCGGGCGACGGTTCTATCGATCGGCCTGGCGTGCGGCCCGGCATCGCACCACCAACATGGACACGCTCGTCGCGATCGGGACCTCCGCCGCGTGGGCGTACAGCGTGGTCGTGACGCTCGCCCCGGACGTCATCCACGAGGCCGGGCTGCACCCGGAGACCTACTTCGAATTCCTCGACGATCATCATCGGCCTCGTGCTGCTGGGCCGCTGGCTGGAGGCCAGGGCGAAGGGCCGGACGACCGGCGCCATCCGGCGACTGGTCGGGCTTGGCGCCACGAGCGCACGACGGATCGTGGCCGGCCGCGACGAGGACGTGGCGCTCGAGCTCGTGGCGGTCGGCGACGTGCTGCGGGTCCGGCCCGGCGACAAGGTCCCGGTCGACGGCGTCGTCCTGGAGGGCGCCTCCGCGGTCGACGTCTCGATGCTCACCGGCGAGCCGATCCCGGTCGAGGTCGGGCCCGGCAGCGACGTGATCGGGGCGACCCTCAACGGGACGGGCACGTTCGTGATGCGTGCCACGAAGGTCGGCCGCGACACGGCGCTCGCCCGGATCGTCGACCTCGTCGGTCGCGCCCAGGGCAGCAAGGCGCCGATCCAGCGGCTGGCGGACCGGATCGCCGAGGTGTTCGTGCCGATCGTCCTGGTCGTGGCCGCGGGCACGTTCGTCGTGTGGTGGGCGTTCGGCCCGGATCCCAGCCTCACCCTGGCGCTCACGGCGTTCATCGCCGTCGTCGTCATCGCCTGCCCGTGCGCGATGGGCCTCGCCACCCCGACCGCGATCATGGTCGGGACCGGCCGCGGCGCCGAGGCCGGCATCCTCATCCGTGGCGGCGAGGCGCTCGAGATCGCCCATCGAGTGGACGCGGTCGTGCTCGACAAGACCGGGACGCTGACGCTGGGTCGGCCACGCGTCGCCGATGTCGCCGTGGTCGCTGGCGTCAGCGTGGCGGAGGTCCTCGATCTCGCGGGTTCGGTCGAGCGCGGGAGCGAGCACCCGCTGGGTGCCGCGATCGTCCGCCGGGCGAACCTCGACGAGCTCGGGTTCGGACGGGTCGTCGGCTTCGAGGCCGTCGTCGGTGGGGGCGTGACCGGGACGGTCGAACGCGATGGGCACACGCCCCGCGAGGTCATCGTCGGCAATCGGCGCCTGCTCGACGAGCGTGGCATCGACGTCAGCGCCCTCGCCGACGCCGTCGCCGCGGCGGCGGGCGAGGCCAGGACGGCCGCGTTCGTGGCGGTCGATGGACGGGTGGCGGGCCTCATCGCGATCGTCGATCCGGTCAAGGCGGAGTCGGCGGCGGCCGTGCGTGAGCTCTCGGACGGTGGCATCGAGGTGTGGCTGGTGACCGGCGATGACCGGACCACCGCGGCCGCGGTCGCGCGGCAGGTGGGGATCCCGACCCATCGCGTCGCCGCCGAAGTCCTGCCGGCCGACAAGGCGGCCATCGTCGCCCGCCTCCAGGAACGAGGCCGCACGGTCGCGATGGTCGGCGACGGCATCAACGACGCGCCGGCGCTCGCCCAGGCGGACCTCGGCATCGCGATCGGCACCGGGGCGGACGTCGCGATCGAGGCGTCGGACGTCACGCTCGTCGGTGGCGATCCGCGTGGCATCCCCGCCGCGATCGGGCTGTCGCGCGCCACGATGACCGTGATCCGCCAGAACCTGTTCTGGGCATTCGCCTACAACGTGCTGCTCATCCCGGTCGCCATGGGCGTGCTCGTGCCCGCGTTCGGGATCTCGCTGTCGCCGGCGCTCGCCGCGGCCGCGATGGCGCTCTCGTCGGTGTCGGTCGTGGCGAACTCGCTGCGGCTGCGGACGTACGACGCGCGCCCGGAGGCCGATCCACCGGGTCGCACCGACGCGGTCCCGTCGGCCGGCTGCGGGAGGCCTGGTTCCTCGGTGCCATCGCGATCGCGTCGATCGCGCTCGCCGGCGGCGTGCTGGCGATCGATCGGGCGATCGACGCGGGGGCGACCAAAGTCGCCGTCTCGGCCTCGGACGTCGCCTTCGCCCCGTCCGACGTCCGGGTCACGGCCGGCTCTACGGTCGTGCTGGAGTTCACCAACGACGACCCGATCTTCCACGACTGGGAGGTCGAGGGTCTCGCCAATGTCGACGCCGGCGCGCGACCGGGCCAGACGCAGCGCATCCGATTCACGATCGGCGAGCCCGGCACGTACGTGATCCGCTGCTCGGTCGAGGGGCACGCCGAAGCCGGGATGGTCGGCAGGCTGGTCGTCGAGGCCGCAGACTGACCCCCGACATGCCGACCCGCCAGCGCATCGCGACACCCGTCGATCCGCGCGATCTTCCTGGTGACTTCGGCCATCGGGTGACGATCGACGTGCGCTTCGCCGACACCGATGCGATGGGGCACGTCAACAACGCGGTCTACCTGACCTACTGCGAGATGGCGCGGATCCGCTACTGGACCGACGTGACCGGGGAGCCCATCGCGCCCGGGCACGAGGGCGCCGAGAGCCTGATCCTCGCCGAGGCACGGATCACCTACCGCGCGCCGGTCTTCCACGGCGAGCGGGTGACCGTCGAGACCCGCGCGGCCCGGATCGGGACCACGAGCTTCACCCTGGAGCACCGCCTGACCGCGCGCGTCGCCGGCGACGACGCGTCCGCCACCGAGGGGAGCGGCTCGTGGCCGTGAGCGACTCGATCATGGTCCGCTACGACTACGCGACCGAGCGACCGGCCGCGCTCGACGCGGTCTTCGTCGACGCCATCGAGGCATTCGAGGGCCGTCGCCTCCGTCCGGCCGCCTCGTGACCTTCTCGATCGTCGCGCGCGACCCCGCCGACCGGCGACCTCGGGGTCGCCGTGGCATCGAAGTTCCTGGCCGTCGGCTCGGTCGTGCCGTGGGCGCGGGCCGGCGTCGGGGCCGTCGCGACCCAGGCATGGGCGAACGTCGGCTACGGGCCGGACGGTCTGGCGGCCCTGGCGCGTGGCGACGATGCCGCGGCGGTCGTCGCGGCGCTGACCGGCGCGGACGAGGCGGCGACCGAGCGCCAGCTCGGCATCGTCGACGCGCGTGGTGGATCGGCCAGCCATACCGGGACGGGTTGCCTCACCTGGGCCGGCGGGCGGACCGCGATGGACGTCGCGATCCAGGGCAACATCCTGACCGGCCCGGACGTGGTGGCGGCGATGCTCGACGCGTTCACGACCGCCGAGGGACCCTTGCCCGACCGCCTGCTCGTCGCGTTGCTGGCGGGCGATCGCGCCGGGGGTGACGCCCGAGGCCGCCAGTCCGCCGCACTCCTCGTCGTCCGCGACGCCGCGGGCTACGGGGGCGGCGACGACCGCTGGATCGACCTCCGCGTCGACGACCATCCGGATCCCGTGCCGCGAGGTGCGACGCCTGCTCGATATCTGGCGGATGCTCTCGGAGCGACCGACGCCGGAGGAGCTGCTCCCGATCGACGAGGAACTCGCCGCCGAGCTGCGCGACCGACTGACCCGCGCGGGTTGGGCACCGGGTCGTGACGATGCGTTCGCGGCGAGCATCCGGGCCTCGCTCGGGTCGACGCCACGCGTCGGCGAGCCGCGTGACGCCGGACCGGACTGGGACGCCGCCTGGGACGGGGCGTTCGTGACGTGGATGGGCGTGGCGAACCTGGAGGAGCGAACGGCCGCCGCCGGGCTGGATCGATCCGGTCGTGCTCGCCGAGCTTCGCGCCGCGACGGACTGACGCGCGTCAGTCGGTGACGCGGCGGAAGATCGCGACGGCGTTCTGGCCGCCGAACCCGAAGCCGTCGACGGCGACCGTGTCCACCCGCGCCCGCCGCGCGGTCAGCGGCACGTAGTCGAGGTCGCACTCGGGATCCGGCGTGCGGAGGTTCGCGGTCGGCGGGATGACCTGGTCGCGGATCGCCCCGACCGCCGCAAGCACGCTCGCGATCCCGGCGGCACCCACGAGATGGCCGATCATCGACTTGGGCGAGCTGATCGCCACCTTGTAGGCGTGGTCGCCGTACGCCGCCTTGATCGCCCGGGTCTCGGTCACGTCGTTGAGCGGCGTCGCCGTGCCGTGGGCGACGATGTAGTCGATCTCGTCGGGCGCGACCCCGGCGTGACGCATGGCCTGCGTCATGGCCCGCGCCTGGCCCCGGCCGGTCGGTTCGGGCGCGCTGATGTGGAAGGCGTCCGCCGTGAGTGCGCCGCCGATCACCTCGGCGATGGGCGTCGCGCCGCGCTCGCGGGCGTGGGCCAGCGATTCCACGACCACCACGCCGCCGCCCTCGCCGAGCACGAACCCGTCGCGGGTGCCGTCGAACGGGCGGGAGGCGGTCGCCGGGTCGTCGTTGCGCTTCGAGAGCGCCGTCATGTTGGCGAGCGCCGCGACGCCCATCGGCCAGATCGGCGCCTCCGAGCCGCCGGCCAGCACGACATCGCATTCACCGGTCTGGATGAGCCGCAGGGCGTCGTGGAAGGCGATGACCGACGTGGCGCACGCCGCGACCTGGGTCATGACCGGTCCGGTGAGGCCCCATTCCATCGACAACATCGCGGCGCCCATCGACCCCGACAGGGCCGGCACGGCGAAGGGCGACACGAAGCGCGGCCCCTTCTGGTCGTGGACGTGCGTGCCGTCGATGATCTGCTCGATGCCGCCACCGCCGGTGTTGACCACCACGCCGACCCGGTCCCGCTGTTCCGGGGACATCGCGGCGAAATCGATGCCGGAGTCCGCGACCGCTTCCTTGCCGGCGGCCATCGCGAAGTGGATGAACCGGCTCATCCGCCGCGCCATCTTCGGCGTCCATGGCCTTGGCGGGATCGAAATCGAGGACCTCGGCCGCGATGCGGACCTCGTGCGCTGACGCGTCGAAGCTCTGGATCGTGCGTGTCCCGGTCACACCGGCCACGAGGTTCGACCAGTAGGTCGGGAAGTCGTTGCCGATCGGCATGATCGCCCCGAGACCGGTGATCACGGCGCGGCGCGCAGGGTCGCGTTCAGGCACGGGATACCTCGTTGCGGGCTCGCCCGCGATTGTAGTGACTCACCAAGAGCGCCCGAGTCGCGGCACCGTGCCGTGGTATCCGGCCGCGCCGTCAGTCGCCGTCGTACCGACCGAAGATGACGGCGCCGTTGTGACCGCCAAGGCCGATGTTGTTCGAGAGCGCGTTGCGGATCGGCAGGGCCTGCGTCTCGCCCACGACCCACACGTCGCATTCGGGATCCGGATCGCGGAAGTTGATCGTGCCCGGTGCGCACTGCTCGGCGACCGACAGGACGGTCGCGAAGGCCTCGAAGGCACCGGCGGCGCCCATGAGGTGGCCGGTCATCGACTTGGTGCCGCTGATCGCGAGCGATCGAGCGTCGCGTGACGCGCGGTCGCCGAATACGGTCCGGATCGCCTCGGCCTCGCGCTTGTCGCCGAGCGGGGTGGAGGTGCCGTGCGGGTTGATGAGGTCGACCTCGTCGGCCGGGACGCCACGCCGCTCGAGGGCCATCTGCATCGCCCGGGCGGAGCCGACGCCCGCATCGATCGGCTGGACCATGTCCCAGCCGTCGGCGGCGGAGCCGTAGCCGACGACCTCGGCGTAGATGCGCGCCCCGCGCGCCTTCGCGACCTCCAGGTCCTCCAGGAAGAGCGATGCGGCGCCTTCGCCCAGGACGAAGCCGTCGCGGGTCAGGTCGAACGGTCGCGATACGGTCTGCAACGGCTCGCCGGGGCGCGGCATGCCCATCCCGCGCATGTTCGAGAACCCGGCGTGCGCGACCTCGAGCAGCGGCGCCTCCGTGGAGCCCGAGATCACGGCCACGCAGTCACCGCGACGGATCGCCTCGGCCGCCTCGCCGACGTTGTGCGTGCCGGTCGCGCAGGCCGACACCATGCACACGTTGTGCCCGATGGCGCCGGTCTCGATGGCGATCATCCCCGAACAGCTGTCGACCAGCGCATTGGCGATGAACGTGGGGGCCACGGTCCGGTTGCCCCGCTCCTTGAGCGCGACGTAGTTGTCGATCATGAGCTGCTGGCCACCGGCGCCCGAGCCGAAGATGACCCCGACCTCGGTCCGGTTCTCGTCGGTCAGCTCGAAGCCGCTGTCGGCGAGCGCCTGCTTCGCGGCCGCCACGCCGAAATGCATGCTGGACTCGCTCCGGCGCGCGGCCTTCGCGTCCATCCAATCGCTCGCGCTGAAGCCACGCACCTCGCCAGCCGCCTTGGCCTCGTATGGGGTCGTGTCGAAATAGGTGATGGGCCCGAGGCCCGAGACCCCGTTGACGAGATTCGCCCAGGCGGTGTCCTTGTCGTTGCCGACCGGGCTGATGACTCCGAGGCCGGTGACGACGACGCGGCGGTCGTAGTCGGGTCGACGCATGTGGTTGGCTCCTCCGGGTGTCAGGCCGCGTCCGCGGCCAGGTCGAGCAGGCGGTCGGCCGAGGCGGGGTCGTCCGCGGGGACGGCCTCGGCGTCGGGTGCGATGCGCTTGATGAGTCCGGTCAGGACCTTGCCGGGTCCGACCTCGACGAATGTGGTGACACCGGCCGAACGCATGCGCTCGACCGCGCCGACCCAGTCGACGCCGGCGGTCAGGTGGTCGATGAGCTCCGCCCGCGCGCCGTCGGCGGTGGTGATGACGTGGCCGTCGGCATTGGCCAGCAGGGGGATGACCGGATCGTGGAAGGTGACGTCGGCGACGGCGTCGCGCATCGCGTCGGCGGCCTCGGCCATGAGCGGCGAGTGCGCCGCGACGCTGACCGGCAGCACGATGGCCCGCTTGGCGCCCAGATCGCGGGCGATCGCCGCGCCCGCGTCGACCGCGGCGCGCTCGCCCGAGACGACGACCTGGCCCGGGCGCGTTCCGGTTCGCGACGACGAACGTGCCATGCGCGCCGGCCGCGGCGACGAGCTCGGGAAGTCGCGCATCGTCCAGCCCGATCAGGGCCGCCATCGCGCCGTCCCGACCCTGCCCGGAGGCCTGCATGACGCGGCCGCGATGACGGACGAGCCGGATCCCGTCCTCGATCGAGAGCGTGCCGGCCGCCACGAACGCGGAGTACTGGCCCATCGAGTGGCCGGCGGCGTACGCGGGGACCGGGGCCGGCCGGCCGCTTGCGGCCCAGCGCTCGCGGAGCGATTCGAGGATCGCGATCGATGTCGCGAGCAGCGCCGGCTGGGCGAATTCGGTCAGGTCGAGCCGTTCCGCCGGTCCATCCCAGGCGAGCGTGCTCACGGATTCGCCGAGCGCGCTGTCAGCGGCGGCGAAGACGGCGGCAGCCGCGGGCGAGGACGTGGCGAGATCCCGGCCCATGCCCACCGATTGCGAGCCCTGGCCGGGAAAGACGAAGGCGTATGTCGACATCATGCCGAGGGTAGCCGCGTTCGCGGCCCATGCGCCCGATTTCACATGCATGGTTGCATGTGTCCGGCCGGTCCCCGTACGCTCTGCGGGTCATGGCCGAGGAACGATCGCCACGCTCCATCACGCGTCCCGCCCCCGCCCGGATCATCGCCCGGCGGTTCGAGGCCGACCTCTCCGCCCCGGTGCTCGCGGCCGGGAGCCGGCTGCAGAACGTCCGCCAGATCAGCGAGCGGGTGGCGATGGGCCGCGCCCTGTGGCGCGAGCTCGTCATCGGCTTCGCGAGCCAGCTCGGGGACCTCCGGCTGGGGTTCACCCAGCTCGCCGCGCTCTACGTCCTCGCCGACGGCGGGACGCTCACCGTCGGGGAGCTCGCCGATGCGATCAACCGCTCGCCATCGGCCACGAGCCGCCTCATCGACGGCCTCGTCAAGCGGCGCCTCGTGGAGCGTCGCGCGGAGGAGGAGGATCGCCGCCAGAAGACGCTCCACCTGACGCCGCGCGGGCACGCGGTGCTCCGCGTCGTGGACCGCGGGCGTGCGGAGCAGTTCCTCTCCGCCGTCCGGCCGTTGCCGACCGCCGAGCGCGCGGTCGTGGCGATGGGGGTGGCGGCACTCGCGACCCACGCCATCAGCCGGCGAGGGCGCCTCATCCGGACGCCGCGGGAGCCCGGTCCGGGCTGACGCCGGCTTCGTCCGGCGCTACGCTGTCGCCAAGGAGGGCATCGATGTTTCGCATCCTGCCGGAAGAGCTCACCCTGCGCCATCGGCACAACGACGGCTCGTGGGGACGATTGGAGCCGCGACCCACGCCGCACGATCCCGCCGACCACGACCCGGAGCGCAGCTGGTCGGAGGGACGGTTGTACGTCTGCACGACCTGCGACGAGGAGGTCATGGTCCAGTCGGGTGAGGCCGCGGAGCAGCCGCCCGCGTGACGTGACCGATCCGAGGTCGCGGGTCGAGGCCCGCCCGGCCGATCGGCCTCAGCCGCAGAAGCGGCGCGTCACGTCGTAGAGGACCGGCAGCCCGAACCGCAGCGCGTCGAGCGACACCCGCTCGTCCACGCCGTGGAACCGCTCGAGGAAGCGTTCGTCGGGGTCCAGCCGGAGCGGGGAGAAGCCGTACGTCGGGACGCCGAGCAGGCCGGTGGCCTTCGCGTCGGTCGCGAACGGGGCCATCACCGGCAGGGGCACGCCCTCCGGGTCGTGGTCGAGCAGGGTCGCGACGAGCGTGTCCCAGAGCGGGCCTTCCGCGGGCGCCTCGATCGGCGCGCCCCAGACGATGAGCTCGATCGTGCACGCGGGCAGCAGGTCGGGTCCGAGCCGTCGCTCGATCTCGGCGCGGATGTCCGCCTCGGTCGTGCCCGGGAGCACCCGGCAGTCGACCTCGATGACGGCGTCGCCCGGGATGACGTTGTACTTGATCCCGGCGTGGATCACGTCCGGGCTCAGGGTGTCGCGGATGAGCGCGCGCAGCGCGCGGGCGTACATCGGGTCGCACAGCGCATCGATCGCGCGATCGGCATCGGGGTCGCCGGCCGCGATCCGTCGCAGGACGCGGGCGGCCGCGTCGGGCAGGGCGACACCCGCGGCCTCGAGGAAGCGCTCCATCACCGGCGTGATGCGGATCGGGCCCGGCGTCGCGAGGCGTTCGACGGCGCGGGCCGCGAGGACCGCCGCGTTGTCGGCGCGCGGCATGGACCCGTGGCCCCAGGTCCCGCTGATCCGGATGCGGTACGGCGCGAAACCCTTCTCCGCGACCTGGATCGGATACAGCCGCCGATCCGCGACCGTGACCGACACGCCGCCGCATTCGTTCACCGCACCGGCGGCCGCCAGCCAGTCCGGCCGATGCTCCGCGATCCAGCGGGCGCCGTCGATGCCGCCGGCCTCCTCGTCCGCCGTGCACGTGAAGAGCACGTCGCGGCGCAGGCCCGGGATCGGGTCGCGCGACGGGTCGAGGCCGGCTTCGCGGGCCTCGGCGACGAGCCGGCCGACCACGCCGAGCTCGAGGGCGACCATGCCCTTCATGTCGACCGCGCCGCGGCCGTAGACGTAGCCGTCCGCGATGTCGGCCGCGAACGGGTCGTGGCTCCAGCGGTCCGCGACGGCCGGGACCACGTCGAGATGCGACAGCAACAGGAACGGCTCGCCACCGGTCCCGTCGCCACGCAGGCGGGCATGGACCGAGCCGCGACCGGCCACGGGTTCGATGACCTCCGGCTCCAGCCCGAGCGCGCGTGAGCCGGTCGGCGAGGTACCGGGCGACGCGCGTCTCGCCGTCGGGCAGGTCGGCGGCCGGCGGGTTGATCGACGGGATGCGGATCAGGTCGCGCAGCGTCGCGAGGACGTCATCGTGTGCCGCGGCCCAGCCGGCGTCGGTGACCGACGCCGACGGCAGGACGGACGACGGAGCGCTCATCGGCCGCCGGCCGGACCGGCCAGGGCGATGAGCGTCCCGACGACGAACCCCGACGCCACGATCGTGACGACCATGATCACGAGCAGCCGGCCATAGCGGCGGTCGGTGTCCAGCGCCGGGCCGGGATCCGGGTCCTCGCCGCCGGCGATGTACGGTCCGGGCAGCCCCTTCGCCCGGGCTCGGGTGTCGCGCGGGGAGTCGTAGCGTTCCGGGTCGGGCGGCAGGGTCGAGGCGGGTCGGTTTGTCGGTCATGGGTCGGTCGTCGGTCACGCGTCCATGATGCCGCCGAACAGCGGTCCGCGCATCGTCAGGCGATCCGGCAGCGGTCGATAGCCGAGCCGCGCGTTGACGCCGCGCATCGGCGCGTTCCCCTCGTCGTTCCCGGTCTCGAGCGCCGTCAGCCCGTTGGCGATCGCCCACGCGATCGTGGCGTGCTTGAGCGCGACCGCGATCCCGCGTCCGCGCCATGCCCGCGCGACGGCGGTCATGTCGTGCCAGGCGACGGTGGTCGAGCCCGGCAGCAGCAGCAGGCTCGCGTAGGCCGACCACGGTGTCGCTCGCCGTGTCGATCGCGATGTGGAAGGCGCCGGCCGGGATCGACGGCCGTTCGACGTCGCGCACGCGGAATTCCTCGAGGTCGCCGGCGGCCATCGGCTCGTCGCCACCGGGGATGTCCTGGAACGCCTCGAGCGCCACGGCGTGGATCCCGGGCACGAGGTCGGGCCGCTCGAGCGAGCGTCGTGAAGCGGATCCCGTCGGGTGGGCTGACGATCGGCGGCTCGATCCCGGCGAGCTCGAGGCGGACCATCTTGGCGCGCTCGAGCTCGCTGAACCCGCGGTGGACCAGGAAGTCGATGCCCTCGGGCCGAGCCTCCGACGCGGGCGCATGGAGCTCGGTCTTGCCGGCGGCGCCGGCGCGCTCGGAGATCGCGCGCAGGAGCGCCGTCCCGACGCCCCGGCCGCGGGCATCCGCGAGGACCTCGAACGATGCCCAGAACCCCGGGAACTCGGGTGGGTACATGTAGATCCGCCCGGTCGACCCGGCGCCCACGAGCCGGCCGTCGAGCTCGGCCGCGAACCGCGTCCCGCCCGGATAGGTCGCCTCGGCCCAGCGGATCTCCGCGAGCGTGAGCGGATCGTCGGGCGTCACCGCCGTCGTGATCGCGGCGATGGCCTCGAGGTCGGCATCGGACCGCGCGACGCGGACCGTGATCACCGGAGCGAGCCATCAGGCGAGCGCCTGGCGGAGGGGCTCCGCCACCTCGGCCGCGACGGCGTCCACCCCGGCGGCGCCGAGGTGGGCCGGCATGCCGAGGATGATGGCCGTGGCGCCGCGGCGGAACGCCTCCCTGGCGCGCTCGAGCGACCCGCGTCGGTCGTCCGTCGTGGAGCCGGTCTGGACCTGGGCGACGAGCTCGAACCCGTCCGGGTCGCGCCCGGCGAGCTCGAGGGCGGCGAGGATCGCATCGCGCCGACCGCTGAAGTAGTCGAGATCGGCCGGACGGCCCGGGCGCCACGATCGTCGGCAGGAGCCAGCCGTCGCGCGACGCGCGGCCGCCAACGCGATCCCGCGTCGCTTCTGGCCGCCGAGGAAGAGCCGCGGACCACCGGGTGTCAACGGCGGCGGCTCGTTGGTCGCCTCGAGCAGCGGATAGAACGGGTCGGGCCGGGTGACGCCGGGTGGCCGGGCCGCCTGCGTCGGACCACAGGGCGCGCAGGACGTGCACGGCCGATTCGAACCGGTCGAACCGCTCCGGCATGGGCGGCAGCGGGATCCCGAGCGGCCGTGCTCGCCCTCGTGCCAGCCCGCCCCGAGCCCGACGACGAACCGCCCCGCCGTGGCGTGATCCAGGACGGTCGCGGCCTTCGCCAGCACCGCCGGGTGCCGGAACGTGTTGGCGAGGACCGCGTGACCCACCCGCTTGCCCGGCACGCGATGGACGAGCGCGGCCATGGCGGTCAGCGACTCGAGGCTCGGACCGTGGACGGGATGCGCGATGTCGGTCAGGTGGTCGTTCATCCACACCGAGCCGAACACGTCGTGCGTCCCGATCCGCGCCCAGGCCGCGTCGAGCGTGGGCCAGTCGACCGCCTGCGGCGAGGTCTTGATGCCGATATCGATCGGGAGGCTCACGCGCGGCGTCCGCGGAGCGTGATCGGTCGCCGGTGCCTCATCGGCTCCGCAGGTTCGCGGTCATCCGCGAGCCCGTGGTCACCGCGCCCCCGGAGGCGGATCCGACGAGCGCCGCGTACTTGGCCAGGACGCCGCCCGTGTAGTTGGGCGGGCGCGGCTGCCAGGCGGCCAGTCGGCGCTCGATCTCGTCCGGCGGCAGGACGAGGTCCAGCGCGCTGCGGTCGACGTCGATGAGGATCTCGTCGCCCTCCTCCACGATCGCGATCGGGCCGCCGAGCGCCGCCTCGGGTGCGATGTGGCCGATCATCAGGCCGTGGGTGCCGCCCGAGAACCGGCCGTCGGTGATGAGCGCCACCGAGTCACCCAGGCCCTCCCCGACGAGCGCACCCGTGACGTGCAGCATCTCCTGCATGCCCGGACCGCCGATGGGACCCTCCCAGCGGATGACGACGACGTCGCCCGGGACGATCCGGCGATCCTTGACCGCCTCGTAGCAGGCCGTCTCCGAATCGAACACGCGCGCCGGCCCGCGGTGCGAGCGGCGTTCGTGGCCGGCCAGCTTCACGACGCAGCCGTCGGGTGCGAGGGTGCCGTGCAGGATCGCCAGGCCGCCCGTCTCCTTGATCGGGGTCTCCAGGGGGACGACGACGCGCTGGCCCAGCCGTCGGCGTGGCCGACGCCGCGATCTCGCCGATCGTCCGGCCGTCGACCGTCCGCTCGTCCGTGTGGAGCAACCCCGGTCGCTTGGCAAGCTCGTGCATGACGAGGGCGACGCCGCCGGCCTCGAACATGTCGGTCGCGGTGTAGCGGCCGCCCGGTTGCATGTCCGCCACGATCGGGGTGCGGTCCGCGATGGTCCCGAACTCGTCGATGTCGAGCGACAGGCCATATTCGTGCGCGATGGCCAGCATGTGGAGCACGCCGTTGGTCGATCCGCCCGTCGCCGCGATGGACGCGATGCCGTTCTCGAGCGCCTCGCGGGTGACGATGGACGACGGACGGATGTCGTTGCGGACGAGGTCCATCACGAGCTCGCCGCTGGTCCGTGCCGCGGCATCCTTGCCCGGGTCCTCCGCCGGGATGCCGTTGAGCCCGGCCGGCGACAGGCCGATGAACTCCATCACCGTCGACATCGTGTTGGCCGTGAACTGGCCGCCGCAGGCGCCCGCACCGGGGCACGCCGCGTTCTCGACCTCGTACAGCTCGTCGAGCGTGATCTTGCCCGCGCGGTACGCGCCGATGGCCTCGAACACGCTCACGACGGTGGCGTTGCGCTGGCCCTTGTAGACGCCGGGATAGATCGTCCCGTTGTAGAGGACGAGGCCCGGCACGTCGAGCCGGCCGAGCGCCATCGCCGCGGCCGGGATGGTCTTGTCGCAGCCCACCAGGCACACGACCCCGTCGAGGAGGTGGCCGCGCACGACGAGCTCGATCGAGTCGGCGATGACCTCTCGGCTGACGAGCGAGGACTTCATCCCCTCGGTGCCCATCGAGATGCCGTCGCTGACCGAGACGGTGTTGAACTCCATGGGCGTCCCGCCCGCCGCCCGGATGCCCTCCTTCACGAACTCGGCGAGCCGGCGCTGGTTGAAGTTGCACGGCATCGTCTCGATCCACGTCGTCGCGACCCCGACGAGCGGCCGGGCCAGGTCGTCGTCGGTGAACCCGATCGCCTTGAGCATGGCGCGCGCGGCGGCGCGGTCGGGGCCGTCGGTGAGCGCGGCCGAATGGCGCTTGGCGGGGTCGGTCGCGCGGTCGTAGGGGTGCGACGTCGTGGCGAGCTCGGTCATCGTCGGCGGATCCTCGGGCACGGGGACGGGGAACGAAAGTGTAGGCCGCGGCGGCTCAGCGGCGGGCGCCGGCCCCGGTGCCATCGGCCCTGCCGAGCCGCTCGTTCACGAGGCCGGTCGCGGTCGCGAGGCTATCGGCACTCCCGGTCACGGCCTCGAGGAAGTCCCGACGCGCCAGCGTGTAGAGCTCCACGGCGCCGTTCGCCCGGACGGACGCCGTCCGCGGGATGTCCCGCAGGAGGGCGATCTCTCCGAAGCCGGTGCCCGGACCCTGGGTCCGGACCGGTGCGCCGCCCTGGCTCACGTCGACCTCGCCGGACGCGATCAGGAAGTAGCGGTCACCGGCATCGCCTTCGCGGACGATCCAGCGTGTCGTCGGGGACCGCCACAGGTCGGAGCTCGCCCGCGAGGTACTCCACGGTGGCGAGGGACAGCGGCGCGAACAACGGGACGCCCCGCAGCAGCCCGGTCTGGACCGAGGCGCCGACCGTGCCTTCGTCCACGCGACGGAGGCCCGGCCAGAGCGCGACCGCGACGACCGGCAGGATCAAGCCGGTCGCGATCAGCGCGCCCTCCACCCCGAGGACGGCGATCAGGACGGGGGCGAGGATGCCGCCGAGCGCGACGCCAGCGTTGGCCACGCTGTCGATGAGCCCCATCACGGCCACCCGGCTCGCGTTCGGCGCCGTGCGCTGGGCGAGCGTGAAGGCGGCGACGTCGAGCAGCGCGTTGGCGGTCCCGATCACGACCATGGCCGTCAGCGCGACGGCCGGGACCGCCACGATCCCGATCACGGCGATCGGCGCACCCCACGCGGCCAGCGCGATCCCGAAGGCCGGCGCGAGCTGGGGCCGCCCGGCGAGCGTGATCGCCAGCACGGCACCGATGATGCCGCCCGCTCCCATCGCCGCGTTGAGCGCGCCGACGCCCGGCTCGCCCATCCCGAGCAGCTCGATCGCCGCGACCACCGTGAGGACCGTCAGCAAGCCACGGACGAAGGTCTGGAACGCGATCCCGGTGACGACCAGGCGTGGGCCGGGCAGGGCCGCGACCGTCCGGATCCCGGCCATGAGCTGGGCGAGGACGGCGTGCACCGACCCGTCCGAGCGGCCCACGACGCCGACGTGCAGTCCCGTGAGTGCGACGACCCCGAGCACGTAGATCACGACGACGGCGAGCGTCGCAGTCATCGGGCCGGACGTCGCCAGCAGCACGCCGCCGATCAACGGCCCGAGGAATGTGCCCAGCCCTTCCGCCGCGCTCGCCGTGACGTTCGCCCCGACGAGCTGGCCGGGCGTCCGCGCGACGCTCGGCAGGATCGCCATCGTCAGCGGTCGGGTGAAGGCACCGAACCCGGCCTCGAGCGCGACCGTGAGGACGAGGAGCTCGATCGGAGCGCCCGACGCGATCACGAGCACGGACAGGACGACCGCGAAGGCACGGGCGATATTCGTCGCGACGAGTACGCGGTCGGAGCTCCAGCGGGCGGTCGGCAACCCGGCGAACGGTGCGATGAGGGTGGGTGTCAGGTAGCGGGCCAGGCCGAGGATGCCCACGGCGGCCGCCCCGCCGGCCTCGTAGGCGATGACGAGGTTCGTGACGAGGAACGCCCATTTCCCGGTGTTGACCGCCAACCAGGAAAGCTCGATCCGGGCGATGTCCGGGTCCGTGACGGCCGTGCGCAACGCGGCGAGCGCTGGGCTGATCACGCCCGACACGACACGTCCCATCGACCGAGCATAGACCGCACGGTGGCGGTCCCGAAGCGCCCGCCCTGCTTCCCGCGGCCTGCACCAACGCGTATGCTGCCGCGACCGAGCGGTGGGGCCTCACGCGATGGAGGGATGTACCCGGCGATGGATCAGAAGATCGAGATGCTGCGCAAGGTGCCGTTGCTGGCCGGCCTGGGCAAGCGCGACCTCGAGGAAGTCAGCCGCCTGTGCGACGAGGTGGACCTGCCGGCGGGTCGCGTGGTCGCGAAGCAGGGTGCCCACGCCGAGGAGTTCTTCGTCATCCTCGAGGGCACGGTCGGCATCGATCGGGACGGCAAGCACCTGCGCGATCTCGGTCCCGGTGACTTCTTCGGTGAGCTCGCGATGCTGGCGCGGATCCTGCGAACCGCGACCGCGACCTGCAACACGCCGTGCCGGCTGCTGGTCCTGGGTCATCGGGAGTTCAACGGCCTGCTCGCCAACTACCCGACCATCCAGACAGCGGTACTGAAGGCGACCGCGGAACGGATCGCGACGCTGGAGCCCGACCGCTCCCACTGATCTCGCGGGGTCAGTGCAGGCAGGATCCGGTAGCGACCGCCTCGGTCCGGCCGAACGCCGGCGCGATGCGGGTGGCCACCGACGTCGGTGAGAGGGCGTAGCCGACCTCCTCGTCGGTCCGCGCCTCCGCATACACCAGGCCACCGATCGTCCCGTCCGCAAGCACGAACGGGCCACCGCTGTCGCCCTGCGCGATGTCGGCCCGCAGCTCGATGATCGTCCGGCTGACGGTGGCCTCGCCGTAGATGTCCCGCCCGACCGCGGCGTAGGAACCGGTGACGGCCGCCGGCACGATCGTCAGCCCACGTCCGCCCGGGTAGCCAAGGGCGGCGCCGAGCGCACCGCGTTCCGGGTCGGCGGCGGCGAACCGCAGCGGGACGCCGCCCACATCCGGGACGTACAGCACCGCGACATCGAGCAGGGGATCGAACAGGACGACCCGGGCGTCGGCCTGATCGCCCACCGCGTTCGCGACGACGATCCCGCGGGTGTCGGCGCCCGCCACGACGTGCGCGTTCGTGACGACGTACCCCGGGCCCACGATGACGCCGCTGCCCGACGACGCGAGCCCGCAGGTCGCGGCGCGGACCCGCAGGGTGCTCGCCTCGGCGGCCGCGGCGATGGCGCGCGCCCGATCGTCCGTGGGGCGGTCGATCGCCGGGCGCGGGGCCGGCTCGAAGCCGATGAACACCTCGGGCAGGCCGGTCGAGTCGAGCAACCCGCCGAGCTCCGCCGCGATGTCGGCGGGCGGCGGCAGGACGGCGTTGAGCGCCCGGACGGCGGTCGACGTCTGTGCGCTCTCGGAGAGGCGCGGCAACGGCCCGATGGACAGGAGGCCACCCGCGAGCCACACGATGAGCAGGGCCTGCGCGGCCCCGACCAGCCCGCCGGCGACGCGGTCGGCGGCCCCGAGGACGCCCGTCCCGAGCGCGTTGGCGAGCTTCCGACCGATCGCCGAGCCGACCAATTCACCGAGCCCCACCGCGACGATCAACGCGCCGAGCACGACGAACGGACGGACCGCCGGGTCGATGTCGGCGAGCCGATCGGCGAGGGCGGGGAGGACGAGCACGACCAATGCCCCACCGGCGATGGCGCCGAGCAGGCCGAGGACCTGGGGCAGCGCTCCGGACCGGAAGCCGAGGATGACGGCGAGGACGAGCAGCAGGACCGCGATCAGATCGAACGGGTTCACCGCCCGATCGTCGCACAGCTGCCGTGGGTCAGCTGACGACCACCTCGATGGGGGCCGCGCCGTCGGTCGCATCCCTGACGACGTACGTGCCGGGCTCGAGATCGCCGAGGTCGATCCGGGCCTGGTGGGTCTCGGCGATCGCGATGCACACCGGCTCGCCCGGGCCGCTGCCTTCGCGCAGGGTGATCGCGAACGATCCCGGCTCCTGGTCGACGACGATCGAGTCGAGGATGCTGCACGGCTCGACGCCACTCGTCCAGGTCACCGTGAGCTCGACGTGACGACCGTCGACCTGGGCCTCGATGCGGTCGGCGCTCACGGGATGCACGTTGAGCTGTCCCGGTCGGGGGACGACGAGCTTGGCGCCATCCGGCGGCACGATCCCGGTCCCGTCCGACGGCGACGCGGTCGGCTCGTCGGGCGCATCCGACGCCCCCGGCGCGGGCGAGGGGGCGGCGGGCGAGGGGGCCGCCGCGCTCGGCGCGGTCGCGCCCGCACAGGCGCCGACGGCCGAGACGAGCAGGATCGCGATGAGGACGGCGCCGATCCGGGATCGGGCGAAGCGCAGGTGGTCGAGCATGGGCGTCAGACGAGTCGGTCGGGGCGTCGGTTCCGCCGGGCTCCCAGGCCCGCGACCGTGCCCCGCCTGCCCGTCGCTCAGCGCGCTCCGGCGAGCGTATCGATCCGTGGCGGGTGGCCCGCTTCCCAGGCGTCGATCGCGGGCTCCTTCGAGAGGAGGTAGCCGAGCTCGTCGGTGCCCGCGAGCAGCATCTGCTTGGCGAATGGATCGATCTCGAAGTCGATGGTGGACCCGTCCGGCAGGAGGACGCCCTCCTCGGCGAGGTCGATGGTCAGCTCCGCATCGGGGTCCCGCGCCACGAGGTCCCACAGCCGAGCGTGGGTCTCCGGGGACACGACGATCGGCAACAGCCCGTTCTTGAGGCTGTTGCTGCGGAAGATGTCGGCGAACCCGGTCGACAGGATCGCGCGCACGCCCCACGCGGTGAGTGCCCACGGCGCGTGCTCGCGCGAGGACCCCGTCCCGAAGTTGGCGCCGACGAGCAGCACCTTGCGCCCGGCCATGCCGGGTCGGTCGAGGACGAACGGCGGATCCTTGAGCGATCCGTCCTCGTTGAAGCGCCAGTCGCGGAACAGCGCCTCGGCCAGGCCGTCCTTGTCGGTGACCTTCAGATAGCGCGCGGGGACGATCTGGTCCGTGTCGATGTTCTCCGCGTCGAGCGGCACGATCCTGCTGCTGAACATCCGGAACGGCTCGGCCATCGCGCTAGCGGCCTCCGACCGCCGCCAGGGTCTCGATCCCGGGCAGCCGGCGCGGGTCGCTCACCACTCCGGCGATCGCCGACGCCGCGGCCGTCAGCGGTGAGGCGAGGAACGTGCGTCCGCCCTTGCCCTGGCGTCCCTCGAAGTTGCGGTTGCTCGTGCTCACCGCGTACTGACCGGGGCTGAGCTGGTCGCCGTTCATGGCGATGCACATCGAGCAGCCGGCCTCCCGCCACTCGGCGCCGGCGGCCTTGAAGATCTCGCTCAAGCCCTCGCGCTCGGCTTCGCGCTTCACTTCGTCGCTGCCCGGCACGACCATCAGCCGGACGCCGTCGGCGACGTGACGGTCCTTGAGCACGCTCGCGGCGAGGCGCAGGTCGCTGATCCGGCCGTTGGTGCACGAGCCCACGAAGACCACGTCGACCTTCTGGCCGAGGATCGCCTGGCCCGGCTGCAGGTCCATGTAGGCGAGGGCGTGCTCCAGCGCGCGTCGCGCGGAGGGATCGGGCTCGTCGGACGGGGACGGGACCCGGGACGTGATCGGGATGCCCATCCCCGGGTTCGTGCCGTAGGTCACCATCGGCTCCAGGCCGTCGGCGTCGATCGTGATCGACGTGTCGAACGTGGCGCCGTCGTCGGTCGGGCAAGGTGCGCCAGCGCTCGACCGCGGCGTCCCAGGCGGCGCCGCGCGGGGCATGCGCGCGGCCGTGCAGGTACTCGAATGTCGTGTCGTCCGGGGCGATGAGCCCGGCCCGCGCGCCACCCTCGATGCTCATGTTGCAGATGGTCATCCGCTGTTCCATCGTCAGCGCGCGGATCGCCTCGCCCCGGTACTCGAACACGTGGCCGGTCCCGCCCGCGACGCCGATCCGGGCGATCAGCGCGAGGATGATGTCCTTGCTGCTCACTCCGGGCGCGAGTCGGCCGTCGACCCGGACCTCGTAGGTCCTGGGGTCGCGCTGGAGCAGGGTCTGGGTGGCCAGCACCATCTCGACCTCGCTCGTCCCGATGCCGAACGCGAGGGCCCCGAACGCCCCGTGTGTCGAGGTGTGCGAGTCGCCGCAGACGATGGTCATGCCGGGCTGGGTCAGGCCGAGCTGCGGACCGATCACGTGGACGATGCCCTGGTCCGGCGAGCCGATGCCGTGGAGCGGGACGCCGAACTCCGCGCAGTTGGTCTCGAGCTGGCGGATCTGGGTGGCGGCCATCGCGTCCAGGATCGGCAGGTCGCGCGGCGTGGTCGGGAACCGAATGGTCGGCCGTCGCCACGGTCTGGCCCGGTCGACGCACCCGCAGGCCCCGCGTCCGCAGCCCGGTGAACGCCTGCGGGCTCGTGACCTCGTGGACGAGGTGGAGATCGACCGCGAGCACCGCCGGCGCGCCGGGATCCTGGGTGACCACGTGGTCGGTCCAGATCTTGTCGACGATGGTGCGCGGTCCGGTCATGTACAGGCTCTTTCGGTGTTCGGGCGGGACGGAGCGACAGGGTAGCAGCGAACGCCGGACGAGGGCCGCGCCCACGCTCGCGTTACCCCGGTAGTACTACCCGGACCGTACCTTCGGCGTGGGGCGTCGGGCCGCGCGGTCGCGTACAACTGCCTTACGACGCTGTTCCCGAGAGGCGCCCGCCCTGCCATGGCAAACCGCACCACACCTGCGCGCACCACACATACCCCCACCGCAGCGGACCTAACCGTGGCGGACGACCGCGCCCTGGACCGGGTCAATCGGTTCCTCGAGGACGGTCCGCTCGGGTCGCCCGCCACGCGTGTCTGGCTGTTCACGATCACGCTGGCCGCGGCGGCCCTCGCCGGCTACCTCCTCGACGTGCGCTACCTCGAGCCGTTCCCGAGCCCGGTGCACATCCCGTGGCCGATCCTCGCGGTCGCGTATCTCGCGACCGAGACGAAGGTCATCCTCGTCCACTTCCGACGCGAGACCCATTCGTTCTCGCTGAGCGAGGTCCCGGCCGTCATCGGTCTCTTCTTCGTGACCCCGAACGAGTACCTCCTCGCCGTGCTGGTGGGGTCGGGCGTGGCGTTGCTGGTGACGGCGCGCCAGTCGCGGGTGAAAGTGGCGTTCAACCTGGCCAACTTCGCGCTGATCGGGGTCGTGACACTGGCGGTCTTCAACCGCATCGCGACGCCCGGCGGCGCGCCCGACCCGGTCGACTGGCTCGCCGCGTTCTCCGCGATGCTGGTGCCCGTGATCATCGGCGCGCTCACGATCGCGACGGCGATCTCGCTGTCGGGTGGCGCGCCACAGTTCCAGAAGCTTCCCGAGATGCTCAAGTTCGGGCTTGTCGTGGCCCTCGCGAACACCAGCCTCGCGCTGCTCGCGGTCTCGGTCATGTGGATCAACCCGAGCGCCGTGCTGCTCCTGCTGATCCCGGTCGTGACGATCTTCCTCGCGTACCGCGCCTACCTGTCGGAACGCGAGAAGCACGAGCGGCTCGAGCTCCTGTACCAATCCAGCCGGATCATGCAGCACTCCCCGGAGCTCGACTCTGCGCTCGTCGCGCTGCTCGACCACGCGCGGACGATGTTCCGGGCCGAGATCGCCGAGGTCATCCTGTACCCGCGCGACGACGCGCGAGACGCGCTGCGGACGACATCGATCCACGACGCCGCACCCGACGTGATGGTGCCGGTCGCCATCGACCTCGAGACGGGGCTCCACGGGCGGGTCGTCGGTGAACGCCGCGCCTTCCTCACGACGTCCGCCGTCAAGACGCTGGCGGGTCGGTCGATCCGGCAGGCGATGGTGAGCCCACTGATCGGCGAGTCGGGGCTCGTCGGTTCGATGACCGTGGCCAACCGCCTGACCGAGGGGACCACCTTCGACAGCGATGACCTGCTGCTGCTCGAGACGCTTGCCAACCAGGCGGCCGTCGCGCTCGAGAACGGCCAGCTCGAGCAGTCACTGGCCGAGCTCTCGCGGCTCAAGGAGCAGCTCCGCCATCAGGCCTACCACGACTCGCTGACGGGGCTCGCCAACCGGGCGATGTTCGCCGAACGGGTCGAGGCCCAGCTGGCGGTCCGCGAGCCCGGGCTCGACGCGGTCGTGCTGTTCCTGGACCTCGACGACTTCAAGGTCGTCAACGACACCCTCGGCCACGGCGCGGGCGACCGCCTCCTGCGCGTGGTCGCGGAGCGGATCAACGGCTGCGTCCGGAGCGAGGACCTGGCCGCCCGGCTGGGCGGCGACGAGTTCGCCGTCCTCCTCCTCGACACGCCCAACCTCGAGCGGTCCATGTCGGTGGCGCAGCGGATCATCGAAGCCCTCCAGGTGCCGTTCCAGATCGGGGGACACGAGATCTCGGTCGGGGCCAGCATCGGGATCGCTGCCACGAGCCGCCTGGACGAAGCGGCTGACTCGGCTGACGTGCTGCTTCGCAACGCGGACGTGGCGATGTACACCGCCAAGGCGGCAGGCAAGCGCCGGGCGGCCGTGTTCGAGCCGACCATGCACGCCGCCCTCGTCGCCCGTCACTCCCTGTCGGCCGAGCTGTCGCGCAGTCTCGGACGCGGTGAGCTGGCGGTCTTCTTCCAGCCGATCGTGCGCCTCGCGGATCGCCAGGTCGCCGGCGTGGAGGCACTCGTACGGTGGCGGCATCCGACGCGTGGGCTGATCCTTCCCGGCGAGTTCATCGGACTGGCGGAGGAGACGGGGCTGATCCTCGCGCTCGGGCGCTGGGTGCTGACCGAGTCGTGCATGCGCTTCGGAGCGTGGCAGGCCGGGGACGTCGCGGATGACTTCTTCGTCAGCGTCAACATCAGTCCGTTGCAGGTGCAGCAGCCGGAGTTCATCGACGAGGTCGAGTCGATCATCGCGGCGACCGGGATGGACCCGCGGCGCCTGGTGCTCGAGCTCACCGAGACCGCGATGTTCCAGGACACCGAGGCGACGATCTCCAAGCTCGGCGCGCTCCGGTCCTCCGGCGTCCGGATCGCGATGGACGACTTCGGGACGGGCTACTCGTCGCTGGGCTATCTGCGTCGCTTCCCGGTCGACATCCTCAAGATCGCCCGCGACTTCGTCGTCGGACCGGAGCTCGGGCAAAGCGAGTGGGCATTCGCTCACGCGATCGTGGCGCTCGGCCAGACGCTCGGCCTGCACATCATCGCCGAAGGCATCGAAGAGGCTGCCCAGGTCGACCGCCTGCTCCAGCTGGGCTGCGAATTCGGCCAGGGATTCCACCTCGGTCCGCCGGTCGACGCGGCGGTGCCCGCGGTGCGTGGCGCTCGGCCCGCGACCGAGATCCGGCCAGCAGCGCGGCTGAGGGTCGTCGAGGCAGCATCCTGATGTTCATCCTGTATGCCATCCCGGTTGGGCTGGTGGTCGGCCTGCTGCTCGGCGGCCGGCTGTCCGGTCTCGGCGACATCCGCTTCCGCTGGGCCGGCCTGGCAGTCGTCGGGTTCGCGGCCCAGGTGCTGTTGTTCTCGGAGCCGGTGACGGCTCGCGTCGGCGATCTCGGGCCGCCGTTGTACGTCGGCTCGACTGCCCTTGTGTTCGTCGCCGTGCTGCGCAACCTTGCGATCCGCGGCATGCCGCTGGTCGCCGCGGGCGCAGGGGCAAACCTCGCGGCGATCCTCGCCAACGGCGGCTACATGCCCGCCAGTCCGTCGGCGGCGGCCGAGATGGGCCGGGGTGCCGCGGAGACCTACTCGAACACCGCCATCATCGAGGCCCCAGCGCTTGCCCTGCTCACCGACATCATCCCGCTGCCGCAATGGCTGCCGTTCGCGAACATCGTGTCGGTGGGTGACATCCTCATCGCGATCGGGGTCGCGGTGGTGATCGCCGCGGCGATGCGGGCCGCGCGTCCTCACTCGGTCGAGGATGTCGATGAGGTCGACGCGACGCCGCAGCTCGTTTAGCGGTGCGTCCCGGAAACCTCACGCTCGTGGACACCGGAAGTACTGGTACTCCCTTCCCATTGGCGGGCCTCGATGGCCCATCTAGCGTGCATGACGAGGACGACAAGCGTCCACCGCTTCAAATACCGTCCAGGGCAAACCCGTCGCGAGGCGGGGACGCAAAGCCAGGGATCTCGGCAACGAGACCGCCCGGTTGCCGGCACCGGAGCGCCATCACAACGGCGAGGTGTCACGTGAAGGCAAAACTGGCGCGATTCACAACCGCGATCGCACTGCTGGCAATGACGGCGATGAGCCTCGGCGCCGGGATGCGCTGGTGGGACTGAAGATGCACAACACCGATCCCGCATTCCGACCCTGCTACCGGCCACCGCTGGCACTGATCCCGTCGGGGCAACCTGTCGCCCCGTCTTCTCCACCTCGACAGCCGCCATCCCGGCGGCTGTCCTGATTCCCGGGCGCGGAACGGTCCGGGACCTTCGGGTGCGGTTGACGCACGCACGAGGGCTGCTAGACTGCGCGAACCGAACGGCGTCGCCGCTCGGGAACAGCGCCGCGGAGGCTGCATTGGGTCTGTTCGATCGGCAGGATCGTCGTCGGGTCGCCGTCGTCGCCACGACGGATGGTCGACGCGTCCATGTTCCCATCGATTCGGATCCACTCGGCGTATCGCTCATCGCGCTTCTTCGCTCGCTCCTGAGCCTTGATGGCCTTCTTGGGCTTATTACCGGCTCCCGGCGGGAGAACGGAGGGACGCGGAGGGACGAGCGCTAGGCGCGACGACCACCGAACACCGAAGGGACCCTCGCCGGGTGGCGAGGGTCTTTTGTTTTGTCGACGAACGAGGGCCAAGGATGACGACCAGGACACCGACGACATCGGACGCTGCGAAACCACCCGGCAAGGCGGGTGCCGCGCGACGGAGCCACGTGCCGGGCGATGGCTCGGATAGTGCCGCGGCAGTCGAGCGCGCCCGGAAGGGCATGCTCCACGAGGCGCGTGACCTCAAGCGGACCCGGATCGGCGCCGACGTCCTGTGCGAGGCCCTGCTGGCGCAGGGCGTCGATGTCTTCTTCAGCTATCCGGGCGGCGTGATCCTGCCGCTCTACGACGTCCTCGGGGACTACCCGGAGCTGCGCCACGTCCTGGTCCGCCACGAACAGGGCGGCGCCCACGCGGCGGACGGCTACGCGCGGGTCACCGGCCGGGTCGGGGTGTGCATGGGCACGTCCGGGCCGGGCGCGACGAACCTCGTCACCGGGATCGGGACGGCCCTCCTCAATTCGGTGCCGATGGTCGCGATCACCGGCAATGTCCCGGCCGCGCTGATCGGCAAGGACGCGTTCCAGGAGATCGACATCAACGGCATCACCCTGCCGATGACGAAGCACAACTACCTCGTCCGCGACGCCGACGAGCTGCCACGCGTCGTCGCCGAGGCGTTCCACATCGCCCGCAGCGGACGACCGGGTCCCGTCCATATCGACATCACCAAGGACGCACTGCAGCAGGAGACCCGGGCCGGGCATCCGACCCACGACGAGGTGGTCGCCGGGCTCCCGGGCTTCCGCCCGAACCTCGACGGACACGGCCGCCAGCTCAAGCTCGCGGCGCAGGAGATCGCCGCCGCCCAGCGGCCGGTGATCCTCGCCGGGCACGGCGTGCTCCACGCCGAGGCCTGGGACGACCTCCGGGTCTTCGCCGAGAAGACCAGCATCCCCGTCGCCTGGACCCTGCTCGGCATCGGGGCGATGGACGAGACCCATCCGCTCGCCTACGGCTTCATGGGCATGCACGGCTGGAAGCACGTCAACCGTGCGATCCAGAGCGCCGACCTGCTGATCGCCATCGGGATGCGCTTCGACGACCGGGTGACGGGCAACGTGCGGACGTATGCCCCGTACGCGCGGATCATCCACGTGGACATCGATCCGGCCGAGATCGGCAAGAACGTCGCCGTCGAGGTGCCGATCGTCGGGGACGCCGGCCGTGTCCTGCGCGCCCTGACGCCGATGGTCGACGCGGTGTCGATGGACGACCGGAAGTCGTACTTCGACCAGCTCGCGGAGTGGCGGCACGACTCCGAGGCGTCCTCGTGGCATGGCTCCGGGGCGTGGCGCGACGGGTTGCTGTCGGCGGACTACGTCGTCGAGCGGATCGGCGAGCTGAGCGGGCACAAGGCCACCTACGTCGCGGACGTCGGCCAGAACCAGATGTGGCTGGCCCGCTACACGGGCTTTCGCGAACCGAACTCGCACGTGAGCTCGGGCGGGCTCGGGACGATGGGCTTCAGCGTCCCGGCGGCGATGGGCGCGGCCCTGGGTCGGCCCGATCGCGAGACCTGGGCGATCACCGGCGACGGCGGGTTCCAGATGACGTTCCAGGAGCTCATGACCCTCGTCGCCGACGACATCCCGGTCAAGATCGCGCTGCTCGACAACAAGAAGCTCGGGATGATCCGCCAGTGGCAGGAGATCATCTACGCGGGCAACTACCACTCCGCCGCCCTGCCCGGCCCGGACTTCGCGAAGCTCGCCGATGCGTTCGGGATCCCGGCGTTCCGGGCCAGCACCCCGGCCGAGGTGGATCCCGCGATCCAGGCCGCACAGGCCGTCGACGGCCCGGCGCTCATCTGGTTCGAGATCGCCGAGGAGCAGAACGTCTTCCCGATGATGCCCGCCGGCAAGGGCCTGTCCGACCTCATCGAGAAGTGGGGCGGGGCGGACGAATGACCGCTGATCCGGATTCGAACGGACAGCTGCCGGGCGGTGCCCCGAGCGGTCCCGCCCACGCCGCGCCACCACCGCCACGCGCGCTGCCGGGCGGCGGGGAGCACCGGCGCCACGTGCTCGTCGCCATCGTGCTCAACAAGCCGGGTGTCCTGAACCGGGTCTCGAGCCTGATGCGCGCCCGCAACTTCAACATCGATTCGCTCGCGGTCAGCCACACCGATCGCGAGGACACGAGCCGGATGACGATCACGCTCCACGGCGATGACGTCGCGGTCGAGCAGGCCGCCAAGCAGCTCTACCGGCTCATCGACGTGCTCAAGGTCCAGGACGTCACCGCGGAACCGACCGTCGAGCACGAGCTCGCGCTCGTGAAGGTGCGCGCGACCGCATCCGATCGGGCGGAGGTCCTGCGGCTCGTCGAGCTGTCGCGCGGCCGGGTCGTGGACCTGGCCGATGGGTCGGTCATCGTGGAGGTGACCGGCACGGAGTCCGAGATCGACGCCTTCGTGGCGCTCGTGCGGACGTACGGCATCAAGGAATTGGTCCGCACCGGCGCCGTCGTGATGGCGAGGGGTTCGGCATCCATCGAGGAGGCGATCAAGCGATGACAGCGCGGATGTACTACGACAACGACGCCGATCCTGCGGCCCTCGCAGGCCAGACGGTCGCGATCATCGGGTATGGGAGCCAGGGGCACGCCCACGCGCTCAACCTCAACGAGAGCGGCGTCGACGTCGTCGTCGGTCTCGCGCCCGGGTCCAAGAGCCGCGCGCTCGCCGCGGAGGCGGGTCTGAAGGTCTCCGACGTGGCCGATGCGGTCAAGGCGGCCGACGTCATCATGATCCTCGTCCCCGACACGTCGCAGAAGGCGGTCTACGACGCGGAGATCGCCCCGTACCTGCGGCCCGGCCACCTGCTGATGTTCGCCCACGGCTTCAACCTGCGATTCGGGCGGATCGACCCGCCCGGCATCGTCGATGTCGGGATGGTCGCGCCGAAGGGGCCCGGCCATCTCCTGCGCTCGGTGTACCAGGCAGGTGGCGGCGTGCCGGCCCTGTTCGCGGTCGAGCGCGACCAGAGCGGGACGGCCCGTGATCGCGTGCTCGCCTATGCCCGGGCGATCGGCTCGACCCGCGCGGGCGTCCTCGAGACGACGTTCGCGGAAGAGACCGAGACCGACCTGTTCGGGGAGCAGGCGGTGCTCTGCGGCGGCACGTCGGCCCTCGTGAAGATGGCCTTCGAGACGCTCGTGGAGGCCGGCTACCAGCCGGAGCTCGCGTACTTCGAGACGATGCACGAGCTCAAGCTGATCGTCGACCTGATGTACCGCGGCGGCCTCAACTTCATGCGCTTCAGCGTCAGCGACACGGCCGAGTACGGCGACTACGTGAGTGGCCCGCGGATCATCGACGACCACGTGCGCGCCACGATGCAGGCGGTGCTCAAGGACATCCAGGACGGCTCGTTCGCGAACCGCTGGATCGAGGAGAACGACAGCGGCCGCGAGGAGTTCGACCGGTTGCGCGCCGCCGACCACGACCACCTCATCGAGCGGGTCGGCGGGCGGCTCCGGGCGCAGATGCCGTTCCTGAACCCGGTCGAGGTCCAGGCGGGCCAGGCGCAGGCCGCGGCAACGACGCCGGGAGCGGCGCGGTGAGCGGCGCGGTCCCGGTACCGTCGGGGCCGTTCGTCGCCGCGGGCACCGTCCGCATCTTCGACACGACCCTGCGCGACGGCGAGCAGGCACCCGGCGCCGGCCTGACCGCCGCCGAGAAGCTGGAGGTCGCGCGGCAGCTGGCGCGCCTCAAGGTCGACGTCATCGAGGCCGGCTTTCCGGCCGCCTCGCCCGGCGACTTCGAGGCGGTCCGTCGGATCGCCCTGGAGACGCCACAGGACATCGCCGTCGCGGCGCTCGCGCGCTGCAAGGACGGCGACCCGCAGCGGGCCATCGAGGCGATCAAGGTCGCGCATCGGCCGCATCTCCACGTGTTCATCGCCACGAGCGACATCCACCTCAAGCACAAGCTGCGGATCGACCGCGAGACCGCGCTCGCCGAGGCCGTGCGCTGGGTCCGGCACGGACGCCAGGAGCTCGGGCGCGACGCCGAGATCGAGTTCAGCGCCGAGGACGCGTCGCGCACCGACCTCGACTACCTGCTGAAGATCTACGAGGCGGTCGTCGACGCCGGCGCATCGACCGTGAACATCCCGGACACCGTCGGGTACGCCATCCCGGCCGAGTTCGGCGCCCTGGTCACGCGGGTCGTGGACCTCGTCGGCGATCGCGCCACGGTCAGCGTCCACTGCCACAACGACCTCGGGCTCGCGACCGCCAACACGCTCGCGGCCGTGCAGGCCGGCGCCCGCCAGGTCGAGGTGACGATCAACGGTCTCGGCGAGCGGGCGGGGAACGCCTCGCTCGAGGAGGTCGTGATGGCGCTGCGCACCCGGCCGACCCAGTTCCCCGAGCTGGCATCGGGTGTCCAGACCGAGCAGATCACGGCCGCCAGCCGGCTCGTGAGCTACCTCACCGGGTTCGCGATCCAGCCCAACAAGGCCGTCGTGGGTGGCAACGCGTTCGCCCACGAGTCGGGCATCCACCAGGACGGGGTCATCAAGAACCCGCTGACCTACGAGATCATGACCCCGCAGTCGATCGGCCTGACCGGCAGCCAGCTGACCATCGGCAAGCTGTCGGGGCGGCGCGGGCTCCAGGGCAAGCTCAAGGAGCTCGGCTACGAGCTGGAGGGCGACGCCCTCGACACGATCTACCGCCAGGCGATCGAGCTCGCCGACGCGAAGAAGGAAGTCACCGACAACGACCTCCTCGCGCTCATGGAGCAGCGCGCCGCCGAGGTGCCGGCCTCGATCGCGCTCATCGGCTGGAGCGTCACGTCGTCCCATGGCGGGAACGCGACCGGGACGGTGACCCTGACCATCGACGGCGAGGACCGCTCCGCCGAGACGACCGGCAACGGCCCGGTCAACGCCCTCTTCAGTGCGGTGGACGAGGCCGTCCAGCCGATCCTCGGCTGGCACCCGACGCTCACCGAGTACGAGATCAAGGCGGTGTCGGCCGGCGAGGATGCCCAGGGCCAGGTGCTCGTCCGCTGCCGGCGCTCGTCGGACGTCGGTCCGGGCGCGCTCGTCGTCTCCGGCCACGGCCTATCGACGAACATCATCGAGGCGTCGCTCGACGCGTACCTCGTCGCCGCGAACAAGCTGCACGGCGCCGAGATCAACGGCGTGTCGGTCGCGTTCGTGGCGCCACGCCTCGAGGAAGGCCTCCCTTGAAAACGTACCGGGTGGTGGCGATCCCCGGTGACGGGGTCGGGCCGGAGGTCGTGTCGGCCGCCCACAACGTGGTGAACGCCACCGCCAGACGGTTCGGGTTCACCGTCGACTGGCAGCTCATCCGCGCCGGCGGCGCGGCCATCGATGCGTACGGCGTGGCGATCCGCGATGAGGACGTCGCCCGCTGCGGGGCGGCAGACGCCGTCCTGCTCGGCGCCGTCGGCGGGCCGCGCTGGGACGATCCCGGAGCGACCGTGCGTCCCGAGCAGGCGCTCTTCGCGTTGCGCGGTGGGCTCGGCCTGTTCGCGAACCTGCGACCCGTGAAGGTGCACCCGACGCTCGCCGCGGCCGCGGCCCCGATCAAGGCCGAGCTGCTCGTGGGCGTCGACCTGCTCATCGTCCGCGAGCTGACCGGTGGCCTCTATTTCGGCGCCCGCTCCGAGGCGAGCGGTGAGCCCGGCGCCCGGGTCGCGAGCGACACGCTGCCGTACAGCGAGCCCGAGATCCGGCGCGTGGTCCGGCTGGGGTACGAGCTCGCCCGCAGCCGCCGTGGACGGCTCACCAGCGTCGACAAGGCCAACGTCCTCGCGACGTCGCGGCTGTGGCGGACCGTGGTCGAGGACCTCCGACCCGAGTTCCCCGACGTCGAGGTCAACCACCAGCTCGTGGATTCGTGCGCGATGCTGCTCGTCAAGCAACCGGCCTGGTTCGACGTGGTCGTGACGGAGAACCTGTTCGGCGACATCCTGTCGGACGAGGCGAGCGTGCTCGCCGGCTCGCTCGGGCTGCTGCCGTCCGCGTCGATCGGCGAGCGACGCACCGAGCACGGCACGTTCGGTCTGTACGAGCCCATCCACGGCTCGGCGCCGGACATCGCGGGCAAGGATCTGGCCAATCCCATCGGCACGATCCTGTCGGCCGCGATGATGCTGCGCTGGTCGCTCGGTCGTGACGACGCCGCGCAGGCGATCGAATCGGCGGTCACCGCGGCGATCGACGCCGGCTGGCGGACGGGCGACCTCGCCGACCGCGACGATCCGGCCGATGGCCTGGTCGTCCTCGGCACGACCGCCTTCGCGACGGCCGTGATCGGTGAGCTCGACGGCGCCGGGCAGGCGATCCCCGCGTGACCGACGTCCCGGTCGTCCTGTACGACACCACGCTGCGCGACGGCACGCAGGGCGAGAACGTCACGCTCTCGCTCGCCGACAAGCTGCGCATCGCGCGGATGCTCGACGAATACGGGATGCCGTTCATCGAGGGTGGCTGGCCGGGTTCCAACCCGAAGGACATCGAGTTCTTCGCCGCCGCCCGGACGATGCGCTGGGAGACCGCGCGCCTGGCCGCCTTCGGATCGACCCGCCATCGTGCGAGCCGACCCGCCGACGACGCGAACCTGGGCGAGCTGGTCGCGGCGGAGACGCCGGTCGTGACGATCTTCGGCAAGTCGTGGCTGCTGCACGTCACGGAGGTCCTGGGCGCGACCCCGGCCGAGAACCTGGACATGATCGCCGACTCGGTCGGGCTTCATCGTCGACCACGGCCGCGAGACGATCTACGACGCCGAGCACTTCTTCGATGGGTACGCGGCCGATCGCGACTATGCGCTGGCGACGCTGCGCGCCGCGCGCGATGCCGGCGCCCGGACGCTCGTGCTGTGCGACACGAACGGCGGCACCCTGACCGATGCGCTGACCCTGGTCATCGATGACGTCCGAGCCACGCTCGAGGCCGACCCCGACGCGCCCGGCCGTCACCTGGGGCATCCACACCCACAACGATGCGGAGCTCGCCGTCGCCAACTCGATGGCGGCCGTCGCGTCCGGGATCCGCCACGTGCAGGCCACGATCAACGGCTACGGCGAGCGCTGCGGCAACGCGAACATGGTGTCGATCCTCGCGAACCTCGCGCTCAAGACGCCACACCCGCTCGTGCCGGCCGGCGGCGGGCAGCTCGACGGGCTGACCGCCCTGTCACGCAGCGTGGCCGAGATCGCCAACCTGAACCCGAACGACTACCAGCCCTACGTCGGCCGCTCGGCATTCGCCCACAAGGGCGGTGTCCACGGAGCCGCGGTCGCCAAGGTCGAGCGGTCGTACCAGCACGTCGAGCCGGGATCCGTCGGGAACGTCGGGCGGCTCGTCGTGTCCGAGCTCGGCGGACGCGCCAACACCTCGATCCGTGCCCGCCAGCTCGGGCACGAGCTCGAGGGCGTCGTGGACCCCCGCGAGCTGAGCGTGCTGATCAAGCGGCTGGAGGCGGACGGCCTCGCGTTCGAGGGAGCCGAGGCCTCGTTCGAGCTGCTCGATCCGCCGGCACGCCTCGGACTACGTGGCGCCGTTCCGGGTCCTCGACTACACCTGTCTGGTCGAGCAACGCGACGGACGCGAGCTCCTGGCCGAGGCGACCGTCAAGGTGCAGGTCGACGGCGAGGTGCTCCACACCGCGGCCGACGGCAACGGCCCCGTCAACGCGCTCGATGCGGCGCTGCGCAAGGCGCTCCGCGCGTTCTATCCCGCCATCGACGACGTCCATCTCGTCGACTACAAGGTGCGCATCCTCGACGGCGACGCGGCGACCGCCGCGCGCACCCGCGTCATCATCAATTCGCAGGCCGGCGCGCGGACCTGGTCCACCATGGGCAGCGACACCAACATCATCGCGGCCTCGGCGTCGGCGCTGGCCGACTCGCTCGAGTTCGCGATCTGGAAGACCGGCGCCCAGTTGCGCCGGCGCGACGAACGCCATTTCACGACGAGCCCCGACGACGTGGGATCCAGTCCCGCGACCGCCACCTGACCCGGAGGTAGCCCGGATGCCCGATCTCGACCCCGCCACCCCGCCGACCCTGCAGCTCGCGCGCTGGACCGTGCAATCGGGCTCCAACGTGCAGAGCCGTGGCGCGGTCATCATCGACGCCGGCGATCACCACTGGCGCGCCTCGGCCGAGGGCAACGGCGCGATCGACGCCCTGTACCGGGCCGTGGACAACGCCCTCGCCGAGATCCTCGACGGACATCCGCGGCTGCTCGCCTATGACATCCATGCCCTGGGCGAGGGCACCGACACGGAGGGCGCGGTCACGGTCCGCATCGCGCCGCCCGCTGCCGCCGGTGAGCGGGGGAGCGGCGAGTACACCGGCCAGGCGCGCGGGAGCAACATCATCGCCGCATCGATCGAGGCCTACATCGTCGCGCTCAACACGATGCTCGGCGAGGCCCACTGGACCGGCGCCCCGGAAGCGGCCGCGGCGAGCGGGAAACGGGCCCGCAAGAAGACGCCGGTGGCAGCGGGCGATGCCCGCGCGCGCCGCGCGGAGATCGACGAGGACGCCGGCCGGATCGACACGACCGACTGGTTCAACGAGCAGGGCTGACCGGCGCCGGGAGATCAGCCCCGGCCGGCGCGCGGCGCCCGGCGATCGACCTGATCCGCCGCCGAGCCCCTCAGATCTCGTGTCTTGCTGTCTCACATGCCCGAACGGGCTCGTCTGGCCCATCGCACGGCCTGTACAGTCCCACGGTCACTGCCTGATCGGGTTCCGATCTGTCGCAGGTGGTCTGTGGCGGACGTCCACGGTCGTGTGACGTTGGTCACAGTTACGAGCGCGCGCAGGGGGGTCGGGGAGGGCTCGACCATCGCAAGGCATCCGCATCTCGACCGAGTTGCGATCATGCCGGACACGTTCCTTGGCCAGCTGACGACGGATGACCGGGCGATCGTCCTCGCGGACGCATCGATCCTGAGCGTGCGGGCGGGTCAGGCGATCTTCAGCGTGTCCGACGCCGTCGAACGGATCGGTATCCTGCTCGACGGGATCGCACGAACGTACCTGTCCGCCGCCGATGGGCGACGCCTGACGGTTCGTTATGCGCGTCCGGGCGCCTCGATCGGCGGCATCGCCGAGGGCGGCCGTGCCCTGCACGCCCAGGCCGTGACGGACTGCGTCGTCCTCGAGATCGAGCTCGCGACGCTGCGGGATCGGGCGGCCGAGCACGCCGACGTCGGGATCGCGCTCCTCGCCGAGATGTCGCGCCGGCTCGACGCGGTGTACGCGACCCTCGCGACGAACACCTTCGGCACGATGCGCGAGCGCGTGGCCCATCACCTGCTCGACCTCGCGACCGAGACGCACGCGGCGGGTCGGCTCATCGCGCCGGTGACCCAGCAGACGCTCGCCGACTGCGTCGGCACGGTGCGCGAGGTCGTGGCGCGGGTCCTCCGCGAGTTTCGCGACGAGGGGCTCGTCGCCACCCAGCCGGGGCACATCGAGCTGATCGATCCGGACGGCGTGGCCGCGATCCTCGGGCGGCGACGATCCGCCTCCGCGCGGGAGGAGCGTCCGGTCCCCGTCCGCCGTGTGACGGTCCGGGTCACCGATCGATCGCGGCCCGTCTAGACTCCCGTGGCGATGCCACCTGCGACCCCATCCTCCATCGCGTACGCCGGCGAGCCGGGGGCGTTCGCCGAAGACGCGGTCCTCACTGCGTTCGGCGACGTGGATCGGTCGCCGGTCGGCAGCTTTCGCGACGTGTTCGAGGCCGTGGCGTCCGGCGCCGCGCTGGCCGGCGTCGTGCCGATCGAGAACGTCATCCATGGCACCGTCCGCGAGAACTACGACCTGCTGATCGAATACGACCTCGTCATCCGCGGGGAGGTCGCGGTGCCGGTGCGGCTCTGCCTCGCGGCGCTGCCAGGCCAGCGACTCGAGGACATCGAGCGCGTCTATTCCCACATCCAGGCGCTCGGCCAGGCCGAGATCTTCCTGCGCTCCCACCCGTGGCAGCTGCTGTCGACCTACAACACCGCGGGCGCCGGGAAGGCCATCGTCGACCGCGCCGAGCGTGGTGCGGCCGCCGTCCTGTCACCGCGGGCGGCCGGGCTGTTCGGGCTGGAGATCCTGGCCGACGAGATCGGGGACCTGCCGGCGAACCGGACCCGGTTCGTGGTCCTCGCCAGGCCGGATGCGCCGCCGATCCCGTTGCTCGACCGGTCCCCGACCGTGCCGCGGACGACGCTCGTCGTCGCCGTGCGCAACGAGCCGGGCACGCTGCTCGCGGTCCTGCGGGTCATCGCCGAGCGCGGCCTGAACATGCGCAAGCTCGAATCGCGACCGAGCCGCGAGCGGGCGTGGGAGTACGTGTTCTGGATCGACCTCGATGGTGACGCCGCCGATCCGGCGATGGCCGCCGCGCTCGAGGAGGTCCGCGGCGTCACGACGATGACGCGCGTGCTCGGCAGACTACCCGAGCGCCGACGCCTGAGCCCGGCCGCCGCGGCGCCGAACCGATCCGGGCTCCGCGGCCCCGCACCGAATCGAACGGCCCGCCGTCACCGGCGGGCCGTCGTGGATCCCTGGGCGAGGAGCCCGAGCGCCGGTCAGATCGCGCTGGCGCACGCCCGGCACTTGGTCGCGGCCTCGGCGTTCGCCTCGAGGCAGAACGGACAGGCCTTGGTCGGGTCCGGCGGGACCTCCTTGATGAAGATCTTGCTGATCACGTAGACGACGAACGCGACGATGATGAACACGATGATCGAGTTGAGCAGCGCGCCCCACCCGATCGCGACCTCCTCACCCGCCGCGTTCGTCCCGAGGACGTACTTCAGCTCCGAGAAGTCGACACCCCCGAGCGCCCAGCCGATGGGCGGCATGATCACGTCGTTGACCAGCGAGTTGACCACGTTGCCGAGCGAGGCGCCGATGATCACGCCGATGGCGAGCGCCAGGGCGTTGGACTTGGTCAGGAACTCGCGAAAGCCTCCGGGGATCGGGGGCCGCGACAGCATCAGTGCTCGACGACCTTGGGCAGGCCCTTCGACTGGCTGATCCAGTCGGAGATCTCGTTCTCCGTCGGCACGCGGCGCACGATCCCGGGCCGGGCGGCCACGACCTCGGCGACGGTGGTCGCGAGATTGGCGGCGTTCCGCTGGGCGAGCTCCGCCGGCGAATCGACGCCCGCAGCTTCGAGCAGGTCGGAGTACTCCGAGCCGACGCCCTTGATGCGCATCAGGTCGACGTGGTTGACCCACTCGAGGATCTGCTTGTGCCCGATGCCGGTCGCCTCTTCCAGGTCCTGGCGCCCGCCCGGCTTGGCCCCGCGCTCCAGGAGCGCCTCCGTCGTGGCTACGCCGGCATCGGCGAGCTTCGCCGCGTAGACCGACCCGATGCCCTCGACTTCGTCGATCCGCATCCTGATCCCTCCCCTTGTCGAGACACTCCCCGCGGTCGTGCGAGGGGGCCGATGATACGCTTGCGCACCCCCACCGCACCACCTTGCGACGACGTCCCCGGAGGGAGACATGGACCAGGCGTTCCGCGACGCCATGACCGCCGGTTACGCGCTGAACGAGCCCGGCATCATCCTGGGCAGCCCGATGCACGACGGCGCGTTGTTCAACGACGCGCGCGTCCAGGTCGCGCTCTCGATGCTCAATCGCCATGGCCTCATCGCCGGGGCGACGGGCACGGGCAAGACCAAGACCCTCCAGCTCCTCGCGGGCCAGCTGTCGCAGGCCGGCGTGCCCGTCTTCGTCGCGGATATCAAGGGCGACCTGACCGGTCTCGCGGCGCCGGGCGATGCCACCAACCCGAAGCTGCTCGAGCGGGTCGAGTCGATGGCCTGGGAGTTCACCGCCGTCCGGGCACCCGGTCGAGTTCCTGTCGCTGACGGGCAAGCTCGGCGCCCAGGTGCGGGCGACCGTGCACTCGTTCGGGCCGCTGCTGCTCGGCAAGGTCCTCGACCTCAACGAGACCCAGACGAGCATCCTCGCGCTCGTCTTCAAGTACTGCGACGACAACGACCTGCCGCTGCTGGACCTCAAGGACCTCGCCACGACCCTCAAGTTCCTCTCGTCGGACGAGGGCAAGCCCATCCTCGCCGAGTACGGCGGGATGTCGGCAGCGTCGGTCGGGGTGCTGCTGCGCTCGATCGTCGTCATCGAGCAGGAGGGCGCGGACGTCTTCTTCGGCGAGCCGGAGTTCGACGTGGACGACCTGTTGCGCACGACGCCCGAGGGCGAGGGGATCATCAGCATCCTCGAGCTGTCGGACGTCATGGACAAGCCGCGGCTGTTCTCCACGTTCATGCTCTGGATGCTGGCCCAGCTGTACGAGAGCCTGCCCGAGGCCGGCGACCTGCCGAAGCCGAAGCTGTGCTTCTTCTTCGACGAGGCGCACCTGCTGTTCGACGACGCCTCCGAGGCGCTGATGGACCAGGTCGAGCGGACGGCGCGGCTGATCCGCTCCAAGGGCGTCGGGATCTACTTCGTCACCCAGGCCCCGACCGACGTGCCGTCCTCGGTCCTCGCGCAGCTCGGCAACCGCGTGCAGCACGCGTTGCGGGCGTTCACGCCCGACGACGCCGACGCGCTGCGCAAGACCGCGCGGACCTTCCCGATGACCGACTTCTACGCGGTCGAGACGACGATCACGTCGCTCGGCACCGGCGAGGCGCTGGTCACCGTCCTCTCACCGAAGGGCGTGCCGACGCCGCTGGCCGCCACCCGCCTCCTCGCTCCGGATTCGCTCATGGCACCGATCGACGAGGTCCAGTTCCGCGGCCGGATCGCGATGAGCCCGTTCCAGGCGAAGTACGGCACGACCGTCGATCGCGACAGCGCCCACGAGCGGATCACGACCCGGATCGCGGCCGCTCGCGAGGCCGCGATCGCGGCGACCCAGGAGGCGGCCATGCGGGCCGGGGTCGACCCGACGACCGCGGCCGGCATGAACTCCATGACCCCGGCCCAGCTCGAGCGCGAGATGAAGCGCCAGCAGAAGGAGCTCGAGGCCGCCCAGGCACGCGCCGCGCGCGAGGCGGAGCGCCAGCGCAAGGCCGAGGAGAAGGCGGCGGTCGCCGCGCGCGAAGCAGCGCCAGAAGTCGATCGACACGCGCGATCCGGACCGGCGGCAAGGTCGTCACGTCGCGGGTCGGGCAGGACATCGTGCGCGGCATCTTCGGGACGCTGTTCGGCGGCGGGAAATCGCGCTGAACCGGAACCTTCCCACCGGCCGCCATACCTGGACCGACGCCGACTGGCGGGCGGGCGCGACCGCGTGGGCCACGGATCGGCTGCGCGCCATCGGCCGCACGGTCACGGGCGAGGTCACCCAGCCGCACGTCACGCCGTGGTCGACCGTCCTGCGCCTGCCGACCGACGACGGCCCGTACTGGTTCAAGGCGTCCGGGCCCGGTCCCGCGCACGAGGGTCCGCTGCTGGAGGTGATGCGGCGGCACGCGACGCCGCACGTGCTCCTGCCGATCGCCGCGGACCCCGGCCGGGCCTGGCTGCTGTTCGAGGACGGCGGGGGAACCCTCCGCCAGACGCGCGACGACGGTCGGGGCGACCTGGACCTCGCGGCCTGGGAACGGATCCTCGTCGAATACGCCGCGGTCCAGCGGTCGCTGGAGGCCGTGCCCGACGAGCTGCTCGCCGCCGGCGTGCCCGACAGCCGTCCCGCGGCCGCGTCCGCGATCCTGGCGAGCCTGCTGGAACGCGACGACGTCTGGGATCGCGTGCCCGCGGCGGACCGCGAGGCAACCGATGTCGCGCGCGAACGACTGCGCGCGCTGGCGCCGGAGGTCGCGGCGCTGGCCGATGAGCTCGGTGGGTCGGGGATCGCGGCCACGGTCCAGCACGACGACTTCCATGGCGGGAACATCCTCGTCGGCCCCGACGGCGACCGGTTCTTCGACTGGGGTGACGCGATCCTCGCCCATCCATTCGGGACGTTGACGGTCACGCTCGGGTCCGTCGGGCACTACGGCGGCTTCGAGCTGGAGGGCGCGGAGCTGTCGCGGCTCCGCGATGTCTACACCGAGGCGTGGACCGATGTCGTCCCGCGCTCGGCAGATGCCGCGGCTCGCCCGGATCGCGATCGACCTGGGCCACATCGCACGCGCGGCCTCCTGGGACCGCGCGATGTGGGGCCTGTCCCCGGACGACATGCGCGAGGACGGGAGCGCGACCGCGGAGTGGCTGATGGACCTGATCCCGCGGCTGGAGTCCGTCGGCGGCTGACGCCGGTCAGTCGATGACGCCCGTCCGTTGACGGCCGGTCAGTCGATGACGCCCGGCACCCCGCACGCCAGCAGCATCTCGCGCGCCTTCGCCCGGTAGCGCTCGCGCACGTCGCGCGTCGGCGGCCGGCAGCGGCTCGATGGCATCCCGACGAGCTCGATGCACAGCTTGTCGAGGAAGCCGTCACCCGACGTGTACGACTCCATCTCCGACCACAGGGTCATGAACGGCATGACGACGCGGACCATCTCGCGCTGCGCCTCGGCGTACTGCCCGGTCTCGAGCAGCTCCCACATCCGCACCCCGAACTGCGGCCAGTAGTTGGCGGTGTGGATCTCGATCGCGCGGCCGCCCAGGATGTGGCTGGTCACGTAGCGGTTCTGGTTGTCGATCACGGCGAAGCGCTTGCCGAAGGTGTTGACCACGTGCTCGAACGTCATCATCGCGACGTCCGGCGTGGACCATTTCAACCCCACCACGTTCGGCACGTCGACCAGTCGCTCGACCAGCGAGGCCGACACGCCGTAGCCCGTCCAGAACGTGTTGTAGATGATCAGCCCGACGTCGGCGGCCTCGGCACCGGCCTGGACGTACTCGTAGAAGTCGTCCTCGGTGTGGTCGAAGTAGAACGGCGGGGAGACCTGGATGAAGTCCGCCCCGATGCGCTGGGCGGCGCGCGCCAGGCGGGTGAGCTCCATCGTGCTCGTCGTCTGGGCGCCCATCGCGACCGGGACGCGGCCACCCACCTCGTCGACGACGGTCTCGGCCACGGCGAGCCGCTCGTCGAAGGTCAGGGTGGAGAAGTCCCCCGCCGCACCGCCGGCGAGCACGACCCCGGTCCCGGTGCGGATCCCGCCATCGAGCAGGAATTGGACGTGCTTGCGGATCCCGTCGTGGTCGACCGTCAGCTCGTCGTCATCGCGGAAGAGCGTGGGGATCGTCACGTAACAGCCGGTCAGGCGATCCCGGCGCACCTGTGTGTCCATGGCCCGATCATAGCGAGCCGCTCCGTCGCACGATCGGCCGCCCGGGCGCCGGCCCGGATGGCAGAATCCGTCGACCTCATGGACGCCCCCGTCGCCGTCCCGTCATCGCGCTCCGAGCCGCCGCTCGAGGCGTTGATCGACACGCCCGCGTTCCTCGCCGATCCCTACCCGATCCTCGCCCGGTTCCGCCGCGAGTCACCCGTCCACTGGGTGCCCGCCTGGGGCTGCTGGCTGCTCACGCGCGCCGACGACATCGAGGCCACGATCCGCGACACGACACGGTTCTCCAGCGCCGACCGGGTGACGCGGGTGATCGAGCGCATGCCCGACTGGCAGCAGCGCCTGCCCGCGCTCCACGAGAACTTCGCGGTCGGGATGGCCCAGCGCGACCCGCCGGCCCACACACGCGTCCGCGGGCTCGTGGGCTCCGCGTTCACGCCGCGGCGCGTGGAGCAGCTCTCGGAACGGATCAGCGGACACGTCGAGGCGATGCTGGACGCGGTCGCGCCGACCGGCCGGATCGAGCTGATCGCCGATCTCGCGCACCCGTTGCCGGCGATCGTCATCGCCGAGCTGGCGGGCTTCCCGGTCGAGGACCGCGAACGGTTCCGTGACTGGACGAACCGGATCAACGCCTTCTTCTTCGCCTCGGGGGTCGCCCAGCCCGAGGCCGGTGATGCCGCGAACGACGCCATCGTCGAGGCGCGAGCGTGGATCAGGCCGCAGCTGGCGGCCCGTCGGGAGGCGCCACGTGACGACCTGCTCACGGCACTCGCGGCCGCCGAGGTCGATGGCACCCGGCTGACCGAGGCGGAGCTGCTCAGCACCGCGATCACGCTCTTCCTCGGCGGACATGACACGACGACCGGTCTCATCGCGCTCGGCATGAGCGCGCTCGTCCGCCACCCGGAGCAACTGGCGCTGCTTCGCGCCGAACCGGAACGCATCGACGCCGCGGTCGAGGAGATGCTCCGCTACGACGCGCCGTTCCAGCTCAACCTGCGGTTCGTGACCGAGGACCTCGAGCTTCGCGGCCAGCACCTGCGTGCCGGCGACCTCGTCCGCCAGGCGCTCGGCGCGGCGAATCGCGATCCCGAGCGGTACGAGGATCCCGACGCGTTCCGGCTCGACCGACCGCCGAGCCGTCACCTCGCGTTCGGGCTGGGTCCCCATTTCTGTCTCGGCGCGGCGCTCGCCCGGCTCCAGGCGAGGATCGCGGTCGGGGCGATCGTCCGCCGCCTGGACGGCCTCCGGCTGGACCCCGATGCCGATCCCGCCCCCGACGTGCGGGCCGACGTCACCAACCGGATGCTGCGCTCCTTGCGGCTGGCCTTCGACCCGCCCGGGCTGAGCGCCGGCGCCGGCCGTCTCCGGCGGCACCTGGGCGCTCGCGACGCGCGCGCTACTCGATGACGAGGGTGGCCGGCACGTCCGCGGCGACCTGCGGGTAGGCCGGGCGCATGCCCGCCATCGTGTCGCCGAGGATCGAGGCGACCGCCAGGTTGCGGAACCAGTTGCGGTTCGCCGGGATCACGTACCACGGCGCCCATGCCGTCGAGGTCTTCGACAGGACGTCGTCGAACGCTGCCTGGTAGTCGTCCCAGCGCTTGCGCTCGGCGAGGTCGCCCATCGAGAACTTCCAGCGCTTGGTCGGATCGTCGTAGCGCGCCTGGAACCGCTCCCGCTGCTCGTCGCGGTCGATCGACAGGAAGAACTTCACGATCGTCGTGCCGTTGTCGACCAGGTGGCGCTCGAAGGCGTTGATCTGGTCGTAGCGTGCCGCCCAGACCTTGCGCGGGACGATGTCGTGGACGCGGACCACGAGCACGTCCTCGTAGTGCGAGCGATTGAAGATGCCGATCTCGCCCTTGCGCGGGACCGCGCGGTGGACGCGCCACAGGTAGTCGTGCGCCAGCTCTTCCGAGCTCGGGACCTTGAACGAGGTCACCGGGCAGCCCTGCGGGTTGAACGCGGTCATGACCTTCTTGATCGTGCCGTCCTTGCCGGCGGCGTCGATGCCCTGGAGTACCACGAGGATCGATCGCTTCGCCTCCGCCCAGAAGCGATCCTGGAGCTCGGTCAGCCGGTCGAGCTGCTTGCTCGATCTCGGGCTCGGCCGTCGCCTTGTCCCAGCCATGGGTCGCGGCCGGGTCGTGCGTCGCCAGGCGGAAGCGCCTGCCGGACGGGACCCGAAGCGCAGCGCGCAGGTCGGTGCGGGGGGCCATCGGCGGGTCCTCCATGCGGGGCTGGACGGGCATGCGGTCGTATGATGCGACCCTAGCCCATCGATCACGAGCGCACGAGCGCAGGAGCTCCATCCCATGACCGTCGTCGGCACCAAGCCGCATCCCATCTTCCTCGCCGGCCGCTGGGTCGAGTCGCCGGACATCCTCGAGATCGCGAACCCGGCCGATGCCGCCCATCCGGCGGGCGCGACCTACAACGCGACGGAGGCCCAGTACGAGGAGGCGGTCGAGGCCGCGGTCGCGGCATTCGAGGTCACCCGCCATCTGCCGGCGTACGAGCGCGGCCGGATCCTGCGCGAGATCTCCGCCGGGCTGAAGGCGCGCCGCGAGGAGCTCGGTCGACTCATCGCGCTCGAAGCGGGCAAGCCGATCCGGGACGCGCTCGTCGAGGTCGATCGTGCCGTGCTGACGTTCCGACTCGGGGCCGAGGAGGCGGAGCGCATGACCGGCGAGCTGATCCCGCTCGACCTCATGCCGGCGTCGAAGGATCGGGTCGGCATCACGCGCCGGTTCCCGATCGGCCCGATCGCCGCGATCTCGCCGTTCAACTTCCCGCTCAACCTGGCCGCCCACAAGCTGAGCCCGGCCATCGCGACCGGCAACCCGATCGTGCTGAAGCCGCCGTCCAAGGACCCGCTCACGATGCTCACCGTGGCCGAGATCATCGAGGCGGCCGGCGTGCCGGCGGGCAGCGTGTCGATCCTGCCGATGACGCGCGAGCTCGGCGATCGGATGGTCGCCGACGAGCGCTTCAAGCTCCTCACGTTCACCGGGAGCCCGTCGGTCGGCTGGCGGATGAAGGAACGCGCGGGCAAGAAGAAGGTCGTGCTCGAGCTCGGCGGCAATGCCGGCGTCATCGTCGACAAGAGCGCCGATCTCGACTGGGCGGTTCGACGCACGCTGGTCGGTGGGTTCGCGTACGCCGGGCAGGTGTGCATCAGCGTCCAGCGGCTGTTCGTCCACGCCGATGTCTGGGACGCGTTCATGGACCGGTTCCTGGCCGGGGTCGCGGCGCTCAAGGTCGGCGACCCGCTCGATCCCACCACCGATGTCGGGCCCATGGTCGACGAGAACCAGGCCAGTCGGACCCAGCGCTGGGTCGACGAGGCCGTGGCGATGGGCGGGCGCGTCCTGGCCGGCGGTCGGGCGGAGGAGACCGGGCACGGCGCGTTCTTCCCGCCGACGGTCCTCGCCGACGTCCCGGTCAGCGCACAGGTCTGCAGCAACGAGGCCTTCGCGCCGATCGTCGTGGCGTTCCCCTTCACCGACCTCGACGACGCCATCCGGCGGGTCAACGACAGCATGTTCGGGCTGCAGACCGGGGTGTTCACGAACGACCTCGCCGGGGCGTGGCGCGCGTTCCACGAGCTCGAGGTCGGCGGCGTGATCATCAACGACATCCCGACCTACCGCATCGACCACATGCCGTACGGCGGGGTCAAGGACTCCGGGCTCGGACGCGAGGGGCTGCGCTGGGCCATGGAGGACATGACCGAGATCCGCATCATGGTGCTGGCCCAGCCCGGGTAGGCCCTCGCGCGGCGAAGGTCGGTCTCGGCCGCGGCGACCCGTCGCCGACACTGCCGGCTAGCCGACCAAGTCGTCCGCACGTCCCGGTCCCCGCGACGCGGGCGCTGGCGGGACGGTCGCGTGCCCCATCCTTGCCCGGTGGACCTGACCCTCACCGCGGCCCAGCTCGAGCTCCAGGCACGGGCGCGCGCCTTCGTGCGCGATGTGCTGTGGCCGGTCGAGGTCGAGTTCGAGCGCGCCGGGGGCCGGTTGCCGGCCGAGGAGCGTGCCCGGATCCGCGACGCCTCCATCGCGGCAGGGCTGGCAGGCGGCTCGTTCCCGACGGCCCTCGGCGGTCAGGGCTGGACGGCGATCGAGCAGGTCCTCGTCCACGAGCAGCTGGGGCAGGCGACCGGCGGGCTGTGGTCGTTCATCCCGGGCGCCTACAACGCGCTCATCCACTGCACGCCCGAACAGCGGACGCGCTATCTCGAGCCGAGCCAGCGCGGCGAACGGTTCGGCAGCTACGCGATCACCGAACCCGGCGCCGGTTCGGACGCCAGGACGCTCGCCGCCACGGCGGTGCGTGACGCGGCCACCGGGGAGTACGTCCTGAACGGCGAGAAATGGTTCGTCACGGGCCCGCCGGACGAGACCGACTTCATGATCTTCCACTGCGTCGTCGTGGACGGCGACGAGCGCCGGCCGACCCTCTTCCTGGTCGACTACGACACGCCCGGCGTGACCATGGCCCACGACCCCGACTACATGCACACGTTCGCCGATCGACACCCCCAGTTCGTGCTGCACGACGTTCGCGTCCCGGCGTCGGCGGTGCTCGGCGGCATCGGCCAGGCGGACGAGCTGACCAACGAATGGTTCGTCGAGGAGCGCATCCACATCGGCGCGCGCTGCACGGGCGCGATGGAGCGGCTGCTGACCCTGGCCGTCGACTGGGCGACCGAGCGGGTGCAGTTCGGCGAGCGGATCTTCGACTTCCAGGGCGTGTCGTTCCCGCTGGCCGATTCGGCCGCCGACGCGTCCGCGGCGCGGCTGCTCACCCGTGAGGCGGCCCTGCTGGCGGACGGCGGCGCGGACCCCAAGGTCGTCCACGCCAAGGCGTCGCTCGCGAAGCTGTTCGCGTCGGAGGCGGCCTTCCGCTGTGCCGATCGGGTCGTCCAGGTGTTCGGCGGACGGGGCTACATGCGCGAGCACGCCGCCGAGCGGTTCTTCCGCGAGCTGCGGGTCGACCGGATCTGGGAGGGCACCTCCGAGATCCAGCGCGTGATCATCGCCCGGGCGCTCGAGAAGCGCGGCGTCGACCGGGTGGTCGGATGAGCAGTACCCGCGCCGCCCCGGCGCTCGCGTCCGGCGCGATCGACCTGCGACCGCTGTTCGCGCCGCGGTCCGTCGCGGTGGTCGGCGCCTCGCCGCGCGGCTGGATCGCCGAGACCGTGCGCGACAACCTGCGCGTCATGGGCAGCGAGACACGCTGCCATTTCGTGAACCCCAAGTACGACGAGCTGTTCGGCCAGCCGTGCTACCCGAGCCTCGCCGAGCTGCCCGAACGCCCCGACATCGCGGTCGTGGCGCTCAACCCGTTGCGTGCCGCGATGGTGACCCGCGACGCGGCGGCCGCCGGCGTGCCCGCCGTCATCATCCCGGGCGGCGGGGTGGTCGAGGGCGGCGATGCCGCGGCGGCGATGCAGCGCGAGGTCGAGGCGATCGCCCGCGCCCACGGGCTCGCGCTCGTCGGCCCGAACTGCATGGGCGTCATCGACCTGACCGCCAACAGCGCCACGTACATCGGCGACGTCTCGCCGTACCTGCCCCGTGGCGGCGTCGCCGGGATCGCCCAGTCGGGGTCGGTCACCGACGCGTTCGTCCACTCGGGGTCGCGGGTCGGGTTCAGCCGGATCGTGAGCTGCGGGTCGGAGGTCGTGCTCGACGTCTGCGACTACCTCGCGTACTGCCTCGACGACCCCGAGACGACCTCGGTGATCCTGTTCGTCGAGGGGTTCAAGCGGCCCGAGCGCTTCCTCGCCCTGGCCGATCGAGCGCTCGAGCTCGGGAAGCCGATCATGGCCGTCAAGGTCGGTCGCAGCGACCAGGCGCAGGCAGCCTCGGTGGCGCACTCGGGCACGCTGGCGGGCGAGACCCGGGTGACCGATGCCGCGCTGGACGCGGCCGGGGTCATCCGCTGCCACGATCTCGACGAGCTGCTCGAGACGGCCGAGCTCGTGGAGGGCATCCGGCGCACCGGCCGTGGCATCGGCCGCGGCAGGACGGGCGTCGTGACCGTGAGCACCGGCGAAGCCTCGCTCATCGCCGACCTCGCGCCGCGGACCGGGGTGGACCTGCCGCCGATCCCCGACACGGCGCGCGCCGCGATCCTCGAGACGCTGCCGACGATGGGCTACATCGGCAATCCGCTCGATCCGTGGGGCGCCGCCGACCCGCCGATCGCGTACGGGGCGTGCTTCGAGGCCATGGCGGCGTCGGGGGCGTACGACGTGCTCGTCCTCGTCCACGACTTCCCGTACCGCTCGCTGCCGGCGGAGGTCGCCACGGCCAACGACGTCACGTTCCAGCTGCTCGGGGCGACCCGCGACCGACCGGACATCCTGCCGGTCTACGTCTCGCTCACGTCGGGCGAGCCGCCGGAGGCGACGAAGGCGATCCTCGACGGCGAGGGCGGCGGCGCGCCGCTGCTGCGCGGCGCGGTCGAGGCGTTCGGTGCGATCGCGTCGGTCGCCCGCTGGGAGACGCGCCGGCAGCGTCGCCCCGCGGACGGCCCGTGGCGGACGACCTGGCCCGCGCTGGCCGCGGATCGCACGACGTACGGCAACGACGCCTCGGACGATGCCGTCCGGCACGACCCGACGACGCCGCACGTCAGGCCACCGACCCCCGACGCTGACCCTGTCCGAGCGCGACAGCCTGGACCTGCTGCGGGTCGCCGGCGTCGCCGTCACCCCGGCCCTCGCCGTCACCGACCCGGACGCGGCCGTCCGCGCGGCCCGCGCCCTCGGCGGCGGTCTCGTCGTGCTCAAGATCGATGCCGTCGGGCTCGCCCACAAGAGCGACATCGGCGGCGTCGTGACCGGGTTGCGTGGCGACGCGGCGGTCCGCGGCGCGGCGGCGGGACTGTTCGCGGCGGGGGAGCGCGCACGGTCTCGACGATGCGCGGCCTCCTCGTGGAGCCGATGGCCGAGGCCGGGATCGAGCTGCTCGTCGGGTTCCGCCGCGACGCGTCGTTCGGGCCGGCGGTCGTCGTCGGGCTGGGCGGCATCCTGACCGAGGTCCTCGACGACGTCGCGATCCGCCTCGCGCCCCTTCGCCACGCCGACGCCCTGGCGATGCTCGATGACCTGCGGGGCGCGCGCCTGCTCGACGGGATCCGCGGTCGGCCCGCGGTCGATCGCGATGCCCTCGCCGGGCTGATCGTGGCGGTCGCGGCACTCGGGAGCGACCGCGACGACATCGTCGAGATCGACTGCAACCCGGTCATCGCGACGGCCTCGGACGCGCTCGCGGTCGATGCGCTGGTCGTGCTGGAGGGCGACGCGACGACCGGCGGCGACGCGCGCGACCGGCCGGCGCCCGATCACCATGACCGCCGACGCCCTGGTGCTCACCCGGGCCACGCCGTGGGGCGTGCGCCTCACGCTCAACCGGCCGGCGAAGCTGAACGCGCTGAGCGGTGACCTCGTCCGCGAGCTGCTGGCCGCGCTGGACGCGGCCGAGGCGGACGAGCGCGTGCGGGTGATCGTCCTGGAGGGCGCGGGTCGGGCCTTCTCGGCGGGCTACGACCTCACCGAGGAGGCCGAAGGCGGGATCGGTGGGCCGGTCGCGTGGCGTGCGGCGCTGGCCGCGGACGTGGCCGCGACCCTGCGCTTCCTCGATTCGCCGAAGCCGGTCATCGCCCAGGTCCACGGCTACGCGCTGGCGGGCGGCCTGGAGCTCGCGATGGCGTGCGATCTCGTGGTCGCCGCCGAGGGCACGAAGCTCGGGGAGCCCGAGATCCGCTACGGATCGGCGCCGGTCACCCTGCTGATGCCGTTCCTCATCGGCCAGAAGCGGACCCGCGAGCTGCTGTTCACCGGCGACCTCATCGATGCGCACGAGGCGGAGCGGATCGGCCTCGTCAACCGCGTCGTCCCGCTCGAGCGGCTGGAGGCCGAGGTGGATGCCCTGGCCGATCGCCTGGCGCGCACCCCGCCCGAGGTCATGGCCCCGACCAAGCTGATGCTCAACCGGGCGATGGATGCGGCGGGCTTCCGGCTCGCCGTCGAGGCCGGGCTGGACCTCGGCGCGATCATCAACGCCGCCGACACGCCCGAGCAGCGGGAGTGGGACGAGATCGTGCGTCGCGACGGGCTCAAGGCCGCGCTCGCATGGCGCGATCGGCGCTACGACGAGCGACTCGCGGCGTCGGGTCGGGAGGTCGACCAGGCCGACTCGTGAGCGTTCGCCTCACCCGGGCGGGTGGTGCGTCCGCGCACCGGCGGATGTCAACTGCATGACAACCGTGCTTGAAACGTTGCAGGAACGTTGCAACAGGCCTTGACGCGGTACTTTCGTACTGGTACACCACACCGCACACCAGGTTGAGCCGCTGCGCCGGGGGGCGCGCCCTGCCTGGAGGATGGGGATCAGTTCGGGGCCGACGGGCCGACGCGGGTCTGCCGGTGACGTTCCCATCCTTATACGTCGCTTCCGGGGGAGAGGGAGCGTCTCGTTGGCGTACGCCCAAGACGGGCCTGCCTGTTCGTCGACTCCGGGAGCGGGCCGCTCCACGGATGACGCCGCGCCCCTGATCCCGCCGGTCCTCGAGACCGGGCTGAAGCCCCCGTGCCCTGAACGCGGGGGCTTCCGCCTGTCTCCCAAGCCAACCGCGGTGCCGATCGCCGCGGTGATCCCAGCCGAGTGAGGTGAGCACGAGGAGGAGAGGAGCAGGACACGAGCGCGCCGGATCGAGTGCCCCCAGGCGCCGATCCCGTCCACGCAGGCCGTACTCAGTGAGGAAAGAGGATCACCCGTGAACGAATGTACGAGGAAGCGATCATGAAGAGTCGCACGTTGAAGGGTCGCAAGCTCCTGACCGCCGGATCGATCGTGGTCCTGGTCGTCGGCATGCTCGCCGGCGCGGCCGGGAGCGCGCTCGCCGTCCACAACGACGGCCTGTTCGAGCTCGACACGTCCGGCATCGCCGCTCGTCGGCAACGCGAACACCGTGGACAGCGCCGCCGCGCGGCGACGACTGGGCCACCATCTACAACGGTGGCGGCAGCGCCTTCGCCGACACGTTCATCCCGGACCCGGTCAGCGGCGCCGAGAACAGCTTCTACACCGGCGGCGGCTCGAAGGACGTCCGGGACATCGCCGACTGGCAGTACGCGACATCCAACGACGTCGTCCCGGACAAGGACGACCTCGCCGACGCGTTCGCCGCCGCGTACACGGATAGCGGCAACCCGAGCCGCCGACCAACCACACGATCGTCTACTTCGGCGTGGATCGCTACGACAACAACGGCGATGCCGAGACCGGGTTCTGGTTCTTCCAGGACGAGGTCGGCCTTGGTGCGAACGGCCGGCTTCACCGGCGCACACGAAGATGGGCGACGTCCTCGTCCTCGCCAACTGGGGCGGCTCCAACCCCGTCGGTGAGGTCACCGTCTACACGTGGGTCGGCGGCAAGAACCCGCTCGCGCTCGTGTTCGACAGCCTCGAGGCCGATTGCGCGGTCGCCGGCACCAACGACAACGTCTGCGCCGTCGTCAACCGCGCGAACGACAATCCGCCCTGGCCGTTCATCGACAAGGCCGGTTCGCAGGACATCCGACCCCTCGAGCTGTTCGAGGCCGGCATCGACCTCACCGCCCTGTTCGGCGAGGACATCTGCTTCGCGTCGTTCATGGCGGCGACCCGTTCGTCGCACTCGACGACGGCCCAGCTCAAGGACTTCGACGCTCGGCGGCTTCGAGCAGTGCGGCGCCGCGATCACGATCGGCCCCGATGCCATCAACGAAGTCGGCGAGGAGCACACCTTCACGGTCAACGTCACCCAGTCGTCGGGTGGCAGCTCCGACCCGGCTGAGGGCGTCGTCGTCGACGTCGATCTGACGGCCAGCGATGGTGCGGCCGTCGACCTCATCGAGGACACGTGCGCCGACCCGGGCACGGACGCAGATGGGGAGTGCACGGTCACCTTCACCTCGGAGACCGCGGGTGTTGTGACAGGGCACGCTTCTGCCACCGTCACCATCGGCACGGATGAATTCGATGTCGCGACCGATGGGGAGGGCAGCAACTCGGAAGATGCCGTCAAGACATTCGTCGACGCGAGCATCGAGATCACGCCCGACGATGTGAACGAGGTCGACGAGTCACACACCTTCACCGTCTCGGTCCTCCAGGACATCGGTGACGGGGACCGGCCTCGTCGCCCCGCCAACGGGAACGGCCGTGACGGTCACCCTGGCTGACTCGAACGGGTCGGCTGTGGCGACCACGTCCGATACCTGCGCGAGCCCCGGCACGGACGCCGACGGGGAGTGCAGTGTGACCTTCAGCTCGCCGAGCGCCGGCCTCGTGACCGGCAACGCCTCGGTCTCGCTGGCGATCGACACTGAGACGATCGTTCGCGACACCGCCGGCAACGCCGGTCCAGGTGGCAGCGACGGAGCCGACAAGCGCTTCGTGGACGCGTACATCACCATCAACCCACCGACGGCGACCAACAACGTCACCGATCCGCACACCTTCACTGTCAACGTCTTCCAGGACAGCGGTGATGGCAACGGCTTCGTCGCCGTCCCCGACGACACGATCGTGGTGGTCACCCTGACCGACACGCTCGGCGCGACGAGCTCCGTCTCCGAAGACACGTGCGCCGACCCCGGCACGGTTGCCGGGAGCTGCACGGTGACATTCACGTCGCCCACCTCGGGCACGGTCACCGGCCACGCATCCGTCGACCTGACCATCGAGGGCGATTCCGTCCACCGCGAGACCGACGGAAATGCCCCCAACAGTGGTGACGCAGTCAAGACGTTCATCACGGGTGCGCTCAAGATCGTGAAGAACAGCACCAAGGGCGGCCTTGTCGCCACCGGTGGTGCGACCTTCTCGGTCGACGGGTCGCTGCTCGCCGATGACTTCACCGTCGTGGACAACGACTCCAACGATGGCGACCCGGACGTCGGTGAGATCTGCGTCGGAGGGGTCACCCCCGGCGAGTCGTACACCGTCAACGAGACGGCCGCACCAGACGGTTATGGCGACGCGACCGAGACAGACGTGATCATCACGGCCGTTTCCGGGACGTGCTCGACAGCCGTGTTCGGCGCCGGCAACACGGCGACGTTCGTCAACCCACCGCTCTTCGACATCCAGGTCAACTACGTTGACGGCGGCTCAGGTGAGACATCCCTCGTTGGGACCATCACCTGTGACAATCCGACCGGCGACGACGACACCGCGGTCGCGACGGGCTGGAGTGACACCCTGACCGTCACGGACATCGAGGTGCCGGCCAGCGGCCTGATCACCCTGACCTGCACGTTGGTCGTCGACCCGTGAGGGTTGGCGCCTGACGACCTAGCGACGTAACGAAGAGGACCGTCCCACCGGGGCGGTCCTCTTCACATCTTCGGGCGGAGCGTCGCCGATCAGCCGTCGACGCCGAACGCGACCTTCGCCTCGACGACGTACTTGCCGCTCTTCGCGCGGTGTCCGAGCATCGCGGTGCAATCCGCCGCCCCATCCGTCCATGCGGGCGATGGCCCGAGTGTGAACGCGTTGTCACCCCTGGAAAGCATCCCAAGGCGCGCGAACACAAGGTCTCCCCCCTGGAAGCAGTGGAGCTGGATCGACTCGGCGGTACCCGATCGGTAGCCGAAGGTGACGTCGTCACCGAACTGAAGCCCGCCGTCCGCGGTACGGCCGCTCGCATCGTCGATCCAGATGCTGGAGCCACCACGGCCGGCAAGGACCTGGTCCGCGCCGCCTGGGGACGAGCCACCCAGCGCGGCGGCCCCGATCACAAGCGCCGCGATCACGGCAAGGATGAGTGTCGCCTCGAGGAACGCGCCTGTCGCGTGGCGGACGCTCGAAGCGGCTGTCGATACAGCCTTCATGGATGACCTCCTGGTTTCGGTAGCCCGGCTGACTGGGTGGTCATCCGCAGTCCCGTGGCTTTGCGTCCCCGGGTCACCCCGGGTTTGCGCTTGTCGGCCAGTCGCCCTGAACGGAGCTGGGCGGGAGGCTTGCGGGGATCCCGCTGCCTTCGGCCAACCGACGTTAGGCCGAGACCCCTCCCGACACAATGACGAGAACGTCAGTGCGGTGGTGCTCGGAGGTCGGGGCTCCGGAGCCCATCTGTCGGCACCGGACTACCGTGCTCTGGGCATGACGAAGGGCGGCCACGTGGCCGCCCTTCGTCATCGGGTCGAGTCGAGCTCGCGAGAAGCTAGGCTCCGACCTGGAAGGTCAGCGAGCCCAGGGTCACCAACCTGCCACGGGAGTTGGTTCCCTTGACGTCGGCTCGGCACTCAGCCGCACCGGAGGTCCAGGACATCGAGGTCAGCGTGAACACGCCGGGATCGTCCCAGATGTTCGGCCAGTAGTAGGGTCGCGAGTCGCCGTAGACGACCGCGCCGCCCTGGCTGCAGGTGAGGCTCACGACCGGACGCGTGTTGGAGGTCGACATCGTGAAGTGGACCTCGTCGCGCCCAGTTGGGCTGACCGTCCCCGTTCGCGTCGGTGACCGTCTGGACCGTGATCCCGGCGCCGCCGCCGGCTTGCCGCCGCCTTTGCCGGCGAATGCCGTGCCGGCCATGAGGCCGACGACGAGCAAGGCGATGAGGCTGCCTTCGGCGAGCGCCTGCAGGCCGTGGCTGGTGAATCCGTCGAATGTGCATGTGCTCGAGACCTCCTGGGTCTCCGGCTACGTGCGCTCGCCCTGAATGAGCGGCAAGTACTCGGCAACCCGGCTGACTGGATGGGTGGGCTGCACCCAGTCCCGTGGCTTTGCGTCCCCGGCTCACACCGGGTTTGCCTTTGTCGATCCGGTGAGACGACGTGTCTCGATCCGGATGGGCAGGGGCGTGAGGGGTAGTTCGATGACGTCGCGCCCGGCTGCTGGGGGACAGCCTAGGCAGTTCGTGGCAACGCCATCAATAGCGGCATCGTACCAGCGACTGGGCCTGGTCGACCCCACGCAACCCGTCCCGACACCTTGCAATCGCATCACAATCGATGCCTACTCCATCGCTGCGATGCAGGACGACACGGGACTGGTCGGGATGGAGCCAGCCGTGACCGAGAGGGGCAGCGACGGTTGCGCACCCGCCAGGTCGGCTGGTCGAACGCGATGCCGACCGGTTCCGGGCAAGCCCGGTTCGATCCGGGAATGGCCATCGATCGGCAGGCGGCAGGGCCGGCCTGATGGTGCGTCTCCGCACCATGATCCGGGCGGCCGGGGCCCGGCCGCCAGTGTCATTCCGCCGACACCGCCGGGTTCTGGCTCAAATCCTCGCGTTTCGTCCCTTGACGGCGGTACTTTCGTACTGGTACACAACGGCAGCAGGGATTCGTGCCGCTGCGCCGGGGGGCGCGCCCGAGTCGTGAAGGGGAATAGGCGGTTCCATCGCGTGTCGGGCGTCCTGTCGACGCCCGAGCGTTTCGTCGCCGTCCATCTCTGCCGCATCCGGGGGAGGAAGGGTCGGCTTGTTGGCAGCACGCGTCCGTCGCGACGACCACGTGTTCGCATGTCCGCGCACGGTGCTGTACCCGCGCGCCCTACACCGTCACGAGCCGGTCCCCGAGACCGGGCCGAGGCCTCCGCGCCCTGAACACGGGGGCCTCGGCCTGTGTCGCCCCATCCATCGCCCAGTGTTTCGGTACCACCAGTCAGGGAGGTCGGTAATGTCCGATCGAGTGCCACGGTCGACCGGGTGATGCCACCCGGTGACCTCGTGCAGGAATTGGAGTCGAGATTGGACACCTATCCAAGCGAACCCTCAAGCCGGGACGGGTCGCCGCCGGAATTCGGCGCGCTCGGCGCCGCATCGTCGCGTCCTTCCTGGTCATCGGCCTCGTGGTCCCGGCCCTCGCCGTCCACGACGAGAACTTCCAGCTCGACGGGAACACCACGGTCGACGCACCGGGTGCCCCGCCGTTCGACGCCGCGATCTCGACTGGGAGAGCCTATTCAATGACCCAGCGCTCAACAGCGTCGGCGGCACCGGCTCGCCCGACATCACCCTCGTCCGGCCGACTTCGTCGACGCCGACTTCGTCGAGGACTGGGGCCTGACCGAGACGGGCACGTTCGACACGAGCGACCCGACCACGTTCACCCAGTCCAAGGACAATGAAGACGTCACGGACTGGCGCTGCGTCGGCGCGAACAACGTCACCGACAAGGGTGATATCACCAACGCCTATGCCGCTCTCAGCGAGGGCGCCGCCGGCCGGATCCTCTACTTCGGCATGGAGAAGACGCAGGACAACGGCGACAACAACGTCGGCCTGTGGCTCCTCCAGGATCCCGACGTCGGTTGCGTCGGCGGCGGTGGCGGGAACGGCAACCCGTTCTCCGGTAACCAGTCGGAAGGCGACATGTTCATCGTCTCGAGCCTTCACGAACGGCGGCGGTGTCAGCCACGTCAACGTGTACGTGTGGGACACCGACGGCAGCGTCCCCGAGGATCCAGGCTGCCAGGACGAGGACGACAGCCTGTCCTGCGTCGACTCCGGCGTCGACTGCCTCGATACCGGCACCGGCGATGACGTGTGCGCCACGACCAACACCGTCGACATCGATCCCCAGTGGGACCACTTCTCCAAGGACACCGGGGTCAACGGCGCCCTGGAGCCGGCCTCCTTCCTCGAGGGCGGGATCAACCTCGACGCGTTCCCCGAATTCGAGGGGGAGTGTTTCACCGGATTCCTGTACAACACCCGCTCGTCGCAGGAGATCACGGCGACCCTCTTCGACTATGCGCTTGGCGACATCGACACCTGCAACCCGGAGCTCTCCCTGGACAAGGAGCCCGAGACCGGGACCCACAACGTGGGCGACTCGTTCGACTGGACCCTGACCGTCGAGAACACGGGCGACCAGGCGGCCGCGGACGCCGTCGTCACCGACACCATCCCCGATGGCCTGACCATCGACGACGTCTCGGTCGACCCGGCCGCCGCCGGCGACTGCGACGTGACCGGCCAGGACATCGAGTGCACGATCGACGTCCGATCGGTGGGTCGGTCGACGATCACCGTCTCGGTCACCTCGACGACCGACGTCTTCGGCGGCTCTGAGGCGGGCTGTGTCAGTGTCGACAACACCGGCACGGTGACGATCGACGGTGACACCGACCCTCGAACGACACAGGACACGGTCACCGCGACGATCTGCCGTCCGCTCGTCAGCAAGACGGCTGCGGGCAGTTTCACCCACGACGTCCAGTGGACGATCGACAAGTCGGTCGACATCGACCAGCACACGCTGCTGGCCGGCCAGACCGGCACGTCGACCTATACGGTCTCGGTCGACAAGACCGTGACCGGACTCCGCCTTCGCGGTGACCGGGACGATCACCATCCAGAACCCGAACCCGGTCGCCTCGATGACCGTCGACGTGACCGACGCCCTGTCGTCCGGTGAGAGTCGGCGACGGCGGCCCAGGTCGACTGCGCCGCCGCCGGCGACGGTGACGACGCCGTGATCCCGGCGTCGACGCTCGATCGAAGTGCACCTACACGCTCGATCCCGCTGAACGCGAATGCGGGCACGAACACGGCCACGGCGACCCTGAACGGGATCGGCTTCACCGGGTCGGCCGGGTACACGTTCACGGCCAACAACACCGGCGAACCCGAGACGATCAACGTCACCGACAACTTCGATGGTGGTGGCCCGCTCGCGATCAACGGTCCGGTGTCCGACGACACGACCTTCCCCACATACACCCACGACTTCACATGCCCGACCGACGAGACCCAGTACACCAACGGGCACTACGAGGACACCTTCCCGACAATCTCGCCGAGATCGTCGAGACCACGGACGAGGACCCTGAGTCCGTCGATCTCGACTGCTACATCCCGCTGATCTCGAAGACCGCGGACGGCAGTTTCACCCATGGCGTCGACTGGACGATCGAGAAGTCGGTCGACATCGATCAGCACACCCTGCTGGCCGGTGAAACCGGCACATCGACGTACACCGTCTCGGTCGACAAGACCGTGACCGACAGCAACTTCGTCGTTGCCGGCACGATCACCATCACCAACCCGAGCACCGAGGACGCCATGACCGTCGACGTGACGGACCAGCTGTCCTCGGGTGAAACCGCCGCGGCGACCGACATCGACTGCGAGACGTCAGGCGGCGGGCTGCCGGACGAGGATGCCGACAACCTCGTCATCCCGGCGGGTGCCTCGATCGAGTGCCTGTACGCCATCAACGCCCTGGACGCCGGATCCGGGCACGAACACCGCGACCGCGACATTCAGCGATGATGCCAACGTCGCGGTGTCCGATACCGACGACTACACGTTCACGGCCAACAACACCGGCGAACCCGAGACGATCAACGTCACCGACAACTTCGATGGTGGTGGCCCGCTCGCGATCAACGGACCCGTGTCCAACGACACGACCTTCCCCACCTACACCCACGACTTCACGTGCCCGACCGACGAGACCCAGTACACCAACGGGCACTACGAGGACACCTTCCCGAACACCGCCGAGATCGTCGAGACCACGGACGAGGACCCTGAGTCCGTCGACCTCGACTGCTACATCCCGACGATCACGAAGACCGCCGACGGCAGCTTCGATCGGGATTGGGACTGGACGATCGAGAAGTCGGCCGACCAGACCTCTCTCAATCTCTCCGAGGGCCAGTCGTTCTTCGTCAACTACACGGTGACCGTCGATCCGACGGCCTCGGACTCCGAGTTCTCGGTCGCGGGCACGATCACCGTCGGGAACCCGAGCCCCGAAGACGCCATGACGGTCGACGTGACCGACATGCTGTCGACGGGCGAGAGCCTGGCGGCGACGGCCATCGACTGCGGCGCCGCCGGTGACGGCGACAATGCGGTCATCGCGGCGGCCGGCATCCATCTCGTGCACGTACGACTTCAATGACGTTGCGGGTGTCGCGGCCGATGCCAATGGCACCAACACGGCAACGGCGACGTTCAGCAGCGACGCCAGCGTCGCGGTCACCGATACCGACGCCGTATACGTTCGGTCTCGCCAACGAGACTGACGAGTGCATCGACGTCGAGGACACGCTCGGTGGTGTGCTCGGCACGGTTTGCGCCGACGATCCGCCCGCCGACTTCACGTTCGAGTACAGCTATGACGTCGGGCCCGCCGAGTGCGGCGAGACCGATGTACCGAACACCGCGTCGTTCGAGACGAACGACAACGCCGAGACCGGCTCGGACAACTGGAACGTCCACATCATCGTCGACTGCGACCAGGGGTGCACCCTGACGCAGGGCTACTGGAAGACCCACTCCGAGTTCGGGCCCGCGCCTGAGGACGAGACGTGGCTCCTGTTGCCCGACGTCGACGGCGACACCATCCTCGAGGGTCCGAACGAGACCTTCTTCCTGTCAGGGAAGACCTGGTACGAGGTGTTCTGGACCAAGCCGGCCGGTAACGCCTACTACACCCTGGCCAAGCAGTACATGGCCGCGGTGCTCAACGTCCTCAACGGCGCCAGCACGACCCCCGCCGTGGATACCGCCCTCGCCAGCGCGAAGACGCTCTTCGAGACGTACACGCCGGCGCAGATCGCGCGCCCTCAAGGGCAACAAGCCGCCGCGACCGCAGTTCATCTCCCTCGCCGGGACGCTCGCGTCCTACAACGAGGGTCTGATCGGCCCAGGCCACTGCGACGAGGACAGCCTGTCCAGCACCGCTGCGTGACAGGCGCCTCACGACCCGGATAGATGAAGAGGCCGGCCCCACCGGGGCCGGCCTCTTCGAATTCGTCGTCGGAGTCGGTGTTACGGAGCCACCTCGAAGGTCGTCTCGGCGAGGACGCGCCAACGACCGCTCTTCGCCCAGTATCCCTCTTGACCCACGCAGTGGGCGGCGCCACTGGACCATGACGGGGTGGGCCCCAAGCGGAATGTGGCCTGATTCTCGCTGTTGACCCGCTCGTAGTCGCGAGAACACGGCCTCACCGGATCGATAGCAGGCGACATAGACCAGGGAATCGCCGCCAGGGTTCGCGGTGGCGGTCGTGGTGCCCCCGAAGACGCCGTCGGGGATCGTGAGACGGCCTGAGGTACGACCCGCGGCATCTGCGTCGTCAACCCCGGCGACAAAGCCGGCAGGCTTGTAGACGGCTGAGATCGCGAGGGCGACGGCGCGATGATCGCGGCGATGAGGAGTGCCTCCAGCCCGACGCCGATGACGTGCCGTGTGCCCGAGGCGATGAGCGAAGCCCGCATGGAGACCTCCCTGGTTCGGTAACCCGGCTGACTGCCCCTGACCCAGTCCCGTGGCTTTGCGTCCCCGCCTCGCGACGGGTTTGCCATTTGTCGATCCAGTCGCCCTGAACGAGCTGGACAGCCGACCCCGGGGTGTTGCCCGACGACGGCTGCACAGCGGACCGTAGAAGCGGCGCCCGGTCCGGTCGATGGCTGGATAGTCAGTCCCGCGCGGCCCACGTGGGGTCAGCCCACCGCAGCGCACCCGCCACAACGGCCCCGGACCGGGCGGATCGTGGTGCGACGACGCACCGCGCATCTTGTGGGGGAGACCGAGAAGGGGCTGATGATGCCGACGATGCCGAACGACCCGATCCTGGCTGGTGCGACGACGGCGCCTCCGCGCGCTCGGCGTCGGGACGATCGGTCTCGTCGCGGCCCTCCTGGTGGCCGGCACGGTCCTCGGCGTGGATCCATCGCCGAGCCACGCTCGAGACGCGAGGCATCGTCCGGCGCTCCGTCGGGATCGTCCGCGTCCGCCGAGCTCCTCGACCTCGTCGGCCGCGCCCGTCGGCCTCCGCCGACGACCGCGGCGCCCTCAGCCGACGCCACGCCCACGCCGGCGAAGGCCGTCGAGCCGGCCGAGATCCGCCAAGCCACCCAAGGCGCCGAAGCCCGACAAGGCCGCAGAAGGCCGACAAGGTCAAGGCCCCCAAGGCGCCGATCACGATCACCGGCACCGTGACCAAGACCACCGACGCCGATGGGCACGACGACCTACACGCTCATGGCCGAGCGGCACGGCGTACGAGCTCGGCGCCGGCCCGTCGTGGTGGTGGGGCGATGCAGACACCCCCTCGCGCCGCATGTCGGCAAGCGCGTGACCGTGGCCGGCGAGATCGAGGAGGGCACGACGGAGATCGAGGTCGACACGGTCGACGGCGCCGCGGTCAGGACGTGGACCGGCAGGCCGCCGTGGGCGGGCGGGCCGAAGGCCGTCGGCGAGCGGCACCCGGGCTGGAACGTCATGGCACGGCAGCGCACCCGGACGGCAAGCCGGGCAAGGCGCAGGGCAACGGCCAGGGCCGGGCGACGGCCCCGGGCCAGCTCAAGAAGGCGGCACCGGCACCGACCCCGTAGTCGATCGCGCGGCTCATCGCGCGCCGGCGCGCGGCCCCTCGCACGCGCGCTCGCGCCGCGTCCGCGGCTCAGCCGGGGATCGACCCTCCCGGCTCCGGGGCATGGACCGTGACGTGGCCGAGCCCGCGCTCGGCGAGCGCCGCGCGCCAGCGCGTCCGGGGTTCCGGCCAGCTTCGGGAACGTCCCGTAGTGGAGCGGGACGACGTCCTCGACGCCGAGGAGCTCGACCGCCATGGCCGCGCCACGCGGTCCCATCGTGAAGTGCCCGCCGATCGGCAGCATCGCGAGGTCGGGTCGATGCAGCTCGCGGATGATCGCCATGTCGCCGAACACCTCGGTATCGCCGGCGTGGTAGATGCGATAGCCGTTCTCGAGCTCGATGACGAAGCCCGCCGGCTCGCCCAGGTACAGCGTCGTCTCGCCACCCGCGTTCCAGTCCCCGGCGGAATGGTCGGCGTGGGTCATCGTCACCTTGAGCCCGGCGGCCTCGACCGTGCCGCCCTTGTTCATGCCGATGGCCGCATCCCCGCCGCCCGGGAGCTGCCGGGCGAGCCAGAGGCTCATCTCGTGGACGCATGGCCAGATCGGCCGCAGGCGGCTCGCCAGCGCGACCGCGTTGCCCATGTGGTCGTCATGTCCGTGGGTCACGAGCAGCAGGTCGCAGTGGTCGACGCTGTCGGCAGCCCTCGGCGACGACGGATTCCCGAACCACGGGTCGATGAGGACGGTCTTGCCGCCGGGCGTCGTGAGCTCGATGACCGAGTGGCCGTACCACGTGATGGTCGTGTCGGCGGGGAGTCCCATGGCCAGCACCTCCTGTCGCAGGTGATGCTAGCGACGCGGCTACACTCGGGTGGTGCCCGCCACGCAGATCGCCCAGAACCTCGCGTTCATCAACTGGACCCTCCTGACGGGTCTCGCGCTCGGGGCGTATGCGGCGGTCTTCCTCCTCCGCCAGCGAACCGCTGCGACCGGAGGGTTCCTGGGCTTCACGACCGCATGCGCCGTCGGTTTCGGGTTCCTCGCCTGGATCAGTGACGGGGCGCTGCCGGCCACGCTCGGCGACTCGCCGGTCACCGTGGACCCCGCCTGGGATGCGCCGCGCCGGCTCGCCCTCGCCGCGTTCTGCCTGATCGCCCTGCAGGGCATCGTCGTGCGTCGCGTCCGGCCGGGCTGGGCCCCGGGCGTGGAGCTCGTTGCCCTCGAGGCGGGCGCCCTGACCCTCGTCTTCGGCGCCCTCGCCTGGGGCGGCGGCTCGCTCGGGGCGCTGGCGCTGCTCGTGGAGCTCGCGTTCCTCGGCGCGGCCATCGGTGGCGTGTTCGCCGCGATGATCCTGGGCCACTGGTATCTCGTCACGCCGAAGCTCCCCGAGGCGCCGCTCATCCTGCTCTCGCGCATCCTTCTGGCGGTCGTCGCCGTCCAGGTCGTCCTGTTCGCCGTCTGGATCGCGACCGGCGCCGGACCCGCCGCCGTCGGCCCGTTCGCGGCGCTCGTCGGCCCGTGGGCCCTGTTCGTCTGGCTGCGGCTCATCGTCGGGCTCGTCTTCCCGCTCATCGTGTCGTGGGCGGCGGTGCAGACCGCCCGAAGCCGCTCGATGGAATCGGCGACGGGCCTCCTGTACATCAACGTCGGCACGATCGCGGCCGGCACCATCCTGGCCGCCGGCCTCTATTTCGGGGCCGGCCTCCTCGTCTGAACGGAGTCACCATGAAGAACGATCGCGACTGGATCCCCGAGGCGACCGATCTCGACTGGATCGAATCGATCGCCGCGCCCGTCCCCGATGCCCTCGCGGCCATCGAGGTCGCGGCCCAGCCCGAGCGGATCCCGATCGTCGACCGGGATGCCGGCCGCGTCCTGCAGATCCTCGCCGCCGGCCGGCGCCGGATCGTGGAAGTCGGGACCGCGTACGGCTTCTCGACCCTGTGGCTGGCGCTCGGTCAGCCGGGTGACGGCACGATCGTCACGATCGACCCGGACATCGAACGCACCGATCTCGCCCGCGGCTGGTGGCGCCAGGCCGGCATCGCCGATGAGCGCATCACCGTCGTGAACGAGAAGGCGCTCGAGGCGTTCCAGGGGAACCACGCCGACCTCGAGGGACCGTTCGACCTTGCCTTCATCGATGCGCTGAAGCCCGAGTACGAGGGGTATCTCGACGCGCTGACGCCTCGGCTCGCGCCGGGCGCCCTCGTCCTCGCCGACAACGTGCTGTGGAGCGGCCGCGTGTCGGGCGCCCGTCCAGCGGCGGCCGACGACGCGAACACCGTCGCGCTCCGCGAGTTCTGCGAGCGCGTCCTCGGCGACGGCCGCTTCCACGCGACGATCCTGCCCGTCGGCGACGGCCTGCTCGCGGCCGCGTGGCGCGGCTGAGCGGCACGATCGCCTCGATGCGCGTCCGCGTCCGCCTGTTCGCGGTCCAGCGCGAGCTTGCCGGCACCCGTGAGGTCGCCCTCGAGCTGGCCGACGACGGAACGGTCGCGGACGCGTGGGACGAGCTCGTGTCGCTCCACCCCGCGCTCGCACCCGGGCGCGAGTTCGTCCGGTTCGCCCGGAACGGTGCGTACGCGGACGCGGCCACCGTCCTGTCCGACGGGGACGAGCTCGCGATCATCCCGCCGGTGAGCGGCGGTGCGGGCGACGGAGCGCCGGAGACCGCGGGCGACGGCCCGCCCGAGGCGGCGGGCGACGAGCACGCCGGTCACCGCCGACGCGCCCCGGCGCATCCTCGAGCTGCGCGAGACCCCGTTCGGGACCGCGATCCTCGCCGAGCTGACCGACCGACTCGCGACGACCGGCGACGGCGCCGCGGTCGGCTTCCTGGGCCGGACCCGCGCGACGCCCGGCACGCCGGCACCCGGCCAGGAAGCGGAGGCCGCGCGGCACGCCGGTCGGGCCGTCGAATCGCTCGAGTACGAGGCGCACGAGACGATGGCCCTCGCGGTCCTCGGCGAGATCGCCGACGAGATCGCGCAGCGGTTCGCGGTCGAGCGGCTCGCGATCGTCCATCGGACCGGCGAGGTGCCGCTCGGCGTGGCGTCGATCGCCGTCGTGGCCGTCGCCGCGCATCGCGATGCCGCCTTCGATGCCGCCCGCTACGCCATCGACGAGACGAAGGCGCGTGCGCCGATCTGGAAGGCCGAGCGGTTCCGTGACGGCCACGTGTGGATCGGGTACCCGGCCCGGACGGGGCCGGATCCGGCGCCGGCCGCCGACGCCGGATCCGAGCAACGAGGAGGGATCGTGAGGGTCTACATCAGCGTCGACATGGAGGGCATCGCCGGGATCAACCATCCCCACCCGACCGACCCGAAGGACGCGCGCTACCCGACCTCGGTCGAGCTGATGGTCGGCGAGACGAACGCGGCGATCGAGGGCGCGCTCGCCGCCGGCGCGACGGACATCCTCGTCAACGACAGCCACTGGAACATGTACAACCTGCTGCCGGGCGAGCTCCACCCGGCCGCCCGCGTCCTCCAGGGCGAGAAGGCGTGGTCGATGGTCGCCGGTGCCCAGCCGGACGCCGACGGGGGCGCGAGCTTCGATGTCGCCCTGTTCGTCGGCTACCACGCGCGGGCCGGTCACGGGCGCGGGACCATCGCGCATACCTATTCCGGCGCCCCGGTCGAGACGCGCCTCGATGGTCGGCCCACCGGCGAGTACGGGATGAACGCGCTCGCGCTCGGGCGGCTGGGGCATCCCGGTCGGGCTCGTGGCCGGTGACGACGCGCTCGCCGAGGAGGTCGAGATCCTGGCTGCCGTGGGCCGAGCGGGTCGTGGTCAAGACCGCCGACGGGGGCCACAGCGCGATCTCGGTCCATCCGTCGGTCGCCCGCGAACGGGTCCGCGAAGGCGCGGAGCGCGCGGTCCGACGCGCGGCCGCGGGTGACCTGTCGATCCTGGCCGTCGGTCCGCCCGTCGTCATCGAAGTCGAGTACGCGCGCGGCGTGGCCGCCGACCACGGCGCGATCGTGCCGGGTGCGGAGCGGTTCGGCGATCGCGGTGTCCGCTTCAGCGCGACCGACCCCATCGTCGCGTACCGCGGCTTCCTCGCCGTCAACCGCCTCGCGAGCGCTGTCGACTGAGGCGTTCGGGCGAGGGCGCCCCACCCTATCCTTGACGACGTGACGAGCGAATGGGGGCCGATCGATCGACTGCTCGAGCGGGCGGAGACGCTCGCCGGCGCGTGGGGCGCTCGCGCACGCGCGACCACCACGGTCGGCCAGGAGCGGGCGATCCTGCGCCTGTTCGGGGTCATGGGCCTCGACCGGGCCGGCCGGCCGCTCGCGGGAGCGTCGGTCGACCGCTGGCTGGCCAGCACGCGCGACGGCCTCGGCGGCGGGATCGCCCTGCCGTTCGCGATGGCCCTGCTCGAGTACGACCTCGAACCGCAACAGCTCGCCCTCGACGTCGCGTCGGGTGCCGTCGACCTCGCGCTCGAGGCCGAGCTGCTGCGCGAGCCCGATCGGCGGGTCGTCGCCGAAGCCGAGGCGACCCGGCTCGCATCGCTCGCGATCGACCGGATCGACGCCAACCGGGTCGCCCGGCGCGAGCTGCTCGGGCTGCTCGGCGAGCCGCGTCGCCCGTGGCTCGGGACGACGCTCGCGGAGCCGGACCTCGACGGCGCGCTGGATGAGGCGGTCGCGCTCGCCACGGCGGGCTTCGACCTGCTCCGGGTCGAGGTCCCGATCGGCCGCGAGCTCGCCGACCGACTGCACGATGCCGGGCAGGACGTGCCGGAATGGCACCCACGCGATCGATCCGGGCGCATGGCGGCGGCCGATGCCGAGGATGGCGATCCGGCGCCGACCGGATCGCAGCGAGCGCTGGCGCGGCTCCGGCGGCTGACCGATGGCGTCGCGGCGGAGCGGCGCGGGTACGTGCGGCTCGGCACGGCGATCCCGCCGCTCGGCGTGCCGGAGGGCGCGGTCGTCGCGGCGTTCGAGCGCGTGGACCTCGTGGAGGCCGACCCGATCTCCGAGATCGTCGCGGGCGGGGTCGATCCGGATCGGTCGCTGGCGGACCATGCCTTCGCCCGGCGCATCCACCGGCGGGCCGACACCGATCGTCTCCATCGGCCCCGGGACCGCTCGTCGTGGCGCCCGAGATCGCATCGGGCGTGCCCGCCGATCCCGCGACGAGGTCCGGCCGCTCGCTCGCCCTCCAGCTCGTCGGCGTGGCGCTCGCTCGCGCGGACGGGATCGCCCCCGAGCGGATCATCCTGGGCGCCCATCCGGACTGGCTCGCGGACGAGTCGGGAGCCGACGCTCGGGTGCTCGCCGAGGTGGTCCTCCGCCGAGCACTCTTCCCGGCGTTCGGGCTGCGGTTCGACGAGTCGGCCGGGATCGACGCACGGGCGACCGCCGTGGCGTCGTGGCCGTTCATGGTGTCGGCTGCGCTGACGCGGATCGGCGACAACGCGGTGGTCATGCGCCGGTCGGGTGGCGACGGTCCACGGGCGGCAGCCGAGATCGCGGCCGCGGCGCGTGTCGCCGCGGAGCTCGGGGCGGTGGCCAAGTCCGGACCGCTGCGCGGCGCCGCCCTGGCGCACGGGCGCGCGGTCGTCGAGGCGGCGATGGCGACCCTGGACGCGTTGGGCGACCTCGGCTGGCGGGCCGTCGTCGGTGACGCACCCGCGGGCGATGCCGGCCGTGGCGGGCCGCCGGTCATCGGTCGCGTGAACGCGATCGGCGGGGCTGCCGTCGCCGAGCGCACCGAGGCGTTCGATCCGCTCGCGGTCCTCGAGCGACGCCGCTAGTCCGCGATCAACCGAGGCGCGGGCGGTCGGTCAGCCGCGAGCGTGGGCGCCGGCAGCGAGCCTCGGCCGCCGCAGCGAGCCTCAGCCGCCTGACACCGCCGGGATCACGTGGACCGTGTCACCCGCCGCCACCGCCGTCTCCAGGGTCGCGGGCTGACCGGCGACGAACACGTTGATGTGCGGCCGCAGGCGCGGTCCCGCGTCGACCAGCCGATCGCGCAGGCCGGGGACACGCGCATCCAGGGCGACGATGACGGCGCCGACCGTCCCTGCCTCGACCTCGTGACGACGCTCGACGCCGGGGAACAGCGTCAGCAGCGAGCGGGGGAGCAGGACCGTGGCCATCGGTGGGTCAGCCCTCGATCGTGACTGCCTCGACCGCCCAGATCGGCGGCAGGTCGGCTGTGACGAGCCGCCACCGCTCCCCGCCGTCGGCGCTGTGCCACAGCTGCCCGGTCTGCGTCCCGAACGACACGCCGACCGGCTCGAGCGTGTCGCGCGCCATCGCCTCGCGGAGGACGGTGAAGTACGCGTCCTCCTGCGGCAGGCCTTCGTCGGCGCGGATCCACGATCTCGCCGCGATCGTGGGTGCGCCACACGGCCGCCGCGGCGTCAGGGACGAATCGGCCGCGGTCGGCACCGTTGAGCGGGATGACCCAGGCCGTCGCCGGATCGCGCGGGTGGGCGACCATCGGGAAGCCGAAGTCGCTCGGCAGCCCGGGCGTGATCTCGTCCCACGTCTCGCCGCCGTCGGACGAGCGATACACGCCGCAATGGTTCTGCTGGTAGAGCGACTCGGGCTCGCCCGCGACCGCGACCAGCTTGTGGACGCACTGGCCGGTGATCGGGTGCGGATCGGGGTTGAAGTCGGCGCGTACTCCGCGGTTGCGCGGCTCCCAGCTGGCGCCCGCCGTCGCGCGTCTCGAACGTCCCGACCGCGGAGATCCCGACCCACGTCCGTGCCGGATCGGTGGGATGCGGCACGATCGAATGCAGGATCAGGCCGCCGGCGCCCGGCTCCCAGGTCGGTCGGGTCGGATGGTTCGTCAGGCCCTCGACGTGCGACCACGTCGCGCCGCCGTCCGTGCTGCGGAACAGGCCGGCCGGCTCCACCCCGGCGAGGATGGCGCCGTCCGGTGTCGACGGCCAGGCTCCAGACCGTCGTGATCGCCTCGGCATCGTCGCCGTACGTCAGTCCCGCCGACGAGTGGGTCCACGTCGCTCCACGATCGGCGCTCCGCCAGACCGCCGGGCCGTACCACGGGCTGCCGCCGGCGGCGAGGATGTCGCCCGACGCCGGCTCCACGATCAGGTCGTGCATCGGCCAGCCGTCGCACAGGGGCCCGCGGACCTCCCAGTCCGAGCGCGCGTCGTCGCTCTCGAGGATGAAGGCGCCCTTCGTGGTGCCGACGAGCAGCAGCGATCGGGTCATGTGCGCGACCTCCGGTGACGGGCCTGCGACACCGGCGTCAGCCGCCGGCCTTGAATGGGTAGACGACCCAGCGCTCCGTCTCGACCGCGTGGACGTCAGGACGGCCGGCGACGACCGATCGTCCGGGCTTGAAATGGATGACCGCGGTCGTCGGCCGCCCGCCCGCCTGGCGCACGCGATCGGTGACCGCCTGGATCGTCGTGCCGCTGTCCCACACCTCGTCGACGATGAGGACGTCCTTGTCCCGCAGCAGCGGATCCGCCGGGAACTGGAAGAACGTCGGGTGCGGGCCCGGGGTGCCGGTATCGTCGTAGTACTCGACTGCGGCCACGAGGATGTCCCGGAGGCGAAGGCGATAGGCCAGCATCCCGGCGGGCACCATCCCGCCGCGGGTGATCGCGAGCAGGACATCGAAGCGACGCCCGGCCAGCTGCTCGGCGATCGACGCCGACCAGGCGATCGAGGTCCTCCCAGGTGACGACGTCGCGCTCGGGGACGGTGGTCGCAGTCACGCGCCAAGGATATCGCGGGCCGGCCGCGCGGCTCACCGGCGCTGGCGCCCGGCGCGCGGCGCCGCCGCCGCGCGGCGCGACTCAGTGCTGCGCGGCGACGGCCTGGATCGCCTCGACCGAGGCGGGATCGTCGAGCGACGACAGGTCCCCCGGGTCGCGCCCCAGCCACGTCGCCCGGATGACGCGGCGCATCACCTTCCCGGAGCGCGTCTTGGGCAGGGTCCGGACGGCGACGACCACCTCCGGCTTCAGCGGCTTGCCGAGCTCGTCGGCCACGCGGCGCGCGATCGCGGCGCGCAGCGCGGGGTCATCGATCTCGCCCGGCCGCAGGACGCAGAGCACCACGATCGCCTCGCCCTTGATCTCGTGGGGGACCCCGATCGCGGCGGCCTCCAGCACCGACGGATGGGACACGGCCGCGCTCTCCACCTCCGCCGGCCCGACCCGCTTGCCCGCGATCTTGAGCGTGTCGTCGCTTCGCCCCTGGATGAACCAGAACCCGTCCGCGTCGATCGATGCCCAGTCGCCGTGCGCCCAGAGCCCCGGCCAGCGCGACCAGTACGCCTCCTCGTACCGGGCGCGGTCGTTCCAGAACCCGCGGGTCATCCCGGGCATCGGCGCCCGGATCACCAGCTCGCCGACCGCGCCACGCACGGGCTTGCCGGCGTCCGAGACGACGTCCGCCGCCGTCCCGATGCACGGCCCGGAGAACGACATCGGCTTGATCGGACCCAGGACGTTGCCGCCGACGATGCCGCCCGACACCTCCGTCCCGCCCGAGTAGTTGACGATCGGGCAGCGCACCTCGCCGACCTCGCGGAAGAACCACCACCACGGCTCGGGGTTCCACGGCTCGCCGGTCGAGCCGAGGACCCGCAGCGACGAGCGGTCATGGCTGTGCACGGGCGCCTCGCCGTGCGCCATCAGCGCCCGGATGACCGTCGGCGACAGGCCGAGGTGGGTCACGCGGTGGCGCGCCACGATGGACCAGATCCGATCGGGGCCGGGGAAGTCGGGCGCGCCCTCGTAGATCACCAGCCGGCCGCCCAGCAGGAGCGATCCGGCGATCGCCCACGGCCCCATCATCCAGCCGAGGTCGGTGAACCAGAAGAGCGTGTCGGCTGCCCCGAAGTCGAACGTGTGGGCCATGTCCTGGGCGGCCTTGATCGGGAACCCGCCATGCACGTGGACCGCGCCCTTGGGCCGGCCGGTCGTGCCCGAGGTGTAGATGATCATGTACGGGGTCTCGGGGTCGCGCCCCACCAATTCGACGGCCGGCGCCGATGGATCGGCCTCGGCGGGCGACGTCGATGGCCGACGAACCGTCGGCCCACCAGACGTCCCGCGGCCGCCGTCCACGGGACCTCCAGGGCGTCGCCCGCCCGGCGGACGACGAGCGACGTGGCGGACCGACGGGACGGCCTCCACCGCGGCGTCCGCGACCGCCTTCAGGTCGACCCAGGCGCCGCGGCGCAGGAACCCGTCGGCCGTGACGAGCACGGTCGCGCCGCAATCGGCCAGCCGGGCCGCGATGGCCGGCGCCGCGTAGCCCGAGAAGATCGGCGTGAAGATCGCGCCGAGGCGCGACACGGCAAGGACCGCGACCACCGTCTCGAGCAGCATCGGCAGCAGGATCCCGACCCGATCACCGGCGCCGACCCCGAGCTCGGTGAGCTGCGCGACGGCCGTCCGGACCGCGGCCGCGAGCTCGGCGTTGGTCATGGCGCGGACGTCGCCGTCCTCGCCCTCCCACGTCACCGCGACCCCGTCCGGGTCCCGCGTCGGCTCGCGGCACGACCGCCGCCCACGACCAGTCGAACGAGCCGCCGTCCCACCAGCGCGCCCACGCCGGACCGCCGGACAGGTCGAGGATCGCGCGCGGCCGCCGGGCCCAGGCGACGCCGATGTCGTCCGCGGCCGCCTCCCAGAACCAGCCCGGGTCCGCGACGGCGTGCGCCTGGAGCGCCTCGAGCGAGGCCTCGCCGCTCGACGACGAGGAAGCGGGCGAGCCGGGATGCCGCTGCGGCATCGGGATCCGGCCGCCACGCGACGCCGTCGCCGTCGCGGCCGAACACGGGCCACGCGTCAAGGCGCTTGCGCTTCGGGCTCACCCGTGGAGTCTACGGGGGCCGAACTCGCAGGCGCGTATCAGCTGGCCGGATCCGCCTCGCGCGTCGCCTCGATCGCCGCGTCGAGCACCGGGTCGCGACCCGCGACGACGTCGGCCCACGAGAGGTCGACGGGAATGTCGGGGGTGACCTCGAGACTCGGGTCGCCCGGCGCCTTCTCGTGCCAGCGACCCGAGATCAACACCACGATCCCCGACGCGGGCAGGGTCACCACGTCGACATCGCCGTAGATGTTCGGGCCACCACCGGGCGGTTCCCCGACGAGGAGGATCTCGTCCGCGGCGTGCCCCCGCTCGAGGTCGGTCACGAAGTTGCCGGCCGCCGAGAACGTGCTGCGACCGGCGAGCAACGCGACGGTCCCGGGTGCGGCGTCCGCGTACCGCTCCAGCGCGGAGCGGAACAGGCCATACGTGTTGTTGTCGCCCCCGGGGTTGTTGCGCAGGTCCACGATCACCGGGTCGGTCGCACCGGCGTCCATCGCGTCGGACACGTCCTTGGCCACGCTGGACACGGTGGTGGTGTCGCCATGTGCCGGTCGGAGGATGTGGTTGTAGCCGACGTACAGGCCGCCCTCCGCCAGCGGTTCCGTCCAGATGATCTGGTCGCGGTTCCTGGCCCAGGCGGGGCCGTCGGGATCGGGTGGCAGGCCGCTCGGGTAGTCGCCGAGGTAGACGTCGAAGATCCACGCCTGGAACGTCTGGATGGGCACCTCGTCCGGTGTCGTCTCGAGCGTCGTGCCGTCGGCCATCTCCAGCGTGAGACCGGCGGCCCCGTCGTCGCCACACGCCGCGCTCGCGGAGCACCTCGGGGAGGGTGAGGTAGATCGGCAGGTTCCCGCGCAGCGTGCTCGGGTTGTCGCGCGGGACGAGGGGTTCCACGGCGGCCTTCGCCTCCTCGAGCGGTGTCCCACCAACCGCCGTCACCCGCGCGCCGACGAGCGTGTCGTCCTGGGCGGCCACGATCCGCATGCCGTCGGGGAACTCCCAGAGCCAGATCGGCCAGGCGTGCAACCGATCGCCGGTCTGGGCCATCGCCCAGGCCCCCGAGTGGCCGTCGCGGTCGCGGTGGCCCATGAGGTCCATCACCCCGACCAGGAAGCCCGCCTCCGACAGGTCGTCCGCTCGCTCGCCGAGGGCGTCGAGCCGTGCGCGGAAGCCGGCCTCGCCCTTCCTCGAGGAACGGCTCGGGGTGGATGGCGACCAGTCGCTCGAGCAGGAACGCCAGGTCGCTCCGGCGCGTCCGCGCCGATCGACGATCCCGGAGCGACCGACGGCTCGTCGGCGGCCGGTGATCCGCTCGGGCCCCGGGGCGCGGCGGAATGCGACGAGGGCCCGGCGGACGAGGGCTCGGGCGTGCCGGCGGACCCGCGCACGCTCCGATGCGAGGACCACGACGAGCGCCCGCCGCGGCGAGACGCCGCCACCTGCTCGTGTCGGCATCGCGATCCTCCAACCGCCGGACGGTCATCGGTGACGACGCGCCATGTGCGTGGCAAGATACTACGAACTCGAACTATCTGCTCCAGGTTCGCGGGGCGGGCCTGGATCCGCGACGGGTCATCGGCCCGGGGCCCGGATCGTCGGCCGATCGCCGACCTCCTGCGGACGCCGCGCGATCGCGTCAGCCAGGGCGGCCAGCGCCGCCCGGACGTCGTCCTCGGGCGCATCGAGATTGGCGCGGATCGCCGCCGCGCCGCGGTGAACGGCGGGTTCACGCGGCGCATCACGCCGCGTCCGCGATCGGTGAGCACGACCCGCACGGATCGGCCATCGGTCGGGTGCGGATGCGGGCGGCGTCACCGCGCGACAGCATCGTCGTGAGATAGGTCGACATCGTCGACGGTGGCACGCCGAGTGCCGCCGCGAGCTCCGAGGGGGTGCGCGGCCCCGCTTCGAGCATGAGGCTGTAGACCGCGTACTCGGCGGGTCGGATGCCGGTCCCTGCCAGGGCGCGGTCCAGCAGCGCGCCGAGGCGGCTGCCGACGAGGAAGACATCGAACGCGAGCGAGATCCGCCGCTCCGGCGGTGTGACCGGCGCATCGACCGCGCGTCGCCGTGTCCGGGTGGAGCGCGGTGCGCTGCTCACGCCGAGGGCACGTCGTGGCCGTGGGCGCGCAGATCGCGCACGACCCATGACCCGCCCTTGCCGCTCCCGCCGATGACCACCACGCGCACTGCGCACCTCCCGGCATCGAGTCTACCCAGTGGCGCTCGTCACCGGCCGGTCGGCAGCGGCAGGCGACCGTGAACCGGGCGCCGCCCTGCGGGTCGGTTGGCGGCCTCGATGCGTCCGCCGTGGCGCTCGACGACCCAGGCCGCGATCGCGAGACCAAGCCCGGTGCCGCCACCGGGCGCGCCGGCCGCGCGATAGAACCGGTCGAAGACCCGCGGCAGGTCCTCGGGACGGATCCCCGGGCCCTCGTCGGCGACGACGAGCGACGCCTCGGGACCCTCCGCGCGGACGCGGACCGTGACCCGCGCCCCGGCCGGACTGTGCCGCACCGCGTTGTCCACGAGGATCATCACGAGCTGGCGAAGCCGGGCGGGATCGCCCACGACTTCGGCCGGCTCCGGGTCGACGGTCACCGCCACACCCCGTTCCGTGGCCGGCCGTCCAGGGCCGACGCCGCGTCGGACGCGACGTCGCCGAGATCGACCGGCACGCGCTCGAGCTCCACCGCGCCGGAGTCGGAGCGGGCGAGGAGCAGCAGGTCCTCGACCATGGCCGTCAGGTGGTCGACCTCGTCGCGGATGTCGGTGAGTGCCGACCCGACGGTCGCGACGGGTTCGGCCCGGTGGCGCTCGAGGTCGTCGACGCTGGCCCGGATGACGGTCAGCGGGGTGCGCAGCTCGTGCGACGCGTCGGCGGCGAACTCGCGCTGGCGCCGGAGGGCGACGCGCTGGCCGCGAGCGACTGGCGGATGGGCACGAGCGCCCGGCTCGCGTACATCGCCCCGACGCCGGAGGCGACGAGGAGCGCCACGATGCCGCCGAGGACGAGCACGACGACGAGGATCTGGAGGGTCCGTTCCTCGGTCGTCCGATCGCCGACGACCTGGAGGTAGAACGCTGGCCGCGGAACGCGACCGGGTCGTGAGCACGCGGACCGGGTCGTCGTCTCGGTGAAGGTCTCGACGACACCGGGGCGATCCCGTCGCCCCGCCCGTCCGGCGGATCCGCGCACGACGTCGTGATCGTGGCGTTGCGGATGTCGCGCGCGCCGGTCTCGCGACGGCGTCGACGACGCCATGACCGGGAGCCCATCCGGGATCGCGCCCGGTCCCGCACGACCGGCACGCCCTGCGTCGTCGATGACGACGCTGAACGTGCCCGAGCCGCGCCCACCGAAGATGAACCCGCCCGCCGGCAGGTCGTCGGGGCCGGGCCGGCCGCCCGTCAGGCGGTTCGCCTGCGCCACGAGCTCCGCGGTCCCGGACGCGGTCAGCGAGCGATCCACCGCGAGATAGAGCACGACCCCGAGCACGACGAGCACGGCGAGCGTGATGCCGCCGCTCCACAGGACGAGGTTGAGCCGGACGCCCCGGAGCATCCGCGCTTCGGCGGGGCTGACGCCGGCGCGGTCCCGTCCGCGCCGTCCGCGGCCGGATCGACCCCGTCAGCCATCGGCCAGCCGGTACCCCACGCCGCGGACCGTCTCGATCAGCCGGCCCGCGGCCCCGAGCTTGTCGCGCAGGTAGTGGATGTAGGCATCGACCGCGTTCGGCGTCACCGCGACCCCGAACGGCCAGGCCTGGTCGAGCAGCTGGTCGCGGGTCAGCGTCTGGCCGGGATGCCGGAGCAGGCATTCGAGCAGCGAGAACTCGCGCGGGCTGAGGTCGACCGCCTGCTCGTCGACGGTGACGCGTCGCGCCGTCTCGTCGAGCGTGATCGGGCCGACGGCGAGCTTCGGGCTGGGTCCGGCGGCCGCGCGGTCGTGCCCGCGGCGCGAGCGCGCGCAGCCGGGCGGACAGCTCCTCGTACGCGAAGGGCTTCACGAGGTAGTCGTCGGCGCCGGCGTCGAGGCCGGTGACCCGGTCGCCGACCGTGTCGCGCGCCGTGAGCATCAGGATGGCGACCTCGGAGCCGCCCGCGCGAAGGCGCTTCGCGACCTCGAGCCCGCTGATATCGGGCAGGCCGATGTCGAGGATGACGCACTCGATGCCCGGGCGCGTCCTCGGCGATCTCGAGCCCGGTCCGGCCGTCCGTCGGCGACCTCCACGACGTGGCGGTCGTCCTCGAGCAGGCGCTTGAGCAGGCGCGCGAGACGCGGGTCGTCCTCGACGACGAGCAGGTGCATGCCGGTCAGCCTACCGCGTCGACGGTCACGGGCGGACCGTGACGTCCCCCGCGGTGAGTCGAGGGTGCACCGGCGCTGGCGCGCCGGACCGTTCCCGATGGACCCGCGGTCGCCGTCGACCTTGACCGACACGTCGTCACCGACCGTCACGTCGGCGGCGGTCGCATCGGTCGCGGCGTGGTAGGTCGTCGCCTCGTCGAGCGTGACCGTCATGGTCTCGCCCGAGGCGAGGGTGAGGGTCAGCTGGTCGCCGTCGATCGCGCTGACGGTGCCGTCGAGCGTGATCCCGTTCCCGAAGATGACGCTCGGCCGACCCAGACGCGGGCCGCCGGCCGTATTCGGGTCGAAGCTGCCGTCGGACCGGACGAGCGGGCCGTTGCCGGGGAAGGTGTCCGTGGCCCCCAGTGCGGCCGGTGCGGTGGTTCGTCCGACCGCGAAGGCGACCCCGCCGACGGCCAGGGCGAGGGCGCCCAGCAGCAGGACGTTGAGCCAGCGGCCGTCGCGCGACGACGGTGGGACGACGAGGGGTCGCAGGCGGAGGGCGGGGCTGGGGCGGGTCGCTGGTCATCGGGTCCTTCCGTCATTCGTAGCGCAGGGCGCCGATGGGATCGAGCCGGGCCGCCTGGCGTGCCGGCCAGACGCCGAACACCACGCCGACGGCGAGGCTGAAGAGGACGGCCACGGCGATCGGTCACGGGCTGAACACGAAGCCCCAGCCGGCGACCTGCCCGATCGCCGCCGATACGGCGAGGCCGAGGACGATGCCGATCAGCCCGCCGAGAGCGAGAGGGTCAGCGCCTCGACGAGGAACTGGGCGAGGATGTCGCGCCCGCGCGCGCCGATGGCCTTGCGGATGCCGATCTCGCGGGTCCGCTCGCGGACCGACACGAGCATGATGTTCATGATCCCGATGCCGCCGACGACGAGCGAGATCGACGCGATCCCGCCGAGCAGCAGGGTCAGCGTGCCGGTGATCGCGGTCGCGCCTCGAGGAGCTGGGTCTGGTCGAAGATGCAGAAGTCGTCGTCGTCCGCGGCGGCGAGCTCGTGGCGCTCGCGGAGCAGCGCCGTGATCCGGGCCGTGACGACATCCATGTGCGCCGTCGGCGACGCTGACGCCGATCGTCCGGACGCTGTCGCCGCCGACGAAGTACTTCTGGACCGTGCCGATCGGCACGATCACCTGGTCGTCCGGATCGTTGAAGCCGGACCCGCCCTTTGGCTGCAGGATGCCGATGACCGTGAACGGGATACCGCCGATGGCGATCTCGGTGCCCAGGTCGTCGGCGCCGAGGCCGAGGTCCTCCGCGGTCGTCGCGCCCAGGACCGCCACGCGGAGGTCGCGATCGACGCTGACGTCGGTCAGGAACGTGCCCTGCCAGACGTCGTAGGCGCGGACCGAGGCGAAGTCCGGCCGTCGTCCCGACGACCGTCGTCTCGGTCGTCTCGTCGCCGGCGGCGACCGTGAGGTTGGTGGAGACCTCCGGCGCGACACTGTCGATGCCGTCGAGCCCGGCGATCGCCTCGCCGTCCTCGAGGCTGAGGGACGTCGACCCGTCGCTGCCCTGGGTCGTGGGGTTGATCGTGAGCAGGTTGGTGCCGAGGCTCGAGAGCTGGTCGGTGATGTTGGACGTCGTGCCCTGGCTCACGCCGACGAGGGCGACCACCGATGCGACACCGATGATCACGCCGAGCATCGTGAGGACCGCCCGGACCCGGCTCGTGCGCAGCCGCGAGAGGGCGAGGCGGAGCAGCTCGACGGTGCTCATGCCGCGACCCGCCCGTCACGCAGGTGGATCTGGCGGCCGGCCGCGGCGGCGACGTCGGCCTCGTGGGTGATGAGGACGATCGTGCGGCCGGTCGCGTTGAGCTCGCGGAACAGTGCCAGGACCTCGGCGCCGGCGTGGCTGTCGAGGTTGCCGGTCGGCTCGTCGGCGAGGATGAGCGCGGGCTCGGTCACGAGCGCGCGGGCGACCGCGACGCGCTGCTGCTGGCCGCCGGACAGCTCGGTGGGCTCGTGGTCGAGCCGGTCGCCGAGGCCCAGCCGCTCCAGCGCGGCGCCGGCGCGACGCGTGCGTTCGGCCGACCGACGCCCTGGTAGAGCAGGGGCGTGGCGACGTTGTCGAGCGCCGACGTGCGCGGCAGCAGGTTGTAGGACTGGAAGACGAAGCCGATCGTGCGGCTGCGCAGGTGCGCGAGCCCGTCGTCGTCGAGGCTGGCGACCGGCCGTGCCGGCCAGCCGGTAGGCGCCCGGCGGTCGGTCGGTCCAGGCAGCCGAGGATGTTCATCAGCGTGGTCTTGCCCGAGCCGGACGGCCCGACGATCGCGACGAACTCGCCGGGCCGGACGTCGAGGCTGACGTCCACCAGGGCGGGCACCGACACGCGGCCCATGTCGTAGGTCCGGCTGACCCGGTCGAGGGCGATGATCGGCGGGATCCATGGGCAGACGGCGCCCACGCGGCCACGGACGTCGTGAGCGCGCGCTCATGGACTGGTCTCGAGGACTGGACCCTCGCGGAAGACGCGACCGCCGCCACCGCCGACCGGGACGTCGACCGCCCCGCCCGGGAAGTTGCCACGATCGAAGGTGCCGGTGTCATCCGAGCCGGCGAGATCGGCGGTGGTGCCGATCACGACCTCGGTGCCCTCGGCGATGCCGCCGGTGATCTCGGCGGCGCTGTTCGTGACGAGCCCGACCTCGACTGCCGTCGGGACGACGGCGCCGGTCGCGTCGAGCGTCATGACGCTGTACTGGCCGTCGGTGCCGCGCAGCGCGGCGGCCGGGACGGTGATGACACCGAGCGCACTCGCCGTCGTGATCGTCACGTCGGCGCTCATGCCACTCCGCGCGGTGGCCGGCACGTCCGTCAGCGTGACGGTGACCGGATACGACACCACCCCGGAGCTGCCGTCACCGGCGATCGGTGAGATCGAGGAGACCGTGCCCGTCAGCTCGGCATCGATCGCCGAGACCGAGACCGTCGCTTCCTGCCCGACCTCGACGTCGGCGAGGTCGCTCTCGACCACATCGGTTGTGACCGCGTAGGTCGCGCTGTCGATGACGACCGCGGCCCCGGCCGGCGCGTCGAAGCCGGCGGTGACGTTGACCTCGCTCACGATCCCCGCGACGGGCGCGGTGATGGTCGCGGCCCTGATCGCGGCCTTGGCATCGGCGACGGCTTGCTTCGCGGTCGCGACCCATTCTCGGCGTTGTACTTCGCGATCTTCGCCTGGCGGATCTGCGCAGTGACGTCCGCGTCCTCGGCGTCCGCGAGGTCGTCCACGGCCGCGCGCAGGCTCACCTGGGCCGAGCGGAGGTCGTTGGTCGCGGTTGCGAGCTTCTGCTCGAGCCGGTCGTGTCGGCCACGGCGAGCACGTCGCCCGCGGCAACGGTGTCGCCGACCGCGACCGATACCTCCGTCACGTGGAACGACCCCTCCGCCGCAGGCGCATCCGCGTCCTCGGTCACGAGATAGGGATCGGCCCCGAACGGCACGCCGTGTCGCGATTCAGGTTGCAGCGAGCCGGTGGCGGCGATGTCGTCGGTCACGTCGCCGCGGGTGGCCGCGGCGGTCAGATACTGCGTCTCGGCTGCCTGGCTCGCGCCGATGCCGCCGAGCGCGATCGCCAGCGCGCCGACCCCAACGGCCGCGAGCGCGATCACCGCGATGAGCTTGACCTTCATGACGCTCCCTTCCCGTGCAGCGATCGGCGTTCGATGCCGCGGCCGCCCCCTCGACGCGGTCCGTGGCCGTCATTCAGCGTCGAGCGTCTGAGATGGACATGAGAAGTCGGCCCGGGGCGGCCAGCGGGACATCAGCGGGCCGTGCGGGCGGGCCGGGTAGCATCGCGTCGTGAGGGATCGATGACCACGAGGCCCAGCGCCGGCGCCCACGGCGCGGACGGCAGGGATCGCGCAGCTCCCGTGGCGACGGCTGGTCAACCCGTTCCGCCCGGTCGAGCTCCTGTCCGCCGACCACGTGGAGGCCATCCACCGGGCATCGCTGCGGATCCTCGCCGAGATCGGGATCGAGGTGCTCGGCGACCGGGCGCTCGATGCCTTCGCCGGCGCCGGGGCGCGGATCGATCGGGCGACCCGCAACGTGCGGCTCGATCCGACCCAGGTGGAGGAGCTCGTGGCGCTCGCCCCGCCGAGTTCCGGCTGTACGCCCGCAACCCGGAGCGCGACCTCGACGTTCGGGGGCGCCAACCTGGTGTTCTGCGCCGTCGGCGGCCCGGCGTTCGTCAGCGACCTCGATCGTGGCCGGCGCGCCGGCAACATCGCCGACTTCGTGGACTACGTCCGGCTGATCGGCGCGCTCGACATCATCCACCAGGAGGGTGGCGGCCCGCTCGAGCCGACGGACCTGCCCGTCGAGACCCGCCATCTCGACATGTACCGGACGTTCGCGACCGAGCTCGACAAGACCTGGCACGGCCTCGGGTTCGGGGCCGTCGTCGTCGACGACGCGCTCGAGGTGGCGGGCCTGCGCGCGGCGTGGATCGCGACACGCTCGTCCGCGAGCCGTCGGTCATGACGGTCATCAACACGAACTCGCCGCTGCGGCTGGACGGGCCCATGGGCGACGGGCTCATGGAGATGGCGCTGTACGGCCAGCCGGTCGTGGCCACGCCGTTCACGCTCGCCGGCGCGATGAGCCCCGTCTCGCTCGCCGGCGCGATCGCCCAACAGAACGCCGAGGCGCTGTTCCTCGTCGCGCTCGCCCAGATCGTCCGTCCGGGCGCGCCGATGGTCTACGGCGCCTTCACGTCGAACGTCGACATGCGCACCGGCGTCGCCCGCGTTCGGGACGCCCGAATCGGTCAAGGCGCAGTTCGCCAGCGGCCAGATGGCGCGTCGGTACGGGCTGCCCGTGGCGCTCATCGAACGCGACCGCGTCGAACGTGGTCGACGCCCAGGCGGCGTACGAATCGGAGATGGCGGTCTGGGGCGCCGTGATGGGCGGCGTCAACCTGCTGTACCAGGGCGCCGGCTGGCTGGAGGGCGGGCTGACCGCGTCGTACGAGAAGCTCATCATCGACGCCGAGATCCTGCAGATGCTCTCGGAGGTGCTCCAGCCGCTGACCGTCGACGAGGCGAGCCTGGGCTTCGACGCGATCGCCGAGGTCGGGCCGGGCGGCCATTTCTTCGGCACCGCCCACACCCTGGAGCGCTACGAGACCGCGTTCTACACGCCGATCGTGTCGGACTGGCGCAACTTCGAGACGTGGCAGGCGGACGGCGCGCGGACGGCGACCGAACGGGCGAACGTGATCTGGAAGCGGCTGCTCGCCGAGGCGGTGCCGCCGGCGCTCGACCCGGCCATCGCCGAGGCGCTCGACGCGTTCGTCGCCCGGCGCAAGCGGGAGATCGCCGGCGGGCGTGACGGACGGCGCGCGACGAGCCTGCGCGGACGCGGTCCCCGTGCTACAACCGACGACATGAAGGAGCTCGCCGATGGCGATGACGACGATCGGGCGGCCCGCTCGACCGGATCGACCGGCGGATCACCGGCTGGATGGCGGAGCACGGCCTGACCGTGCTCCGGATCGCGCTGGGGATCGTCTTCCTCTGGTTCGGCGCGCTCAAGTTCTTCCCGGGCCTGAGCCCGGCCGAGGAGCTGGCGGCGCAGACGATCGAGACGCTGACCGGTGGGCTCGTCCGGCCGCGATCGCGGTCCCGATGCTCGCGCTCTGGGAGGTGCGCGATCGGGGTCGGGCTGTTCATCGGGCGCTGGATGCGGGCGACGCTGCTGCTGCTCTTCGTCCAGATGCTCGGCACGATCACGCCGCTCTTCCTGTTCCCGAGGAGACGTTCATCCGCTTCCCGTTCGCGCCGACGCTCGAGGGCCAGTACATCATCAAGAACATCGTGCTCGTCGCGGCGGCGATCGTCTGGGCGCCACGGTCCGCGGCGGGGGGCTCATTCCCGAGCCGGTCGGTCAAGACCCAGCCGACCACGTTCGGCGGTGAGCCGCTGGACCAAGAAGGAGGTATGTGATGGCGGGCAGCGGCACGAAGGACGATCCGTGGCAGCTCAAGACGCCGCCGGGCACGTCGGAGTACCAGATGTGGCGTGACGAGGCGGGCGACCCGCCGGCGATCGTCTGCCAGGTCGGCGGGACGCAGCTGCGCTACCACCCCCGCGCGATCGACGACCTCCACGCATGGCTCAAGGCGCAGGGCGACTGGGTGCCGCTCGGCGGTGCCGACGAGCAGAAGCCGGCGCCCGAGGGCACGGTCGAGGCGTGGGGCCGCTCGGAGGACAACCCGGTCGGCGGCTGGTACGGCCTGAAGAAGGGCCTCCGCGGCCGGTTCGGCGTCTACATGCCGCCGCTGCTCGAGGCGCTCGGCCTCGCCGAGGTCACGCACGACGCGAAGAACAACCGGATGCGGGCCATCTGATCGACCGGGGACCGAGGTCGAGGATGACCCGTACGCCCGGGTTCGGGCGCTGTGCGTGGCGCATGACGGCGCGACCGAGCGCGTGAGCCACGGCGAGGCGACCTGGTTCGCCGGGAATGGCCGGTCCTTCGCGACCGCCGCCGATCGCCACCACGACGATCGCCGCGCCCTCTGGCTAGCGGCTCCGAGCGGGGCGCAGGAGGTGCTCGTCGCGGCCGCTCCGGAACGGTTCTTCCGGCCGCCATACGTCGGCCACCGCCGGTGGCTCGGCGTGTACCTCGACGTGGCGGTGGACTCGGACAGACGAGCGGCTCATCGACGATGCATATCGCCTCATCGCGCCCTCCAGGATCGCGGCCGGAGGCTAGGCCGGACCGTT
>CAWFPC010000015.1:0-491540 GCA_963817745.1 uncultured Chloroflexia bacterium
GGCAACGCACGTGCTTTGGGACTCTCACGATCGGTAGCGGTGTAGGCAGCGGATCGCTGAGCGTGGAAGGGTTGAGCGGCGGCTCCCCGATTAGGGGAAGGCCTTAGGCACCCACGTCGCCTATCGGGCAAACGTCACCGATAGACTTACGGCGCTCCGCCGGCCCATCGAAGCTGACCAACGGGGCGGATGCCTATGCGCGGTCCCAGCTTCCGAAAGGGCGTCCCGAATAGAGGAGGACCCCAGACTCAAGGTGACCGGCTCCCCCGCGGCCCCTCGATTGGCCTTGTCGCGTCGCTTCACCTTCACTCGGAGGTCGGGCGCAGGAACCCGCCGAGGTATTCCGGCTGGTGCGTCAGCGTCACACCGAATTCCGCCGCCCTCTCGCGCATTGCTGCAAGGACTTCCCCGCTCGGGCGCCCGAAGATCTCCCATCCGTCGGGCTCGATCAGTTCGAAGGCCAACCTTGCTCTTTCGAACGCACCTTGGACATGAAGGTCCATGGCCTCGGCGTCGGCAAAGGCGTGGACGATCGTGATCTGGTCGCCGCTCGAGCTCAGGTAAGCGAGAAACACGAGCGTGCGCGGCTTCTGGGCAAGCAGCAACGTCGCCGTGTCGCGCTGGAGCTCCTTGTAGGCCTCGACTTTGCCAGCCTTGACCCGGAAGTGACTGATGAAGACGATCGGGTCAGACATTCGCGCTCTCCTGACTATTTGGCCGGTTGGAGGGAGCAACATGTCAAGCATGTACGGCCCCCGTCGGCACGTCGAGGGCTGGCCGGCTGGGACGATATGGCGTTGGCAGGGCGTGGCAGTTGCGGGGTCGGGCTGACTGTCCAGCCGGGTCGGATCCGAGCGGCATTCGCCTCTTGCCAGGCCGTCAAGCGATCCGGCTAAGGGCCAGGGATCGCGCGCGTCCCGGCGTAGACAGGCGGGCGACAATGGGCCATGCGACCCGCCGGCGCGCATGAGCGCGACTCCCAGACCGAACCCGATGAGGAGGCCGCGCGTGAGACGCTGGTGTACGGGCGACGCGTCCGACGCCGACGGCGTTTCTGGCGCGCCCTCCCGGGGGCGCCGCGCTGCAAGCTCTGTACCGCGCCACTGGGCGGCCCGGTCGGCACGCTGCTGCGGCTGATCGGCAAGGGGCGCTGGCCAGGGAACCCCAAGTACTGCCGCTGGTGCTTCAAGTCGCTCTACACGCATCGGGCCGGCGCGGAGGTCGAGTGCACCCTCCTCTTCGCGGACATTCGAGGCTCGACCCAGCTGGCTGAGACGATGCAGGCCCGCGACTTCCGTGCCGCGATGGAGAGGTTCTACGAGACGGCCGTTTCGATCCTTACCGAGCACGACGCCTTCGTCGACAAGTTCGTGGGCGATGAGGTGATCGGCATCTTCATCCCGGCCCTCACGGGAAACGCGCACGCACGACAAGCGGTCGATGCCGGGCTGGAGCTCCTGATCGCCACGGGCCACAAGACCGACGCGCCTTGGGCGCCCATCGGCATCGGCGTGAATACCGGCGTCGCTTATGTGGGAGCCGTGGGGACAGAAGATCACGTCGAGTTCACCGCATTGGGCGATGCGGTAAACGTGGCCGCCCGGCTGGCGGCCGTCGCCGCACCGGGCGAGCTGCTCGTCGCGGCCGCGACCGCGCAGGCGGCTGACCTGGATGATGCCGGGGCGGAACGCCGGCACCTGGCGCTCAAGGGCAAGACCGGGGCCACGGATGTCTTCGTCCTAACCGCATGACGCCGATCGCAGCGAGTGACGTATCAGGTAGCGACCCGCGACGGCCCGTCGAGGCTGGCCACGATTGCCGTGGGATCGCGACGACGGACCGGAGCGAGGGCCGCCAAGAACCGGGACAGCTGGCGCGTCGACGTGGTGTAGGTCGACAGGTGGCCGGGCTCATCCGCTGGGCGACGAGGTGGCGGCGCCAGGACGCGATCAGTTCGTCAAGCTCGCCTGTGGCCGTATGATGGGTCGGCTCGGTGGTCGTCGGGGCACTGCCCTGCGCTGGCTGAGGAGGTGCCCACGTTCCCGGCGGCGGTGCAGGCGGCGGCAACACGCTGAATCAGGAACGTGTGATTCCTGAGCACAAAACGCCGGGGAGTGGCGTAGTTGGCAACGCACGTGCTTTGGGAGCACGAGATCGTGGATCGAGTCCCACCTCCCCGACCACATCGGCCCATGTCACGTCGCGGCTCGTCATCCGCCACCTCGGGGCCCACCTCGCCTGGTGCTGCCGCCGATCGCGAACGGGGTCAGGCGAGCGACAGCGCGTAGAGCCGGTGGGTCCCGGCGATCTGCCCTTGAGCTCCACCTCCCGACCGCCGAGGAACGTGTACCCGTCCGCGGCGCCGGCGCGGACGAGATGGTGGACCGCCTCGGAGACGAGCACCTCCCCGCCGACGGCTTGGCTCGCCACGCGGGCGGCGTAGTGCACGGCGGTGCCGAAGAAGTGCTCCGCGTCCCGGATCGCATCGCCGGTGTGGATGCCGATGCGCACCCGGATGGGCGGCGCGTGATCCGCGAAGACGCGACCGATCTCCTCCTGGATGGCCTTGGCACACGCGACGGCTCGGCGAGCGCTCGGGAACGCGAGCATCGACCCGTCGCCCTGGGTCTCCACGACGGTCCCGCCGTGGGCTCTCGGTGACCTCCCCGATGACCGCGTTGTGGCGCCTGATGACCTCGAGCCAGCCCGCGTCACCGAGCCGGCCGAGCGTCGGCGTCGAGTCCACGATGTCCGTGAACACGATCGTGACGGTGCCGTCGACGCCCCGCGAAGCCGAGAGATCGGGCTGGTCGCGCTGGATCGTCTCCTCGAGCTGCTTCGATCGACACGTCAAGGTGGCGACCCAGGGTCTCCGCGATGGGAGCGCGGAAACGACCAATGGACCTGGACGACCTTCCACTCCCCGCGCTCCAGGTGCAGCACGTACGTCGCACGGGACTCGAACGCGCCGCGTCTGCGAGGTCGACGACCTCCTTCACGGCGGCCCAGCCGAGCGCTCCCCTCCTCCCAGGCGTCGACCTCGGTCGCGACGATCGGGAACCGCCCGATCTCCTGGATCTGGCGCGACCACACGGCATGGCGCTTTTCCGCGCCGCGCCACCACTCGGCCGGGTCGGTGCCCAGCGATGAGCGTCCCCGACTCGTTCGACAGGCGACCGAGGACCGTCTCGCCGTCGCCATCCGCGATGGCCTTCGTCCACCGCTCGATGACGCGTCGGATCTCCTCGGACGGCTCCACGGCGCAAGCGTGGCGTACGGCGCTGGCGAGCGCAATCCGACGCCCACCCCGCGCGACTCGAGAGCGCCCAACGCCGCAAGGACAACGGCGGTGGCGAACTGCAACTCGGAGCGGCGGGCCTATCCAATCCGCGCTGTGGACAGGATCGCGGCCGTAGGCTACCTTGCGCATTGATGACAAGGTGCCTTGCATCGATGACCCATGGGCACCTGTCGCGATGGCAACCCCAGATGGGAAGGAATCATCCATGATCGATCGGTCCATCCGCCGGGCACGCGGCCTGACGGGCATCCTCGTGGCGACGGCGCTCTTCGCCGGCGCGTGCAGTGGCGGTGGTGCCGCGTCGTCGGCGCCGTCCGCGGCTGCCTCTCCCTCGGCCGCGGCGTCCGTGGCGCCCGAACCCAGCGCAGCCCCGAGTGCGGAGCCGATCGGCGGCAGCATCACGGTCTACAACGCGCAGCACGAATCGCTGACCCAGGCCTGGGTCGACGAGTTCACGAAGCAGACCGGCGTGCGAGGTCACGCTCCGGAACGGCGACGACTCGGAGCTCGGCAACCTGCTCGTGCAGGAGGGTGCCGCGTCGCCGGCCGACGTGTTCCTGACCGAGAACTCGCCCGCGATGGCGCTCGTCGAGAATGCCGGGCTGTTCGCCCCGGTCGACCAGGCGACGCTCGACCAGGTGCCCGCCGCCTATCGACCGTCGACCGGTGCCTGGACCGGGATCGCCGCGCGATCCACGGTCTTCGCCTACAACCCGACCCTGCTGACCGAGATCGAGCTGCCCGCATCGATCCTCGACCTCCAGGAGCCCGCGTGGAAGGGTCGCTGGGCCGCATCGCCGGGCGGCGCCGACTTCCAGGCCATCGTCAGCGCGATGCTGGCGCTCGAAGGGCGAGGAGGCCACCGAGGCGTGGCTCGACGGGATGAAGACCAACTTCACCGCCTACCAGGGCAATCGCGACCGTCATGGCCGCGGTCAACGCCGGTGAGATCCCCGGCGGGCGTGATCTATCACTACTACTGGTTCGGCGACCAGGCCAACACCGGCGAGAACAGCAAGAACGTGACGCTCCACTACTTCAAGAACGAGGACCCGGGGGCGTTCGTGAGCGTCTCGGGTGGCGGCGTCCTGCAGTCGAGCAAGAACGCCGCGGCGGCGCAGGCCTTCCTGGCCTTCATCACCGGCGTCGACGGCCAGACGATCCTGCAGACGGGCGACTCGTTCGAGTACGCCATCGCCAGCGACGTCGCGGCGAACCCGGCGCTCGTCCCGCTCGTCGAGCTCGAGGCGCCGACGATCGACCCGTCGACGCTCGACAGCAAGCAGGTCACCGACCTCATGACGCAAGGCCGGCATCCTCTGAGCCGTCCCCGCATCGCGTCGTCGCGGGGTACGCCACGATAGACGCATGCGGACCAGCGTGATCCGACCGGGAGGGGCGCCGCGGGCGCACCTCCCGGTCGTGCTTCTGATCCCGGCGGCCGCGGTCTCGGCGGCGGCGCTGATCCCGCTCGCTGTACATCGTCCTCGTCACGATGCAGACCGGATGGGCGACGTTCGCCGAGCTCACCTTCCGTCCGCGCGTGCTCGAGCTCCTCGTGAACACCATCGGCGCTGCTCGCCCTCGCGACGCCCGCCTGCGTCGCGCTGGGCGTCGGCGCCGCGTGGCTGGTCGAGCGGACGGACCTGCCCGGTCGTCGCGTGTGGGCCGTCCTGCTCGCGGCACCCGCTCGTCGATCCCGGCCTTCGTCACGAGCTACGGCTGGGTCAGTGTCGTCCCGTCGCTGGCCGGGTCTGGCGGCCGGGGTCCTGATCGCGACGCTGGCGTACTTCCCGCTGGTCTACCTGCCGGTCGTCGCCACGCTCCGGCGTCTCGATCCCGCGCTCGAGGAGGTCGGCGCCAGCCTGGGCCGGAGCCCGGCCCGGGTGTTCCGGCGCGTGGTCCTGCCGCAGCTGCGGCTGCCGATCCTGGGCGGATCGCTGCTCGTCGGGCTGCACCTGCTCGCGGAGTACGGCGCCTTCGCGATGCGTCCGCTTCGAGACGTTCACGACCGCGATCATCCAGCAGTACCGCTCGACGTTCAACGGCCCGGCCGCGGCGTCACTGGCCAGCGTGCTCGTGGTCTGCTGCCTCGCCCTGCTCCTGGTCGAGAACGTCGCCCGCGGCGGGCGGCGGTACGCACGGATCGGGTCGGGGGCGGCCCGGCCGCAGCGTCGAGCGCCGCTGGGGCGGATGGCCGTGCCGGCGGCGCGCCGGCGCGGCGCTGATCGTGATCCTGGCGGTCGGCGTGCCCATGTCGAGCATCGCCCGCTGGCTGGGCTCGGGGCGGCGCAGCGGTGTGGGCCGACGACCACCTCGTGCAGGCACTGCTCCAGACCACGGCCTGGCCGCCGCCGGCGCCGTGCTCACGGTCGTCCTCGCCGTCCCCCCGGCCTGGCTGGTCGTGCGCTTCGGCTCGCGGATCAGCCGGGCGCTCGAGGCGACCAACTACGTGACGAGCGCCCTGCCCGGGGATCGTCGTCGCGCTGGCGCTCGCGACGGTCACCATCCGGCTGGCGCAGCCGCTCTACCAGACGTGGTCGTCCTGCTGCTGGCGTACGTCCTGCTGTTCCTGCCACGTGCGCTGATCAACCTCCGATCGGGGATCGCCCAGGTGCCCGGTCGGGCTCGAGGAGGTCGCCCGGTCGCTGGGCACGCCGCCGGCGGCCGCCTTCTTGCGGGTGACCGCGCGACTCGCCGCCCCGTCGGCGCTGGCCGGCGCGGCCCTCGTCTTCCTCGGCATCGTCAACGAGCTGACGGCCACGCTGCTGCTCGGCCCGAACGGGACGCGCACGCTGACGACCCAGTTCTGGACGCCACGTCAACGACCTGGACTACGCGAGCGCCGCGCCGTACGCGTTCCTCATGGTCCTGCTCTCGATCCCGATGGTGTCCGTGCTGTTCCGCGCATCGCAGGGCTCGATCGCCCATGGCTAGCGTCGTCCTCGAGGGCATCGCGAAGGCGTTCGGCGCCGGTCGCGGTGCTGGAGGGCCTGGACCTCGCGATCGCCGACGGTCGGACCGTGGCGATCGTCGGGCCCTCGGGCTGCGGCAAGACCACGGTGCTGCGCCTGATCGGCGGCTTCGAGCACCCGACGCCGGGTCGATCGCGATCGGCGACACGATGGTGAGCGGCGACGCGCGTGGGTGCCCGCCGCACCGACGGGGCATCGGCTACGTCCCCCAGGACGGCGGCCTCTTCCCGCATCTCACCGTGGGCCAGAACGTGACGTTCGGCCTGGATCGGCGCGCGGCCACGCCGGACCGGCTCCGCGAGCTGCTCGACCTCGTGTCGCTCGAACCGGATCTCGCCGATCGGCGACCCGACCAGCTGTCGGGTGGCCAGCAGCAGCGGGTCGCCCTCGCTCGCGCGATCGCCATCCGACCGCACGTCGTCCTGCTCGACGAGCCGTTCAGCGCGCTCGATGCCGACCTGCGCAGCGAGACGCGGGACGCCGTCCGCCGCCTGCTCGACGCGACCGGGATCACGGCCGTCGTCGTGACGCACGACCGGCAGGATGCGCTGGACTTCGCGGACGAGGTCGCCGTCATGGAGGACGGCCGGATCGCGAGGATCGGCCCGCCTGGCGTCGTCTACGGCTGACGCGGCCACCTCCCGGTCGGTCACGCCGGCAGGAACGCCGTCGCGAGCGAGACCAGCGCGAACGCTCCGATCAGCAGGCCCGACGCCACGTTGATCCGTCGCAGCCAGATCCGGGTGAGCCGCGAACGCAGGGCACCCACCCCGGTCACGAGCACGACCCACCAGGCGGCCGAGCCCAGGAACACGCCGATCGTCAGCGACGCGGCGCCCGCGGCGTCGCCACCGTCGATCCCGAGACCCACGAACAGCGCCGCGAACGACAGGATCGTCATCGGGTTCGTGAGGGTGAGCCCGAGCGTCGACAGGTAGGCGCCGAACAAGCCTCCGCGCCGCGCCGATGTCGTCGCCGCTTCGCCCGGGACGGCACGGAACGTCCGCCAGGCAAGCCACAGCAGGAACAGGCCGCCGATGATGCCGAGCGCCCGTCGCCAGTCGACGAGGAGGTCCGTGATGGCCGTCAGCCCGAACGCCGCGATCGCCCCGTACGTCGCATCGGCCGTGGCGACGCCCAGCCCGGACACCAGACCGACGACACGGCCCTCCGCCAGGGTTCGACGGATGCACAGCAGGCTGATCGGCCCGACCGCGGCCGCGATCGTGAAGCCGAGCACGAGTCCGCGTGCCAGGAGCGTGGGATCCATGGGAGATGCCTCCAGATACACAAAACACCCTCGGCGTCGTGCCGAGGGTGTCCTCTCAGTCGGTGGTCGGCGCCCACACGGGCGCGGCGCATCAGCTCGAGCGGGCCCTCACGGGCCGCTGCTGCGTCGTGGTCGCGCGGCGGGTCTCGATGGCGTGCATGTCGTCGCGCAGGATTGCGGATGCGGGCGGGCGATGTCAACCCCGGCACGCCGTTCTCGTCCGGGATCGGCAGCCGCCCTGCCCTCCCCATGTGAGATCCGCCCGCGACCCGGCCGCGACCCGTGACAGCGCGGATATGATGGCCGGCATGGACAGCCCCAGACGCGGCCTGCGCACCCGCGGCGGCCGAACCGGTTCCGCCGGCGCTCGTGACGGCAACCTCGGCACCGAGGACCCGGCCACGCACGTCGACTTCGCGGCGACCGTCGACCACGACGCGTTCCCCGATCTCGCCACGCGGCGTGCCATCGACGGCGGTCGTGCCAGCGCCAGGTTCCGCGACCTGATCGAGGGCGGCGGCCCGATCCTCGCCGACGGCGCGATGGGCACGATGCTGTTCTCGGCCGGGCTCCAGTTCGGCGACCCGCCCGAGGTCTGGAACCTGACCCACCCGGAGGTCATCCGCGGCATCCACCGCGGCTACCTCGATGCCGGCTCGCAGATCCTCATGACCAACACGTTCGGCGGGAACCGGCTGCGGCTGGGCCTCCACGGCCTGTCCGAACGCGTCGACGAGCTCAACCGCACCGCCGCGATCCTCCTGCGTGCCGAGGTCAACGCCGCGGGCGGTCATGCGCTCGTGGCCGGCGATATCGGACCGACCGGCGAGATCGTGGCGCCCCTCGGGACGCTCGACTACGAGATCGCGGTCGACGTCTTCCGCGAGCAGGCGGCCTCGCTGATCGCCGGTGGCGTCGACCTCATCTGGATCGAGACGATGTCCGACCTCAACGAGATCAAGGCCGCCATCGAGGGCGTCCGCCGCGTGTCGCCCGGGATCGCCCTCGTCACCACGATGACGTTCGATACCCGCGGGCACACGATGATGGGTGTCTCGCCGGAGCAGGCGGTCGAGGCGCTCGCCGCCTGGGGAGCCGACGCGATCGGCGGCAACTGCGGCAACGGGCCCGACGAGCTCATCCCGGTCGTCCAGCGGATGCATGCCGTCGCGCCGGACGTCGTCCTCGTGGCGAAGTCGAATGCCGGCATGCCCGAGCTCATCGACATGAAGGCGGTCTACCGCGCGAACCCGGTCACGATGGCCGACCAGGTGGTCGAGATGCGCACGGCCGGCGCCACGATCGTCGGCGGATGCTGCGGCAGCACCCCGGACCACCTGCGGGCGATCGCGGCCGCCGTCGCCCAGCCCGCCTGACGCGCGGTCGCATGGCGGCGCCAGAGGGACGTGCGTCCGCCGCGTCGGGCCGACCGCTGAAGGTCGGCGTCCAGCTGCCCGAGGTGGAGCGCGACGTGCGCTGGGGCGAGATGCTCGACATCGCCCGGGCGATCGAGGGCGTCGGGCTCGATTCCCTGTGGCTCGGCGAGCACCTCCTGTACCGCTGGCGGGATCGCCCGCCGAACGGCCCGTGGGAGGCCTGGTCCATGATGGCCGCCCTCGCAGCGACGACCGAGCGGGTCGAGTTCGGGCCGCTCGTGGCGTGCACCAACTTCCACAACCCGGCCCTGCTCGCCAAGCAGGCCGTCACGATCGACGAGATCAGCGGCGGCCGCTTCATCCTCGGCCTGGGTGCCGGCTGGAACGAGACCGAGTTCCGGGCGTACGGGTTCCCATACGATCATCGCGTGGACCGCTTCGAGGAGTCGTTCACGATCATCCGGACGCTCCTGCACGACGGGGCGATCGATTTCGACGGGCGGTTCTATCAGGCCCGCGATTGCGAGCTCCTGCCGCGTGGCCCGCGGCCGGGTGGGCCGCCGCTGATGATCGGCTCCAATGGCCCGCGGATGCTCCGGATCGCCGCCCCGCACGTCGATTCGTGGAACAGCTGGTTCGACGACACGCAGAACCAGCCGGCCGCGATCCCACGCCTGCGCGACCTGGTGGACGACGCGTGCCGCGACGTCGGACGCGATCCGGCCGAGATCGAGCGCACGGTGGCGGTCCTCGTGCGCCTGCCCGGCGGCGCCGGCCGCGTGCAGGGCGACTACGCCCAGCGGAGCACCGAACCGCTCGAGGGCGCGCCCGTCGGCCATCGCCGACGTCCTGCGTGGGTTCGCCCGCGAGGGGATCGGCCACGTCCAGCTCGTGCTGGACCCGATCACCCGTGCATCGGTCGAGGCGCTGGGACCGGTCCTCCGCGAGCTCGATCGGGGCTGAGCGTGGTGCCGGCAGGCGTCGGCCGCCGGATCCGGTACTAACGTAGGGGTGCACGCAGGCACCTTCCGGCATAGCATGCTCGGGCCATGCGGATCTCGACCGTCACCCGCGCCTGGGCGTGTTCGCTCGCCCTGATCCTGGTCGCCGCCTGCGGGGCAGCGGCCCCGACACCCGTGCCCGTCGCGGCCACGCCGCGCCCCACGGCGACCCCGGATCCGCACCTGCAGGCCCCCGCCTCGGCCGACGACGTCTACCTCGCTCTCGGACGGGCCGGCCTGCGGGTCAAGGCGGACAACGCCGTCGCCGGGCAGCCTGGCGACGAACCGGTCAAGCGGATCAACGCCAACTATCTCGGCTGGCCGCTCATCGTCAGCCAGTTCAGCAGCGCCGAGGCCCTCGCGAAGAAGGTGCGCTGGGACGACGAGAAGCCGGGTCGAGGCGAGCCCGCGGTGGCCATCGCCGGGATGAACATCCTCGTCCAGTGGGGTCCGAGCGACTCCGACGAGTCTCCGCCGAAGCCCGACGCGCAGAAGCTCGCCGGCCTGCCGCCGCTCGTCGAGACCCTCGACATGCTCCTGTCACCGCTCTCCGCGCACGCGATCGTGTCCGTGGCCATCCCCGAATCCTCGCCCGGACCCGTCGCCGACGAGCCGGAGGCGACATCGGGGTCATGACGCCGTAGGCTTCTCGCGTACGCGAAGGAGCCAACCGCCGATGACCCTCGAGGGACGCAAGCAGGTACCCAGGTCGACCCCGGCGCGTGCGCGCGACGAGGTCTCGCCGCTCGACAAGCGGATCATCGAACACCTCCAGACCGACGGTCGACGACCGTTCACCCAGATCGCCGCCGACCTCGGCGTCTCCGAGGCTGCGGTGCGGGCGCGCACCAATCGGCTCATCGAGCGTGGCATCCTGCAGGTGGTCGGCGTGACCGACCCGCTCAAGCTCGGGTTCCAGCAGATGGCGATGATCGGGATCCGGTGCGAGAGCGACAAGCTCATCGAGGTAGCCGAACAGGTCGCCGAGATGTCGGAAGTCGATTACGTGGTCATCACCGCCGGGACGTACGACCTGATCATCGAGACCGTCAGCGAGGACAACGAGGCGCTGCTGCGGTTCCTGACCGAGAAGCTCCGCTCGCTCGACGGCGTACGCGAGACCGAGACCTTCGTCTACCTGCGGATGGTCAAGCAGACGTATCAATGGGGGACGCGCTGAGTCGTGGCCATCGAGCCGATCCTTGCGCTGATCGTGGTCGCGGTGCTGGCCAATCTCATCGTGATGGCGGTGCTCGTGCTGCCCTCGTTCACGAGCCGGCCCACCCAGACGGCGATCGACGAGCGGATCCGTGAGGTCCAGGTCGACCGCGCGATGGCCGCCGCGGCCGTCGTCGGCGGCATGGAGGAGGGTGCGCACGACCTGAGCGAGTCCACGCGGACGTACGACCGCGTGGTCCGCATCGTCAGCTGGGCCTTCCTCCTCGTGACGGCCGTCCTCGTGCTGGTCACCGGCCTGTGGTCGGAGAATCAGGCCGCGATCCTGGCGCTGCTCGCCGTCGGCGGCGTGTTCGTCCTGGTGGTCCACGACCTGCTCCCCGAGGAGGCGCTCGGGCCCGCGAAGTTCGTCGTGGAAGGGTCCGTCGCGATCACCCTGGCGACCTTGCTGGTGGCCCTCACCGGTGGCGTGGCGAGCCCGTTCTTCTTCACGTTCCCGCTCATCGTCGGTGGCGCCGCGCTCGTCGTGGCGCCGACGGTCACGGCCGCTCTCGCGGCGACGGCCTCCTTCGGCTACGTGCTGGCGGTCGCGGTCGGGTCGCCCCCGGGGTCGCCCGTATCGGCCACGATCGCGCACGTCGGCATCAACATCGTGGCCCTCCTCCTGCTCGTCTACGTCGCGACCGTCATCGCCCGCGACCAGCGTCGATCGCGCGACGCGGCGATCCGGCTCTCGACCATCGACCCGTTGACCGGCCTCTTCAATCGCGGGTTCTTCTTCGCCGCGATCGAACGCGAGATCGCGCGCAGTGCCCGGACCGGGCGTGGCTTCTGTCTGCTGATGATGGATCTCGACGAGCTGAAGGTCATCAACGACCGGGCGGGCCATTTCCACGGCGACCGTGTCCTCCACGCCGTCGGCGAGGTCATCGACGCCGGTGTCCGACGCATCGATACCGCCGCCCGCTACGGCGGCGACGAGTTCGTCGTCCTCCTCCCCGAGACCGACCCGACGGGCGCCTACGTCCTCGCCGAGAAGATCCGGATCGGCGTCCGCGAGATCGACCTCGTCCTGCCGGACGCCCCGGACCTGCGACCCTCGCTGTCCATCGGCGTCGTGAGCTACCCGGACGACGGCATCAGCGCCGATGCCCTGATGATCAGCGCCGACAAGGCGATGTACGCCTCGAAGCGGGCGGGCAAGGACCGGGTCACGGGCGTGGCCGTGCCGGTGGGCGACGGCGGCGCGAAGGCCAGGGTGGCGTCCCGCCGCTGAGCCCAGGCCATGCGGGCCCCCGCGAGGCGATGCCGGTGTAGCATCGCGCGGTGAACGACGACCACCGCCCCGAGCACGATCCCGGCCCCGAACTCGACGGCGACGACGGCTCCGCGCGCGATCACGACCACGACGGTCGCGCACGCTCCCGCGCCCGTGGCTTCTCCACCCGTGCGATCCGCGCCGCATCGCGCGCCCCGCGGGTGGACCAGCGTCCGACGAGCGTGCCGATCTACCAGACGGCGACGTTCGCCTCGACCGACGCCGGCGAGCTCGGCGACGTCCTGGGCGATCCGCATGGCGGCTACGCCTACAGCCGCATCGCGAACCCGACGGCGATGGCCCTCGGTGCCGCCTACGCCGAGCTCGCGGGCGGCGAGGCCGGTCTGGCGCTGGCGTCCGGGATGGGCGCGATCCACGCCGCGCTCGCCTCGCAGTTGCGGGCCGGCGACCGGGTCGTGGCGCCGTTCGCGGTCTACGGCTCGACGCGGACCCAGCTGCTCCACACGTTCGCCGGGTTCGGGGTCGACGTCGCGTTCGTCGATGCGACCGATCCCTCGGCCGTCGCCGAGGCCCTGCGCGCCGCGCCGACGCGCGTCCTGTACGCGGAGACCATCGCCAACCCGACGACCGTCGTGTCCGACCACGCTGCGCTCGCCGCCCTGGCCCACGAGCACGGCGCGACGTATCTCGTCGACAACACGTTCGCCTCGCCGTACGTCTGCCGGCCGCTCGAGCTCGGGGCGGACCTGGTCATCGAATCGGCCACGAAATTCCTGGGCGGGCACAGCGACGTCATCGCCGGCGTGATCGCGGGACGACAGGACCTCATCCAGGAGGTGGAGAAGGTCCAGATCGAGACCGGCGCCACGATCGGCCCGTTCGACGCGTTCCTGGTGCTCCGCGGGATCCTCACCCTCGCCGTGCGGGTCGAGCGGCACGCCCGCACCGCGGCGGCACTCGCGGGGTGGCTCGAGCGTCAGGAGGGCGTGCAGCGCGTCCTGTATCCCGGTCTGCCGAGCCATCCCCAGCACGACGTCGCCGTCCGCCAGTTCCGCGAGGGCGTGGCCGGCGGGATGCTGTCGATCGAGCTGGCCGGCGGCCGTGAGGCCGGTCGACGGATGATCGACGCGTTGACCCTGACCGAGCTGACCGCCTCGCTCGGCAGCGTCCACACGATGGTCGTCCACCCGCCCTCGACATCGCAACGCCAGATGACGGACGCCGAGCTCCTCGACGCCGGGATCACGCCCGGCCTGTTGCGGATCTCGGTCGGCCTCGAGGATCTCGAGGACCTGCAGGACGACTTCGAGCGGGCCCTGGCGACGGTCCGACCCCGCACCGCGACCGCCGCCGCCGGCGCATAAGGTCGGCACCATCGCGACGCCTGCCGCCATCGGAGCGGCCTCCACGACCGGCACGCCCGCGACGACCGGCACGCCCACGAATCCGCTCGCCCGGCTCGGCCGGGGCCTGTGGCGACTGTTCACCTCGGTCGACTTCGCCGTCGTCCAGATCATCGCGCTGGCGAGCCTCGCGGCGATCGGGATGACCCTGCAACAGCTACCCGACTTCGCGTTCCGCTCGGTCGGGGACTACACCGCGGCCATGGAGGTGCTCCACGAGCGCTACGACGCGGTCATCGGGCCGGGTCTCGTCGACGTGCTGGAGCGCCTGAGCCTCTTCTCGGTCTTCCGTTCGGTCTGGTTCAGTGCCGGCCTGGTGGTGCTGGTGACCTCGATCGTCGTGTGCACCCTGGATCGAACGCCGCGGCTGTGGCGCGGTGTCGCCGACGTGCGTGTCGCCCAGCCCGAGCCGTTCTTCGACCCCCGCCTGCCCGACCGGGCGGCGATGGACGGCGTGAGCGCGGCGAGCGTGGCGACCGCCTTCCGTCGTCGCGGGTTCCGCGTCCGCGAGGAGACGACGAGCGACGGGGTCACCCACGTCTACGGCGACCGGCACCAGTACACGAAGATGGCGACGCTGCTCACGCACCTCGGGCTCATCCTGTTCCTGCTCGCGGCCGCCGTCACGTCGCGGCTGGGCGACGAACAGGGGCTCGTGGTGCCCGAGGGCGAGTCGTTGACCGTCCAGCCCATCGGCACGCCGGGGCTGCTCGTGGTCAAGAACCTCGGGTTCGAGGCGCCCGGCTTCGAGACCGGCATGCCGAGCGACTTCACGACCGACCTCGCGGTGTTCCGCGACGGCCAGGAGATCGCGCGCAAGACCATCCGCGTCAACGATCCACTCTCGGTGGGTGGCTACACGTTCCACCAGAACGGCTTCGGGCCGGCGCCGCATCTCGTCGTGCGCGATGCCGAGGGTCGCCCGTTGTGGGACGCCCAGGTGCCGCTGACCGACTCGGCCGGCGGGCGCCCATACGGCATCCTCGCCGTGCCCGGCCGTGACCTCGGCCTGCAGCTCCTGCTGGATCGGGCCTCCGACGGACGCGGGATCGTCCTCGTGTTGCCGTATCGCGTGGTCGGCACGGCCGCCGACGGCAGCCCGATCCCGGAGAACTACGACGCCGTCCAGCTGGGGGCCGGCGACACGCGGGTCTCCGACGAGCTCGGGTTGTCGATCGAGCTCGCCGGGTTCGGCGAGTACACGCTGCTCATCGCCAAGCACGATCCGGGCCAGGGGCTGATCTGGGTCGCCTTCGTGTCGCTGATCGCCGGGATCACCATCTCGTTCTACCTCCCGCGCCGGCGGGTGTGGGGTCGACTCGCGCCGGACGGCCGCCTCGGCCTCGTCTGGCGCTCGGACCGGTACGTGGACGTCGAGCGCGAATTCGGGCGGTTGCTGGACGACCTCGTCGCCGCGCGACGGCCGGGCTGAGCGGCACGGCCCGGACAGCCGCCGATGGCCGCGCTCCACGATCTGTATCGCGCGCTGTTCCCGACGGCCCGGCCGGTCGGGCCGAACAAATCGCCGACGGCGTGGTCGGATCGGGAGGTCGGCTGGGTCCGGGTGCTCAAGCCGCGCGTCCCGGCATTCGATGCCCTCGAGGCGGGTGACCTCGCGATCATCCCGGGCCCGGCACTTGCCGTCGTGGCACCGGGTGCCGGCCAGATCGAGGAGCTGGCGGTCGCCCTCTCCCGTGCCCGTGTCCCGGCCGTCCTGCTCGTCGACGGCGAGACCGGCGGCGACGCCCTCGAGGCGCTCGGCGCGGCGGCGACCGCCGCGGAGCTGACGGCGCTGCGGCTCGGTCGCGTCGACCCGGTGGCCCTGGAACGCAGCATCATCGGCTTCCTCGTGAACCGACGCGCCGAACTGGACCGGCGCGCCGCCGACCTCGAATCGCAGCTCGCGAACTTCGCCCTGCTCGGCCGGGGGCTCGATACGCAGGCGGCGGCGATCGGCTCGTTCCTCGGGCGCGCGGTGGTCATCGAGGGGCGCCGGGGCGACGCGATCGCGGTCCACGCGCCGGCCGATGTCCCGTCCGCGGCCGCCGCCGTCGCCCGCTATCTCGCCCGGCCATCGGGCGGGGCCGCGCTGCGCGTCGCGATCCCGGCGCCGGCCGGGGAACCGGGCGCCGGCGGGCGACTCGTGCTGCTCGGCGACGAGGCACCAAACGAGCTGGAGCGGATCGCGGCCGACCGGATCGTGGCCCTCCTGGCCCTGGAGCTCGCCAGTGACGCGGCCGTCCGCCAGGCGCGCGACGAGACCCGGCGCGGGGAGCCGTTGCCGGCCGACGGTCCGCCGTGGGTCGTGATGCTGGCGAGCCAGGTCGGGATCGACGGACCCGACGACCTCGCGTCCCGTGAGGCGACCAGGGCCGAGATCCGACTGCTGATGTCGCCCCGCCGATTGGCGCTCCGCGGCAGCTCCGAGAGCCTCGAGCTCCGGCTGGTGGCGGCGGCGCCGCGCCGACGACCCTGGCGCGCTCGCGACGGCCGAGCGGCTGGCCGCGTTCCTGCAGCGCACCGTCGCCGTGTCGAAGCCATTCACCGAGCAGGGGGCGAGGCCTGCCGCCGAAGCGGCGGCCCGTGCGACGCTCGAGGCGGCCGCCTCGCTCGTCGACCCGCCGCCGGTGGCGCGGGCCGCGCGCCTGCCCGCGTACCTCCTCATGGGCAACGTGCGCAACCTGCCGGACGGGGTCCGCCAGGCTCGGGAGCTGCTCGATCCCATCCTGGTCGGCCGTCCCGAGGTCCAGCGCGAGCGCCTCGATACCCTGCGGGCCGTGCTCGGGTCACCCAGCCTGAACGAGGCGGCGGCACGACTCGGGGTCCACCGCAACACCATCGCCTACCGCGTCGCGCGGCTCGAGGAGCGCGCCGATTGGGACCTCGCCGACCCCGACCTCCGGTTCGCGCTGGCGCTCGCAGTCCGGATAGTGCAAAACGCACAATCCTGATCCTCGTCCTCGACGTCACCGCAATCTTCGGCGCTGATATCCTGACTACCGACACCGTTGCACCGCGATTTCATGCGTCATGCACAACATTTCGCGGTGACTGGTCCAGCACGGCCGACGCGCAGGAGACCAGATTGACCGCTCGACACGAGGCCATCTCCGGGATCGCCAGGCACCGGGTCGCGAAGACCCAGGACTATCTCGAGCACGCCGGGGCCGAGATCTACGGCCAGTACGTGTTCCACGACGAGGCGCAGCGCCAGTACCTGGCGAAGCCGATCTACAAGAAGCTTCGCCGGTCGATCGAGGGGCACGAGCCGTTCGATCCGGCGATCGTGGACGCGGTCGCGCACGGGGTGAAGGAGTGGGCGATGGCCCACGGCGCCACCCACTACACGCACTGGTTCGTGCCGATGACCGGCTCGACCGCCGAGAAGCACGACTCGTTCCTGACCCCGACCGGTGACGGCCAGACCATCGCCGAGTTCTCCGGCCAGAACCTGCTGCAGGGCGAGCCGGACGCCAGCTCGTTCCCGTCGGGCGGCATCCGCGCGACGTTCGAGGCACGCGGCTACACCGCCTGGGACGTGACCTCGCCGATCTTCCTGCAGGTCGAGCCCAACGGCGTGACGCTGACGATCCCGACCGCGTTCGTGTCGTTCACCGGTGAGGCCCTCGACCACAAGATCCCGCTGCTTCGCTCGCAGGAGGCGCTGGGCAAGCACGCGCTGCGCGTCCTGCGCTGGTTCGGCAACGCGTCCGCGAACCGGGTCTTCACGAACATCGGGCCCGAGCAGGAGTACTTCCTCGTCGATCGGAGCCTCGCGGAGCAGCGCCCCGACCTGCTCCTCACCGGCCGGACGTTGTTCGGCGCCGCCCCGCCCAAGGGCCAGGAGCTGGAGGACCAGTACTTCGGCCCGATCCGCGAGCGGATCCTGGCATTCATGATGGATCTCGACCGCGAGCTGTGGCGGCTCGGCATCCCGGCCAAGACGCGCCACAACGAGGTGGCCCCGGGCCAGTTCGAGATGGCGCCGGTCTACGAGCCGACGTCGGTGGGCTCGGACCACAACATGCTCGTGATGAGCATGATGCGACGGCTCGCCCCGCAGCACGGCCTGATGTTCCTCATCCACGAGAAGCCGTTCGCGGGCATCAACGGGTCGGGCAAGCACAACAACTGGTCGATGAGCACCGACGACGGGGAGAACCTCCTCGACCCGGGCAACGACCCGCATGCCAACGCCCAGTTCCTCGCCTTCCTCCTGGCGGTCATCCGCGCGGTCAACGTGCACGCGGACATCCTCCGCGCGAGCATCGCCGACGCCGGGCAGGACCACCGCCTCGGCGCGAACGAGGCGCCCCCGGCGATCATGTCGATCTTCCTCGGCTCGCAGCTCGAGGACGTCATCGAGCAGCTGGAGCAGGGCGCCGCGTCCGCCTCGAAGCACGGCGGCGACCTCGAGCTCGGCGCGACCTCGCTGCCGGTGCTGCCCAAGGACGCGACCGATCGCAACCGGACCTCGCCGTTCGCCTTCACCGGCAACAAGTTCGAGTTCCGCGCGGTCGGCTCGTCGGCGCCGATCTACTGGCCGCAGACCGTGCTCAACACGGCGGTCGCGGACTCGCTCGCGCAGCTCGCCGATGCGCTCGATGGCCTGGAGCCGGCCGACTTCGACGGCCTGACGACGATCCTGTCCGGCATCGTGCGGGAGAACAAGCAGGTCCTCTTCGGCGGCAACGGCTACTCCGAGGAGTGGCATGCCGAGGCCGAGCGGCGCGGCCTGCCGAACAACCGCACGACCGTCGACGCGCTGCCGGCGCTCGACACCCCGAAGGCCAAGGGCCTCTTCGCGAAGTTCGGCGTCCTGTCCGAGCGGGAGCTGTCCGCCCGGCTCGACATCAACTGGGAGCGCTACGTCAAGGTCCAGAACATCGAGGCAAGCTGCGCCCTGGACATCGCCTCGACGATGATCCTGCCGGCCACCGCGCGGTTCCTCGGCGAGCTGAACCGGGCACCCTCGTCGCGCGGCATCAACGCCGTGTGCGAGAAGGTGACCGGGCTGGCCGACGCGCTGGTCGATGCGATCGGGGCGCTGGAGCACGCCCAGCACGATGCCCACCGGGCCAAGTCCGTGCAGGCCGAGGCGAACGCCTACGTGGCGTCGGTGATCCCGGCCCAGAACGCGCTGCGGGTGGTGGTCGACGAGCTCGAGATGGTCGTCGCCGACGACCTCTGGCCGCTGCCGAAGTACCGGGAGCTGCTCTTCCAGTACTGAGGCTCGACACGCCAGCGTGAGCCGGGCGCCGGACGTGTCCGACGCCCGACCCGAACCCGCCCAGGAGGCATCGACACGTGGCCAGCAGCGCAGGATCCAGCGCCAGGATCGACGCCGCCAAGGAGAGCGGCATCCGGTTCGTGCAGCTCCAGTTCACCGACATCATCGGCCACGTGAAGGCGGTCACGATCCCGATCCACCAGCTCGAGGGGTCGGTCAAGCACGGGACGTGGTTCGACGGCAGCTCGATCGAGGGGTTCACCCGGATCGCCGAATCCGACCAGTACCTGATGCCGGACATGGACACCTTCGCCGAGATCCCGTGGCAGCCGGGCTCGGGGCCGCGTGGCACGGCCCGGGTGATCTGCGACGTCTTCACGCCCAACGGCGAGGCCTTCGTCGGCGACCCGCGCTACATCCTGCGGCGCCAGGTCGAGCGGGCGAAGGCCATGGGCTACATCGTCAACACCGGTCCGGAGCTCGAGTTCTTCCTGTTCCGCCGGGCCGATGACGGCTCGATCGAGCCGCTGCCCCACGACTCAGGCCGGCTACTTCGACTTCTCGACCGATCTCGCCCAGGAGATCCGCCAGGACATGGTCGATGCCCTCGAGGCGTTCGGCATCCGGGTGGAGGCGGCACACCACGAGGTCGCCGTCGGCCAGCACGAGATCGATTTCGAGTACTCCGACGCCCTGCGCACCGCGGACAACGCCATCACCTTCAAGTTCGCGTTGAAGGCGATCGCGCAGCAGCACGGCCTGTACGCCACGTTCATGCCCAAGCCGATCCACGGGATCAACGGCTCCGGGATGCACACCCACCAGTCGTTGTGGTCCATCGCCGACCAGCGCAACGCGTTCGCCGACGCGGCCAACCCGTACGGGCTGTCGGACGTGGCCCGCTCGTACATGGCCGGGATCCTGGCCCACGCGCGGGGCATGATCGCGGTCCTCGCGCCGCTCGTGAACTCGTACAAGCGGCTCGTGCCGGGCTACGAGGCACCGACCTATCTCACCTGGGGCCGGACCAACCGGTCCGCGCTCATCCGGGTGCCGATGGTGTCGCCCGGGAAGTCGATCGAGGGGACGCGTGCCGAGGTGCGCTGCCCCGATCCGTCGTCGAACACGTATCTCGCGTTCGCGGCGATGATCGCGGCGGGCCTCGATGGGGTCGAGCGTGGTCTGGTCCTGGCGGACCCGGTCGAAGAGTCCCTGTTCGAGATGGACGCCTCCCGGATCGCCGAGAAGGGCATCCGTGAGCTGCCCGGCACGCTCGGGGAGGCACTCGACGAGCTCGAGGCCGACGACGTCATCCGCGAGGCGCTTGGCGACCACGTCTTCCGTCACTATGTGGACGCCAAGCGCGCCGAGTGGGACGAGTACCGCACCCAGGTCTCAGACTGGGAAGTCGAACGCTATCTCGACCAGTTCTAGGGAGACCCATCCATGGACCCCGTCATGTTCGCCGGGACCGGCCTCGTCATCCTCGGCCTCGTCGTCTGGGTCGTCTGCGCCGTCTACGCCTATCGCAACGCCCCGCGCTTCGGCCGGAGCCCGGTGCGGTGGGGGATCCTCGGGATCATCTTCGGCCCGATCGCCCTGATGATCCTCTACGTCCTCCCGAAGGGCCAGCGTGAGATCCCGGGCTCGGCCGGCGGACGCCCGGACCCGCAGGCGGACCTGTACCAGGTCCCGCGCAAGAAGTAGGGCGGACGACCCAGCGGGCGTCACGGCACTGGCGTCTCCGACGGCGATGATGCCGGATCGGCCTGGGCTGGTGTGGCTGGCGCCACGCGGGACGCATCTGCTGCCGGGATGGTGAACGCGAACGTCGAGCCGACGCCGAGGGCGCTCTCCAGCCACAGTCGACCGCCGTGGTGCTCGACGATCTCTCGGCAGATCGGCAGGCCGAGACCGGTGCCGCGCGGCTTGTCCGTGAGGGTGTCGCCGGCCTGGGCGAACTGCTCGAAGACCTTGGCCTGGTCGTCGGGCGCGATCCCGGGACCGGTGTCCGCGACCGACACGAGGACGTCGTCGTCGCGACGTTCGGCGCGGATCACGATCGAGCCCGATGGCGTGAACTTGACCGCGTTCGAGATGAGGTTGATGACGACCTGGATGAGTCGATCGCGGTCGCCGATCACCGCCGGCAGGTCGGGCGCGATCTCGACCTCCAGCCGCGGGCCGGCATCGTCCGTCAGCAATGCCGCGGTGGCGCCGGTCGCCCGACCGATGACGTCGCCGATCTCGACCGGCTCGGCCCGCCATTCCATGCGACCTGCCTCGATCTTCGCCAGGTCGAGCGTGTCGTTGATGAGCGTCGTGAGGCGGTCGCCCTCCTCGACGATGATGCCGAGGTTCTCGGTCACCTGACGCATCGCGCGATCGACCTTGGGGTCGCCGCCGGGCACCGTCGGGAAGACCACCTCCGCGAGCCGCCGCGAGATGAGCTTCGAGAAGCCGACGACCGACGTGAGCGGCGTCCGCAGCTCGTGGCTGACGTTCGAGAGGAACGCGCTCTTGGTCACGGCCGCCGCCTCGGCGACCGCACGCGCCTCCTCGGCCACGACCCGCTCGGCATGGGCCTCCTCGATGGCCGCGGCGAGGGCCGCGGTCCGCTCGGTGACCCGCTGCTCCAGGGCGGCCTTCTGCTCCTCGAGCTCGGCGTACAGCCGCGCGTTCTCGATGCCGCCGGCGATGAGGTTGCCGACCGTGTACAGCAGCGGGCCGTCGCCCGGCAGGACGTCCCGGCCCGACAGCAGGTTGTCGACGGCGAGGATGCCCACGGTCCGGCCCTTCGTGACGAGCGGCGTGCCGAGGAACGAGCTGACGCCCAGGAGCTGGGCGAATGCCCGGTTGTCGGGATCGTCGTCCTTGTCGACGTCGCGGAACAGCATCGGTCCGTCCGCGTGGAACAGCTGGACGAGCTGCGACTTGCGGCGCTCGAGCGGTAGTCGCAGCCCGGCCACGCTCGCCGCCATCTCCGGACTGCCACCCACCGACCGGCCGCCCGCGAGGACGGCGGCCTCGTCGTCGGCCAGGAGCACGAGCGCACGGTCGAAGCGCAGGTGCCGGATGACCGCCTCGAGCGACCGATCGAGGAGCTCCTCCTGATCGAGGGTCGAGCCGGCCGCGACCCCGAGCTCGTTCAGCGTCATGAGCTCCGCGACGCGCTGCTGGAGCGTGAGATTGGCTTCCTCGGAGCGCCGATACGCACGGACCGTGAGGGTCTGCTGGGCGCGCAGGTCGCGCGCTCGGCGCCGGGCCGCACCGCCGTACAGCACGAGTCCGGCGGGGAGCATCGTCGCCAGGATGATCGCGATCTCCTGCGATGCGGGGCCGCGCAGGACGAGGAGGTAGACGAGGACCCCGACGGAGCCCAGGACCCCGAGGACGACGGCTCGGCGGTCGATGGCGCTCAGTCGCGCGCCGCCTCGACGGCGGCCTCATGGACCGCCGCCTGATCCAGGGTCGGCGCGGTCAGCGCCGCGATCGCGGCGAGCACCTTGAGGTCGGAGGCCTGGAACTCGAGCGGTTCCGTCGAGATCGTGCCGATCACCCCGATCCGTTCGCCGCGGACACGCAGCGGAGCCGCGATGAGCGACGCGATCCCGCGCTCCGCGTCGCTCGCCCGTGGATCCGCGCCGACGTCGTTGACGATCTCCGGCTCGGCCTCCATCACGGCGGCGACGATCCCGTACCCGGCGGTCAGCCCGGGGAGTGGCGACTCCGTGTCGCCGGGTCGTGCCACGAACCGCGTCCCATCCTCGGGATCGCGCAGGACGAGGAACCCGACCCCGCCCGACGGCAGGCGGCTCGCCTCGGCCACCGCGACGCGGGCCACCTCGTCGACCTCCAGGACGGCGCCGATCTGCTCGGCGAGGTCGTAGATGAGGTTGAGCTCGCGGTAGCGATCGAGCGCCTCGCGGGCGAGTGCCCGCTTGTCGGTCTCGCGGGCACAGGCATAGGTGAGGACGGCAGCGACGGCGCCGGCCGGACGCGGACCTTCCACCCAGCCGATCGTCGCGCCCTCGACCGTGATGGGATGGCGCTCGGTCGGTGCATCGGCCGGTGCGGCGCCGATCTGCCGGTCGAGCAGCACCTCGCCGTCCGCGTCGGAGATCGTGACCCGGGCGTCCGTGCCGGCGAGCAGCACCGACAGCATCGGCGCGACGTGTCGGTGGCGGACGATCAGGCGCCGCAGCTCGGCCGATTCCATCAGGCGGCTCCACCCGCGAGACCGAGGGCCGCCCGGGCGCGCCGCAGCAGGTCGTCGGGATCGAACGGCTTGGTCAGGTACTGGTCCGCGCCGGCCGCAAGGCCCTGCTCCCGGTCATAGGCCTGGCCCTTCGCGGTGAGCAGGATGACCGTGGTCCCGCTCAGGCCGCGCTCCTCCTTGATCGCCCGGCAGACCTCGAACCCATTGCGCTTCGGCATCATGACGTCGAGGAAGACGAGATCGGGATGGTGGTTGTCGACGACGTCGAGGGCCTCCTCGCCATCGGCGGCGGTCAGGAGGTCGACACCGTCGTCCTCGAGCTCCTCCAGCGTCTGCTCGATGAGCAGGCGGATGTGCTGCTCATCGTCGACGATGAGGACGGTCGGCATCGATCCCTCCGAGGTGGTGGCGGCGGCCTCACGATGCCGCAAAGCCGATCGTGATGCAACGCGCGGGTTGGCCCAACGTTCTAGGCCAATGATGCGGCACCATGGACGACGTGACGACCGACTCCCGTATCCGACCGACGCGCTCGCTGGTCCTGCTGTCGGTCGCCCACGCGGTCAACCACGCCCATGCCGTCGTGTTGCCACTGATGTTCCTGGCCATCATCGACGAGTTCGGGGTCGGCGTCGAGACGATCGCGTTCCTCGCCGCGATCGGGGCGTTCGCGTCCGGGATGGTCCAGCTCAGCTTCGCGGAGCTGACCCGTCGCGTCTCGCGGCGCCGGCTGCTCGGCGTGGGCGGGATCCTGTTCGGTGGCGGGTTCATGGCCCAGGCGCTGGCCACCGGCTTTCCAACGTTCGCGATCCCGAACATCGTCGTCGCGGATCGGGGCATCGCCGCAGCATCCGGTCGGCAACGGCCTCCTGGCCGAGCAGTACCCGCCCGAGCGGCGCGGCTTCGCGATCAGCGCCCACATCGCCGGCGGCAACGTGGGAACGGTGATCGTCGCCGTGATCGGCGTGCCGTTGCTCGCGCTCATCGGCTGGCGCGGCGTGTCGATCGCGTTCGGGCTCCCCGCCATCCTCGTCGCGATCGCGATCCTCGTCCTCGTCCGGGAAGCGGGCACCGACCGCGTGGCGGCCGTCGCCTCGGGGTCGAGCCGGCAGGCGCTGCGGCGCGTCATCGGCGACCGCGACCTGCGCTGGCTGTTCCTCACCTCCGTCCTCGGTGGTGGCGGGCGCGGCCTCGGGGTCGTGAACCTGTTCGTGCTCATCTACCTGACCGAGGTCATCGGCCTGGATACCGCCACGGCAGGCTTGATGTACGGCGCGCTGATCGTCTTCAGCGTGCCGATGCCGCTGATCGCGGGCTCGCTCTCCGACCGGTTCGGGCGGAAGCCGATGATCGTCCTCGCCTATATCGGCGGTGCGGTCGGGTTCGCGGTGTTCCTGCTCGCCGGGTCGTCGATCGTCGGGCTGTGGGCCGGGATCGTCCTGATGGGCCTGTTCTCGTTCGCCGAGTCGCCGCAGCTCCAGGCCCTGCTCGCGGACATCTCGCCGCCGGCGACGCGCGACGCGTCGTACGCGCTCTACTTCACGCTGGCGTTCGGCGTCGGGTCGCTGTGGGTGGCGCTGTACGGCGTCGTCATCGACCTTGCGGGGGTAGGCGGCCGGTGTGCCGATCGTCTTCGCGCTGATGGGCGCGGCGTTCATCGGTGCGGCGCTGGCGACGCTGCCGATCCGGACCGAGGGTCGCTCGACCCCCTGATCCCCGACGGCGGCGGCTTCCTTGGGTCCGATGGCGGCGGGCTCCCGCCCGATGGTCGCCGCCGGCCACCTGAGGTATCATCCGCACGCTCGCTCGGCGAGCACCCTCGGTCGGGGCGTGGCGCAGCTTGGTAGCGCGTATCGTTCGGGACGATAAGGTCGGAGGTTCAAATCCTCTCGCCCCGACCAGACTGACCTTCTTTCACGCGGACGACGCCGGCCCCGAAGGCCGCGTCCCAGCCGCGAGCCCTTGCATGGGTGGTCAGCGTGAACGTGAAGTCGGTCGCCCCCAGGACGTCGATCCGCTCGAAACGGCTTCGGCGATCGCGTGGCGCCCGGCGTCCGAGGTCTTCGCCCACAGCGTCGGCAACTCCTCGAGGTAGGCGCGAGCCTCGGCTGCGGTCGGGATGCGTGATGGGTGGACGACCGCCGCCGCCGCCTCGGCGTCGAGACGTGCCATCGTCGCCTCCAACCGGCCGAGGTCGCGGTCCCGGGCGAACTGCAGGGCTGCTCGGTCGCGCTCCCGGGCGATGCGGGCGGTCGCCAGGACGTCGCCGCCGCCGGGTTCCGGTCGCCTGGCCAGAGCGACGGTGTCGACCTTGAGGCGGGACGACACGGCGACGTGCTCGAAGGCCCGCCCGATCGCCCGCTCGTACACGTCGACCTTGTAGGACTCGCCCTTCACCCGCGGGTGACCAGACGTCGCGGGAGATCCCGTACAGCGGGCCGGGTGCCGCCTTGCGGCCGACCGCGGCCGACCCGCCGTAGCGGTCGATGAGCGCCTGGTCGCCAAGCCGCACGTACTGGTGGACGTGGGCGGTGGTCGGGTGGCCGGCGCGGCCGCAGCCGTAGCCGACACCGAAGGTGGTCGAGGCCTCACGTCCGTCGGTCGAGGTGAACGCGGCGTCGGTCGAGCGGAGCGTGCCGACCATGCGGTGATGGACGAGAGCGATGAGCGGCGGGGGTGGCCGGCCGTGAACTTGGGTGAGCCGACCCAGTAGATCGGGCTCACTTCACACCCCTCCAGAAGCCGAGGCCTCGAGCCCCAGGAGCGCAGAGGATCGCGCCGAGCACGGGCAGGAGGATCCCGGGGCGATGTCGTAGTCGGGGACGGCGACATCGAGGACGAGGAGGACGACCAGGACGAGCGTGAGCGCCGCAGCGGCGCCGATCCGGGCCGAGGAGTAGACGTCGGCCCGGCGCGGTCCGCATCGTCACCCCGTTCATCGCCCATGCCGGTGCGTTCGGTCGATCCAGGCGTCGACGAGGAGCGGCAGCACGAAGCGATCGAGGGCGCCGCCCATGACCACGCCGGCGAGGAAGGCGAGGACGAGCTCGACCCCGCTCATCGGGCCGCCGCGGGGTTGACGGCGCGGACGTACCCGGTGGGGGGAACCGGGAGTCGATCTGGATCGGACCAGCGCGCCGTCATGCCCCAAGGGTGCGGGCGGCGGGCTCGCAGTTCCTAGTTGGCCGATTGGGCCATGCGCTCTGGCCAGGGACCGCTCTCTGGGCCCGGCGCCCCCGATGGCGCTACGGAGCCTTGACGCGGCCCACACCCTGAGCCTTCTGAAACGCCGTCGGATCGGCCCGCCCACCCGTCGTGGCGGGTCCGACTTGCCGTCGCGAACGCGGCCGCAAATGCCTACGATCATCCCCTACGGCAAGGGGATCAGATGCCACTGTTCATGGATCGCCACGACGTGCCGGAGTGACGGCCGAACAGGTCGCGCAGGCGCATATGGCCGACCTCGAGATGGGGGCCAAGTTCGGGGTGCAGTTCCTCGCCTACTGGTTCGACGCTGATCAAGGCGAGGCGTTCTGCCTGGCGAAAGCGCCGACGGGCAATTCGCTGACGGCTGTGCACAAGGCGACGCACGGCCTGATCCCCAACGAAATCATCAGCGTCTCCGAGGACAACGTCCTGCGGCTCCTCGGGAGGATGAGCGAGACCGGCAGTGACACCCCGGGCGTCAATCCCTTCCGGACGATCCTGTTCACGGACCTGGAGGGTTCGACGTCGATCCTGGAAGCGGTCGGACAGTCGGCGTTCATGGTCCTGCTCACGGAGCACGACCTGATCATCCGACGCGCGCTGGTGGCAGCACATGGACGCGAGGTGAAGCACACGGGCGACGGGATCATGGCCGCCTTCGACGACGTCGCGAGCGCGCTGGAATGCTCGACGGCGATCCAGGCCGGGTTCGGGGCGCGCTCTGCCGAGGGCCTCACACCCGAACTTCGGGTACGGATCGGGATCGCCGCCGGCGAACCCGTTGACCACAACGACGACCTGTTCGGCTCGACGGTCACCCTGGCGAGCCGGATCTGTGGCGCAGCCGATGCGGGGTGCATCCTCACCTCCGACCTCGTTCGCGACTTGGGCAGCGAGCGAGGCTTCTCGTTCGACGCCGGTCGCGACGTGGTGCTGAAGGGGATCTCCGGCCCGACCCGCGTCTTCGAGCTCGCGCCTCGGGAGCCCTGAGGCAACCCACAGGCGAGGCAGTCCGCCCGAGACGCTATTCGTCGCCTGGGCTGCGCCCTCGGGTTCAGGCAGCCGCGGAGCCAGGATCCACACCAGCTTGCGCCATTGTCGTCGCGCCGACCTTCGACCGGGCGTTCGCGAGGTGGTGCTTCACGGTCGGGTGCGACAGGCCCAAGCACGCCACTTGTGGCTGCCAATCGTCGCCGTGCCCCACTCCCGTGCGGCTGGCGCCTGAGTCAGAAACCCGGTCCTGGATCTCGACGGTGACGGCGTCGCCGGTTGCACCCTCCCGCAGGCGGGCACTTCCGGAGTGGACGTCGGCGCAAAGGGCTCATGTCCGGACCGGTTCGGCCACCAGGTAAGTCGTCATGGATCCGAGACCCTTGACCTCGACCGGCTCCCTCTCGTCGAATGCGTGCTCGTCGCGAAGGAGATCACGAGTCGACTTCGCCACCTGGATCCGGCCGGGGATCCCGGTGGACTGCATCCGCGACGCGGTGTTGACTGTGTCGCCCCAGACGTCGAACATGATCCGCTGTCGACCGATGACGCCGCCCACGATCGGCCCGCTTGCCAGCCCGATCCGCAGTTCGAGCGGGGCGTCCAGGCGCCGGCTGGCCACGTCAACGACACCCAGCATCCCGCGCGCGAGCCGCATGGCGGCCGATGCATGGTCAGCCCGGGGTTCCGGCGCTCCGGCGACGGCCATGTACGCATCGCCGATCGTCTTGACCTTCTCGACGCCCGCCTCTGCAGCGAGCACGTCGAAGCGGGAGAAGAGCTCGTCCAGGAAGCCGACGACATGTGCCGCATCGATCTCGCGAGCCCACGGAGTGAACCCGGCCAGGTCGGCGAACAGCACGGTCGTCTCAGGATAGGCCTCGGCGATCCGCTCCTCGCCGTGTTGCAGACGCGCCGCGATCGATCGAGGGATCGCGTTGGTGAGGAGTTCCTGCGAGCGCGCCTCAGCCCGTCGCCGGCGGACATCGGTGTACCGCAGCAGGGCGAAGGTGATGCTCAGCGGAACGATAAGGTTGGCCGCGTACCACACGAGCCGCATCGGATAGGGCTGCGGCTCGATCCTGCTGCTTACGAGCGGATCGAGCGCGATCACGCCGATCACCACGAGCACGAACGCCATGAACCAGGCGACCGCTCGACGGGGGCCCAGCCCGATGAGCGCGAACACCGGACCGAGGAACGCGAACACCAGCGCCGCGCTCGCTCCAGCCAGCCCGCCGAGTGACACCTCGATCACGGCCGGGAACAGCAGGACGATGACGATCAGGACGCCGACGTAGCGCTCGAAGCGCTTCGTGCGAGCGAGGACCATCAGGTTGATGGCGCTGACCACGGGCATTGTCGCGGCGACGATCCAGCTCAGCGGAAGTCCCTGGGCCAGGGCTGGAAGTTGGAGGGGGCCGATGATGAGGATGTAGCCGGCGATGACCAGGACTCGCTTGCGCAGACGCAGGTCGTCATCATCGGTTGGCTTGTCTGCGAGGCCGATGACCCGCTCGAGGAGGGCCCGGGCTCCACGCGGCCCGCCGCTCATCGTTCGGCAGCGGGGCGGCGATACAGCACGACGCGCCACACGCGGATCCCACCTTCGTGGGCGCTCGTGTAGCCAGCCGGGCCATCCACCGCTCGACATCCGCGTGCCGATGGATGAAGTAGCGCGCAGGACTGCGTCGAACCGCGTGGACGAGGTTGTAGAGCCGCATGAAGGCGCGCATCCACCAGACGTCGCGTGGATAGGTGATTCCCACGAGCCGCGGTCTGGATCGCGTCGCCGCCGCGAGGAGGGGCTCGAGGTACGGATAGCAGCAGATCACCGAATCGAGCGTGACGATCTCGGCCGGTTGCAGCTCGTCGGCGAGCTCGACGACGTCTCCGTATCGATACTCGACACGGTCGGCCAGGCCGCGCCGCTCGGCCTCGGAGCGCGCGGTCGCCAGGTACTCGCGTGAAGCGTCGACGTCGATGGCGGCGAGGGCTCCGGCCTCGAGAAGCGAGATGTGGACCGCGCCGACTCCGGCACCGATGTCGAGCACGCGCGCTCCGTCGACGCCTTCGCGCCGAACGGCCTCGATCAGCTCTCGCGTCGGGGCGTGCAGCTTCCCCTCGCGCCATCTGGCCAGATCGGCCTTGGCATTGAGACCGTCGTACCCTAGGCGGGCAAGATCCTCCTCGCAGCAGAACCGATGCGGAGGGTGCGCAGCCACAGGCCGATGGTGCGCCGCCCGTCAACCTGTAGCGGTCAAGGTGAAAGATCGCGCCGCGGTCAAGGAATCACACTGCTTCGCCGCCTGCGCGATCGCTCCCAGGACGAACCACGCTGATGGCCATGGCTCCATCCTTGGACGGAGCGGCCACCACGAGCTATGGCGGGACTCGGGGCCGGCACGGGCGGATCGCTACTCGTCGGCATGGGCCGTGCCCTCGGGCTCCGGCAGCCGCGGTGCCAGGATCCAGACGAGCTGGGCCGTCGTCGTCGCTCCCACCTTGGACCGAGCGCTTGCCAGGTGGTGCTTCACGGTCGAGTGCGACAGGCCGAGCCGGTGGGCGGCCGCCTTCTCTGACCCGGCGACGAGGACGGCCGCAACCACGCCGACCTCGCGCTCGGTGGCGCGCCCGGCTGGGCGGGACGGCCGGCGTGTCATGCGCCGCGCAACCAGTCGAAGGGCCCCGGTGGCTCGGCGAGCCGCATCGTGATCGGAAGGTCGCTGGTCGCGGGGCTATCCCTCTCGCCCGACCAGATACCAAGACACATCGAAGCCGGACCGATGCGGTCCGGCTTTTCCTGTGCCGCGGAACCCCCGGACGAGCCATCGACGAGACCCCGGCGATGTGACGGAGTGTGAGTCGGGGTCAGAAGGCTGGCGCGAACGTCGTCAGCGTCGGGACGGGGCAGTGCTGGCGGTGCCGCCATCGGGCCGGCGGCAGTGACGCCGCGACGCCATTGCGAGCCATGCCATCCTAGGACGCGTGACTGCTCCCTTGGCCACCGACGAGACGCGAGTCGATCGCTGGTTGTGCGCGGTGCGCCTCGTGAAGACCCGCCCGCTCGCGACCCGGTTGTGCGACGGTGGCCACGTCCTCGTGAATGGATCGTCGGCGAAGCCGTCGACGAAGGTACGCGCGGGTGATCGGGTGGAGGCGCTCATCGCCGATCGCGAGCGCATCGTCGTGGTCATGCGGCCGATCGAGTCGCGTGTCGGGGCCGCCGTCGCCGCGACCTGCTACGTGGACCACAGCCCGCCGGTCGTGCGGGAGGTCGGGCCAGCGATGACCCTTGTACGTGGTGAGGGCCGGCCGAGCAAGCGCCTGCGGCGCGAGCTGGAGCGCCTGCGCCGGGCCGCCGACGCCTGAGCCTGCGGTCGGGCGGCACCTCCCGCTGAAGTGCCTCATGGTCGACGTGTACCTTTTCGACCTCGAACCTAACGTCCAGTCGCGACCCTCGTTGTAGTCCGCATCGAGGCTCCGGGGACGGATCCGTCCAGTGGCGGGAACGGACCTGTGGCCCCACCACCGATCCCTGTCCGGCGTTGGCACCATGGGCGTGCTGCAAGCCCATCGCCTCCGCCCTCTCAAGCCCCGCTCGTCACCTCCGACGGGCGGGGTTTCTTCATCGAGCGTGATGGATGCCCGCCGTTTCGAGCTCGAGACCTAACGTCCGGGTCGCGATCATCGTTGTCCGCATCAGAGGCCACCGGGTACGGACAACGTTCCCCCGGCGGTGAAGGGTCCGGGGCCTCATCGAATACCGTCGGCGCGTCGACGTGGCAGACCTGGATGGGTGGAGCGACATGGTCCAGGGCGACGCGACAGCGCGACGATTCGCGCTCATCATCGGCGGCGTGGACGACCCGGGGGAGATCCGCTGTCCAACCTGTCGCGCGATCGACTGGTTCCGCGACGGGTTCGTGATCCACGAACTCGAGGACGGCACGGTCGACCGATCGCGCGTCGCACCCGCCAAGGGCGACGGCGCGGCGTGGTCATGTGCCACGTGCAGCTACGAGGTCCCGGAGTGGGCCGCACTGCACGCCCGCCTCAACGGCGCGCAGGTGACCCACCAGGAGTAGGCCGCGAGCCTGATCTATTTCCTCGCCTACGAGTCGGTCCTGCCAGGTACCGGTCGGATCAGCCAGGCGGGATGTTCTGGTTCCGATGGAACACGTTCTCGGGATCGACGCGGGCCTTCACCTGGACGAGCCGCTCCCAGTTCGGCCCGTACGCGGCCCGTACGGCGCCCGCGCCCTGATCGTCCGTCAGGTAGTTGAGCCAGCGCCGTTCGACGAGGTGCTCGCTGAAAGCCGCATGGGTCTCACGCGTCCAGGCCTTGTTCTTGTCGGTGTCCGCCGGGTCGAGCCAGACCGACGGGATCAGCAGGTTGAAGCCCTCCTGGCGGTGTGGGACCGCGGTATCGGCCGACCGGCACGCGCGTGACCGCGCCGTGGAAATGCTCGAACAGGATCGCGTTCATCGGTGACGGCGTCGTCTTGAACCGCTCGACCGCCACGTCGATGAGCGCATCCGTGATCCCGCCCGTGAAGCTCGACATCCAGTAGTTGAGCGAGCCGGATGGATATCCCTCGTCAAGGATGGAGTTCATGGCCGGGTAGGGCATCGGCCCGACCTCGACCACCAGCGGCGAGCCCCATGCCTTGAACGGGGCCAGGTCGGCCTCGGCCCGATCCGGGTCGCCGGTGTGACAGACCACGAGCGCCGAGAGCTGCGTCCCCGAGCCATCGGGGGCGTGCACCAGCCCGGCGAACACCTCCAGCTCGTCCGAGGCGTCCGCGACGGCGTCGCGATAGAAGCGCAGCAGATCCGGGGCGGCGTCGATGTGGTGCGCGATCAGCCCGCCCGTCACCATGCCGAGGGAGTGCAACCGGTAGGTGAACGCGGTGGCAACCCCGAAGTTGCCGCCCCCGCCGCGCAGCGCCCAGAAGAGGTCCGGGTCCGACTCGTCCGTCACGTCGACGATCTCGCCGTCGGCGGTCACGAGCTCGATCGCGATGACGTTGTCCGCGGCCAGGCCGAACCTCGGCATGAGCCAGCCGAGCCCGCCGCCGAGCGTGAGCCCGGCGATCCCGGTCGTCGAGATGGCCCCGCCGGTGACGGCGAGCTCGTGCTCGCCGGCCGCGGCATTGAGCTCGGCCCAGATCACGCCCCCCTGGGCACGTACCGTTCGGGCCTCCGGATCGACCTGGATGTCCTTCATCTCGGCCAGGTCGATCATCACGGCGTCGTCCGCGACCGCGAGCCCGCCCACGTTGTGACCGCCGCCCCGGACCGAGATCTCGTGCCCGCCACCTCGGGCGAAGCGCACCGCCGCGGCGACGTCGGCTGCACTGCGGCACCGCACGATCAGCGCCGGTCGACGATCGATCAGCCCGTTGTGGACTCGGCGGGCGTCGTCGTAGCCCGCATCGCTGGGCTGCAGCAGCCGCCCGCTGAGCGACGCGGCAAGCGAGTCCAGGTCTTGCCGACTGAGCGCTGGCGTCGTGGTCATCTCGATCCCCTCCGGTGACGCCCCGGTGACCGCGCGGCGTGCGCGCGGCCTCGTAGTCTACTGCGCCCTCGTCGCTGGACCGTGAGCCGGAGGAAATCCGGATCGGGGACGCGCTCACGGGCGGCCTCGGCTCCGGCGGCGACCCGGAGATCGGGCGACGCGCGGCCAACGAGGACGAGGCCCGGATCGCTCGGGGAGTGGCCGGGGCGGACCTGGTCTTCGTCACGGCGGGGCTCGGCGGCGGCACCGGGTCCGGCGCCGCACCGACCGTCGCGGCCAAGGCCAGGGAGCAGGGCGCCCTGACGATCGCGGTCGTTACCAAGCCGTTCGACTTCGAGGGATCCCATCGCAAGCAGATCGCCGACACCGCGGCCGCCGAGCTCGGCGCGAACGTGGATGCCCTGATCGTCGTGCCGAACGACCGGGTTGCGAGCGTCCTCCCCGAGGACACGTCGGTCAGCGAGGCGTTCCGCGTCGTCGACAACGTCCTGCTCCAGGCCGTCCAGGGCATCATCGACCTGATTGCCGCGCCCGGCTTGATCAACCTCGACTTCGCCGACATCCGGTCGGTGATGAAGGACGCCGGCCCGGCACTCATCGGCTTGGGACAGGGCAGCGGCGAGCACCGCGCGACTGATGCGGCTCGCCAGGCGGTCACGAGCCCGCTCCTCGAAGCGAGCATCGAGGGAGCTCGCGGGATCCTCTTCAACTCTCCGGCCCGGCCGAGATGTGCCGGCGTGCCCGGCGACCCCGACGACGGCGCGTGTAAATCACTCCTTGACATGATGTCAGGCACACCGTACATTCGCCGATGTCAAACACCCTTTACATCGGAGCGGATGCATGTCCAACGAGGAGAAGGGCCAATGGGTCTACCTCGTCGCCATCGTGGTCACGTACAGCGCGTACCTCGTCATCACCCTCGGGCAGCTCGGCCAGACCGCGCCGGCTGACATCGACTACGTGCCGACGATGCTGTGGGCGATCGGCATCGGCATCGCACTCGCCATCGTCGGTCGCATCGTGGTCGAGATCGTCAGCCGCATCTCGGCCGAGATCGCGGGTCACGGTGAAGGCCACGATGCGGACGTCCGCGACCGCGACATCGGGCGCTTCGGCGAGTACGTCGCCGGCACCGTGCTCGGCGTCGGCATGGTCGTGCCGTTCGTCCTGACGCTGGCGGAGTTCGACTACTTCTGGATCGCGAACGCGATGTACCTCGCGTTCGTCGTGGCGGCGGTCGTCGGGGCGGCCGTCAAGCTCGTCGCCTATCGACGAGGCTTCTAGGCCGATGGGCAAGCCCACGAGGGTCAGCAATCAGATCCGGCGCCTGCGGTTCGAGGCCGGCGAGATGACCCAGGCCGAGCTCGCCCAGCGGGTCGGGGTCACGCGCCAGACGATCATCGCCATCGAGCAGGGTCGCTACTCGCCGTCCCTGGAGATGGCGTTCCAGATCGCCCACGCATTCGACGTGACGCTCGACGAGGTCTTTCGATACGAGTCACCCGAAGGAGGCACGACATGACCACTCCGACCACGACCGATCGCGGTCGCCGGGCGCCACTCCCGCCGCGCTGGGTCATCCGCGTCTTCTGGACGATCCATCGCGCGATCTACGCCCTCACGCGCGGCCGAATGGGCCTCCGCCGCCAGACGTCCGAGCGGTGGGGGATGATGCGGCTCAAGACGGTCGGCCGCCGCTCGGGCAGCGAGCGGCACGCCATCCTCGGCTACTTCGAGGACGGTCCGAACCTGGTCACGATGGCCATGAACGGCTGGGGCGACGCGGAGCCGGCGTGGTGGCTCAATCTCCAGGCGAACCCCGACACCACGGTCGAGCTGACCGACGGCCCGCGCGCGGTCCGCGGCCGTGCGGCCACGCCGGAGGAGCGGCCCCGCCTGTGGGCGCGCTGGGCCGAGTACGACGGCGAGGAGGAGCTCGCGAGCTGGGCAGCGCGCCGATCGCGGGAAACCGCGGTCGTCATCCTCGAGCCACGGCCGTCAGCGTGACCCACGCCGACACCGCGACTGCGCGCGGTGTCGTCGATCGATGACGGCGGAGGATTTGCCGGCGCTGCGTTCTGCGGCCTCCCAGCGTCAGTCTGGTATCCAGGTGACAAGGAGGCTGACATGGCTCGTTCGGTGATTCGTCCACGTGCCCGCGCGGTCATCGCGCCGCTCGTGCTGGTGGCGCTGGTGGCGCAGGTGTCGATGACGCCGGCGCGAGCGGCGGTTGCCGCCGACCCGCAGTGCGCCGGCCCTACGAGTGCCGCCGACACCATCGCCCCGACCCCTCCGGCGGACTTTCACGTCGTCAGCCGGGCCAAGTCGGGTTCCATCACGCTCGGCTGGGTCGCCTCGTACGACGCCGTCGGTGTTTCGGGCTACAAGCTCTACCGCAACGGCAGCTGGTTGGGCACGCTCTGCCAGGCCGGCGTCGACCGCATCGGCACGGTCATGTACGACCGACTCACGGGGCGCACCCGGACCGCCGTCACCTACGACCTCTACGCCTTCGATGTCGCCGGCAACGTCAGTGCTCCGGCCACACTCGTGGTCGCGCCGTAGGCAGCCGAAGGGGCGGATGAGGAAGGTTCCGCGGGGCAAGCTCCTTCTCGCAACACCGCCGCTTGCCGGATCTACCGATCATCCGGTCCCCTGACCTACGCTTCGCGTGCGATGGAACCTTCGACAGACCAGATTCGCGATTTCCGACCCTGGCGATTTCGCGATGGCGGCAGGCTCGAGGCGCGACGCCGAGAGCTGTTCGCGTTGGCCGCCCCGGTCTTTCGCCGCCACGGCTACCGCGGGGCGACGATCAAGGCCCTCGCCCACGCCTCTGGGCTCGCTTCCCTGCCCTGCGGGCGCCCGCGGTCGTTCCGGACCCGGCAGGAGCCACGTCACACGCGCGGTGACGGGGCGCCATGACGTCGTTCCGTCGGGTGCTCGCACCCATGGCGTAGGGTGGTGGTCGCCGCCACCGCAGCACGCGCTGCCGCGTCGGTCGTAGGGAGGTGGCCACGCCATGACGACGGCCGCCACAACCGCGCCACCGAGATGAACCCGCTCGTCGGGATCGCCGCCCTGGTCGTCGCACTCGGGGCCGGCCGCCCTGGCACTCGAGACCTGGACCGCGCGGAAGGAGCGACAGCGATTCCCGCCACCCGGCCGGCTGGTCGACGTCGGTGGTCACCGCCTGCATCTCGTGGTCACCGGTGAGGAGCACCCGGGACCGACCGTGATCCTGGACGCAGGGATGGTCTCGTTCTCGTCCAACTGGGCATGGGTCCAACCGGAGCTCGCGAAGGTCGCGCGCGTGGTCGCCTACGATCGGGGCGGCCTTGGTTGGAGCGATCCTGGTCCGCGTCCGCGCGACGCGGGACGGAGCGCACAGGAGCTGCACGTCGCGCTCGAACGAGCGGGCATCGCCGGCCCGTACGTCCTCGCCGGCCACTCGTACGGCGGGCTCGCTGTCCGCGCGTTCGCGGCGCTGTATCCGCAGGACGTGGCCGGGATGGTGCTGGTGGACGGCTCACATCCCGACCAATGGGTCCGTTTCGGGATCGCCAGCAAGGTGCTCGGGTACGGGAACAAGGTCTCCGGCGTCCTGGCCAGGTTCGGCCTGTTCCGCCTCTTCGACAAGGAGTACGAGCTGCTCGCCAACGGGCTGCCGCCTCGTGCGCACGACGAGCTCATGGCATTCGGCAGGACCCCGCGCGCGCTCGGGACGGCCGGCGACGCCGCCCTCGCATGGGATGCGCGAAGCCGGCCGATGGTCAACGACGCCGGGAACCTCGGCGACCTGCCGCTGATCGTCCTCAGCGTGACCGAGCAACCCAGGATGGCCGACAAGCTGACGGCGATGCAGGCCGAGCTGCCTGGCTTGTCCACGCAGAGCCGACATATCACGGTCGAGGGGGCGTATCACGAAGGCCTGCTTGCCCAGCGCGACAGTGCACAGGTCGTCACGCAGGCGGTCCTCCGGGTCGTCGAGGCGGTTCGCTCCGGCCGACCAATGGCGCCGTAACCCCGACTCCGTCCGCCCGACTGCGCCGAGATAAGGCGCCGGTATGCGGCCGTTGAGCCGCCGGTAAGCCCCCGCGAAGAGACTCCCTCCGTCGCGCGATGTCCTGATAACGGAAGACCGCAAGGGAGGGTCCTGCGATGCGCAGGCGTACGTTCCGTATGGGTTTCATCGTGGGCGCCATGGCACTGGCCTTGATCGCCCCGAGTGCCGTCTTCGCCGACGGCGAGATCGGCGACATGGGCGATACCGACTCGATCACCGACGTCTTCGTGTCCGGCGGCCGCCCGGCCGTCAACATCGACTACGTCAAGGACTGCCCGAACAACCCGGCGATCACCGACTGCTGGATCGAGGTCCAGTTCGTCTCCCGCTGCCCCGAATCATGGTGCGGCTGGTCCGGGCAACCCTACTTCCGGATCCCGGCCAGTGGAGCCGCTCGCGGCAAATGCCTGGGTTCGGGCAACGAGGACAACGAGTGGTACATCAACTACCGCACGGGCTACACCTCGACCGTGGTCACGACCAACCGCTGGAAGGGTGAGGTCGAGCTCGTGTGGGACATCACCGGCGGTTTCGTCTACCGACTGATCGCCGAAGCGCTGTTCAACGTCAACGCCGGCGTCGGCTACAGCGGTGGCACGACGGTCGAGACGGTCACGACTCGACAGGACTACAGCCCGCCAGTGCGGGCAGCCAGTTCAGGAGGCCGTGACCTGGTCACCTGCTGACCGAGGCCCACCTACACTGACGCACGATCTGCAGGAGGCGCATCACACCATGACGACCTTGACTCGACTGGTCCTGCTGGCCGGGATCCTGGCCATCGCGGTCGTGACCGCCTCCTGCAGCAACGTGTCCGATGCGTCGCCATCTCCGACGGTGTGCGATGACGTCTCCAGTGAGATGGGGGGCTGCACGACCGAACGCCACGAGTACGTCGGCGCGACCTGCGTCGCCGTCGCGACCGAATGGGGCGGGGTCATGGACCGGCTGGTCCTCGCGGTGATCAACGGTCCGGAGAGCGTCAACAACGAGGCACGCTCGAGCCGCCTTCGGCAGGTCATCGGCATCGCAGCCATCGATATGGACCAGCACCTCGAATTCCTCGACCCACCGGTGTCCTGCGACCTCGAGGAGGTCCTCGCCACGGGCGAACAGGCCTTCTCGGACGAGCTTCGCGCCGGCGTCGGGGGAGCGATGTACGACGGCGATCCCGTCGTGCCCTACGAGGAATGGCTCGATGACGTGCGAAGCGTCCTGGGCGTGATCGAGGGCTAGCGAGTCACCGACCTATTCGCCCAAACGCGGGCCGTCGACCCGCTGCCGACAGCCGTTCGGTGGACGCAGTGACCAAGGCCGGTTTGGCCCTCCGGTGTCCAGCTCGATCTTGAGCGGATCGACGCTTCCTGACCGTTCCGATCCGGGCGTGGAGCCTAGAGGGGAAGCCGCGTCTGGATCGTCGGCTCGGCCTCGTCCAGGGTAGGCGCCGCCTCGGGGCGCTTGGCTGGCGGTGTGCCTTCGATGTACTCGCGCCGGATCTGGTCGATCCGCGCTGCGATGGCGTCGGCCAGGTCGGCATCCGACGCCTCCTCGCGTTGGAGCGCGAGATCGTGCCACTCGGCGAGGATCTGTGCGGCGGTCCGTGGGGGCATGGCGAGCTCCGGTCTTCGGGGGCCAGAGGCTAGTCAGGCCGCAGGCGGCACCATGCGCAGTCGCCGCGCACATCGCATTGCAGACGCATATCACGGACCTCCGGGACATGAACACGCCGCCGGCCCTGCGGACCGGCGGCGAGTACTGCGTTTGCGTTGGACGACGCTTACGAGCGTCGGACCTCCATGACCGAGACGATGTTGCCCGATGGGTCCTGGAACCAGGCGATGCTCGGCCCCTGGGTGCCGCCCTGGTCGCCCTTACCACGGGCGACGCCCTTCGGATCGGTCTTGATGCCGTCCGGGCGGTCATAGTGCTCCATCCTGACCCCGGCCCCCGTCAGCGCATCGACCGCTTCGTCGATGTCACGGATCTGCAGGTTGAGGACCGTGAAGACGGCCGGCTGGTGGTCCTCCTTCGGATAGACGAAGACCGGGGCGCCCTCGCGGCTGTGGATCTCGAGCGTCCCGGGCTCCTGACCGTCCCGAACATCGAGACCGAGGGTCTTGCCATAGAACTGGCGCGCGGCGTCGATGTCCTTCACGGCGAAGCTGGAGAAGATCGGGGCGTCCTTGAGGATCGCCTTCGGATCGATCATCGTGGTGGTGTTGCGCATGTGGCGCCTCCTTGCCTGCGAACCCGGTTGGGGGCACGCGGACACCCAGCCTGATGGACGGCGGGGCACAGGGTCCTCAGCGTCTGCCCTCTCGACTGACAGACGCATTGCAACGGCATTACACCCTCCGGACAGGAAGCCTGCGATCGCCCGGGGGCCCGGTCTTCAGGACGGCGATTCGGGTGCCGGCGCGTAGAACACCGTCGAATTCGCGACACCCCGCGCCGCCACCTCTGGATCCGCGCCCGCAGCCTGGTTCGCCGCGCCCCACGCCTCGCTGCTCCTGGTCGCGAACGTGCGTCCTTCGTCGGACACTGCCAGGCGGTCGGATCGCCGACGGACTCGCCACGCAGATGGAGCGCCAGCCCGAGCGCGCCCTGGTCCCAGCCGACGCCGACGGCCCCCGGGCCGTATTCGATCCACATCTCGTCGGGAAGGATGGCCGTGTGCTCGAGCTCGAGGACGGTCGCCTCGTCGCCCGCCGACGAGAGGCGCACCTCCAGCTCCGACACATCGGCGTCGCTCGCGACCTCGCCGTAGGCCCACGTGATCCGCAGCCGATTGGGCCGCTCGCACGCGACGATCTCGCCGCCGGCGTTGCCCTCGAACTGATAGCGGCCGCCGAGGCGGTAGTCGCCGCTGATCGGCAGGAACCAGCGGCCGATCCGGTCGGGGTTCGTCAACGCATCCCAGACGTCGTCGATCGGGGCGTCGTAGGTGCGCCGGAGGCGGATCGCGCGTCCTTCGCCGGCGGCGATCCGGCCGGTGCCGACCTCGCGCTGGACGGCCTCGATCTCACGGACGATGTCGATCATCTGATGGGGTCTCCCTTCGGGGTTTCAGTGGTGGTGGCACGGAGGCGGCGTTCGCGTTTCCCGCGGGCGAGCTCCGTTTCGAGCGAGTCGAGACGCTGCTCCCAGAACCGGCGGAACCGGTCGAGCCACAGGTCGATGTCATGCAGCGGCGCCGAGTCGACCGCATAGAGCCGTCGGGTGCCCTCGGGCCGGACGGTCGCGAACCCGCTATCGCGCAGGACCTTGAGGTGCTGCGAAACGGCCGGTTGCGAGATCCCGAACTCGGCCTGGACCACCGAGGCGATCGCCCCCGAAGACGTCTCGCCCTCGGCCAGCAACTCGAGGATCCGTCGCCGGACCGGGTCGCCAAGGACGTCGAACGCGTGCACGAAGAGAGAATACAAGGTGCGACTTATATAAGTCAATCATGAAGCATGGTATTTCGCAGAAACGGCGATGTCGATTCCGGTCGTCCCGTTCGTCGTCTGCATGGATAGGCGATACATCGTCGCCTGCGCGCTCGATGGCGACGCCCGTGCGTCGCCGCGATGGAGGTCGATCGACATGGCGAACTTCTTGCTCACCTTCCACGGTGGCAGCATGCCCGAGACGAAGGAGGCACAGGACCAGGTCATGCAGGCCTGGAACGACTGGTTCGGAACGCTCGGCGACGCCCTCGTCGACGGCGGCAACCCGATCTCGCAGGCGAAGGCGATCACGCCCGATGGCTCGGTCATGGACGCGACGTCGGCGCCGAGCGGCTACTCGATCCTCAAGGCGGACAGCCTCGACAACGCGGTTGCCCTCTCGAAGGGCTGCCCCGTCCTCGCCGGCGGCGCCACCGTCGTGGTGTCGGAGACCTTCCCGGTCATGTGACACCGCGCCTGGGTGCACGATCACGCCACCCGGGGCGTAGCCCTGGGTGGCGATCGATTCCCGTCACGGGCCGGCGACGCCGCGATCGCTCGCCGACCGCAGTCCGCGGCGCATTGTCCATGGGCGATCCGGGTTGCCCGGTAGGTCGTGGGGATTGCCGGGCGACGGCAGGAGGCGCACACTGCCCGCCCATAGCCCACGCTCGTGTCAGCGGTTCGCGATGCCCCCTACCGCAGGGAATATGGTCTCCGCAGCCTTCGCGGATGAGCGCGACGCCGATCTGGCGGTGCGCATGATCGCGTCGTCCGCCGGGTTGGACATCCTCGGCTATTCGCGCCGGATGGTCCTCGGCGAGCGCGGCGAGGTGCAGCTGGTCGTGCTCGAGGTCGATCTGGGCGATCCGCGCCAGGCGAGTCGCGTCGAGACCTGCATCGCGGGAGCGCACGGCGTCCGCATCACCGCGAACGGCGCCGGCGACGCGAACGGCGCCGGCTGACGAGGTTCTCGGCCCGGCGCCGCGCCGCCTACCGCGACATCGCCTCAGCGCGCCGTCCAGCCCGCGTCGATCGGGAAGACCGAGCCCGTGATCCCGCCCGCGGCGTCGGAGCAGAGGTAGCCGACGAGCTCGGCGACCTCGTCAGGTTCGATCAGGCGCTTGATCGCCGCCGGGCCGAGCATCACCCGCCGTTCGACATCGGCCGGACTGACGCCCTCGGCCCGTGCGAGATCGGCGATCTGGCTCTCCACGAGGGCCGTCCGGACGAACGCGGGGCAGACGATGTTGGCGGTGATGCCGTGCTCCGCGGCCTCGAGCGCGGTGACGCGCGTCAGGCCGAGCAGTCCGTGCTTCGCCGTGACGTAGGCGGCCTTGTGCGGCGAGGCGACGAGCGAGTGGATCGAGCCGATGTTCACGATCCGTCCCCAGCCGCCTGCCGTCATCGCGGGGAGGGCGGCCTTCGTCAGCAGGAACGGCGCGGTGAGCATCACGGCCAGCAGCTGGTCCCAGCGGTCCTCCGGGTAATCGACCAGGGGGCTCACGTACTGCAGTCCCGCGTTGTTCACGAGGATGTCGAGCCGCCCGTGGCGATCGACGACGCCGGCGACGAGGTCCGCGCAGTCGGTGGCGGAGGCGAGGTCGACGGTCACGGGCTCTGCCCGCGGCAACGCGGCCGCCACTCGGGTCGCAGCCTCGCCGTCTCGATCGGCGACGACGACGGCCGACGCCGTCGGCCGCCAACCGTCGGGCGATCGCCGAGCCGATCCCGCCGCCGCCCCCCGTCACGAGCGCGACGCGCTGCTGACCGTCCATCACCGGAGTCTACGGCTCGCGCGATGCGGCGCTCCACGTCCTGGAGTGAGCGTTCCGCTCAGGGAGTCGGTTTGGCCTCAGGGACCGGGTCGACCGGCATCGGTTCCCCCGGCACGGGGCAGTCGTTCGGTACCGGCATCGGGACCGCGAGGGGGTCACCGGGGGCCGCCACGACGAGGAGCACCGCGTTCGGTGCTTCGCCGGTCGCCTCCATGATCGTCGCGTCGATGATCGTGCCTTCCTGCGGCTGGACCTCGTCCCGCTCGAAGACGGCGCCACCGTCGCCGCTCCAGCGGATGCGCCAGGCGATCCCCCAACCGAGCTTCGCGGCGAGCGCCTCGGCCTCCAGCGGCGTCTCGGCCTGCAGCAGGCCCGAACAGGTCAGCAATCCGTGTGGTCCGAGCGGATCGGCGGGTCGCTCGTCGGGGACGCGTGCCTTGCCCGGGAACGGCGGCACGGGCGGCTCCACGCCGATGGCCATGACGGTCGCCCGGAGCCCACGGAAGACGATCCGCCCGCCCTCGACGTCCCCGTTGAGGGTCCTGAGCGGGATCGCGGCGTCGACGCCAGGATCGCCGCCGGTGCCGCCGACGATCGCCGGCGAACCAACCAGCTGGCGGAACCGGCCTGCGCCGGAGCGCCACAGCTCGACCTGCTCGAGGGACCAGTCGGGGCCATCGCCCCTGAATGTCAGGATCAGCGTCGCGTCGGGTTCGCCCTCGCCCGATCGCACGATGATCGTGGCGCCCTTGCTGTACATCACCGCCGAGCACGCCCTGGGGGATCGCCCTGCGGACGCCGTCGACCTCGATCCAGGCGTCGTCTGCCTGGACCTGCACGAGCCCGTTGTCCCAGGCGACCGGCGCCGCCGCCGCGGCTACGCCACCGTCAGGCGGCAGCGCGGTCTCGGGCCCACCCGTCCGCAGCGCACCGACGCCCACGACGCCCGCGCCGACGGCCGTCAGCAGCAGGATGGTCGCGGCCGCGAGGGTCATCCAGCGGAGCGTCCCGCCGCCGATGCGTCGACCAGCCTCCATGCCAAGCTCCTCGCGCAGGTCGATCGCGACCGGCCCGAGGTCGAGATCGCGAAGGACGGCGGCATCGCGCCGCAGCGACGTCTCGTACGTCGTGCAATCCGGGCATCCGACGACGTGATGGTCGAGCTCGATCGCGGCGTCGCCGTCGAGGGGGAAATCGATGGTCATCGCCAGCTGTCGCCGGGCGAGGGCGTGGTCGATCATGGCTTGACCTCGGTCCCGGTCAGGTGGTCGCGGAGCGTGATCCGGGCCCGGCACATGAGCGTGCGCGTGGCCAATTCGGTCCGCCCGATCGCGTCGGCGACCTCACGGCCGCTGAACCCGTGGGCGGCGAGCATGAGCGCGGTCCGCGCGTCGACCGGCAGGACCGCGAGCGCCTCGCGGATCTCGCGGCGGAACTCGCCTTGCAGGATCGGCTCGTCGGCAGGCGCGACGTGCCGCCGATCCACGAGCCGGTCGATGATCCGTCCGAACACCTGCCGGCGGCGTCCGCCATCGACGACGATGTTCGCCGCGACCCGGTGGAGCCACGCCCGTGGCTGGTCCGGTGTCCGGCCCTGGCGCATCTCGGCGATGAGCCGGGTGAAGGTCTCGGACACGATGTCGTCGGCCGTGTCGCGGTCCCGCTCGATCGCACGGACGAACGTGGCGAGCTCGCGATGGTGCGCGTCGTAGATCGCGAGCACCGCGCGACGGAGGTCCGCGGCCCGTCGATCGGCGGTGGTCTGGACGCTCATGGTCGTCGCCTGCACGACGGCAGCGCCCGTGGCATCGGCGAGGAACTCGGCGTCACTGTCGGTCACGGGGAATGGGACGGATCGGAGGCGCATCTGTTGCATCATCCACCGATGCGCGCCATCCGCCGGTGACCGAGGCGCTAGCATCGCCGCCACCATGACGGCCAGGCGCTACGACTACGTCATCGTCGGCGGCGGTTCGGCGGGCTCCGTGCTCGCGAACCGGCTGTCAGCCGATCCCTCGACGAGCGTGCTCGTGCTCGAGGCGGGGCGGCCCGACTGGCGGTTCGACGTATTCATCCACATGCCGGCGGCCCTGACCTTCCCGATCGGCAGCCGGTTCTACGACTGGAAGTACGAATCGGAGCCGGAGCCGCACATGGACGGCCGGCGGATCTACCACGCGCGGGGCAAGGTCCTGGGCGGCTCATCGAGCATCAACGGCCAGATCTTCCAGCGTGGCAATCCGCTCGACTACGAGCGCTGGGCCGCCGACCCCGGCATGGCGAGCTGGGATTACGCCCACTGCCTGCCGTACTTCAAGCGGATGGAGACGTGTCTCGCCGCGGCGCCTGACGATCCGTGGCGCGGCCACGACGGTCCGCTCGTGCTGGAGCGCGGTCCGGCCACCAACCCGCTCTTCGGCGCGTTCTTCGCGGCCGCCCAGGAGGCGGGCTACGCGCTGACCGACGACGTGAACGGCTACCGCCAGGAGGGCTTCGCCCCGTTCGACAGGAACATCCACCGCGGTCGGCGGCTGTCGGCTGCGCGGGCGTACCTCCACCCGATCATGCGCGCGCGTCGCGCGCAATCTCACCGTCCGGACCGGCGCGTTCGTGACGCGCATCCTGTTCGACGGCGCGCGGGCGACCGGTGTCGAGGTCGCTCGAGGACGTGGCGCGCCGGAACGGATCGAGGCCGGCGAGGTGCTGCTGTGCGGCGGCGCGATCAACTCCCCGCAGACGCTGCTGCTGTCCGGCGTGGGGCCGGCGGCCGACCTTCGCGCCCTCGGCATCCCGGTCGTCGCGGACCTGCCCGGCGTCGGCGCGCACCTGCAGGACCACCTCGAGGTCTACATCCAGTACCAGTGCCTCCAGCCGGTCTCGATGCAGCCGACCGCTACCCAGCTCTGGCGTCGGCCGTTCATCGGGGCGCAATGGCTGTTCCTCCGCAGCGGCCCGGGGGCGACGAACCACTTCGAGGGCGGGGGCTTCGTCCGCTCCAACGACGACGTGGCGTACCCGAACCTCATGTTCCATTTCCTGCCGCTGGCGATCCGCTATGACGGCAGCGCCGGGGCGAAGGGCCACGGCTACCAGGTCCACGTCGGGCCGATGTATTCGGACGCCCGTGGGTCGATCACGCTCAAGAGCACGGACCCCACGCAGCACCCGGCGCTCCGCTTCAACTACCTCTCGACCGACCAGGACCGCCGCGAATGGGTGGAGGCGGTGCGGGTCGCGCGGGGCATCCTCAACCAGCCGGCGATGGCGCCGTTCAACGGCGGCGAGACGTCACCGGGCGTCGGCGTCCGTACCGACGACGAGGTCCTCGACTGGGTGCGTCGCGACGCCGAGACCGCCCTGCACCCGTCGTGCACGGCGCGGATGGGCGTGGACGACGCGTCGGTCCTGGATCCGCTGACCCTGCGGGTGCACGGGCTCGACGGCCTGCGCGTCGTGGACGCCTCGGCGATGCCGTACGTCACGAACGGCAACATCTACGCCCCGGTGATGATGCTCGCCGAGCAGGCAGCGGACCGCATCGCCGGCAACACGCCGCTCCCCCCGGAACCCATCCCGTTCTATCGACATGACCCCTCGACGCCCCTCCGGCCAGGCGCTACGGTTCGCGCGTGACGTCCTCGATCGTCTTCCTGTCCGACCTCGGGATCCGCGACGAGATGGTCGGCGTGTGCCACGCGGTCATGGCGCGCATCGCGCCCGACGCGCGGATCATCGACATCGGGCACGGCGTCCCGCCGCTCGACATCCAGGCGGGTGCCCTCGCGCTCCACCAGGCCCTGCCATACCTCGCGTCGGACGCGGTGGTGCTCGCGGTCGTGGACCCGGGGAGTGGCACGGATCGGCTCGCGCTCGCGCTCCGGACGACCGCGGGGCGGCTGCTGGTCGGACCGGACAACGGCCTGCTCTCGCTGGCCTGGGCGGCCGACGACGGACTGGTCGAGGCGGTCGCCATCACGTCGCCCGACGTCATCCTCCACCCGCCGTCGCCGGTCCTCAACGCGCGCGACGTGTTCGCGCCGGCCGCGGCCCGGCTCGCGACCGGCGCCGCCCTCACGGACCTGGGACCGCCGGTCGACCCGTTCGCCCTCGTGACGATCCGCCTCACGGACCCCGAGATCGAGACGCACAAGATCAGCGCCGAGGTCATCGACATCGATCGCTTCGGCAACGTGCGCCTGAACGTGCGCCCGGCTCACCTGGACGCAGCGGCCTTCCGACCGGACGAACCCCTCGAGATCGCGTCGACGGCCGGTGGAGCGCGGTTGCGGCGGATCCGGACGTACGGCGAGGTGACCCACGACGAGTGCGGCGTCCTCGAGGATGCGTGGGGCTGGATGTCCGTGATCCGCTACGGCGCCAGTGCCGCCGACCTGCTCGGCGTGCGGGTCGGCGACCCAGTCTGGCTGGCCTCGGCCGACTGACCCGACGGGCGGCCGCACGGCGGCCGCACCCCGGCCCGGGCCCACTCGGACGCCGTCCGAGCATCGTCATCCGTCGCATCGGCGTCGACATCCGTCGGCGTCGGGTCGCGGGCGCTTGCCCCTGTCGGGCGGGGTGGGGTCGAGCCGAGGATGGGTGCACACCCCACCTCGACTGCCTCATCCGAAAGGAACCCCACCGATGGCCCTCGCTCGCGTCCCTGCACACGACCCCGGCAGCCCGCTCGATGTCGCCGCGTTCACCGCCGGCCTGACCGGCACCGTCATCCGGCCCGAGGACGAGGCGTTCGAGGCTGCCAGGCAGGTCCACAACGCGGGGATCGATCGTCACCCGGCGCTCATCGTTCGCGCCGCGAACGCCGCCGACGTGGCACGCACCGTGGTCTTCGCCCGGGATGCCGGGCTGGAGCTCGCGATCCGCGGCGGCGGCCACAGCCTCGCCGGCCACAGCAGCACCCACGGCGGGATCGTGCTCGACCTGCGTGCGATGAAGGGCCTCCATATCGATCCCGACCGTCGTCTCGCGTGGGCCCAGGCCGGACTCACGGCAGGGGAATACACGACCGCGGCAGGCGCCCATGGTCTCGCGACGCCGTTCGGCGACACGGGGAGCGTCGGCATCTCGGGTCTGACCCTCGGCGGCGGCATCGGCTGGCTCGTGCGCAAGTACGGTCTCGCGATCGATGCCCTCGTATCGGCCGAGGTCGTGACTGCGGACGGTCGCGTCGTGACCGCGAGCGCGGACGAGAACGCGGACCTGTTCTGGGCGATCCGCGGTGGCGGCGGCAACTTCGGTGTCGTGACCCGCTTCCAGTTCCGGCTCTACCCGGTCGGGATGGTGTTCGGCGGCGCGCTGTTCCTGCCACCGACCCGCGAGGCCCTGCAGGCGCTCGTCCCGATCGCGGCCAGCGCCCCGGATGAGCTGACCGTCATCGCCGTCGTCATGCCCGCCCCGCCGGCACCGTTCGTGCCCGAGGCGATCCACTTCCAGCCGACCCTGGCGATCATGTTCGTGTACGCCGGCGACGCCGAGGATGGCGCCCGTGCGATCGAGCCGTTCCGGCAGGTCGCCACGCCGATGGCCGAGTTCGTCGGGCCGATGCCGTACCCGGTGATCTACGAGCTCATGAAGGGCGCCGAGGAGCGGGGCCTCGGAGCGCATCGTTCGCTCTTCCTCGACGCGCTCGACGATGCAGCGATCGACACGATCCTCGAGCGGATGGCCGCCCCGAGCTCGCCGATGGCGATGACGCAGATCCGGATCCTCGGCGGCGCGATGGCGACCGTCGACCCGGACGCGACGGCATTCGCCCATCGCGACGCACCGGTCATGGTGGTCCTGCTCACGCCGTTCGCCGATCCCGCCGAGGCGCCGGTCCACCAGGCCTGGACGCAGTCCTACTTCGAGGCCCTGCGCCCACGATCGGTCGGCGTGTACGCGAACTTCCTCGAGGACGAGGGCGATGGACGGATCGCGGAGGCGTACCCGACCGGGACGTACGCACGACTGGCCGAGGTCAAGCGCGCCTTCGACCCGACGAACCTGTTCCGCCTCAACCAGAACATCAAGCCGAGCGGAGCGTAGCCCGCGTCGCGATCGAACGATCGCGATCGAAGACCCGTTCGACCCCGACCATCATCGACGCCGGCGCTCCCTGGGCAGGGTGCCGGCGTCGCGCCGTGTCCGGCCTCGGTCGGAGGTTGCCGTACGCGCGTGGACGTCGCTCATCGTGCGGGATCGTACGCAGGCGACGGATGGCGCCGGCGCCGTCTGGGGGTGGAATCACGACGCCCCGGCCATTGCCGAGGGCGTCGTGCGTGCGATCGATCCGGAGGGTCAGGCAGCGCTCCGGGCGCTGCCCGTCGGCGCCGGCGCGATGGTCGGTGCGCGCTGCATGAACCAGGGCAGTCGAATCGGACGCCCTTCCGCGCGGTCCCGGATGCCAAGGAGCTGCCGGCGAACCATCACGAACAGGCCAAACACGAGCATGTTCCCGGCAACGGCGGGACCCATCCGGGCCGCCTTGGGCGCGCTCTCGGGGACCTCCATCCGGCCGCGGAACCGCTCGATCAGGCGGGTCCTGCCCTCCGGCCGCGCCTCGAGGACGAACGCCCAGCTGGCCTTGAAGTCGCCGCGCATCGTCTGGTCGAGCGCCATGCCGGTCGCCTTGAGATTGACCGGTGCGCTCGCCATGCCGTCGGGAGCGGCGGCCGCCTGGGCGTCCATGAGCTCGCGGTCGGCGTAGAGCACGAGCGCCTCGCCCGGCTCGATCAGCTTGACCTCGAACCCGCCGCCCGCGTGGGTCGGCACCACGTCACCGACCGCCAGGTGCTGGAGCTCCGGCACGATCCGATCGGAGCTCGGCCGGTTCATGTCCAGCTCGTCGTAGCTGTACCAGCCCGCGCGCCCGTAGCCCATCTGGACGAGCCACGGCCACACCTTCTCGGGCGGGGCGTTGATGTCGATGCCGCGCGTGTCGATGGCCTGCGCCTCCGCGACGAGGTCGTCGCCGGGGAGCGGCTGCATCCTTCTCCGCGGGGTCGATGCCCCAGCGCCGGAATTCGGTCCGTCCGCGAACGATGCCGAAGATGGCGCCGGCCGAGGCGATCGCCGCGCCGATCATCAACAGTCTTCTGAACATGGCAGTACCTCCTGCCGATATGGTGCTCGTCGGGTGAGGGTCGGCACAGTGCCATAGCGCCCGAACGCGGGGTCCTTCGAGCCCCGGTGCCCTCAGACGAGTTGGCTGAGGGCGCGCTGGAGGAGGAACAGGACCAGCGGCAGGAAGATCGCCGTCACGAGAATCCGCGGAGGGTCCCGGTCGACCACGGCCAGCGGGAGCTTTGCCAGGACGTCGCGCTGCTGGAGGAGGCTCGCCAAGGACTTGTTCAGCCCGTCCGCTCGGGCGATCTCGCGCGCGTCGACATCCCGGTTGATCTCCGCGAACAGGCTCTGACGCGGTTCCAAAGACGCGCCGGATGGATGGGGCCTACCTCGGTCAGGCGGCTGGCGGCTCGTCGGCTGGGGGCTCGTCGCTTGGCGTTTCGTCGCTCACGTCATCGCCGGCTGTCTCGTCCGCCGTTCGGGCGAGGTAGGCGTTCCACAGGAACGCGCCGACCGCTGCGAGACCACCGATGGCGAGCACGAGGAGCGCGATCAGCGCGACCGTGGACAGGCCGGCCGGCGCCGGCTCCGGGGGGATCGGGGTCGCGGTCGCGAGTGGGGCCGGCGCCTGCGTCGGGCTCGGGCTTGGCGACGGCGTCGGGCTCGGCGACGGCGTCGGGCTCGGCGTGGGCGTGGGGCTCGGCGTCGGGCTCGGGAGTCGGGCTCGGGCTCGGCGTGGGGCTCGGCGTGGGGCTCGGCGTCGGCGTGGGGCTCGGCGTCGGCGTCGGGCTCGGCGTCGGCGAGGGCGTCGGGGTCGGCGTGGGGCTCGGCGTCGGCGAGGGGTCGGGGTCGGCGAGGGCGTCGGGGTCGGCGATGGCGTCGGGCTCGGGGTCGGCGAGGGCGTCGGGGTCGGTGTCGGGCTCGGAGTCGGCGTCGGGCTCGGAGTCGGACTTGGCTCGGGTGTGGGCGTCGGCGTCTCCTCCGGCGTCGGCGAGGGAGATGGCTCTGGCGTTGGCGTCGCCTCCGGCGTTGGCGTCGCCTCCGGCGTCGGCGTCGGCGTCGGTTCGCCGGGTGACGGGATCGGGCACGTCACCCCGGTCGCGGCGATCGTCGCGAGGATGGAGCCGGTCAGCCCTCGGAGCGCCCCGGCCGACGCGATGGCCGCCTCGATACCCGCAACGTCGCCGGTCTCGATCCGGGCGGTGAGATCGTCGACGATCGCGACCGCCTGGTCGACCAGCTCGACGAGCGCCGCGCGGATCTCCGGGCGATCGCCGCTCGGGGTCGTGGCGAGCACCTCCTGCACCTCGGCGAGGTCGTCGGCCGCTCGATCGAGTGCGTCGAGGGCTGCAGCCTGTTCCGGCGAATCGGGCGTCGCGACCGCGGCAGCGTCGAGTGCGGCGACCGCGGCGAGACTCTCGTCGAGGGCGGTGACCGCGGACTGGACCGCACACAGGGAGGCTCCATCGGCCCGAGGGATGCGCACGCCGCCTTCCGGCACCTCGCAGGCGCCGAGTCCGCCCGCGAGCACCAGGAGCAGCCCGAGCATCCAGCGACGTGCCGTCGGTTCACGCCATACCCCTGTCACGCGCAAGGTCTGGGGCGCCTCGCACCGGGGGATGGTAGCAGTCACGACGGGCCACTCGAACCCAGCGTCTCTCGTCGGCCGCACCGGCCGTACCGGCCGATCCCGGGATCCTGACCGTTCCCGATCAGCGGTCCTGCGACAGGATCACGACCGTGTACGGCCCGATGGAGACGAGGGCGCTCTGGGCGCAGTCGTCGAGCGCGGGGCCGTCGGCGTCGGTGTCGAACGCCGGGTGGTCACTGAACCCGTCGTCGTAGTCGGTGCTGTCGCTGTTGAACCGGACGCGCCAGCGGCCCGGCGCCGGCATCCCGACCCGGAGATCGTCGGTGCACCCGATCGGCGAAGTTCACGACGACGACGACGTCGTCGCGTGGACCGCCCGCGGCCCAGCGATGGAACACGAGCACCTTGGCGTCGTCGTCGGCGCGGAGGATCGCGGTGCGCTCGCCGCGGAGCCCGGCGGACACGCCGTCGAGGTCGCGCCGCAGGCGGATGAGGTCACGGTGGAGCCGCAGGATGCCGGCGTTGAGGTCGGCCTTGGACCAGTCGAGCGGGCGCGTGTCCTCGAACCAGCGGTCCTCGAGCAGCTCCTGGCCCTGGAACAGCATCGGGATGCCGGGCGACGTGAGGACGAGCGCCGAACCCATCGATGCCCGCTTGCGCGACCACCAGCTGCCCGCGTCACCGGGTCGGATCTCCTCCGGCAGGCGCACCCGGCCGTTGGCGACCTCGTCGTGCGACTCGGTGTAGATCACGCGGGTGGCCGGCGGACCGCGATGCTCCCCGAGGATCGCGTCGACGACCTCATCGAGGTCGCGGTCGCGGTCATCGGACGCGACGAGCGCCCGCCGGATCGGATGGACGAAACCGGCATCCCACTGCGCCCCGAAGCCCAGGCCGCGCTCGTCGGTGGGCGTGACGAGGACGCGGGTCGTTCATGTGGTCCTCGGCGATCGTCAGCTTCCACGGCTGGCGCTCGCGCACCTCGTCGTTGAGCCAGGCCAGGAACGACCAGCCGTCGTCGAGTCGGTCGTCAGGGTCGGTCGGGTAGCCGCCGACCGAACGGATGTGCGTGGTCGAATCGAAGCGCAGCCCGTCGCACCGGAACTGCTCGAGCCAGGTCAGCGCGTTGTCGCGGAGGTAGCTGCGGACCTCGCCGCGGCCGTAGTCGGGGCGTGTCGCGCCCCACGGCGTGATCGCGCGCTCGTCGTTGTAGAAGTAGATGCCGCCCCACGGTCCCTCGCCCCAGCCGTCGAACCGCCACAGGTCGAGGTCCGAGGGTCCGAGGTGGTTGTAGACGACGTCGACGATGACGGCGATCCCCTCGAGATGGGCGGCCCGGATGAAGCGCTTGAAGGCATCCGGCCCGCCGTATCCGGACTCGATGGCGAACGGGTGTGCCGGGTTGTAGCCCCACGACACGTCGCCCGCGAACTCGAACGGCGGCATGACCTGGATCGCCCCGATGCCGAGCTCGCGCAGGTGCGGGAGCCGGCGCACGGCCCGGTCGAAGTCGCCCGGCTGCCCGTCGCGTGCGGCGAACGTGCCGATGTGCATCTCGTAGATGACGAGGTCGTTCCAGGCCGGCATCTGGAACGTGACGTCGCCCCAGTCGAACGCCTCCGGGTCGTAGACGACGGCATTGCCGATGGAATTCGTCACCTGCCGCGCATACGGGTCCAGCCGCGACAGGTCGCCGTCGGGCGTGCGGATCGTGAACCGGTACTCCTCGCCGCTCCCGACCCCGTCGACGTCGGCGGACCACGTGCCGCCGCGCCGCCGTCCCCGTCGCGCGCGAGCGCGGTGCGCGTCCCGGCCCAGTCGTCGAACGGGCCGGTCACGAAGACGGCGTCCGCGTGCGGCGCCCAGACCCGGAACGTGGTCCCGCCGCGGAACGGGATCGCGCCCATACCCGGTCGCTGCGACGGACGTTCGGTCACGTTCGGGTGCACCTCACGGGATCGGCGACGGGCATCCGACCCGGCCGGACAACCATCGGCTAGCGTAGTCGGCGCACGACCAGCATGTGGAGGGACCCTGGCCGATCACCGAGCGCACCATCGACGCCCCGACGAAGCGCCGATGAGCGCGGCCCCGGCATCGGCCATGCGGATCGGCGTCGTCCTGCCCATCGCCCAGGATGACGTGACGGGCCTCGTCGCGAGCTATGCCGAGATCCGCGCCGTCGCGCTGGCGGCCGAGGCGGCCGCCCTCGACTCCGTCTGGGTCTTCGATCACTTCCTCTTCCGGCGGACGGCGTGACCGAGGGCATCCACGAATGCTGGACCGTCCTGACCGCGATCGCCGAGGCGACCCAACGGGTTCAGGTCGGGCACGATCGTCATGGGCACCGAGTTCCGCAACCCGGCGCTCCTCGCGAAGATGGCCGCGACGCTCGACCACATCAGCGACGGCCGGCTCATCCTGGGGCTGGGATGCGGCTGGCACGACCCGGAGTACGAGGCGTTCGGCTACCCACCGACCACAAGGTCGGGCGGTTCGAGGATGCGCTGACGATCATCAGCGAGCTGATCCGGACGGGCCGATCCGACCACCGTGGACGCTTCCATGCGGTCGACGACGCCGTCCTCCTCCCGCCTGCCCGGCCGGAGCTGCCGATCCTCGTCGCCGCCAAGCGCCCTCGGATGCTGGGGTTGACCGTTCGCCACGCCGACGCCTGGAACCAGGCCTGGTACGGACGACCGGACGACCGCTATGCCCGCGTCCGTGCCGAGCTGCAACGGGCGTTCGAGGAGGCCGGCCGCGATCCGGCAAGCGTCGAGATGACCGTCGGCGTCAACGTCCACCTCCCTGAGCCCGGCGCCGCACGACCCGTCATCGGACACGCCGGCGCTGCGCGGAACACCCGAGGAGATCGCCGACGGGCTCGCGGCGTGGGCCGGGCTCGGCGTGGGCCACCTCATCGCGTCCCTGGAACCGGCGACGCCGGCCGCGGTCGAGCGGTTCGCGGATGCGGTGCGGCGGTATCGGACGGCGCCCGGGTGATTTAAGGCGACCCGAAGGCCGCCCGAAGGCCGGTGGCGAGGATACGCAGCACGGATCCGCTCCGTGCTCCGAAACGCCTCGAAAGGACCACCGCCATGACCCCCAAGCAGCACACCCTCATCCGCGAGAGCTGGGCGCTCGTCGTCCCGATCGCCGACACCGCCGCGACGCTCTTCTACGACCGCCTGTTCGAGCTCGACCCGTCGCTCAGCCGGCTGTTCGTGCATACCGACATGGCGAGCCAGCACCGGCACCTGACCCAGACACTGGCCGTGGTCGTCAAGGACATCGATGCCCTCGAGCATCTCGTCCCGGCGGTCGAGGCGATGGGCCGCCGGCACGTCGGCTACGGCGTCCGTGCGGCTGACTACGCCACGGTCGGTCGGGCGCTGCTGGACACGCTCGAGATGGGCCTTGGTGACGCGTTCACGCCCGCCGTCCGTGGTGCCTGGACCGAGGCGTTCGAGACGCTCGCGTCGGTGATGCTCGCGGCGTCCTCCCAGACGGACAGCGAGCAGGCGTCCGCCGCCGCCTGAGGGCCCGGCGCGGCCCGCAGGGCCCGGTGCGGCCCGCCAACGAAGGCTAGAGCAGGAGCCCGGCGCGGAACGTCGAGTCGAGCTCGTACGGCAGGACCAGCACGTACTTGCCGCCCAGCGTGGACGGGACGTTCCCGGACCGGCCGCGCATCCACGACTGCATCCGTCGCGGGACGAACTGGCGGCCGAGCTCCCGCGGGCTGAGCGCCTCGCCGGGTCGTGGGCTCGGGCCCCAGACGGTCGACCCATGCGGGTAGAGCGGATCGTGGACCATGACGGCCGTGATCCTGGCCTTCGGGTCGATCCGCGGGTCGGTCGTCGCGCGGTACCCGCTCATGACCCAGGCATGCCGTCCCCGCCACACGAGCAGCCCGACCGGCTTCCCGGTCTCCGCGATGGCCTTCGCCGCGGTCCGCATCGCGCCCTCGAGCGTGGCGGCCCCGACGAGCTTGTACGGACCGGCTCCCATGATGTTGAGCCCGGCCGCCCAGCCACGGACGCTCGCCCCGCGCCGCTGATCGCCGTCCGGGCGGCTGCCGCTCCAGGTGCGCGCCAGCTTCTGGAGGCGGAGCTGCGTGCGGGCCGTCCGGTCGCGGCCCGGCTCGATCATGTTGAGCATCATCTGCATGCTCGCGCCGACGCACTGGACGTTGTTGGTCTGGGCGACGAAGTCGGCGCGATCCGAGACATCCATCGAGTACGTGCGCGCGGCGCTCGCGGACGCCGGTCCGATCGGCGCAGGACCAGCGCGCCGGCCAGCGCGAGGCCGACGAGTCGATTCCGGGGGCGGTCCGCAAGGTCGTCATCACGTCAACGATACGACCGGCGGGCAAGTCGCGGTTTCGGACGACACGGGACGGGCGCGGGTCCGCAGGCGTTCACGGGGCCTTAAGGCCGCCCGAACGCGGATCGCGACACTGCGGGCATGGATCACTTCGTCGTCCGACTCGGGCCCCGGCCACGCCGACCAACGACGCCGAGGCGACCGCGCTCGGCCTCCACGGGACCGTCAGCCACGTCGCCACCGGGCGATCCGAGACATTCGGCGACGGGAGCGCACTGCTTCGTCGCCTGATCGACCTTCGTGCGCCATGATCGACGACGCACCCGACGAACCCACCGTCGGCCGCTGACCCGGCGACCTCGCCGCCCGCTCGGTCAGTCGCTGAACGCCGCTAGATCCCCTCGATCCGTCGCGGCGACAACCGCGGGCCATAGGCCGGCGGGCGGATCCCGCTGAGCTCGAGCCATCGGACGACGATCGCCCGGTGGCCGCGGTACGGCTCGAGGAGCTCGAGCATCCGGGCGTCGTCGGCACGTGGCTCGCGCGCCAGCGCCCAGGCCACGAGGTTCGGCAGGTGGAAGTCGCCGACGCTGACGGCGTCGCGATCGCCGAGCGCACGGAGCGTGACCTCGTTCGCCGTCCACGGTCCGATCCCCGGCACGGCCTGGAGCCGCGCATGCGCCTCGGCGATCGGCAGGTCCACGATCGCCTCGAACCAGGCGGCCCGCGCCGCGACCCGACGGATGAGATCGGCACGACGCTGCTCGACGCCGAACGCGTGGTACGCGTGGTACGGCAAGGCCGCGAGGACCGCCGGAGCCGGGGTGACGCGCAGCCCGAGGTCCATCGGTCCCGGCGCGGGCTCGCCGTGGACCCTGACCAGTCCCTGCCATGCGCGACGCGCCTCCGCGCCCGTGACCTTCTGCTCCAGGATCGCCGGGACGAGCGCATCGAGCACCGCGCCAGTGCGCGGGAGGCGGACGCCCCGGTGGCGTCGTGCGAGCTCCCGGACGATCCGGTGGTGCTGCCCGATCGTGCGCGGGCGCCGCGTCCGACGGGTGTCCGACGAGGCCTGGTGCCCGCTCGATCGCGATATCGGCGCCCGGCCCGAAGGCCTCGGCCCGGCAGACACCGTCCTCGATCCGGATCGCGACGGTCGCCGGTCCGGCGACCGTCCGGGTCGTCCACCAGGCGCGATCGGAGCCGACGCGGATCGTCCGGTCACCCTGGCCACGCACGAGGATCCGGAGCGTCTCGACCAGGTCGAGCGGGCCGTCCAGGGGCACGGTCACGGTGGGCACGCGGGGAGTCTGTCACGGAATCGATATGGTCACGAATGACGCCGAAACCCGCGAAGAACCGTGATCGATGCTAAGGTCCCCTCGACGTGCGACGCCCCAGAGTCGTCGCGAGCATGGCGCTCATCGCCATCCTCGCCTGGGTCGCCGTCCCCGGACCGGTGGGTTCGCGGGCCCCCAGCCCGATCGAAACCCCCTCCGCTGATCTCTTCAACACGGTCGAGATCGCGGCTGTCCGCGGGCCGGCGATGACAATTCCGCCCCTCGATCCGGGGGCCCGTTCCGACGGGAACCTGGATCAGGGCTCGACGATGTTCGAGCCCGACCTGCGCTCAGAGCCGCCACAGGCTCGGCCGAAGGCTGCCCAACCCGAGGCCGACGCCGGCGCGATCAGCAAGAACCCGTGGCGCCGGGACCCCGAGATCTCGTGGTACGGCCCTGGTCTGATCGGCAACGGCACGGCCTGCGGCCAGACGCTGACCCGGACCCTGGTCGGCGTGGCGCATCGGTCGCTGCCGTGCGGCACCCTCGTCACGTTCCGCTCGCATGGCCACGTCCTGACCGTGCCGGTCGTCGACCGGGGTCCGTACGTGAGCGGCCGGATCTTCGATCTCACCTACGCGGCGTGCAAGAAGCTCGAGCACTGCTACACCGGCCCCATCGACTATCGGATGGGCCGCGCCCGCTAGCCGTCCGCGTCAGGCGGTCGACGCCAGTGACCGGCACCGCGCCCCGCCCACGATTCACGGACGTCGATCTCCGGTGCATCCGGCGACCAATCCGGCGGCGCCAGCTCGAAGCCGGCGAAGTCGAATGCCGGCGCGACGATGCAGCCGACCAGCGCCCACGCGGCCAGCGGTTCGGCAGCCTGCCAGGCGCCCGCCGGGACGACGACCTGGGGCCGCTCGCCGGCGGTCACCGTCACCGCCCAGGCGATGCACGGACACGCTCGTCTCGCCGGTCGACCACGTCCGCAGCGCCAGCGGTCCACCGCCCGACCATTGCCAGATCTCGTCGGCATCCACCCGATGCCAGTGCGACCGCTCGCCGGCGCCGAGCAGATAGAGGATGGCGCTCGCCGCCGGCCGAGCCGCGCCGATCCGCTGGACGGCGTCGGCGACCGCCAGGTCTCGACGTACCAGCCGCCCTCCGGGTGCGGGACCATGCCCAGAGCCGCGATGACGTCGCCGGCCGCGGGCATCGTCACAGTCCGAACTCGCGGCGGAACTCCCAGCCCATGTCCCGCTCGAGATCCACCTTGATGTGGCGCGGCGGCAGATCGAGCGCCCAGGCATCGATCGCGGCCTTCATCGCCGCCTCGTCGGCCGTGACGAAATGCAGCGTGCGCAGGCCGCGCGTCGTCGTGCGGCCGGCGAACTGCGCGACCCCGGGGAGGGTCGCCACGAGGGCGTCCTCCTCCGCGTTCAGCTGCTCCGCCTCGGCGTCGTCGGGCAATCCCCCGGCGCCGTCGAGCCGGATCGCCATGGCCACGTGGATGTCGGCGAACGGGTGATCGATCCGTTTCAGCGCGGCGTCGAAGAGCACGAGCTCCGTAGACCCGTCGCGGGCGGTGCGCTCGCCGAGGATCCAGGACGCGTCGCCGCCCGGATCCTCCTCCCGGCGGCGTCCGATCTCGGCGCGAAGCTCGTCGGGCGTGCGACCACCGGTGGGGGCGTCGAGCGCCTCGACCTCCCCGATCCAGCGCTCCACCTCGTCCTCGCCGACCAGGTTGTCGAGGAAGATGAACATGACCTGGACGCGCACGTTCGCGGGTGCCGTTTCGAAGCCCGGATGCCACAGGCGGACGTCGACGCGACGGCGCGTCTCGTCCCACGAGGCGATGGCGCGCATCTCCGCGAGCGCGAAGGTCTGCCCGCCGACGTCGAGCCGCAGGGTGTCGAGGGACGGGTTGGCCTGCTTCGATGCGTGGTACTCCCAGGTCGCATCCGCCGGCGGAGCGTCAGCCAGCCAGCGCAGCGCGACCTGGCGGAGGGCCGGGTCGCCCTCGGGTGAGATGCAGAACGCGTGGCGCGCGCTCCGTCCCGGACCGAGCTCCCAGGCCATGTCGCGATGGACGGCCGTGACCGCGCGGCTGATGTCGGCGACGACGGCACCGGACAATCCGCCCGTCTCCACCCCGGTCGCCACCTGATCCCGGGCACCGGCCCACCAGGCCCAGAAGTCCGTGGGGGAGCCCTCGCTCGGGCCACGCCGGAACAGTCGCATGCTCGCCTCCCATCGATGTCGGCGTCCGGGCACGGCCCGGCTCGGCACAGGCTACCCGCCGGCGGCCGGCTGGCGCGTCGTCGCGATGCGTCCTACCGTATCGGCATGTGCCGAAGCATCAAGACCCTGCGTCGCCCGGGTGAAGCGGCGACGACCGGCGAACTGGAAGCGGCCGCCCGCCAGTACGTCCGCAAGCTGAGCGGCTATCGCGAGCCCGCGGCACGCAACCGCGAGGCGTTCGACTCGGCCATCGCCGAGATCGCCGTGGCGTCGCGCCGCCTCGTCGAGGCGATCGGCGTGGACGTCGAGGTCGGTCCCGATCGATGGGTCCGACGTGGCGCCACCGCGCACGCCGACGCCGGCGGAGCGCACGATCACCCGCACCCCCATGACGACGAGCACGAGGTGTCGATGCCGCGGATCCGGATGCGCGCGTGATCGCCGCCTCGCCGTGGTGGGTGCGGACCGGGCTGGAGGTCCGGGACGGCCGTCTCACCATCGCCGGCGAGGACGCCGAACGGCTGGCCCGCGAGCGCGGCACGCCACTGTTCGTCTATGACCGCGCCAGGTTCGCCGAGAACGCACGGCGGATCCAGGCCGCATTCGCCCCGTCGGGGCTCCCGTTCCGCCTGCGCTTCGCGCTCAAGGCCAACCCACGGCCCGAGGTCCTCGAGGTGTTCCGCGCGCTCGGCGACCCCGGTGCGTCGGACAGCGTCGGCATCGATGCCTGTTCGCCGGGCGAGGTCCTGCGCGCGCTCGAGTGCGGCTGGCGCGCCGACGAGATCAGCTACACCGGCACGAACGTCTCCGAGCGCGACCTCGACGTCCTGCTCGCGCACGGGATCCACTGCAACCTCGATGCGGTCAGCCAGATCGAGCGGTACGGACGCCGGGCACCGGGCGGGCGGATCGGGATCCGCATCGATCCGGCGATCGGCGCCGGCTACAACGCCCACCTCGAGTACAGCGGCAGCCGTCCGACGAAGTTCGGGATCGGGCTCGAGCGATTCGACGACGCGCTGGCGGCCGCGGCGCGTCACGACCTCGCGATCGACACGATCCATCTCCACGCCGGGTCCGGCTGGCTGGCCGACGGCCTGCCGGCGTTCGAGCGCGCGCTGCTCCCCGCCATCGAGGCGGTCGAGCGGGCGCGTGCCGCCGGACACGTGATCACCGAGGTCAACGTCGGCGGCGGGCTCGGGATGCCGGCGCGGGCCGACGAGACCCCGGTCGATCTCGACGCCTACGCAGCCGTGCTGGCCCGCCATCTCGGACCGCTGGGCGTGACCGTCGCGGTGGAGCCCGGGGACCTGCTCGCCAAGGATGCGGCGATCCTGCTCGGGGAGGTCGTGACGATCGAGGACCGGCGCGGCGTCACGTTCGTGGGCCTGGACATCGGCTGGAACGTGAACTGCTCGTACTTCATCTACCGGTTCGCACAGGAGATCGTGCTCTGCCGCGACGCCGCCGCCGAGCGGACCGAGACGGTCACCGTGGCGGGCCACATCAACGAGGCGGGCGACGTCTTCGCCGACGACTACCCGATGCCGCCCGTCCGCGAGGGCGACATGGTGGCGCTGCTCAATGCCGGCGGCTATCTCGAGGCCATGAGCTCGACCCATTGCCTGCGACCGATGGGCGCGACGCTCTTCCTGGATCGGTAAGCGCCCGGGGCCGACGGTCGACCCGGGATGTCCGGCGGTTGCCTCAGGCGGTGGCGGGCGCGTCCGTCGGCCCAGGCGTCGGCGTCGGCGTGCGCGCTCACGCGGGGCACGCGTGCCGGGATCGACGAACGCCTGGAACAGGGCGATCGCCCAGAACACGAGGGTCAGCGGGTCGGCCTGCAGCGAGGTGATGACGACCTCGGCGATGAAGTCGGGCGGCTGGAGGAGGTCCACCGCGTACCCGACGTCCAGGCTGAAGAAGTGCGCCACGATCAGGTACTCGCTCGTGACCAGGGCGATGAGGGTCAGGATGACGCTGATCGGGATGAGGGCGAACGAGCCGCGGTGACCGGCGCCGTAGACCACGCCCATGCCGACCAGCCAGCCGACCGCGATGGCGACGATGCCGATCTGGTACTGGCTCAGGGTCACGACCGCGTACCAGACACCGCTCGCGACCACGGCCGCGACCGCGCCGCCCAGGAATCCGCCGAGGAGGTTTCCGATCCCGGCCGGGCCGGCAGGGGCGGACGTGGTGGACTGGGCCGCCTCGGCAGCCAGCGACATGGGAGCACCGAACGTGCCACCGTCGGGAGTCGGCGTGCCGCCGCCCGCGTTCGTCGGTGGAGCGCCGGTCACGCCGGGAGGCGTTGATGCGGCATCGGGAGCGGTCGCCATGCCGGATGCCGCCGGCGCGTTCGCGGCGGCCATCGATGTCGGAAGGGCATAGCCCGGCGCCTCGCCGACGGCCACGTTCGCGCGCACGCCGCCGCAGCTGTAGCACTTGCCCGAAGCCGATCGGTTGATCGACTTGCAGACACCGCAGACCCAGTCGGCCATGACTTCCCTCTCTCGGTCGACCCCCGGGCGCCGTCGGCGGCAGTATGCCCCTCGATCGTGCGGTCCGAGGAGCATCCGACGGTCATGGTACCGACCGGTACACTCGGTGGCGATGCCCGATCCACGCTCACAGCCCGCAGCGACCCTGCCCCCCACCCGGCACATCGTCACCCGCTCGGTGGTGGCGGTCCGCGCCGGGTCGTTGGAGGTCCGCCCGGACCGGATCGTCGGCGAGGCGCCGCTCGAGATCCGTGCCGCCGGCCCCGGCCAGGAGCCCGTCGCCGTCGCGGTCACGATGCGGACCCCCGGCCACGAGGAGGAGCTCGCGGTCGGGTTCCTGCGTACCGAGGGCCTCATCGACGGCCCGGAGGTGGTCGGCACGGAAGGCGGCGACCCACGGACCGCCAGCCAGCCGGACGACACGATCGTCGTGCGGCTGTCGCGACCGTTCGACAATTCGCTCGTGGCGGAACGGCATTTCGTGGCGACGGCCTCGTGCGGGATCTGCGGCAAGGCATCGATCGACGAGGTGGCGGTCCGCTGCGACCCGTTGCCCGACGGGCCGGTCGTGGCGCGGACCGTCGTCCTGGCACTCCCCGACATGCTCCGAGCCGCGCAGCGCGCGTTCGACGAGACCGGCGGCCTCCACGCGGCGGCGCTGTTCACGCCGATCGGCGAGCTCGTGGTCATCCGCGAGGACGTCGGTCGCCACAACGCCCTCGACAAGCTCGTCGGATCGCAGCTCCTCGCGGGGGCCCTGCCGCTCCACGACCGCATCCTCATGGTGAGCGGGCGGGTCAGCTTCGAGATCGTGCAGAAGGCGGCCGTCGCGGGCGTGCCGATCGTCTGTGCCGTGTCCGCGCCGTCGGACCTCGCGGTCGAGACCGCCGAGCGACTCGGGGTGACCCTGGTCGGCTTCCTGCGCGGCGACGGCTTCAACGTGTACAGCCACGATCGGCGGATCGACCTGCGCGACCTCACCGGCTGGGGCTGACGGCTCAGGCCCTCGCGCTCCAGCGGGTCGGCGCGCACCAGGTCGATGCGCAGCATCGGCCGCGTCTCGAGGTCGTGATCGCGGTACTGCGGGTACTTCGTTCGCAGGGCCCCGAGCAGGCCGTCCGGGACATCCGCCGGCTCGACGAGCGCGGCGCGACCGTGGAGCCGCAGCCAGGCCAGCTCGGACCAGTCCTCGGACCACCGATCGACGAGCAGGGCGACCTCCGGGCGCGCCGCGATATCGCGGACGCGCGCAAGCTCGCGCGGGTCGGACGCCTGCTTGCGCTTCTCGTCCAGCGCGATCCACAGACGCGCCGTGCCGTCCTCGAGGACGAAGCAGACCGGCACGAGACGAGGCAGGCCGTCTGCGTCGATCGTGGCCAGCGTCGCCGTGCGTGCCGCGACCAGCAGGGCGCGGTCGTCGGGCGACAGGTCGATCACGACGGTGCGGTCGGCCCCTTCGGGCGCTCGTTGACGAACTCGAAGCCGAACCGGCCCTTGATGCAGAGGTGGCCCTCGGTCACCGACGAGTCGAGCGGCGAGGTGACCTTCACGATCCTGTCGTCCTGGACGTGGAGCTCGACCGCGCAGCCGACGCCGCAGTACGGGCAGATCGTCTCGGTGACGGTCTGCTGCGACGGGTCCCACGTGCCGGCCGCGCGCATGTCGTACTCGGGCTTGGACATCAGCGCGCCGGTCGGGCAGACGCCGATGCAGTTGCCGCAGTAGACGCACGCCGACTCGGGCAGCGGGCACGGCCTGCTCGGTCGAGATGCGGGCGTCGAAGCCGCGCCCGGCGACCGCGATCGCGAACGTGTTCTGGGCGTCCTCGCCGCACGCCTCGACGCACTTGTAGCAGAGGATGCACTTCGAGTAGTCGCGGACGTAGAGGTCGTTGTCGACCTTGACCGGCTGCGCGACGGTGGCGGCCGCGGCGTCACCGCTCCGCGGCGTGGTGGTGGCCCGGCGTCGCGCGCGTCGCGCTCGCCGGCGGCGGCCGGCTCGGCCGGCGGCCCGTAGCGCGCCGGGTCCGCGCCGTAGCGCGCCATGTAGTCGTGGATCGAGCCGTCGGGCACGGCCGGGCCGGCCAGCGACACGTCCACCGACGAGCCGAGGAACTCGAGCACGACCTTGCGCGACGTCCGCACCCGCTCGGAGTCGGTCTGGACCTCCATGCCGGGCTCGACCTCGCGCGAGCAGGCGGGCACGAGCACGCGCGAGCCCGTGACCTCGACGACGCAGACGCGGCAGACGTTGACCGGCGTGAGGTTCTCGGCGTAGCAGAGGGTCGGGGTGTCGATGCCCTGCTGGCGGCAGGCGTCGAGGATCGTCGTGCCGGCCGGGACCGTGACCGCCGCGCCGTCGATCGTGAGCTCGACCGGCGGCGGCGCCTCGACCGGGGGCGGCGTCGGCGGCCGCGATCGCGCGCGCCGGCGGCGTGAGCAGGATGTCGGTCAGCGGCTGGGCGCCCGGCGCCTGGTCGCCGTGCGGCGTGTGCGCATCGGGCGCCGGGTCGCGGGTCATCGACAGGCCGCTCGTGTCCTCGGTCACAGCGCCACCAACCCCGGCTGGCGGAGCGCGGACTCGATCGCCGACGACGCGGTCTGGCCGAGCCCGCAGATCGAGGCGTCGCGCATCGCCTGGCCGATGTCGCGGAGCAGGACGAGCTCCTCGTCCCGCGAGCCGGACGCTGCGATCCCGCCGCGAGCCGCGCGAGCAGCTCCTCCTGGCGGACGGTCCCGACGCGGCACGGCACGCACTGGCCGCACGACTCGTCGCGGAAGAACTGGGCGATCCGCCGCAGCGTGTCGACGAGGTCGGCGGTCTCGTCGAAGACCATGACCACGCCCGAGCCGAGCGTCGCGCCGATCGCCCGGGTCGCCTCGAACGTGAGCGGCAGGTCGAGCGACGTCCGGGCCGACGAACACGCCGGCCGCGCCGCCGAGCAGGATCGCCCGGATCGCGCGGCCGCCCGGGACGCCGCCGGCGAGCTCGATGAGCTCGCGCAGCGTCGCCCCGAACTCGACCTCGTACGAGCCCGGGCCGCGCGACGTTGCCCGACAGGCAGAAGAGCTTCGGGCCGGTGGAGCCCTCGGTGCCGATCGCGGCGTAGGCCTCGCCGCCGATCTCGAGGATGAGCGGGACGTTGACGAGCGTCTCGACGTTGTTCACGACGGTCGGCTTGCCGAACAGCCCGACCTCGACCGGGAACGGCGGCTTGTTGCGCGGCTCGCCGCGCTTGCCCTCGATCGATTCGAAGAGCGCCGTCTCCTCGCCGCAGATGTAGGCGCCGGCGCCGCGGCGGAGCTCGATGTCGAACGCGAAGCCGGAGCCCAGGATGTCCGCGCCGAGGAGGCCGGCCGCGCGGGCGGCGTCGATCGCGCCGCGCGATGCGCGCCTCGGCCTGCGGGATACTCGCCGCGGATGTAGAGGTAGCCCTGCGACGCGCCCGTCGCGAAGGCGGCGATCGTCATCGCCTCGACGACCGCGAACGGATCGCCCTCCATCAGCACCCGGTCCTTGAACGTGCCGGGCTCCGACTCGTCGGCGTTGCAGACGAGGTAGTGCGGCTGGGCGGGCTGCGCCGCGACCGCGGCCCACTTGCGGCCGGTCGGGAACGCCGCGCCGCCGCGGCCGACGAGCTTGGATGCGGTGACCTCGTCGATGACGGCCTCGGCGCCGATCTCGATGCGCGCGCGTCGAGGGCGGCGTAGCCGCCGTGCGCGCGGTAGGCGTCGAGCGAGGTCGGGTCGACGACGCCGACCGCGCGCGAGCAGGCGGAGGCCGGCCGTCGCCCGGCCTGGCGGACGCCGTGGTCGTGCGGCGCGCGTCGGCGGCCGCCGCGGCCTTCGAGCCGCTCGGCCAGGACGCGCGGCGGCATCGATCGGGGCGAGGCTCGCGCTCCGCGGGCGCTCTCGCCGGCGAGCGTGACCATCGCCGCGGGCGCGCGCTCGCAGAGCCCGAGGCAGGGCGATCGCAGCCAGCGATCGTGCCGTCCCGCGACGGCTCGCCGGCCGCGCCCGAGCGTCCGCTCGAGGTCGGCGCAGATCGTCCTCGGCGCCGGCGAGCCGGCAGGCGATGTCGTCGCAGACGTGGGCCACGACCGGCGGCCGCGGCTTCGTCGCGAACAGCGCGTAGAACGTCGCGACGCCGTACGCCTCGGCCGGCGGGACGGTGAGGCGCCGGCAGATGTAGTTCAGGGCCGGCTGGCTGATCCAGCCGATCCGCGCCTGGACCGCGTGGAGCGCCGGGAGCAGCTGGTGCGCCGCGCGCGGCTCGTGGCCGCCGCGTGACGCGTGCCCCTCGATCCCGGGCCGCCGCGCCCCGCCGGTCCAGCCCGACTCGGGCGGCCCGAGCACCGCGTCGACCGCCGCCCGCTCGGCCGGCGACGCGAGCGGCCCGATGACGTGCAGGTCCATCGCGCCCGAGTGTAGCGCCGGGTCTCCGTCGCCGGAGTCGGACGCGGATGGGTCGGCGGCCGCTGGTCCGGCCGGCGATCCGGGTCAGACGCGCAGCGACGCGAACCTCGAGCGTGCTGCGTCCGGCCGCGCAGCGTGAGCGTGCGGGTCCCGAGTGATCGATCGAGGTCCGGCGGCGCCGGCCGTCGCGGCGCTCACCAGGATCTCGCCCGGACCGCGGCCGACGCCAGGCGAGCGGTGACGTTGACTTGTCGCCCAGCGCCGTGAAGTCGGTCACGGTGTCGCCGACCGTGCCGACATAGGCCAGCCGGTATGGACCCCGGCACCGATCGGGATCCAGGGTCCGCCGGCCGAACCATGCCCCGTCGCCCGAAGCAGATCCCGGGCCGCGTCGATCGCGTGCGTGCGTGATCGGCGCCGGCGAGCGCCGGGATGAACAGGGCGACGACCTCGTCCCCGACGAACTTGTCGACGACGGCATCGTGCCGCACGAGGACGTCGGTGGCCTTGTGATAGAACCGATCGAGCAGGGTGCGGAACGCCGTCGGATCCATCCCCTCGGCGATGCCCGTCGACCCGCGGACGTCCGCGAACGAGCATGCTCAGCTCGATCTCGGCGCCACCGTGGGCGCGTTCGAGCTCCTTGAAGCACAGGCCGCAGATGCTCGGATTCTTGTCCCACGGGCCGCGGTCGATCATCCGCATCACGGGGCGCTCGGACCGGCGAACGGTGCCGCGCACATCTTGCAGCGCGGTGAGCTCGGCAGCCGACGGAAGAGTCCACGCCTGCTGCCGAACCCGGGGTCCGTGCCCTCGAGCATCGCGCGCCACCGTGGATCCGTCGGGTGCGGTGCCACGGCTGGCGCATCCGACGCGGGCGGCGTCTCGGTCGCGACGACGTCGGCCTCGTCGTTCGCGGTCATCGCCGTCGTCGCCGGCAGGCGGCATCGCAGGCGCGATCACGCGGGCACCGGCGTCTCGAGCTTCTCGATGCGGATCGCGGTGGCCTTGAACTCGGCCGTGCCGGACTTCGGGTCGGTCGCGTCGATCGTCAGGAGGTTGGTCGCGACGTCGTCCTGGAAGTGGAGGGTCATGAACGTCAGGCCCGGCCGCAGCGACTCGTCGATCCGGACCGGCGCCTCGACCTGGCCGCGCCGCGAGACGACGCGGACGCGCTCGCCGTCGCGCGAGCCCGTACGCGCTCGGCATCCTCCGGGCGAGATGTCGAGCGACTCGCCGCGCCGCAGCGGCGACGTGTAGCCGGCCGGTCTGGACGCCGGTGTTGTACGAGTCGAGCCGGCGGCCGGTCGTGAGCCGGATCGGGAAGTCGGTCGTCGAGCTTGTCGACCGGCGGGTCGTGGTCGACCGGCACGAACGGCGCGCGGTTGCCGGGGACCGGGTCCTCCCACAGGCGGGAGTGCAGGAACAGCTCGCCCGGGTGGTCCTCGTCCTAGCACGGCCACTGGAGGCCGCCGAGCGCCTCGAGCCGCGCGTAGCTCATGCCGGCGTGGACCGGCGACAGCGAGCGGACCTCGTTCCAGACCGTCTCGGCGTCGGGCTCGCCCCAGTCGTGGCCCATCCGGCGGGCGAGCTCGAAGATGATCGCGAGGTCGTCGCGCGCCTCGCCCGGCGGCTCGACCGCCTTGCGCACCCGCTGGACGCGCCGCTCGGAGTTCGTGACCGTGCCCTCGCTCTCGGCCCACGCCGCGGCCGCCGGCAGGACGACGTCGGCGATCTCGGCGGTCTTGGTCAGGAAGAGGTCCTGGACGACGAGGAAGTCGAGGCCCTCGAGCAGGCCGCTCGCGCGCTTCTGGTCGGCCTCCGACTGGACCGGGTTCTCGCCGATGACGTAGACGGCGGTCAGGTCGCCGCGCTCCATCGCGTCGAACATGCCCGACAGGTGCCAGCCGCGCTTCGGCGGGACGGGCACGCCCCAGGCCGCGTCGAACTTCGCCCGGAGCGCGTCGTTCTCGACGTGCTGGAAGCCCGGGCAGCCGATCGGGCAGGGCGCCCATGTCGCCGCCGCCCTGGACGTTGTTCTGGCCGCGCAGCGGGTTCACGCCGCTGCCGTAGCGCCCGACGTGCCCGGTCAGCAGGGCGAGGTTGATCAGGGCGAGCACGTTGTCGACCGCGTTGTGGTGCTCGGTGATGCCGAGGGTCCAGCAGATCATCGCCCGTGGCGCCGTCGCGAAGGCGTGGGCCAGCTCGCGGATCGCCGCCGCCGGGACGCCGGTCTCGCGCTCGGCGTATTCGAGCGTGTAGCTCTCGACCTTGGCCTGGTAGGCGTCGAAGTCGCCCGTCGCGCGCTCGATGAACTCGCGGTTCGCGAGGCCGGCGGCGATGATCTCGCGCGCGATCGCGTTCGCGAGCGCGATGTCGCTGCCGACGTCGAGGCCGAGCCAGACGTCGGCCCACTCGGCGCGTCGACGTCCGGCGCGGATCGACCGCGTACAGGCGCGCGCCGTTGCGGACGCCCCTGAGCAGGTGGTGGAAGAAGATCGGATGCGTCTCCCGGGCGTTGCTGCCCCAGAGGACGATCAGGTCGGTCTCTTCGGCCTCACGATATGAGCTGGTGCCGCCACCAGCACCGAACACGGTCGCCAGACCGGCGACGCTTGGGGCGTGTCAGGTGCGGTTGCAGCTGTCGATGTTGTTGCTGCCCAGGACCGCCCGGCTGAACTTCTGCGCCGCGAAGTTGACCTCGTTGGTCGCCTTGCTGCAGCTGAAGATGCCGAACGTCGTCGGGCCGTGGGCCGCCTTCGGCCGCCCGGAACCCGGCGACGGTCCGGTCGAGCGCCTCGTCCCAGGTCGCGGGGCGGAGCTCGCCGCCCTTCGTGTCGCGCACGAGGGGCTGGGTCAGTCGAACGTACGGCTTCGCCACGCAGTGGCCTCCTGCGGATGTCGACGCGTCGAGTCTACTGCGGCGCGTGGGCGGGCCATGGTCGATCTCGAGCCGACGGGCGCCGCGCCTCAGATCAGGGCGACGCTCGGCTCTCCGGCCTGCACGCTCCCGACGCGCCACGCCTGGACGCCCGCGGCGTTGAGCGCGCGCGTGACGTCGTCGACCTCGGCCGCGGGGACCGCGGCGAGCAGCCCGCCCGACGTCTGCGGATCGTGGGCAAGCGTGACGAGCTCTGCCGGGACATCCGCGCCGACGGCGAACGCCGGCAGCACGAACCGACGGTTGTGCGCCGCGCCCCCGGTCTCCACGCCGGCCGTCGCGAGCTCCAGTGCGCCGGGGAGTGCCGGGATCGCGGTCGCATCGAACACGAACCGCGCGCCGGACGCTCGGGCCATCTCGAGGCCGTGTCCCAGCAGCCCGAATCCGGTCACGTCGGTCGCGGCTCGCACGCCCCGGGCGACCAGGACGTCGGAGGCGTCGCGGTTGAGCGTCCGCATCTGGTCGATCGCGCCGTCGAGGTGCTCGGTGGTCGTCTTGCCCTGCCGGCTGCCGCTCACGAGCACGCCGGTGCCGAGGCGCTTGGTGAGGATGAGCGCATCGCCCGGCTGCGCGCCGCCCTTGCGCAGGAGCCGGTCCGGGTGTGCCGCCCCGATCACGGCGAGACCGTACTTCGGCTCCGGGTCGCGGATGGTGTGTCCACCGGCCAGTGTCCCGCCTGCCTCGCGGACCTTGGACGCGGCGCCGTCGAAGATCGCGGCCAGGACGTCACGCGGCAGCTCCTCGGGGAATGCCGCGATCGACAGGGCGAAGAGGACGCGGCCACCCATCGCGAAGACGTCGCTCAGCGCGTTCGCGGCCGCGATCTCCCCGAACGTCCGCGGATCGTCGACGAGCGGCGGGAAGAAATCGAGCGTGCCGATGATCGCGAGGTCGTCGCTGATCCGGTACGCGGCCGCGTCGTCGGGCGGATCCAGCCCGGCGATCAGCTCGCGTGGCGCCGCGGTGCCCTCCGGGCCGCCGATGTCGCGCAGGGCGTCGGCCAGCAGGTCGGCACCCAGCTTCGCGGCGCAGCCGCCGCAATCGGTCAGGGTCGTCAGCCGCACGGGCGGCGGGGCGTCGAGCGTGGTCATGCGCCGATGATAGGCAACGAGCCCTTCCGGCGTCGTCCGCGTCGTCCGCGTTCGCGCCGCCGGCGCACGCGGCCGGCGGGCTCGTGCGCGCTACCATCCGAGCGGGAATGGATGGGTCCCGGTGGATCCCCTGGTCTTCAACACCAGTGGCGCGGCACCCGGTGCGGCGCGGTGGGTTCGACTCCCACGCGTTCCCGCCAGCGGAGGATCGGTGACCACGACCCGCGCGACCACGACCCGCGCCACGGCGACCGACGACACCGCGCCCACCGAGCGTGGAGCGCGTCCTCGCGGCCGTGCGGCCCCGCCTCGATGGCCCGCGCGAGCCCGACGCCGTCCTCGCGGTGGCGCGGACGGTCGTGGACGCAGAACGCGATCGACTCGCCTCTGGCGATGCCGCCACCTCCGTCGAGGGCCTCGCGACCGCCGTCATCGAGACGCTGGACGGTTTCGCGACACCGGCGATCGCTGCGCCGCCGGCCGTCATCAACGCGACCGGGGTCGTCATCCACACGAACCTCGGTCGGGCGCCGTGGCCGGCTGCGGCGATCTCGGCCGTCGCCCAGCTGGCACCCGACTACGTGCTGCTCGAGCTGGATCGGGCCACCGGGCGCCGGGGCGCGCGCGCCCGTGTCGCGGAGGATCACCTCGTGGCGCTGACCGGCGCGGACGACGCCCTCGTGACCAACAACAACGCCGCCGCGCTGGCCCTCGCCGTCGGGCTCGCCGGGCGTGGCGGCGTGGTCGTGTCCCGTGGCGAGCTCGTCGAGATCGGTGGCGGGGTGCGGATCCCCGAGATCGTCCGGCGCGCCGGGGCGAAGCTGATCGAGGTCGGCACGACCAACCGGACGCGGGTCGAGGACTACGAAGCGCCGCTCGCCGAGGGCCGCGCGCGGGCCGTCCTCCGGGTCCACCCGTCCAACTTCACGATGGCCGGGTTCACCGAGGCCCCCGATCCGGCCGCCCTCGCGGCGCTCGCCCACAGGCACGACGCGATCGTCATCGACGACCTCGGATCGGGCGCGCTGCTCGACACCGCGGCTTTCGGTCTCGCGCACGAACCGATGCCGGCCGAACGCCTGGCCGCGGGCTCGGACATGGTGACGTTCAGCGGCGACAAGCTCGTCGGTGGCCCGCAGGCCGGGCTCGTCGTGGGGCGCGCCGACCTCATCGCCCGGATGCGGCGCGACCCGCTCGCCCGCGCCATGCGGCCCGACAAGGTCGACGATGGCGGGCGTCGCGCTGACGCTCGGGCTCTATCGCGCCGGTCGGGCGACCGCGGACATCCCGGTCTGGCGGATGATCGCGGCGACGCGTCGACGACCTGCGCGGCCGCGCCGATGGCCCTCGCGACGCGGCTGGGAGACGGCGTCGAGGTCGTCGGCCTGCGCTCGACGGTCGGTGGCGGGTCGCTGCCCGGTGAGACCCTGCCGTCGGTCGGGCTGGCGCTGCGCGGCGGGCCGTCCGCATCGGCGACCAGGCAGCTGGCCGCGCTCCGGCGCGGGGCGCCGCCGGTGATCGGGCGCATCGAGGACGGCCGGGTCGTGCTCGACCTGCGAACGGTCGACCCGGCGCGGCGACGCCGACCTGGCTGCCCGGATCGAGGCGGTCGTCGCCGGCCGAACATGACCGTCGTCGTCGGCACGGCCGGGCACATCGACCACGGCAAGACCACGCTCCTGCGGGCGCTGACCGGCATCGACGCCGATCGCCTGCCCGAAGAGCGGGCGCGCGGCATGACGATCGACGTCGGCTACGCGCACCTCGCGCTCGACGACGGCACGTCCCTCGACTTCGTCGACGTGCCCGGCCACGACCGGCTCGTCGGCAACATGCTCGTCGGGGCGGGGGAGATCGATGCCGCACTGCTCGTCGTCGCCGCCGACGACGGGCCGCGGGCGCAGACGCTCGAGCATCTGGCCCTGCTCGACGCGCTCGGCATCGGCCACGGACTCGCGGTGATCACGAAGATCGATGCGGTGGACGCGGCCCGCGTGGCGGACGTGGTCGCACAGGTCGAGCGGCTGCTCGCGTCCACGACACTCGCCGGCTCGCCGGTCCTCGCCGCGTCGGGGCGACGCGGCGATGGGCTGCCGGCCGTGCGCGCCGCGTTGCACGCCGTCCGCGACGCGGTCCTCGGCGCGGCGCCCTCGCCGCGTCCGCCGACGCTCGCGATCGATCGTGCCTTCGCGATCAAGGGGCGTGGCGCGGTGGTGACCGGGACGCTCCGCGGGGGCCCGCTCGCGCGCGGCGACACGTTGCGGCTCGTGCCGGGCGATCGTGCCCTTCGCATCCGCGAGATCCAGGTGCATGGCGGCGCCGTGGACCGAGTCGAGACCGGCGGGCGGACCGCGCTGAACCTCGCCGGCATCGGCGTCGAGGAGCTGCACCGCGGGCAGGTGCTGACGGCGGACCCCGCGGTCCGAGCGACGGACCGGGCGCTCGTCACGTTCCGACGCCAGGTCGCCGATCGCACACGCGCCCGGCTCCATGCCGGGACTGCGGCGGTCGACGTCGCGGTGGGTCGGGCGGGCCGCGACGCGCTGGACCTGGCCGACGGGACGTCCGCCGGGATCGTGCGGCTCGCCGCGCCGATCGCGCTCGCACCGGGCGATCGATTCGTGCTCCGTCGTGGTCCCGGGCAGGACCCGGTCGGCGGGGTGGTGCTGGACGTCGAACCCGCGCGCGGCGTGTCGCGGCGGCGGCAGGATGCCGCCCGCGTGGCGCAGCTCGCGGATGCGGTCATCGCCGGCGACCCGGCCGCGGCCATGGCGGCGCGGATCGAGCTCCACGGCATCCTCGTCGACGACGGGCGGGCGTCGCTGGCACCCGATGTCGAACGGACGGCCGCCGACGACGCGGTCCGGCTCGTCGACCCGACGGCGTCGCTCGTCGCGATCCGCGCCGAGGTCGCGCGGTCGCTGCGCCGGCAGGCGACCATCCGACGCGAGCCGGCGGCCGTGGCCGCCGGGCGGGTGGTCGACGACCTGATCCGGGCCGGCCGCCTCGTCCGCGATGGCGACACCGTGCGGTCGCCGGGCACGGCGACGATCCCGTCGGATCCGGCCGTCGGATGCCGCGTTCGCCGCCGCGATGGATCGCCTGGAGGCCGCACTGGCCGTGCCGACGCCGCCGGGGCTCGCCGATGCGGCTCGCGACGCGGGCTGTCCCCCGGCCGGCATCGCCGCGCTCGAACGGGCCGGCCGGATCGTCGTCCTGGAGCCCGACCTCGCCTACGCGACCTCGACCTACCGCGAGCTCACGGCCCGCGCCCTGGCGATGGCCGAACGCGCACCGCTCACGCCGGCGGCCTACCGCGACGCGACCGGGACGAGCCGGAAGTACGTGATGGCGATCCTCGAGGACCTCGACCGCCGCGGCATCCTGCGTCGCACGAGCGATGGCCACGTCCCGGGACCGAGGGCGCCGCGCGACGGCGCACGTCGCCGTCGCCCGCCGCCGGACCGGCGCGTCGATGACCCGATCCGTCGGTGCGATCGTGCTTGGCCGGCGGGCGATCGTCGCGCTTCGGGGGCGACAAGCTGGCGGTATCCGTCGACGGCCGCACGATCCTGGAGCGCGCGATCGATGCCGCGTGCTCGGTCGCCGACGAGGTCGTGGTCGTGATGGCCGCGGACGGCGTCCCGCCGTCGACGCTGCCACCGGGCGTCCGGGTGATCCGCGATCCGGGTCCGTTCGAGGGGCCGCTCGTCGCGGTCGCGACCGGGCTCGAAGCGCTCTCGACCGATCGCGTCCTGATCGTGGCCGGCGACATGCCGTGGCTCGTGCCGGCGGTCCTCCGGCACCTCGTCGACGCGCTCGATGACGAGGGTCTCGAGGCCACGATCCTCGAGACGGACGAGCGGACGCAACTCCTCCCGACCGCCGTTCGGAGGGCCGCCGCCGCCAGCGCAGCCGGGCGCCTCATCGATGGCGGGGAGCGGCGGCTCGGCGCACTGCTGGAGGCGCTCCGCCCGGCCCACGTGCCGGCGGCGATCTGGCGGGTCGACGACCCGGACGGGACGAGCCTGCGCGACGTCGACGAGCCGGCGGACCTCGACGGTCCGGCCTGACGGCTCGTCCGAGCGACCCGGCCGGCCGACCACTCGGTCGTGCCCCGGACAGCACGAAACCCCCGGCGGAGGAACCGGGGGTTTCGTTGGGAGGGAGGACAGACGGAGCGAAGGGGAGGAGGCCTTAGCTCCGGTAGGGATAGTCGTCGAGCTGCGGGAGGATCGAGCCGCTTCCCTCGACCGGGACCGCCATGGCGGACCGGACCGACGAGAGCGCTGCGGAGACGCGGGCCCGAAGGCTCGCCTTGTCCGACTGGACCGCTCGGCTCCGTGCAGCCTCGGCGAGGAGATAGTCCAGATGCTCGTTGACCGCGAGGACAGCGATGAGGTTCAACTCGATGTCTCCTTTCTGCGCTCTCCGGTCTCTCCGGTGCGCAACAGGAGCATCGCTCCGCGGCCCTGCGATGGACACGTACGTCCGGCGCGAATCCGGCATCGTCAAGTGTCCATGCGAGCGCGGCCGCTCGACCGGGCGCGCGCAGCCCGTCGCGGCCGGCGAACCTCGACCATCCCGCATCCCGCGACGGCGTAGCATCCGCGGGCGATGACGAGCGTCCACCTGCTGCACACGGGCTACGTCGGCGAACGGACCGCGTCCACGGTCGTGCTGGTACGCGATGGCGATGCGGTCATCGTCGTGGATCCGGGCATGGTCGCGCGGCGGACGCTCATCACCGATCCACTGGCCGAGCTCGGGATCGCGCCAGAGGCGGTCACCCACGTGTCGCTGTCGCACCACCACCCCGACCACACGATGAACGTCGCCCTGTTCCCCAACGCCGAGGTCGTGGACTTCTGGGCGCGCTACCGCGACGACCTGTGGCTCGACCACGATGGCGATGGCTACCACCTCGCGCCGAACACGCAGCTGTGGCTGACGCCCGGGCATTCCGAGGAGGACATCACGCTCGTCGTCCAGGCCGACGATGCGGTCTACGCGATGACCCATCTGCTGGTTCCTGGGCGACCGTTCGCCGGTCATCGATCCGTACGCCTCGGACCAGGTCGCGCTCGAGAGCGACCGCGAGCGGATCCTGGCCGCGGCGGACATCGTGATCCCCGGACACGGCAGCCCGTTCCGCGTGCGCGACTGAGGTCGTTCGCCGACGCCGGCCGGAACCGGTGCGGACGAGGGGGCGTCGAGACGGCGACCAGCCGATCACGCCACGACGACCGGAGATCCCCCGCATGACCCACTCGACCGCCCGGAGAGGCCGGCGCGCGCTCCCGTTCCTCGCCTTCGTCCTCGCCATCGCGGTCGCCGCATGTGGCGGCGCGGCGCCCTCCGGCCCGCCGGCATCCGGCGCCCCGTCGAGCCCTGGCGCCGTCGGGTCCGGCGATCCCGGCCGCGCGATCCTCATCGACGACCTGCTGGCCGATCCCACCGCCGCCGACGGCACGGTGGTCCGCGTGACGGGCAACTTCCTCGCCGACGAGGAGCACGGCGCACGGCTCTGCGCACTGATGATGGAGTCGTACCCGCCGCAATGCGGCGGCGGCTCGATCCGGATCACGGGCGAGGTCCCGGCGGCCACGCTGGCGAAGCTGTCGACGACGACGGAGCCTGGCCTCGACAAGGCGTGGTGGGGCTACATCGTGGCGGTGGGCACGTTCCACGCGACCGGCGCCGCCGATGGCGGGCCGTCGCTCGAGCTCGGGGAGATCGTCCTCGAGGAGGGCTGAGCGCGGTCGACCGCAGGGTCGGCACCACGGGTCCCGCGGCATCGACGCGGCGGGTCGTCAACGCCGCCGGCGCGCCACGATGTTGAGCCGGACGTAATCGATCATCGGATCCGGCAGGCGCTCGACCACCGTCGCGACGAAGGCGTCGTGGGTCTCGGGCGGCAGCCGCTCGAGATGCGCCCCGAGCACCACCGTTCGCAGGTAGGTCGCGAAGGGTTCGCCCGGCTCGAACGTCGTCGGCTCGTCGGTCAGCCAACACTCGATGCCGACGAACCCGGCCGCATCCAGCCGGCGCGCGGTCGCGAGCGGCGTCTCGAAATGGACGGCGCCCGTCCAGCCGTCGCCGATCGACGCGAGGACCCGCTGGATCGAGGCGATGTTGCCGACGCCGCCGCACTGCGCCACGAGCAGCGCTCCAGGGCGCATGACCGCCGCGAGATTCCGGAACAGCGCGTCGTGGTCCGGGACCCAGTGGAACGTGGCGGTCGACAGCACGGCATCGACCTGGCCCTCGATGGGCAGCGGCAGGCCCAGGTCCGCGACGACGTACTCGACCCGGTCACCGAACCGGGCCAGCCGCTCGCGCGCCGCCGCGACCATCGCGCTCGAGCCGTCGAGGGCCACGACCCGGCCCTCCGGCAGGCGCTCGGCCAGCGCCTCGGTCACGCGACCGCTCCCGCAACCGGCATCGAGGACGCGCTCGTCACCGGCCAGCGGCAGCCGGCCAAGGACCTCCGTGCCCCAGCGGGTCATCGGTCCGGCGACGCGGTCGTACGTCCGGGCGTCCCAGTCGCGCGGCATCGGTGACCTCTCCGTCCTCAGCCGGAGGCGGATGCCGCGGGCGACGCGCGCGGACTCCGTGGCGTCCGTCGGCCGCGTGATCGGTCCCGGGCGCAAGCCGAACGCCGACACCGCCGCGCCGACGACGAGCAGGCCCGCGCCGACGAGCATCGCCTGGTGGAAGGCCTCGATCGATGCCTGGTTCGCGGCCGCGACCTGGTCGGGGGGCACGTCGGCGGCCGGCGGGTTCAGCGGTGGGAACTCCTGGCGGACCGCCTCCGATGTCGTGTCGAGCGTCGGCTGCAGATCGCCGAGGGTCGCGTAGAACGTGCCACTGATCGCGATGAAGATGATCGCCCCGAGGAGCGGCTGGCCGACCCGCGAGATCGCGTTGTTGATGGCCGAGCCGAGGCCCGAGTAGCGACCCGGGATCGAGCCCATCAGCGTGCTGGTGAGTGGCGCGACGACGAGCGAGATCCCCACGCCGAACAAGCAGGATCGACGGGAGGACGTCGACGAGCACGTCCATCGGCGGGATCAGCGACGCCGGGTCGTCGATCGCCGCCTTCCACGGCTCGGAGTCGACCGGCAGGCGTGCGTACCACGCGAGTGCCCGGCCATGAGCAGCGGTCCCGCGACGAGGAATCGCCGCGACCCGATGCGCCCGGAGATCGTCCCGACGCGGGTCGAGAGCAGCGTCAGCATGACGCCGATCGGCAGCCCGATGGCGCCCGCGGCGAGCGCCGTGTAGCCCAGGACGCCCTGGAACACGAGCCCCTGGTAGCTGAGCGTGACGTACAGCGCGCCGTAGACGAAGAACGTGGCGAGGTTGATCGTCGCGAACGCGCGCGACTTGAACAACGACAGCGGGACGAGCGGGTTCGGACGGGTGGCCATGAGGATCGGGAAGGCCACGAGCGCGACCACCCCGACGCCGATCGCGATCCACGCGACGGGGTCCTCCCATTCGCGCTCCGTGCCGCGGACGAGGCCGAACGACAGCCCGCCGATGGCGATCGCGGCGACGACCGAGCCGAGCCAGTCGAAGCGTCGCGCGGCGAGATCGCGCGACTCGACGACGTGCGTCAGCGTCACCCACAGCGCGACGGCCAGGACCGGGGCATTGACGAGGAACGCGAATCGCCAGCCGATGGTGTCGACCAGGAGGCCGCCGACGAGCGGTCCGACGAGGGTCAACGCCGAGGTCGCCGAGGCCCAGATGCCGAACGCCCGGCCGAGCGCGGCGCCCTCGAAGCGCTGTTGATGAGGGCGAGGGACCCGGGGATGAGGAGGGCGCCCGCCGCGCCCTGCAGCAGCCGGAACAGGATCAGCCACTCCATCGTCGGCGCCAGGCCGCACAGGGCCGAGGTGACGGCGAAGCTGGCCAGGCCGATCGCGTAGACGCGCCGGCGTCCGTAGTGGTCGGACAGGGCGCCGGAGATGATCAGGAGGGCGGCGAGCACGGCAAGATAGCCGCTCACGACGTAGGTCTGGCCCTCGAGCACGCCGACCAGGCTCGCCGGCAGATCCTGGCCGATCTGCTTGAGCGCGACGTTGACGATCGTGCCGTCGAGGAAGACGGCCCCGGACCCGATGATCGTCGCCACGAGGGTCCAGCGCTGACGCGACGTCATTCGGCCAGTGTCGCAGATAGACTCTCGGCCATGCCCGGACCCGTGGCGCTTGTCGGCGCCGGTGAGTTCCTACCTGCGATGGCCGCCTTCGACGAGAGCCTGCTCGTGTCGACCGGTCGGACGCGCCCTCGCGTCGCGGTGCTGCCGACGGCGTCCTTCCCCGACGGCGAGGACGTCTTCGAGCGCTGGGCGGCGATGGGCGTCGCCCATTTTGCGGCGATCGGCGCGGAGGTCGAACCCGTCCTCGTGCGCGATCGATCCGGCGCCGACGACCCGGCAGCAGCCCAGGCGATCGGCGAGGCGGACCTGATCTACCTGTCGGGCGGCAAGCCGGCCTACCTGCTCGATGCCCTCGGCGGGAGCGCGGTCGGCCACGCGCTGGCGGCCGCCCACGAACGGGGCGCCGTGCTGGCCGGCTGCTCCGCGGGCGCGATGGCGCTGGCCGGGCACGCCTTCGACTTCCGGGTGCGGCTCATGCCCTGGCCGCTGCGCTGGGGCTCCGGCCTCGGGTTCGCGCGGGGCGTCTCCGTCGTCCCGCATTACGACGCGTGGCCCGAGCCGTTCTGCGCGCTGATCGCCCTCCAGGCGCCCCGCGGCTCGGTGGTCCTCGGCATCGACGAAGAGACCGCTGTCGTCGGGCGCGACGGGGCGTGGCAGGTCCACGGCCAGTCGCGTGTCACGGTCTGGCGCGGCCACCGTCGCGAGCGCTATCGCGCCGGCGAGGTGTTCCGCATCTGCAATCAACGGACGCCCGCGGGTCGGGGTACCCGGGGCGTCCTGGTCCTGACTGGGCAGGGTGTGCCGTCGCGGGGACGGCGTGCGATCGAGATGCGCGCGACGGGCTGGGGTGGTCGCGGACCCGATCGGGATGGGACCGTCGCGAACGACGGTCATGGGCGCGTGATCAGTCGGGGCGGACCGTCCGGAAGCAGTCCGAGCAGTAGACCGGGCGATCCATCCGCGGCTTGAACGGGACCTGCGCCTGGTTGCCGCAGGACGAGCAGACGACGGCGAAGTACTCGCGCATGGGACGGTCGTCGCCGCGCTCGTAGCCGCGCGGGCCACCGATGTCGCGGACGTCGTAGCCACCGTCCCGGGCCGCCCGACGGCTGGCTCGACAGCTGGTGCAGCGCTTCGGGTCGCTGCTGAACCCCTTCTGCACGTAGTACTCCTGGTCCGCGGCGGAGTGGATGAACTCCACGCCGCAGTCCACGCAGTTCAGGGTTCGGTCGACGTATGTCACGAAAGCTCCTCCGGAGGCGCGCTGCGGTGCTGGTGCGCTGCGGAGGGCGGCCGCATCGACGGTCGGGATATGCGAGGTCTGGCGGGATGTGCCGGGGGCCACGCGACCCAGGTGCCGATGTGGAGTCCCTGTCTGCGGGCGCACCGTTTCTAGTGCGGCGCAGGATACACCGGGTCGCGAAAATGGGTGTCCGGAGGGCCGGCCGGAACGGGTGGCGGTCGTGACAGCGTACCTGTCACAATGCGCTGCGAGCATCCGGAGTGGCGAGCGGGGAGTCATGGGGGCGCCTCGCTCGCGCCAGACCTGTCGTCGTCGCCCAGTCGGCGACCGCTCGTCAAGCAGCCACCCCGGTCGTGCCGCGCGACCACGATCTCAGGGAGGCCAGGCCCCGCCGGATGCTACGGATCATCCACACCGCGGACGTCCACCTCGGCGCACGCCATGACGACCTCGGTGAACAGGCCGCCGCGCAACGCGAACGGCAGTTCGCCGCGTTCGTCGCGACCGTGGATCTCGCCCTGGCCGAGAAGGCCGATCTCTTCATCGTCGCGGGCGACCTGTTCGACAGCAACGTCCAGCCGCGTCGTTCGGTGGAGCGCGTGGCGGCACAGCTCGCACGGCTGGCCGGCGCGAAGATCCGGAGCGTCATCGTGCCGGGGACGCACGACTGCTACGACCGCTCCTCGATCTACCGCGCGTACGACCTCCCGACGCTGGCCGGGAACGGACCCGACGACGACTTCGTGACCGTCGTCACCCCGTCGACCCCGGCGGTCCACCTCGCGACCTGCGACGTCGTCGTCCACGCCCCGGTCTTCGGCACGAAGCGCGCGCCGCACAGCCCGCTGCGCGACCTCGATGCCGCGACGGACACGACGCCCGTGACCTGGCACGTCGGCGTGGTCCACGGGTCCATCGCGATCCCGGGCAAGACCGACCGCGACGAGGTCGTGATCACGACCGAGGAGATCGCCGCGACCAACCTCGACTACCTCGCGCTCGGCCACTGGCACTCCGCCCAGAAGGCCAAGGCCGGCGGGGTGACCTACGCGTACGCCGGCGCCCCCGAGGCCGTGGCGCTCGACCAGGATCGCGCCGGCAAGGTGCTCCTCGTCGAGCTCGAGGTGGAAGGCGACAAGCGGACCGTCAAGGTCCAGGAGCGGACCGTCGGGACGACGACGTTCGAGAAGGTCGAGCTCGATGCCGCAGGGATCGCGTCGCAGCAGGCGTTGATCGATGACCTCATCGCGCGCGCAGATCCGAACCTCGTCCTCGACACCCGGATCATCGGCGTCCGCCCGGACGAGCTCGATCTCAACGTCGACGAGATCGAGACGGCACTCGCGTCCGCGTTCCTCAAGGTCCGCGTGCGCGACGTGTCGATGCCGGCGCTGACCGAGGGCATGCTGCCGTCGCCCGACACGATCGCCGGCGCATTCATCCGCGACATCGAGGCGCGCATCGCCGAGCTCGAGGCGACGCCGGCCACCGAGGCCGGGAGCGCGGCCAGGGTCGACGAGGCCGCCGAACTGCGGGATGCGCTCCGGCTGGGACGCCTGCTGCTGGCCGGCCACGAGGTCGCGCTGTGAGGATCCGCCGCCTCCAGGTCCGCAACCTGCGCCGCTACCACGATCTCGACGTCGAGCTCGCCCCGGGCGTCACCGTGATCCGCGGCCCCAACGAGGCCGGCAAGTCCACGATCCAGCGGGCGATCGAGCTCGCCATCACCCGGCGCGTCACGAGCACGGCCGCCGACCTCGACGCCCTGCGGCCGTGGGACGTCGCCACCGACACCAGGCCGTGGATCGCGCTCGAGTTCGAGCAGGAGGAAGAGGACGGCCGGCTCGCGACCGGGACGCTCGAGAAGTCCTTCGCCGGCCAGAAGGGCACGGTCAAGCTCCAGTACGACGGGCAGACCGTGACCGACCCGACACTCGCCGACCAGGTCATGGCCGAGCTCACCGGTATCCCGACCGAGCCGTTCTTCCGCTCCACCGCGTCGGTGCGCCACCACGAGCTGAGCGATCTCGCCCGCGACGAGACGGCGCTGCGCGATCGACTGCAGGCGTCCATCAGCGGCGCGGACCGCGGCACGGGACGCGCGAAGAAGAAGCTCGACCGCGCACTCCACGAACTGACGACCAAGGGGGACAAGAACCCCGGCCGCCTCAAGGTCGCCGAGGGCGCCGTCGCGTCGTCGACCGCGTCCGTCGAGGCCGGCGAGCTGGCGCTCGCCCAGCTCGAGCGTGACCGCGACACCCTGTCGGGCGCTCGCGAACGTCGGGCCGACGCGGACGCCGCGCTCGTGGAGCGGCGGAGCCTCCTCGAGAAGGCGCGCCAGGCCGAGCGGCTGATGGCCGAGCGCAAGAGCGCGAGCGAGCGATTCGAGCGGTACCGCGAAGCGGTCGAGGTCGCCGCCACGATCGCCCATCTGGCCGAGTCCCATCCGTCGCCGAACCCGTTGCCGGTCATCCGCCAGAGCGTCGAGCGCCTGCGCGTCCTCGACGCGAAGATCCGCGAGCTGCGCGCCGCCCTGTCCGGCGAGGTCGAGGTCTCCTTCGAGGTCGAGCCCGAGCCCACCTGGCGACCGTTGTCGCGCTGGGCGATCGCCCTGGTCGTGATCGGCCTGATCTTGTCGGTCGGGGTCTTCGCCCTCCGGGCGCTCGGGGTCGTCGACCTCGGGACCCTCGCCGTGGCTGCCGGGGGCGTGATCGTCGGGATCGGCGTCGTCGTCGCCGCGGTCGCGTTGTGGCTCCGCCGCAGCTACCGGATGCAGACCGAGCTGCGCGACGTCGAGATCGACCGCCGACTGCGCGGCCGATCCGAGATGGAGGCCGAGCTGCGCCAGGCGGAGGCGGACTCGGACCAGCAGCTCGGGGTCCCTCGGCCTGACCGAGATGAGCGAGGCCGAGGACCTCCTGAGCCGCGAGGAGGCGCACGTCGCGTCGATGGACATGCTCGGCGCCCAGCTGGACGGCCTCGTCGGCAAGGAGCCGCGCGAGACGCTCCCGACCCTGCGCGACGCCGCGGCGCTGGAGATCGAGCAGAAGACGCATGCGCTCGAGGCGCTCGGGCCCATCGCCAAGGAGCCGCGGGCCCGCGAACGGCTCGAGGTCGAGGTCCGCGACCAGGAGTCGGCGCTGGAGCGGGCACGGGACGACGAGGCCAATGCCCGGGCACGCGTCGAGGCGAACACGGTGGACGCCGAGCAGGTCGCCGGCGAATCCGAGCGGCTCGCCATGTGGCGGGAGCAGCTCGGGGCGCTGCAGCGGCGCCATCGGGTGCTCGAGACCACGCTCCGGGGCATCGAACGCGCCGAGGTCGCGACGATGAAGACCGCGACGCGCTATCTCGAGGGCCACATGGTCCGCGACGTCGCCGCGGTCACCGGCGGTCGCTACCGGCGGGTCCGCGTGGACGACAAGACGCTCGACATCGAGGTCCACACGCCGACCCTGGAGCGCGGCGAATGGGTCCCGGTCAGCTCGCTCAGCCAGGGCACGCTCGACCTGGTGTACCTCACCGCTCGACTCGGGCTCGTGCGGCTGGTCACCGGGGATCGGCGTCCGCCCCTCGTGTTCGATGACCCGTTCGTGACGCTCGACGACGAGCGCGCGGCACGGGCGTTGTCCCTCCTCCAGCGCGTCGCTGCCGACTTCCAGATCATCTACCTGACCACCTCCGACCGCTACGACGCGGCAGCGGACCGGGTCATCGAGCTGCCGGGCCCCGCGTCCGTGGATGACGGCGTCGAGGATCCCTCGTCGGTCGCGCCCGAGGCCGGCGTCGTCGAGGGCGCGGCCTGATCGGAGCGTTCCCGAGCGAGCTCGCGACGATCCTCCTCTCGCTCGCCGCGGCCGTCGCCTGGGGGGCGGGTGATTTCGGCGGCGGGCTCGTCAGCCGCAAGACCGCGGTCTTCGGTGTCGTGCTGGTGTCGCAGCTGGTCGGGATGGCGCTCGTCGCCGTGCTCGCGGTCGCTTCGCGCGGAGCCGATGCCCGGGCCGATCGACCTTGGATGGTCGGTCCTGTCCGGGATCTTCGGCGGCATCGGGATCACCGCGCTGTACCGGGGCCTGGCGGTCGGGCGGATGGGGATCGTCGCCCCGATCACGGGCGTCCTCGCGGCGATCATCCCGGTCGTCGCCGGGTGTCGCGCTGGAGGGTGTGCCCGGGCCGCTCGTGATCGCGGGCATCGTGGTCGCGCTCGTTGCCGTCCTGCTCGTTTCGCGGGTCGCCGACGAGGGTGGCGGTCGGGCCGGGCTCACCGAGGCCCTCATCGCCGGGACGACGATCGGGCTGTTCGGGGTGACCATCGCCCAGATCAGCGACGGTCTCGTCTTCGGCCCGCTCACCCTGATCCGCGGGGTCCAGGCGCTGCTCGTCGTCGGGATCGTCCTCGTCACCCGGTCGGCCTGGCGGCCCCGGACCGACCTGCTGCCGGCGATCGTCGCGATCGGGGTGGCCGACATGGCCGGCAACAGCCTGTACTTCCTGGCGGTGCAGACCGGCTCGCTCGCGATCTCGTCCGTCCTGTCCGCGCTCTATCCGGTCGTCACGGTCATCCTCGCCGCGGTGTTGCTCAAGGAGCGGGTCAACCGCGATCACGTCATCGGCATCGTCCTGGCGATGACCGCGATCCTGCTGATCGGAGTCGGGTCGAGCTAGCGGCCGGTCGCTCGTGCGGGACGTGGCCTACGAGCCGGCGCTCTCGCCGCCCGGCGCATCCCGTTCGATGACCAGTGCGTCGACCTCGGCGGGCGAGCGCAGGATGACGATCGGGTCGAACCCCTCGCGCTCGAGCGCCCCGCTGTCGATCGTCGCGCGCAGCGCGGCGAGGTGACGGTCGACCACGGCGGCATCGACCACGCGCTCCGTCCGCGCGGCGTTGCGGGCGTGGACCACCGCCGCGGGCAGGTCGAGGACGATCGCGACGGCCGGGACGCCGGCGCGCCGGGCGATCGCCAGCAGCTCGCGCCTGGCCCGGGCCGTGACATTGGTCGCGTCCACGACGGTCGTCTGGCCGGCCATGAGTCGCCGATCGAGCGTTCGCTGCAGGATCGCGAACGCCTGCTTCGTCGCCCGCTGGTCCGCGGCGTCGCCCGAGACGAACGCGCGGAGCGCGTCGGACGAGAGGATCTCGTCGGGCGCGAACCAACGCGCCGCGAGCGTCGACTTGCCCGATCCGGCCGCCCCGACGAGGACGACCAGCGATGGCTCCCGGATGCGCAGCGTCGACATCCGTCGATGATGGCGGACCCGACGTCCGGCGGCGGGCTGCGCCCGGTGTCTCGGCGGCTGACGCCGCGCGCTGCCAGGCCGCTGGCGTGGGCCGAGCCGCTACGTCTTCGTCGCCGACGACGCGGGTGTCGCGGCGCTGCGCCGCGCGAGCGGATCGACGCGGCGGACCTCGTAACCGCCGGCCTCGGCGGCGCGGACCTCGTAGGACGGCTGGTCGTAGACCGAGGGACCGCGGACGACGTGCCCATCGGCCAGCCGGTAGCGCGCGCCGTGCCACGGGCACTGGATGCAACCGTCCACGATGGTGCCCTCGGGAAGCGGTCCACCCGCGTGGGCGCAGACGGCGTGCAGCGCGTGCACGGTGTCCCCCAGGCGAACCACCAGCAGGTCGTTGATGCCGGCGCGCATCTTCGTCGGCGTGGCTTCCGGGAGCGCCTTCAGGTCGGTCACGTCGCCGGTGTCGAGGCGGATCCACTTCGTTCCCGCGCCCCGGAACGCATGGCGACTGACCATGTTCCCGAGCAGGTACACGACGTCCCCGCCGACGAACGCGCCGGCCGTGACGATGAGGAAGGCGACGATCGACAGCGCGATGGGGATCGTGCGATCGGCCGGATCGCCGGCTCGGAGCACGATCGAGACGATGAGCAGGACGAGTGCGACGACCATGAGCGTCGCATGGAGCGTCGCCCGCGTGAGCGCGGTCCCCTCCGTCTCGCTGTAGTCGGCAGCGCCGGACAGGGCGGACAGCAGCATGAACACGATGGTCGCGACGAGCGCGATGTCCGCCGCGGCGGGTTGTCCGAGCAGGTCGAGGATGACGACCCCCAGGAGCAGGCCGATCGGGATGTCCGTCGTCGCTGCATGGAGCGGATGCCCGAGCCAGCGGCCGTTGAGCAGGTCACGGACCGCATGGAGCGGGTGGAACACCGCCGTCAACCAGCGCCGGTTGAACTCCCCGAGCGGTTTCGCCCAGCCATCGTTGATCGCCACGAGACGCGCGAGCAGTCGGGCCACTGAGCACCTCCCACGAGCGAGTCTACGCTCGGTTCGGGGCGCCGGATGCGACGCGACGGCAACGTTCTCCACAGACCGTCCACATCGGTGGGAAACTCGGGGATAAGGTCGACCCGTTCGCGGCGAAGTTCGTGGATAAGGCCGTTGTGGCCCCTACCGCCCGGCGGCTACATTTCGTCTTGCCCGAAGGGGCGAGTGCGAACCGCCAGACCGGTCCGAGGAGCGATCCGCGGAACGGTCCCGGGAACCAGGTTCGAGGGCCGCAAGGCCAGCGAGCGAGGTTGCCGGGCGGAGCGCAAGGACTCCGGACTTGTTCGGAGCCGTTGCGAGCCGATTGGCCGGTCTCCCACCAGTTCCTTCGGGCGCTTTCGTGTGTCCGACGGGTCCGACGAGGCCACTGCGGCCGCATGGGCCGCTTGGCCGCCACGCGCCGGGACCGCCCGGCCCGGACCGGAACCGGCCCCGTCCGCTAGGCTCCGTCGATGTCCCCGGAACCCATGACCGCCCAACGACCACGTCCGGCGCAGGACTGGCGCGTCCTCGTTGCCGTGTTCTGGGTCACGGCCATGGTCGAGAGCCTGGGCGTCAGCCAGATCTTCGCCCTCGTGCCGGCCTACCTGCGGGAGATGGGCGTCGCCGAGGAGGATCGCCTCGCCTTCGTCGGCCTGTTCACGTCGCTGATCTTCGTGGTCGGCATGCCGCTCGTGCCGCTGTGGGGCGTGTGGGCCGACAAGTACAGCCGCAAGGCCGTCATCATCCGCAGCGCCCTCGTCGAGGCCGCCGTGTTCGCGGGGGTGGCCCTCTCGCAGGAGCCGTGGCAGCTCGCGCTCAGCATGCTGCTCATCGGGTTCCAGCTCGGGAACACCGGCGTGATGCTCGCCGGCATCCGCGACGTCACCCCGATCCGCCGGCTCGGCACGGTCATGGGCATCTTCGGTGCGTCGTCCGCGATCGGGCTGGCGCTCGGCCCCGCGCTCGCGGGCATCCTCATCGACGGGTTCGGCTGGTCGCTCTCGGGCGTGTTCTGGCTGTCGTCCGCGCTGTCGATCGGGACGGCCCTCCTCGTCGCCGTCGGGTCGCGCGAGGTCAGGCCCGAGGTGGTGCCGCAGGGCCGTGTCATCGGGCTCGCCTTCGGCGCGGTGCGTGGCGTCCTCGCCGACCCCGCCGTCCGCCGCATCTTCCTCATCTTCGGCGTGTCGTTCCTCGCCACCCAGATGAGCCGGCCCTACCTGCCGGTGCTGGTCGAGCAGCTCGTCGGGACGGGTGCGGGCCTCGCGTCGGCGATCGCCCTCGTGATGGGCACCGCGGCGCTCGTCGGTGGACTCATCGCGCCATTCGGCGGGGTCATCGGCGATCGGATCGGCTTCCGGCCGGTCCTCGTCGCCGCGCTCGGAGGCGGCGGTGTCGTGATGGTGTTGATGCCGTTCGTCCCGGAGGTCGCCGGGCTCGCGGGCCTGGCCGTCGTCCTCGGTGCCGCGACCGCCACGGTGAGTGCCATGGTCTTCGGCCTCCTCGCGATCGAGGTCCCCGCCGGGCGCCGCTCCGCCACGCTCAATCTCGTCTACCTGCCGCTGTACGCCGCCGGGATCATCGGTCCGACCCTCGGGGCCATCGTCGCGTCGATGGCCGGCATCAGCGGGCCGTTCCTGCTGGGAGGCGCGGTGTTCCTCGTCGGGGCGGTGGTGATCGCGCTGCGCCGCGGACGGAGCGCCTGCCGTCGAGCCGATCACCGCACTCGGGCGTCAACGGCTGAGGGACGGGCCGCGGATGCGGCGCGTACCATGTCGCCCGTGCCGAACATCGCGCTCCGTCGCCCCTTGCCGCTGCCGCGCAGCCGACGCCCACCGGGCTCGGCGGAACCGGTCGCGCCCGAGGATGCCGCGGAGCCCGAGATCCTCGAGGCAGCCGGCCTGCGCTGGATCCACATCGAGTCGCCGCGCACGGCGGATCGCGACTGGCTCGAAGAGCACTTCGACTTCCACCCGCTCGACTACGAGGACGTCTACTCGCGCAACCAGCGACCGAAGCTGGACCAGTACGACGACTACGTCTTCATCGTCCTGCACTTCCCGCTGTACGACAAGGACACGAGCCGGATCCTGACGGCCGAGCTCGACCTGTTCATGGGGCCCGATTACCTCATCACGATGCCGAACATCCCGCTGCCGCCGTTGTCGGCGATGTTCGAGCGCTACGCGGAGAAGGAAGACCTGCGCGAGGCGACGTTCTCGAAGGGCCCGGGCTACCTGCTGTACCGGATCGTCGACTCGCTGGTGGATGCGTCGTTCCCGATGCTGCGCAAGACCTCACTGAAGCTGGAGCGGCTCGAGGACGACATCTTCGAGGGCCGCTCGTCCGAGATCGTGCGCGACATCTCCGAGGTCAAGCAGGAGATCATCAACTTCCGCAAGATCGTGCGGCCACAGCGCGCGGTGCTGCGCGACCTCGAGCGGACGAAGCAGCGCTACCTCCAGGAAGAGCTCGAGATCTACTTCGACGACATCTCCGATGCCGCCGAGCGGATCTGGGACATGCTCGAGAACTACAAGGAAGTGATCGAGGGCCTCGAGTCGTCGAACGAGATCGGTCCTGTCGCACCGGGTCAACGACGTGCTGCGCGTGCTGACCGCGTTCAGCGTGATCCTGCTGCCGCAGACCCTCATCGCGAGCGTGTTCGGGATGAACGTGCTGTTCCCGGGGGACGGCACGGCCGAGGCGTTCTGGGCGCTGCTTGGGCTGATGCTCGCCCTGACGATCGGCGTGATCGTGTTCTTCCGGCGGCGCGGCTGGCTGTAGCGCCGTGCGGGCGGCGAGCGGCTGGCCTACGCATTTTTCGCGGTGCGAGCTACGCCGGGAGGTCGCGCTCCGTCGGGCCGACGTAGTTCACGTCCGGCCGGATCAATCGATTGTTCGCGGCCTGCTCGAGGGCGTGTGCCGTCCAGCCGGCATGGCGCGACAGCGAGAACGTCGCCGGGAACAGGTCGGGCTTGAGGCCCACGCCCATCAGCACCGGGGCCGCATAGAACTCGACGTTGGTCTTGAGGGGCCGTTCCGGGTGCTTCTCGGCGAGGACCCGCAGGACGACGTCCTCGACTTCGATCGCGAGCTGCAGCCAGTCGGGCTTGTGCTCCATGCCCTCGGCGACGGTGCGCAGCGCGGCCGCCCGCGGGTCGTAGGCGCGATACACGCGATGACCGAAGCCCATCAGCCGCTCGCCACGACCCAGCACCTCGCGCACCCACGCCTCCGCATGCTCGGGTGAGCCGACCTCGGCGAGCTGGTCGACGACCTCCGAGGGGGCGCCGCCGTGGAGCGGCCCCTTCATCGTCGCGATGGCGCCGGCGACGGCCGACGCGATGTCGGAGCGGGTCGAGGTGATGATCCGGGCCGTGAAGGTCGAGGCGTTGAAGCTGTGCTCCGCGCCGACGACGAAGTACGCGTCGAGCGCCCGGGCCGTGGCGGCATCCGGGCGAACACCGGTGAGCTGGTAGAGGAAGCCCTCGACCAGGCCGAGCGAGGGATCGGGCTCGATCGGCTCCTCGCCCGATCGCAGCCGCGCGAACGCGGCCAGCGCCGAAGGCGAGAACGACGGTCAGGGCCCGTGCCTGCTCCACGGTCGGTGGCCACGGCAGCTCCTGGGTCGCGCCCCACGCCGAGACGGCCGTGCGCAGCGCGTCCATCGGCTTGGTCGTCGCCGGGAGCGCGCGAAGGACCTGCCAGCACCTCCGGGGGGATCGGGGCCGGTCGGAAGGTGATGACCCGGCTCCCAGTCGCCGGTCCAGAGGAGGTTCGCGACCGCGCCGTACGTGCCGTTGGCGACGAGATCGCCGATCCGGTACCCGCGGTAGAGGAGTCGGCCGCGCTCGCCGTCGACGAAGCTCAGGCTCGTCTCGCCGGCGATGACCCCCTCCAGCCCCGGCGAGTACGGACGGCTGGCCTGGGCGGCCTCCGGAGCGAGCGCGTCGGCTGGGGGCGAGTCGGTCATGGGTCGATGGTAGCCGTGACGGTCACTCGTCGCAGGGCGGGGACTATCCGTCCGAGCGGCTCATGGCGTTGAGGACGAGCCGCACCCCGAGCGACCCGAGCACCGCGACCACGAGGGCCGCGATGAAGCCGTTCGTCTGGGTCACGCCCATCTGCGTCGCGACCCAGCCACCGAGCACCCCGCCGAAGATCCCGACGATGACGTTGGGCAGGCAGCCGCGCGCGGTCCTGCCGCCGAGCAGGGCGCCGGAGATCGCGCCGGCGATGAGGCCGACCACGATCCATTCGATGATCCCCATGTCAGGCATCGGCGGAGTATCACACGTCCAGGAATGCCTGGACGGCCTCCACCACGTCGCCGGGATGGGTGTGATGCGCGGCGTGCTTCGCGCCCGGGATCACGACGACCCGGCCGTCGGCGAGGCGTGAATCCAGCGCCCAGGTGGCCGACGCGAACGTCTCCTTGCTGTCCCCGCCGAGCAGCTGCAGGACCGGCTGCGTCACGCGGCCGAGGGCGTCGAGGTCGGCCACCGTCCCCGACTCCGGAGCGCAGCTCGCGGACGATCGTCGGCGCGGCGGCGACCCGGGCGGGCCAGACGGGATCGGATCGGTAGCGGGCGAGGTCGTCCGGCGGTCATCCCCACGACGCGGGTCATGAACGTCGCGAGCAGCGTGTCGAAGTCGCCGGCCGCGGCGAGCTCCTCGAGGTGCACCCGCTCCGACGCATCTCCGTACGTGATCCCGGCCGGCGTCGGCGCGCCCTCGTACGAGACGACGCGTCCGATGGCGTCCGTGCGCGTCGCCGCGCCGAGGGCGCAGCGTCCGCCGTATGAATGCCCGAACACGTCGACCGCCCCACCGAGCTCTGCCGCCAGCGTCTCGGCCACGGCAACGACGTCCTCGAACTCGCGCTCGATGTCGTACGGCGGTGTATCGCCCGAGGCGCCGCGGCCACGCCGGTCGATCGCGTGGACCGTCCGTTCCTTGGCAAGGAGCGGTCCGAGCACCCGGAACGTCGTGTGGTCGGCGGCTGTGCCGTGCACGAGGATGAGCGGCGGCCCGTCGCCGGACGCGAAGACCGCGATCGGCGTCCCGTCGCGCGAGGCGATCAGACGCGTCGGGTCGATCGCGGTCACGGCTCGGACGGTGCCGGTCGCCAGGCGTAGCGCAGGTCCGGCTGCCGCTCCTCGTTCCGGGAGCCGTCCGTGCGTTCGACCTCGACGAACCCGTGGCGCTCGTAGAACTGCCGTGCCCGCCGGTTGGCCTGGAAGGTCCACAGCTCGAGCCCGTGCGGGCCGCCGTGTCTTGGCCAGGTCCAGCAGGCGCGACCCAAGCCCTCGTCCGATCCAGTCGGGTGCCACGTAGAGCTGCTCGACCATCGTGTCCGACAGTGCCATGAGCGCGACGACTCGTTCACGCCCATCGACCGCGACCCAGGTCTCGTGCGTGGGCACGAGGTGCTCGACGAGCCAGCGGCGCACGTCCTCATCGGGGTGCCCGGGCGGGAAGTCGTAGGTCACCCGCCACGCCGCCAGCCAGACGTCGCCGATGCCGTCGCCGTCGGCCGGTTCGGCTCGGCGGATGGTGAGGGACGCGGCGTCCGTGTCGCTGGTCATCGCTCCGCCAGCGTAGCGGCTGCGCCGCGTTCGAGCCGGATCGCCTGCTAGCATCCGCCGGATGTCCGACGCGATCGCCGTCACCGAGCGTGCCGCTCCGTCGCCCGCCGGCCGCCCGTCATCGGTCCGCATCGCCACGTTGGCCGAGGTCGTCGCGCCGATCCTCGTCGGGCTGACGCCGATCGTGTGGTTGTGGGCGGCGAACCGGGCCGAGTTCGAACCCGGCGTGATGCTCGTACCGGCGGCTGTCGTGACGCTCGTGTCGCTGGCGTTGCTCGGCATCTGGCGCGTGGTCGCCGGCGACCTCGGGGCGGCCTCGCTGCTCACGTCGCTCACGCTCGTCGCGATCTTCGCCTACGGGACGGAGCTCGACATCGTCGCCGCGCTGACGGGACGGACCTCGCCCGGGTCGCGCTGGCCATCCGTGTCGCCGACATCCTGCTGCTCGGCGTGGCCGTCGTCGCGGTCGTCGTGCTGGCGCGTCGCGGGCACGGATTCGGCCGGCTCGCGCGGACGATCGGGATGGTCGCGGCCATCGTCATCGCGCTGGCGGTCGTCCAGCCGTTCGGGGCGGCGACCACGGTGTCGCTCGGCCTCGATGGGGCGGGGCCGGGCCTCGTGGATGGCGGGGCCGCCGAGGACGACGCGGACGGCGACGAGCCGGTCGGCGGCGGTGCTGGAGCGCCCGCGGCGCCGGCCGACGGCGTGCCCGTCGCTCGGTCTGCTCCCGCGCTCGCCCACGACGACGCCGCGCATCCGGACATGTACTACGTGATCCTCGACGGGTACGCGCGTGCCGACGCGCTGGCGCGCCACTACGACTTCGACAACGGCCCGTTCCTGGCGGCGCTCGGGGCGCGCGGGTTCTTCGTCGCGGAGGAGAGCCTGGCGAACTACCCGTACACCTACCTGTCGCTCGCCTCGTCGCTCAACGGCCGGTACCTCACCGCCGAGATCGCCGGCGGCGAGCCGTACCGCGACTACCTGGCACGCATCCGCGAGGCGACCGTACCCGCCGCGTTCCGCGCACGCGGCTACGTCTACGACCTCGTGCGCAGCGTGTGGGCCGGGACGACCGGCTCGCCACTGGCGGACGAGACGTTCGGGCCGGACGCGGCGTTCGCCAACGAATTCGAGGCGGCCGTCATCGAATCGACGATCTTCCGCGGCCTGCTGCCCAACCCAACCGTCGCCGACTACCACCTCGCCGCCTTCGACGCGCTCGCGACGATCGGCGCGGACCCCCGGCCGACGTTCACCGTCGCGCACCTCGTCATGCCGCACCCGCCGTACGTCCTCGACCGCGACGGCAACGTCGTGCTCGAGCAGTCGACCGTCCGCGGCCAGTGGGGCGGCGCGGCGAACGAGCACGGCTACCTCGAGCAGCTCCGCTACGCCAACGACCGGCTCCTCGACACGATCGACGCGATCCTGGCGACCTCGACGACGCGACCGGTGATCATCCTCCAGGGCGACCACGGGACCTGGTCGTCGCGCTTCGATCCGGCGGTGACGCCGCACGACGTCGCGACCGAGCGGATGTCGATCCTGAATGCCTACCTCGTCCCGGACGCGGTCCGTGCCGAGCTCTACCCGTCGATCACGCCGGTCAACAGCTTCCGCGCGATCGATCGCGTGTTGTTCGGGGAGGCCGCGGACCCCCTCCCGGACGAGAGCTGGTACGGCGACGGCGGCCCGCCGTCGAACCTCCAGCCGTACGTCCCGACGCCCGGGTCCTGATCAGGCGCGGGTCGCTAGGACCCGCCGCGGATCGACGCCGGGAGCGCGGACGCGGCGGCGCGGTCGACGATCCAGACCGCGCCAGCTCGCCGTGCAAGCTGGGCCGGCCAGCGGCGTGGGTCGCGTTCATCGCCGAACACGTCGGCGAGGACGGCCGACTTGCCCGCGCCGTGGGCGACGACGAGCACGGCCCGAGCGACGGTGACGACCGTCGGGTGCAGCGTGACGCGCTCGACGTGCGGCTCGATGTGCGTCGGGGCGGGGATCGCGAGCGCCCACGCATCCGAATCGAACGCGGCCGACCCCGGGAAGACCGACAGGATGTGTCCGTCCCCGCCGACGCCGAGGAGCACGAGATCGAGGACCGGCCAGCCGTCACGTTCCTCGAGGCCGGCGGCGTGGAGCTCCGACGCGAGGTCGGCGGCCGCGCCATCCGCGCCGCGGCCGTCGCCGATGGCCGCCCCGGTCGGGAACGGGTGCACATGCTCCACCTCGAGCGGCACGCCGAGCGCCAGCCGCCCGGCCGATCCCTCACGGCCCGCGATGTCGAGCATGACGTCGTCGAACGGCATCACGTTCGAGAGCGGATGGTCGTGCGGCACGAACCGGTCGTCGCCCCACCAGACGTGGACGTCCTCCCACGGGACCGCGTCGCGGTGCGGTGGCTCGGTGAGCCGTCGGTAGATCCCGATCGGTGCCGAGCCACCGGTCGTCGCCCAGTCCGCGCGACCACGCGCGGCGACTGCGTCAGCAAGGATCGTGGCGATCCGCGCCGCTGCCTCGGCCGATGCCTCGTCGGGATCGGCGACGACGACGACCTCCGGCTCGCCGGGTGCCCCGACGTCGCCCGTCGTTTCGCGCGCGACCGTCACGTCACGGTCGCCGGTCACCGCTCGCCCCCCTTGCCCGCGCGATCGCCGATCAGCGCCGCCGCGGTCCGCAACGTCCCTTGCGCGACCGGGTCGTGGTAGCCGCCTTCGAGGGCCTCGGCGAGCAGGTCCGTGTCGGTGCGTCGACGGGCGAGGAACTCGCGATCCAGCACCTCGACGCCGTCCTGCCACACGCGCACGTGGACGGTCTCGGCCTCCGCGGTGACATCGGCCCGCAACTCGCTGCCACGCCGCTCGGCGAGGAGCTCGACCCGCAGCGTCGTCCCCGACGGCATGGTCGACACGACCGGGCGGACGACCACGGCGACCTCCGAACGACCGTCGGACAGTGTCGCCGCGAGCCCGCGAGCCAGGGCCGGGCGCGCGCCAGGGATGGACCGTGTGCGTGCGCTCGACGCCGGCGGAGCGACGACCGTCAGCGGCCGCACGACGGTCAGCCCGAGTCGTGAGGCGAGCCACGCCACGTGGTAGACGGGCTTGACCAGGTTCGTCGAGCCGTGCGCACCCGTCTCGTCGTGGGTGCCGTAGGTGACCGCGATCCGCCGGATCGAGCGCAGGTATGGCAGGAAATCCGGATCGTCGAAGATCGCCGCGATGGCCTCGCGCCAGCGGGCCTGCCGGAGCATCGCGAAATCGCTCACGGCGAGTCGCTCTGTGGACACGCTCATCGCCATCTCGCGCAGCCGCTCGAGGCCGTCGCCACTCCACGTCGAGCCGTCGACCACCAGGCGATCCGCGGCCGTCAGCAGGTCGCTCGCCGCGCGCGTCGCGAACGGTGGCTCGCCCGGCCACCAGACCGTCACCGGCAGGTCGTGGACGATGAGCGGCGTCACGATCGCCGTGAGATGCCGGCCGGCCTCGCCGCCGACCTTCAGGTGGATGGTCTCCGCGCACGTCTCCGGCGCGTCCTCGCGGGGCATGATGCAGTGCGCCTCGATGTGCGCGTCGATCCACGACGGCCCGTCCGGATCCGCGGACTGGACCACGATGGTCCGCGACGGATGCCGCCCCGTGAGGGCCTGGATCGTGGCCGCGCAGCGCATCGCGGCCTCGAACTGGCGGGCGATCACGACGAGGTTCATCACGCTCGTCCGGGCCGCGATGTGGCGACCGGGCTGGCCGTCCATGTCGGCGGTGAGGTCCTGCGACGCCCAGATCCGGGCGAGCTCCGTCTCGACCTCGGCGATGCTGTGGGCCCGCGCCGACCAGCGCAGGACCGGCTCGTTGACGGTCGCGGGCGGATCGGCAGAGATGCTCATCGACGTCGTGTCAGATCCGCCGCCAGCGTCGGCCCTCGGCCGCGAGCAGCTCGTCGGCCTCGGGCGGGCCCCAGGTGCCGGCGTCGTAGTTGGGGAATGCCGGGGGATCGGAGGACGCCCAGGCGTCGATGAGCGGATCGACGATGCCCCATGCCTCCTCGACCTCGTCGGCGCGCGTGAACAGCGACGCGTCGCCCTGCAGCGAGTCGAGGATCAGCGTCTCGTACGCATCGGGTGAGTCCACGCTGAACGCCGAGCCGTAGGTGAAGTCCATCGTCACCGACCGGACGTCGAGACCCAGGCCCGGCACCTTGGCCCCGAACCGCAGCATGATCCCCTCGTCGGGCTGGATCCGGATCGCGAGCAGGTTCGCGTCGGGTGTCGCGGCATCCCGGAACAGGCGATGCGGGACGTCGCGGAACTGGATGGCGATCTCGGTCGCGCGCTTCGGGAGGCGTTTGCCGGTCCGGACGTAGAAGGGGACGCCGGACCAGCGCCAGTCGTCGATCGTCAGTCGGGCCGCGACGAACGTCTCCGTCTCCGACCCGGGATCGACCTCCGGCTCGTCGCGATAGCCCGGGACGGGCGTCGCCGCGACCCAGCCCGGTCCGTATTGCCCGCGCACGACCTCGGCGGTCGGGTCCGGCCTGGTGCCGATCGCCCGCAGGACCTTGACCTTCTCGTCACGCAGCGCGTCCGCCTCGAACGTCGCCGGCGGCTCCATGGCGACGAGGCTCACGAGCTGCAGCAGGTGGTTCTGGAGCACGTCGCGCGAGGCGCCGGTCTGCTCGTAGAAGGCGCCGCGGTTCTCGATGCCGATCGAATTCGGCCACGGTGATCTGGATGTGGTCCACGTAGCGCCGGTTCCAGAGCGGCTCGAAGATGCCGTTCCCGAACCGGAAGACGAGCAGGTTGCGGACCGTCTCCTTGCCGAGGTAGTGGTCGATGCGATAGACCTGCGACTCGCGGAAGACCTTGCCGACCTCGCGGTTGAGCCGCTTCGCCGAGTCGAGATCGTGCCCGAAGGGCTTCTCGATGACGACCCGCCGCCAGCCGCCGTCGTGCTTCTCGTGGTCCAGGCCGACCCGCCCGATCTGGGCCACGATGTCGGCGAACTGCGACGGCTGGGTGGCGAGGTAGTAGACCCGGTTGCCGCGCGTGCCGTGCTCGCGATCGAGCGTGTCCAGGTGGGGCGCGAGCGCGTCGAACCCCGCGGCGTCGGCGAAGTCGAGCCGGTGGTAGCGGATGCGGCTGCTGAAGGAGCGCCACGCCGCCTCGTCGATCGGCAGTGCCCGGCTGTACTGCTCGAGCGACGCCCGGAGCTCCGCCCGGAAGGTGTCGTCGTCGTACTCGCGCCGCCCGATCGCGAGGACGATGAACTCGTGCGGCAGCAGGTTGGTCCGCCACAGGTGGTACATCGCCGGGATGACCTTGCGGTGGGCGAGGTCACCGGTCGCCCCGAAGAGCAGCAGGATGCACGGGTCCGGGACGCGCTCGAGGCGCAGGCCCTCGCGCAGCACGTTCTCGAGCGGCTTGGCGCGCGACGCCCGCTTGCCCTGGCGGCTCTCGCGCAGCTCCTTCATCGTCTTGGGCGCGTCCCTGGGACGCGGGGCGGGCCTGGCGGGGATCGGCTGATCCGGCGGGGCATCGACGGGTGCCGACTCGACGACCGGCTCGACGGGCTTGACCGACGCTCGCTTCGGGGCCGAGGCCGAGGCTCGAGGCCGCGGCCGGCTTCTCGGCGGGGCGACCGTCCGTGGCTCCGCCCTTGGAACGGCTCGCCCTGGTCGTCGTCCCCTTGCCGGCCACCCGCTCGTTACTCCGTCTTGACGGCGTGTCCGCCGAACTCGTTGCGCAGCGCGGCGAGGACCTTGCCACCGTACGTGTCGTCCTGGCGGGACCGGAACCGGGTGAGGAGCGACAGCGTGATCACCGGCGCCGGCACGTCCTTGTCGATCGCTTCCTGCACCGTCCAGCGGCCCTCCCCGGAGTCCGCGACGTAGCCCTTCAGGTGGTCGAGGTCCTGGCCGTTGGTCTGGAACGCCCGGCCGAGCAGCTCGAGCAGCCACGAACGCACGACCGAGCCCTGCATCCACAGCCCGGAGATCGCCGCGAGGTCGAGCTCGTAGTCGCTCGCGTGCATGATCTCGAAGCCCTCGGCGTAGGCCTGCATGAGGCCGTACTCGATGCCGTTGTGGACCATCTTCACGTAGTGGCCGGCGCCCGGGCCCCCGACGTGGAGGTAGCCGCCGTCCGGGGCGAGGCTCGTGAAGATCGGCTCGAGCGGCGTCACGGCCGCGGCATCCCCGCCGACCATCAGGCAGTACCCGACCTCGAGGCCCCAGATCCCGCCGGACGTCCCGGCGTCGACGTAGTTGATGCCCTTCGCCTGCAGCTCGGCGTGGCGGCTGACATCGTCGTGGAAGTTGGTGTTCCCGCCGTCGATGATCGTGTCGCCCGGCTCGAGGTGCTCCAGCAGCTCGTCGATCTGTGCCGTGGTGGCATCGCCGGCCGGGACCATGATCCAGACCGCGCGGGGCTTCTCGAGCTTGTCGACCAGCTCCTCGATGGAGTAGGACGGGATCGCGCCCTCGGTCGCGATCTCGGTCGTCTTCTCGGGCGTCCGGTTGAAGGCGACGACCTCGTGCCCGTCCCGGAGGAGCCGGCGGACCATGTTGGCCCCCATCCGTCCGAGCCCGATGAACCCGATGCGCATCTCGGTCATCCCTTCGTGGTCAGGTCGAGCGCCTCGTCGAGCGCGCGTTCGAGGGCGGCCAGCCCGGCTTCGACATCGGCGCCGAGGTGGACCCGCAGGATCGGCAGGTCGTGCGACTCGATCGCCGCGAGATCGCCCGCCGCCTGCGCATCGATGAGCTGGCCGAACGTGTACGGCCAATCCGGGATCGGCCGATCCGGCTCGTGGTCGGCTGTCAGCTGGAGGAACCAGCCGCTCGGCGGGCCGCCCTTGTGCAGCTGGCCGGTGGAGTGCAGGAACCGCGGCCCGTAGCCGGCGGTCGTCGCCCGCCCGGTCCGGTCGCGGAGGACGGTCCTGATGCGCGCCAGGGCGGCGTCGGTGGCCGCGGTCGGCGCGATGAACGCCTGCAGCGCGAGGTAGGCATCGGTCTTGCGCCGCGCGAGGTGGCGGGCCAGCTCGCCGACCACGCCGCCGTCGGCGCTGGTGAGCCGGAGGGCCGCGTCGCCGTACAGCGTGATCCCGTCGCCGCTCGCCAACGGTGCGGCGGGGGCGGCGGCGTCGTGCCGGTCGCGCCCGGCCGACTCGAGCAGCTCGCGCGTGTGCTGCTTGGCCTCCTCGACGTTCGGCTGGTCGAACGGATCGATCCCGAGGACGGCCCCCGCGATCGCGGTCGCGACCTCCCAGCGGACGAACTCGGCGCCGATATCGATCGGATCGGCGAGCTCGATGCGGATGACCGGGTGGCCGGCGGCCCGGAGTCCGTCGGCGAGCGCGTCCCGCGCGCCCGCATCGGCGCCGGCCAGCGACAGGCGGACGAATGCGCGATCGGAGCCGTACGCGGTGACGTCACCGAGCGGCTCGAGGTCGACCGGGACGATGCCCACGCCGTGCTTGCCGGTGCTCTCGGCGATCAGCTGCTCCGCCCACGCCCCGAACGAGGCGATCTCGTCGTCCGCCAGGAACGTCAGCTTGTCGCGCCCGCCGCGCGCGAGCGAGCCGAGCGCGAGGCCCAGCGACAGGCCGGGATTGACGGCGGGCTCCGGCTCGCGGCAGGCGCCGAGCATCGCGAGGGCCGATGCCAGCAGCGCATCGAGATCCAGCCCGATCAGCGACGCCGGGACGAGCCCGACGTAGGTGAGCGCCGAGTAGCGCCCCCCGATGTCCTCCGGGTTGAGGAAGACCTCGCGGAAGTCGTCGTGGTGCTTGAACGCCTGGAGGCTCCGGCCGGGATCGGTGATCGCGACGAACGCCGCGCCCGGTGCCTGCCAGACGTGATGCGGGGTCGCCTCGATCGCCCGGTCGAGGCGGTCCCAGGCATCGGCCTGGAACGCGTTCGGCTCGGTCGTCGTGCCCGACTTGCTGGCGACGATGATCAGCGTGCGCAGCGGGTCGAGGTCGTCCACGGTCGCGGCGACCGCCGCCGGGTCGGTCGAATCGAGGATGCGGAGGTCGAGATAGCCCTCCTGCGTCCCGAAGGTCCGCCGCAGGACGTCGGGCGCCAGGCTGCTGCCGCCCATGCCGGCCACGACGGCCGTCGTGAAGCCCGCCTCGACGATCCCGTCGCCGAAGCCCTCGAGGCCGGCGATGCGATCGCCGAAATGCTCCGGCGCGTCGAGCCAGCCGAGCCGCTCGTTGATGGTCGCGCCGACCCGCTCGTCGGTCGTCCACAGCGTGGCGTCGCCATCGAACAGGCGCGTCGCCCAGTCCTCGTCCCGCGCGCGCGTCAGGGCCGCCTCGTACGCAGCGCTCGCCTCGCCGAGGGCGAGCGAGGGGGCGGTCAGCGCGGTCGAGGCGGGTTCGGTCATCGTGGCCTCCGAAGGATGGGCACCCGTTCGTGAACGGAGCGTTGTCGGGTCGGTTCCGGGCGAGGGCGAGGCCTGCCCCTGGGGGCGTCCATGGTACGCCGCTGGTCAGCGCGCGGCGGCCGCGGTCAGTCCTGCGTGGCCTCGATCGCGAGCACCTTGTCGAGTCGACGTCGGTGGCGCTCGAGTCCGCTGAACGACGCTCCGAGGAATGCGACGGCACATTCGTAGGCGGGCTCGGGGCCGATGACCCTGGCGCCGAGCGTCAGGACGTTCATGTCGTCGTGCTCCACGCCCTGGTGCGCCGAATAGGTGTCGTGGCACACCGCCGACCGGATGCCGAGCATCTTGTTCGCGGCGACGCTCGCACCGACGCCCGAACCGCAGATCAGGATGCCGCGATCGGCCGCGCCCGCCTGGATGGCCTCGCCGAGTCGCTGGGCGAAGTCGGGGTAGTCGTCGTTGGGGTCGGACCCATCGCCGCCGAGGTCGATCAGTTCATGTCCGAGGCCGGCACCGCCCAGCCGCGCCAGCAGGTCGTCCTTGAGCGTGGCGCCGGCGTGGTCGGCGGCGAAGGCGATGCGCATCGTGCCGCCAAGGATACGGCGCCGGGACGCCGCGCGGAGTCGCTCGGCGCGGTCGCACGGCGCGCCCTCAGCTGTGGCCGGGGTCCGAGCCTCCCGTGCGATCCACGCCGGGATCGCCGACGGCCAGCGTGGGATGCCCGCCATCGCGGTGGGCGAAATGGCCCCCGTCGACGGTCGGGATGCGGCCCCGCAGGCCGTCGCGGACCACGCGCCGCCCCACGTCGGCGACCCGGTCGGCGGTGAACCCGAAGTGCTCGAAGATCGTGCCGGCCGGCGCCGAGGCGCCGAAATGGTCGAGCCCGACGATCGCGCCCTCGTCGCCGACCCAGCGCTCCCAGCCGAGGGACGCTCCGACCTCGATGCTGACCCGCTGGCGGATCTGTGGAGGCAGGACGGCGTCGCGATACGCCTGGTCCTGGGCGTCGAACAGCTCCCAGCAGGGGAGCGACACGACCCGCGCGGAGATGCCGTCCGACTCGAGCGCATCCGCGGCCGCGAACGCGAGCTGCAGCTCCGACCCGGTCGCGATGAGGATGAGGTTGGGTGATCGGCCGCCGCTCGGGTCGCGCAGGACGTACCCGCCTCGGGTGACGCCCTCGCGCGCCAGGTCCTCCGTCCCGGCGAGGACGGGGAGCTTCTGGCGGGTCAGGGCCAGGGCGACCGGGCCGCCGCGCCGGGCGACGGCCACGGCCCACGCCGCCGACGTCTCGTTGGCGTCGCCCGGACGGATGAACCAGAGGTTCGGGATGGCGCGGAGCGCCGCGTAGTGCTCGACCGGCTGATGGGTCGGGCCGTCCTCGCCGAGGCCCACCGAGTCGTGGGTCCAGACGTGGATGACGTGCTGGCCCGCCAGCGCACCGAGCCGGACCGAGCCGCGCATGTAGTCGCTGAAGTTGAGGAACGTCGCGTCGTACGGCACGAACCCGCCGTGGTAGGCGATGCCGTTGGCGATGCCGCCCATCCCATGCTCGCGGACGCCGAAGCGCAGGTTCCGGGCGGGCTCGTCGGCGCTGAACATGGCCTCGCCCTTGATGTCGGTGAGGTTCGACTCGGACAGGTCCGCGGCACCACCGAACAGCTCCGGCACCGTCGGGGCCAGCGCCTGGATCGCATCCTGGCTGGCGTTCCGGGTCGCGACCTCGGTCCCTGTCTCGTAGGTCTTGAGGCCGCTGTCCCAGCCGTCGCGCAGCCGGCCATCGATCCGCCGCAGGAATTCCTCGGCCCGTCGCGCGTCGATCGCGCCGTACGCCGCCAGCCGTTCATTCCATGCCGTGACGAGGCGTTCGCCCTCCGGCACGGCCTCGCGGAAGACCGAAAGCGCATCCGCCGGGACGTAGAACGTGCGGTCCGGATCCCAGCCGTAGGCCAGCTTGGTCAGGCGGACCTCGTCGGGCCCGAGCGGCGCGCCGTGCGCCTTCTGCGAGTCCTGCTTGTTCGGGCTGCCGTAGCCGATGTGGGTTCGAACGGCGATGAGGCTCGGCCGCTCGTCCGCGTTGGCCGCTTCGATCGCCGCCTCGATCGCCCCGATGTCGTTGCCGTCCTCGACCCGCCCGGTGTGCCAGCCGTATGCCTCGAACCGTTTGGGGACGTCCTCGGACCAGGCCATCGACGTGGGTCCATCGAGCTGGATCCCGTTGTCGTCGTAGAGCACCACGAGCTTGCCCAGCCGCAGGTGGCCGGCAAGGCTCGCCGCCTCGGACGCGATGCCCTCCTGGAGGTCGCCGTCGCTGGCGATGACGTACGTCCGGTGGTCGACGATGGTGGCGCCGTCCACGTTGAACTCCGCCGCCAGCCGCCGTTCGGCGATCGCCATGCCGACGGCATTCGCGAAGCCCTGGCCGAGTGGGCCGGTCGTGGCCTCGACACCCGGTGTGAGCCCGTGCTCGGGATGGCCGGGCGTCCGCGAGCCCCACTGGCGAAAGGCCCCGAGGTCATCGAGCGAGAGGTCGTAGCCGGTCAGGTGGAGGAGCGAGTAGAGCAGCATGCTCGCGTGGCCGGCGCTCAGGACGAACCGGTCGCGATCGGGCCAGTCGGGATGCGTCGGGGCGTGGCGCAGGAACCGTGTCCAGAGCACGTACGCCATCGGGGCCGCGCCCATCGGCGCGCCGGGGTGCCCGGAGTTCGCCTGCTGGACGCCATCGATCGACAGCGTCCGGATCGTGTCGATGGCGAGGCGGTCGAGGTCGGGCTGCACGGCGGTCATGGGCAGGTGACTCCGGTCGGCGACAGGCGAACGTGGAGCGCCATTGTAGGTCGGACGATCGCGCGGACCGCCGGCGGCGGACTATCCTCGGGTCCCATGCCGACCCTGCGACCACCCCGACCGCGCCGGCCCCGTCGCCCGACCCGTGGTGCCTTCGGTGCGGCCGGAACACCGCGCATCGTCGTCCTGGGCGACCTCATGCTCGACGTCGTGCTGGCGCCCGGCGCACCGCTGGCGCGCGGGACCGATGTCGCGGGGCGGGTGACGCTGGTCCAGGGTGGCTCCGCGGCCACGACCGCCCGGTGGCTCGCGCGACTCGGCGCCCGGGCGAGCCTCATCGGCGCGGTGGGACGCGATCCCGCCGGACGAGCCCTGGTCGACGCGATCCGGAGCGACGGCGTCACGCCGCGCATCAGTCGAGTCGCGGGCGGTCGCACCGGGCGCATCGGGGTGCTGGTCGCGCCCGGTGGCGAGCGGTCGTTCGTCGCCGATCGCGGCGCGGCCGACGCGCTCCAGCCCACGGACCTGCGACCGGCGTGGTTCGCGAACGCGGACGCGCTCCATCTGCCGGTCTATTCCCTGCTCGGCGAGCCGCTCGGCCTGGCCGGCCGACGTGCGGTGGAGCTCGCCCGCGAGGCCGGGGCGATCGTCAGCGTGGATCTTGCGTCGGTCGGGCCGCTGCTCGCGTCCGGTCGACGCGCCGCACGAGCGCTCCTCGACGAGGTCGCGCCGGATCTCCTGTTCGCGACGGCGAGCGAGGCGGAGGCGTTGCTCGGCCGGCACGCGATCGAGGACCTGCTCGAGCTGGCAGCGACCGCGGTCGTCAAGCGGGGCGCGCAGGGAGCGACGGTCCTGGCGCGCGATGGCGAGGACCACCTCCGCTTCGAGGTCGCCACCGAACCCCTCACGGCCGCGGACACCACCGGTGCCGGGGACGCATTCGACGCCGGGTTCCTGGTCGGCTGGTTCGCAGCGCGAGCGGCAGGCCGGTCGTTGCCGGGATCACTCCACCGCGCGGCGCTCGCGGGTCATCGCGCCGCCGCGCGCCAGCTCACGACGCAACGGCCGGAGTTGCCGCTCGCCTGACGGTCGGGCGCGGCGCGACCCGCTCGCCTGAAGGCCGGCGCGCGCTCAGGCGCGCAGGTAGCGATCGAACCAGTCGAGGATCCGCGTGTTGCGATCGATGCGCCGATCCGGCCGGCCCGACGAGCCGAAGACGTGCGATTCGTCGGGGTATAGCACGTACTCGACCGTCCGCCCGAGGTGGCGCAGCGCGATGAACAGCTGCTCGTTGTCGTGCGGCGGGCAGCGCAGGTCGTCCTCGGCCTGGAGCATGAGCAGCGGCGTCCGGATGGCCGCGACGTTGCGGAGCGGCGACTGACGCCAGAGTGATTCGAGGCCGCGCTCCGTGAGCGGATCGCCCATCAGTGCAGCCCGGACGAATTCGGGACCGCCGTCGGAATTCGCCCAATCGGATATCTGGTTGGTCACGCCGTTCTCGGACACCGCGGCCCGGAAGCGGTCGGTCGTGCCGACGAGCCAGTTGACCATGAACCCGCCGTACGACAGCCCCATGACGCCGAGGCGGTCCGGGTCGGCCAGCCCGATGTCGACGACATGGTCGATCGCCGCGTGGACGTCGGCCGCGTCCACGCCGCCCCAGTCGCCGAGCTGCGGCCTGATCCAGTCGCGGCCGTACGTCGCGGATCCGCGGATGTTCGGCAGCACCACCCGGTAGCCATGGGCCGCGAGCAGGATGACCTCGACGTGCGGCGCGGGCGCCCAGGCGCCCAGCGGGCCGCCGTGGATGTCGACGACGGTCGGGAGGGCGGCGTCACCGGCTCCCGGTGGGGAGGCGACCCAGGTCTCGATCGGGCCGCCGGCGCCCGGCACGAGCATGCGAGCGCATCTCGATGTCGTCATAGCGGCGCTGCCAGGCCGAACCGAACGTCGTGCGCGTGGTCCAGGCGGACCGCCCGGCCTCGTCGATGTCGTGCGTCATGAGCTCCATCGCGCGCGTGCCGAGCGTCCCGAGCGCGGCGACCACGCCCGTGCCCGAGACCGCGAGCGTGTGGGTCGAGCTGGCCGGCCACGCCGCGATGTCGTCCGCCGGCGATCGGGGCGGGCGGGTGGATCGACCGGCCGCTCTCCGGATCGATCGTGAAGGTCCGCGGATGCGACCGTCCGCGGTCGCTGACCGTGGCCACGAGCGTGTGGTCATCGACCCAGAACGGGCCGGATCGGCCGCTCACCATCCAGCCGTTGAGGTCGGTGTCCACCCAGTTCCCGATGGGCCGGTCCAGGTCGGGTGCGAGCGCATGCGGTGGGCGCGACCCGTCGGCCGGACCGAGGAGGATGCCCGGGCTGATGTCGTCGAGCGGGTCCGCTTCGAGCACGCCCACGCCGGCGAGCCAGCGGCCGTCCGCCGACCACGCCGCGTGGTTGGCCCAGCCGCCGGGCGCCATGACCTCGCGCGGTTCGGCCGGTCGGCGCGCGTCGGCGCGCGCACCGCGGCGCACGACCGCGCCGCGGCCCCCGAGCCGTCCCGGGCTTCGACCGGCACGTCGACCGCCCAGATCGTCTGCCGGGGTCGGGTATCGGCGTCGGGGCCGCGGTCGGCCGTGAACGCGATGGTCCGGCTGTCGGGGTGCCACGCGATCTGGCTGACGCCCCAGTCGCCGGCCGTGACCTGGCGCGCCGGGACCCGGAGCGGGCCATCGTGCACGAACAGGTGCGACCACCGATCGACATGACCCTCTTCGTCCCACCGCCAGTCGGTGCGGGTGATCCGCCGCGCGATCGGCGTGTCGTCGGCGGCAGCGCCGGCCCCGTCGGCGCCCCGTCGGCGTCCGCGTCCGTCGACCGGCGGGAGCCCGGCCCACGATGAACCGCGGTGGATCGACCTCCGCCGTGAAGGCGAGGCGTCGGCCGTCGGGCGACCAGGCGAGCTCGCCGACGGCGCCGTAGCCACGGCGCCGGGCGACGCGCACCGGCCCACGGACCCTGAGCGGATCGCGATCCAGGACGAGGACAGCCAGGACCGCGGGCGCATCGTCGTCCGTCGGATCGGCGCGCACGAACGCGATCGTCCGTCCATCGGGGCACAGGCGCGGGCGGGTATCGCGGACGGTGCCATCGGTCAGCCGCACCGGGCGCGCGATCGTGCCGCGATCCAGCGGGATGGCATACAGGTGACTGACGTAGCGGCCACGCTCGGTGGAGCGACGGACCACGATGGCGACCTGTCCGTCGACGGCGAGATCGAGCTCTTCGACCACGACCTGGCGACGGATGTCGGCGGGTGTCATCGGGCGACGGACCGGCATGGGCGACAGCGTAGCCGCGCCGGTAGGCTTGCCACATGGGAATCCCGTCAGGTGTCGCCGAGCGGCTCCGGGTCACGCCGGAGGTCGCCGACGCCGTGGCCGCTGGCCGACCCGTCGTCGCGCTCGAATCGACGCTGATCAGCCACGGCCTGCCGTACCCGCAGAACCTGCGAGGTCGCCGGGGCATCCGAGGCCGCGGTGCGGGCGGCCGGCGCGATCCCGGCGACCGTGGCGATCCGCGACGGGGAGCTCCTCGTCGGCCTCGATGCCGAGGGGCTCGAGGGGCTGGCCACGGCGCCGGCGGGCAGCGTCCGAAAGGCGGCCCGGCCGAGCCTCGCGGTGGCCCTCGCCGACCGGTGGCTGGGCGGCGACCACGGTGTCGGCCACGATGATCGCGGCGCACGCGGCCGGGATCCGCGTCTTCGCGACGGGCGGGATCGGCGGCGTCCACCGCGGGGCGCTGGCACCGATGCCGCGATGGCGCCGCGGCGACCTTCGACATCTCATCCGACCTCGAGGAGCTCGGCCGGACGCCGATGGCCGTCGTGTGCGCCGGCCCCAAGGCGATCCTCGACGTGCCCGCGACCCTCGAATACCTCGAGACGCACGGCGTCCCGGTCGTGACGATCGGGCAGGCGGACCTGCCCGGCTTCTACGCCCGCTCGTCCGGCGTCCCGTCGCCGTTCGTCGCCGACGACCTCGTGGCCGGCCGCGGACATCGCCGCGACCCATCTCGCGCTCGGGCTCGGTGGCGCCGTCCTCGTGTGCGTGCCGGTTCCCCGGGACGTGGCGCTCGACGACGACGTCGCTCGTGACGCGGTGGCGCGCGCGGTCGTCGAGGCCGACGCGGCCGGCGTAGGCGGACCGGCACTCACCCCGTGGCTGCTCGCGCGGATCGCCGACCTGACGGCCGGGGCATCGGTCCGTGCCAATACCGGGCTCATCGTGCACGACGCGCCGGACGGCGGGCGAGCTCGCCGTCCTGCTCGCGGGAGCCACGACCGGCTGAACGCCGGCGAGCCACGACCGGCTGACCGCGCCTTGCTGGCATGCGGGGCGGTCGGTACACTCGCCGCCACCGGGGTCGTCCGGACCAGCGAGTGCCGTGCCATGGTTCGCGGGCTCCCGGATCGATCGATCGACTCCTGAGGGAGGACCAGTCCGCATGCGGATCTACGAGGGAAGCCCGCGCCAGGACTTCGAGGAGGTCTTCCGCTCGATCGGCGCCTTCCTCGATCAGCGTGGGATGAAGGACGTCCTGCTCGTCGAGGCCCCCGACGGGTTCATCGTGCAGGGACTGGTGCACTCGGGCGGCGGGACCGGCGCGTGGTCCGATTCGATGGGCACCGAGACCAAGGAGACCCTGACCTTCCTCGACGACGACATCGCGCGGTTCATGGACGAGGCGACCGAGCGACGCGGCCGCGTCCCGCCGCCGCCGCCGCACGAGGCCGGGCGCTACGAGACCGCGTTCCGGGTCCTCGGCCGCTACATCGATGGGCAGAAGCCCAGGGACGTGTTCTTCTTCGAGCAGGGCGGCGCCTTCGTGGTCCGGCTGCTCATGGCCGGTCAGGCCGGCAGCCACCACGAGCTCGCGGAGTTCACCCGCGAGGACATCGAACAGCTCGTCGCATCCGGTCCGCAGATGCGGGCCAAGGAACCCGAGAAGAAGGCCGGAGCGGACGCTCCGGCGAAGACCTAGCACCGGACCAGGAGGTCATGCCATGAAGGCCCTCAAGACGGTCGCCGTCGCCCTCGGCATCACGTTGGCCGCACTCATCGTCATCCCGCTCGCCGTGCTCGCGGGGCTCTTCGTCTGGCTGAAGCTGACCGAGGAAGCGGACGAGGAGCTGCTCGAACTCGACCGTGAAGTCTGATCGACGCTGACGACCCCGGCGCCGAGCGCGGGGCCGTCGATCGATCCGCCACCACGACGCCCGCCGATCCGGCGGGCGTCGACATGTCGACCGGCGTATGCCGACCTGCCGGGCGTCGCGGCGCCGCTGGCCGTGCCGGCATCCGCGACGTGACGGGTCGCGCTGCGTCGGCGGCCGCGCGGTCGGCGCTGCCGCAGTCGACGTCCCGCGAGCGGCGGCTCGCCGAGGCCGGCGTCGTCGTCGTCATGGCCCTGTGGGCCGGCAACTTCATCGTCGTCAAGGGCGCGATCGAGGTCCTGCCGCCGGTCGCGTTCTCGTTCGTTCGATATGCGGTCGCCGCGATCACCGTGCTCGCGATGCTGCGCTGGCGCGAGGGCTCGTTCGTCGCTGCCGCATGGCGATATCCGGCGCATCGCGCTGCTGGGCGTCATCGGCTTCGGCTGCTACCAGATCCTCTGGACGGTGGCGCTGCAGACCGTCCCCGCCGGCGACTCCGCACTGCTCATCGCGGCCACGCCCGGTCATCACCGCCTTGCTCGCGGTCTCGGTCGGCGCGGACCTGCCGAACCCGGTCAAGCTGTTCGGCGTCGGGCTGTCGTTCGTCGGCGTCGCGCTGGTCATCGCGGCGGGCCAGGGACTGGAGCTCGGCACGTCGCTCGGCGGCGACCTCCTGACGCTCGGTGCCGCGACGTGCTGGGCGATCTACACGGTGTTCGGTGCGGCGGTGCTGCGCCGCCACTCGCCGCTCGTGACGACGACGTGGGCGATCGTCTCCGGCGCGGTGTTCCTCGCGCCGGTCGGCATCGCGCAGCTCGCCTCGACCGACCTGTCGGCGGTCGGCCTGCCGGCGATCCTGGCGATCCTGTACGCGGGGATCCTCGCGGCGGGCGTCGCGAACGTGGTCGTCTTCCATGGCGTGAAGCTGCTCGGGCCGACCCGCATCACGGCCCTCCAGTCGCTCGTGCCGATCCTGGCGGTGGTCCTCGCGGCGATCTTCCTCGCCGAACCGATCCGGCCGGTCCAGGTCCTCGGCGGGGCGGTGATCCTCATCGGCGTCGCGTTGCTGCGCCGCGGCTCGTTGCGATGACGGACGGAGATCCGCTGCCTGCCGCCCCGCCGGTCCCGCCGCTGCGCGACGGCGCACCGCCGCTGGCGCTGCTCATCGACTACGACGGGACGATCGCGCAGACCGACGTCTCCGACACCGTGATGGCCGAGTTCGTCCACGGGCGGGTGGGAGGCCGAGGCCGCCGCCTACGACGCCGGGCTGGATGGGCTCGCGCACGCTCATGGAGCTCGAGATGGCGATGGTCGACGCCGATCCTGCCGCCCTGCTCGCGACGGCTGCCGCCCAGCCGCACGATCCCGGCTTCGTCTCGTTCGTGCGTCGTGCCCAGGCGGCCGGCGTGCCCGATCGAGATCGTGTCGGACGGGTTCGGCTTCTTCATCGAGCCGGCGATGGCGATGCTCGGCGTGCCCGAGCTCCCCGTGGTGACCGCCACGACCACGTTCAGCGGGCGGCGCGCATCGATCGCGTTCCCGAACGGCCATCCGACCTGCTTCGTGTGCGGCACCTGCAAGCGCATGCGTGTGCTCGCGCATCGAGCCGCTGGGCGGCAGGTGGCGTTCATCGGCGACGGCGAGAGCGACCGCTACGCCGCCGGGTACAGCGACATCGTGTTCGCGAAGCGGTCGCTGGTGCGGATCTGCGTCGAGGCCGGCTGGCCGTTCCAGCGCTGGACCGAGTTCAGCGAGATCGAGTCGTGGCTGGCCGCGACCCTGGACGCGTGGCGCGCGGATCCCTCGACGCTCCCCGCCGTCCCGGCCGGTGCGCCGCCGCCGCGCGGCTACTTCTGCGGCCCCGAGATCTGGGGCGACGGCCGCATCGATCCGCCGCCGGGGATGTGGCCGCCGTCCGCTCGCTGACCCTCGCCCGGGAGCGTCGCCGCCCTCGCGGGGCGGCGACGCCGGTTCGGTGCGACCGTCAGCGACCCGGCCGTACCCGCTTCGCTGATGGCAGCGCGTGCTCGACCATCGCCTTGCGCTTGCTGCGACTCGTCGGGCCCTGCCGCGCAGGCTCGAGGGCCTCGCAGATGCCGGCATCGGGGAACGGCCCGGGGACCTCGCCGAGGAAGTGCGGGACCTCCCGCGGACCCAGCTCCTGTTCGAGGTCGTAGGCAAGTGCCAGGAGCTTCGGCTCATCGAGGAAGCGGCCCGACATGAACACGCACCCCGGGCGCCCGTCCTCGGCGACCCCGGCCGGCACCGAGATGCTCGCGTAGCCCGCGACGGCGGCCGCGGAATAGCCGACCGAGTAGGCCGGGGACACCAGGGCGTCGAGGTCGTGATCGTCGAGCACGCGGTCGAGCCCGTCGGGTCCGGCCAGCTGGACGCTGAGCGCGCGGGCGGCCAGGTAATCGGGGTCGGCGAGGTCACCCGTGAAGGTCTCGGAGATCTCGAACAGCTCCTGGCCGAAGTACTGCATCTCGTCGGCGCAGTGGTCGATGTTGAACTGGATCAGGTCGGCCAGTGTCCGCATGTCGGTGTGCCCGAGCGTCGACATGTAGGCCGCGACATCATGCTTGAACTCGTTGAGCAGGACGGTGAATTCCGGGTCGAACCAGACGTTCGGATCCGGGCACTCGTCGGGATCGATGTCGACGATCGTGGCCCCGAGGTCGGCCATCACGTCGAGCGCACGCTCGGTGACCTCGTTCAGCTCCGGGACGGCGAAGTAGTCCTCCTGGAAGTTGAGCCGGTCGACGCCGATCCGGGTCCCGGCCAGCGCCCCGCGCTGGAGGAACGCGGTGTAATCCGCGGGCAGCGGCTGCCCCGCCACCGGCCCGAACGGATCGCGCATGACGTTGAGCATGATCGCAGCGTCGGTCACGGTGCGGGTGATCGGCCCGGCCGTGTCCTGCGAATGGGCGATCGGGATGATGCCGCCCTGCGGCACGAGGCCGAGCGTCGGCTTGAGCCCGACGACGCCGTTGTTGCCGGCGGGGCACAGGATCGAGCCGTCGGTCTCCGTGCCGACGGTGGCGGCGCTCAAGTTCGCCGCGGCCGCGACCGCGGACCCCGAGCTCGAGCCGCAGGGGTCCCAATCGAGGACGTACGGATTGCGTGTGAACCCACCCCGTCCGCTCCAGCCGTTCGGAAAGCCCGGGGCGATGAAGCCGCGGAAGTTGGCCCATTCGGACAGATTCGCCTTGCCGAGGATGATCGCGCCGGCATCGCGCAGCGAGGCGACCAGCGGCGCATCGGCAGGGACGCGGCTCCCGGCGAGCGCCAGCGAGCCGGCTGTGGTCTCCATCCGATCGTCGGTCGCGATGTTGTCCTTGACGAGGATCGGGATGCCATGGAGCGGGCCGCGCAGCAGGCCGCGCCGCCGCTCGGCGTCCCGTTGCGCGGCGATGCCGAGGGCCTGCGGGTTGGTCTCGATGACGGCGCCGAGCATCCCGAGCCGATCGATCCGGCCGAGGTAGGCCTTCGTCAGCGCGAGGCTGGTCAGCTGACCCGACGCCATCTGCGACTGCAGGTCCGGGATCGTCGCCTCGAACCACGGCGCGTCGTCGTCCGATGACGTCCCCGGCTTGGCCGCCAGGGCGACCGAGCCCGCCCCCCCGAGCATCAGCGCCGCCCCCGTCGCTCCACTCGCTCCGAGGAACTGTCGGCGGCTCAATCGGCGACCAAGGATGCCCGGCATCACGCCCTCCCTGTGGTGTCCGTCGTGCCTGGGGTTGCGTCGAGTCAACACTCGGACCGCCTGGGACGCAAGTGACGGATGTCACAGCAAGGGTGAAATCGCCGGTGCGTGCCCGCACCGGGCGCTCCGATCGCGGTCGTCGATCCGTGGCGGCCCGATTCGCGTCCGCGGCCGGGATTCTGTAGCATCAGAAAAACCCCGGAGGATCTGCGACCCATGGCGAAGTATGTCTTCGTGACCGGCGGCGTCACGAGTTCCCTCGGCAAGGGCATCACCGCCGCCAGCGTCGGGAGGATCCTCAAGGCACGGGGTCTCCGTGTCTCGATCCTCAAGCTGGACCCCTACATCAACGTCGATCCGGGGACGATGTCGCCCTACCAGCACGGCGAGGTCTTCGTCACCGACGACGGCGCCGAGACCGACCTCGACCTCGGCCACTACGAGCGGTTCATCGACGCCAACCTGTCCCAGCTGAGCAACGTCACGACCGGCCGCATCTACCAGGCGGTCATCGCGAAGGAGCGGCGCGGCGACTACCTGGGTGGCACGGTCCAGGTCATCCCGCACATCACCAACGAGATCAAGGAGCGCATCGGGCGTGTCGCGCGCGACGGCGACCCCGATGTCGTCATCGTCGAGGTCGGCGGCACCGTCGGCGACATCGAGAGCCTGCCGTTCCTCGAGGCCATCCGCCAGATGCGCAAGGACGTCGGCCGGGCGAACGTGCTGTACGTGCACGTGACGCTCCTCCCCGCCCTGGCCGCCACCGGTGAGCTCAAGACCAAGCCCACCCAGCACTCGGTCAAGGAGCTGCGCGGCATCGGCATCCAGCCGGACGTCATCGTCCTGCGCTCGGATCATCCGGTCAGCGACGAGATCCGCGACAAGATCGCGCTGTTCACCGACGTCGCGAGCGAGGCGGTGATCCCGGCCGAGACCGCCGACACGATCTACGAGGTCCCGCTCATGTTCGAGGCGGCCGGGCTCGGCCGGCTCGTCGTCCGCGAGCTGGGCCTGGGCGACGCCGCGGCGGAGCCGGATCTCGCGGGGTGGCGCGCGCTCGTCGACCGCATCAAGGCGCCGAAGCCGGTGCTCGAGATCGCGCTCGTCGGCAAGTACATCGAGCTGCCGGACGCCTACCTGTCGGTGACCGAGGCCCTGCGAGCACGCGGCCTGGGCGCACGGCGTGGACGCCAAGGTCCGCTGGGTCAATTCGGAGGCGCTCACCAGGGAGAACGTCCACGAGCGGCTCGAGGGCGCGGCCGGCGTGCTCGTCCCGGGCGGGTTCGGGCATCGCGGCATCGAGGGCAAGGTCCTCGCCGCCCACTACGCCCGCGACCACGGCGTGCCGTATCTCGGGTTGTGCCTCGGCCTGCAGTGCGCCGTCATCGAGTTCGCCCGCGAGGTGGTCGGCACGAAGGACGCCAACTCCACCGAGTTCGACATGTTCACCGAGCACCCGGTCATCGACTTCATGCCCGACCAGCGCGACATGGAGGACAAGGGCGGGACGATGCGTCTCGGCCTCTATCCGGCCAAGCTGACCCCGGGCTCGAAGGCCGCGGCGGTCTACGGCCAGGAAGTGATCTACGAGCGGCATCGCCACCGGTTCGAGGTGAACAACCGCTATCGCCAGACGCTCGAGGCGGCGGGCATGGTCCTGTCCGGCCAGTCGCCGGACGGGCGGCTCGTCGAGATCGTCGAGCTCGCGGACCATCCGTGGTTCGTGGCGAGCCAGTTCCACCCGGAGTTCAAGAGCCGGCCGGAGCGACCGCATCCGTTGTTCGACGGGTTCGTCGCGGCGTCGATCGCGGTCGGCGAGGGTCGCGAACCGGTGTTCCGGGCGCGCGACGCGGGCGCGGTGCCCGTGATGGGGGACCAGGAGGCAGCCGCCTCGAGCGCGCCGGTCACGCCGGCCGCGCCCCCGGTCGATGTCGTCGAGTCCATCCCCGGCGCCTGAGGTCGCGATCGCTCCACCGCTCGCGAGCCGGGCGGTCGGCGGGTTCGGCACATCCATCGTCGGGGGCGCCGTCCTCGGTGCCCTGGCGTGGCTGTCGGACCAGCTCGGATATCCGCTCGGGCTCCTGCTTCCCCTCAACGCCATCGGGGCGTGGCTCGGCGTCGCGTTCGCCCTGGGTGCGTCGGCCCGGACGGTCCCCACGGGAGCGCTGCGTGGCCTGATCGGCCTGCTCGCCGCGGTCGCCGCGTACTACCTCCTGTTCGCCACGCTGGGCGACGGGTTCCGGGCGATCGGAGCGGGGCACGCCGCCACGATCTGGGGCGTGGTGGCCCTCGTCGCGGGACCGCTCATGGGCGGCGCCGGGGCCGCCTGGCGGCACCGCACCGGGTGGGCACGCACGGTCGGCGTCGCGTTGCTCGCCGCGGCCCTCATCGGCGAAGGCGTCGTGTACGGCGGCGCGCGGCTGGTCGCGCTCGGGAACGTCACGCAGGACCCGGGTGCCTTGCTGTTCGGCGCCGAGATCGTGATCGGCCTCGCTGCTGCCGCGGGCTCCTGCTGCCGGCCGGCGAGCGGATCCGCGGCTACCTCGCGACGGTCGCGCTGGCGGTCGGCGCCGCGCTCGCGATCGACCCCGTCACGACGCTGATCCGGGGTCTGGCCGACCGCTTCTGAGGCCACTGGGTCCGACGTGTGGTCGTTCGCCGCCCGCCTGGTCCGGCCCGTTCGGCCACGCGGGTCTAGACTTCGAGTGAAGCCCGCCCCCGCAGGAGTCCCCCGATGAAGATCTTCCTCGACACCGCCGACATCGGCGAGATCCGGACGGCCGCCCGCTGGGGCGTGCTCGACGGCGTGACCACCAACCCGACCCTGTACGCCAAGGTCGGTGGCTCCTACGACGACATCCTGCGCGAGGTCTGCTCCATCACGCCCGGGCCCGTCTCGGCCGAGGTCATCGCCGACGACGTCGACACGATGCTCGAGGAGGGCCGGCACTTCGCCAAGATCGCCCCGAACATCGTCGTCAAGGTCGCGATGAGCGAGAACGGGCTCGAGGCCATCAGCCGCCTCGCCGACGAGGGGATCAAGACCAACTGCACGTTGATCTTCACGCCGAACCAGGGGCTCCTCGCGGCAAAGGCCGGCGCATCGCTGCTGTCGCCGTTCGTGGGCCGGCTCGACGACATCAACCAGGACGGCATGACCTGCGTGCGCGAGCTGGTCGAGATCGTCGCCATCCACGAGCTGGACGCGGAGGTCCTCGCGGCGTCGATCCGCAACCCGTTGCACATGACGCAGGCGGCGCTGGCCGGCGCGCATATCGCGACCCTGCCGTTCAAGATCCTCCAGCAGATGGTCCACCACCCGCTCACCGACAAGGGCATCGTCCAGTTCAAGAAGGACTGGGAAGGCGCCCGCGAGGCGGCGGCCGCCAAGGCCTGAACCGGGTCGAGCCCCGCGTGTCGGCGGACGCGGCGTCGGCCCGTCCGCGCCGTCCCGGCCGTCACGCCGCCGCGTCCCGTCAGGCCTGGAGCCAGCGACCCTCGCGCATCACGCGCCGGACCCGAAGCTCGTCGTCGAGCTCCACGAGATCGGCCGCCTGGCCGACCTCGATCCGGCCGCGGTCGTGCAGCCCGAGCATCTCGAGCGGGTTCCGTGACGCGGCGGCCACGGCGTCCGGGATGGTCACGCCCGCGGCCACGAGGTTGCGGACCGCGCTGTCCAGGGCGATGACGGATCCGGCCAGCGTCGTCGTGCCGGCCAGCGTCACGCGGTCGCCGACGATCTCGATCTCGAGACCGCCGATCCACGCCCGGCCGTCGTGCGCGACCCCGGCCTGGGGGATGGCGTCACTCACGAGCAGCAACCGCGTCGACGGCTTCGCCCGGACGATCAACGGCCAGAGGGCACGGTGGACGTGCTGGCCGTCGGCGATGAGCTCCACGTACGCCAGGTCGTCGGTCAGCGCGGCCACCGCCAGCCCGGGCGACCGGTGGTCCACCCCGGTCATCGCGTTGAAGAGGTGGGTCGTCGACGTGCCGCCCGCCGCGTAGCCCGCGCGCGCCTCGTCGACGGTCGCCGCGGAATGGCCCATCGACACGCTGACGCCTCGAGCGCGCAGGTCGGCGATGAGGTCGAGCGCGCCGGGCAGCTCCGGAGCGATCGTGATGAGCCGGAGTCCTTCGTACAGCGGCGCGAGCTCGTCGGCGGTCGCGCTCGCCGGGTCGCGCAGATGGGTCGGGTCGTGCGCGCCCTTGCGCGCGGCGGCGAGGAACGGTCCTTCGAGGTTGAACCCCATCGGGCGCGCGCCGTTCGCCGGCGCCCCCGGCAGCCAGTCGCGGACCCGCTCGGCGAACGCGGCGAGGGTCGTGAGTGGCGCGGTCACGCCGGTCGGCAGGAATGACGTCACCCCGCGTCCCGCGAGCGCGCGCGCCATGCCGTCGAGGGCGGCCACGTCGCCCATCGCGTCATGCCCGCCCCAGCCGTGGACGTGGACGTCGACGAAGCCCGGTGCGAGGTAGGGACCGCTCGCTGCCCCGTCTGGGGCGGACGCCGTGACGTCGACGGCGTCGACGTCGACGCTCGCGATGACCCCATCCTCGACGCCGATCCGCCGTCGCGATCGTCGTCGAGCACAGTCGCCCGACGACCGATCCGCCCCGTCGCGATCGTGTCGTCGAGCACGAGCGGTCGCCCGACGAGGCTCGCGTCCGTACGCGGCGGTCAGTCGTCACGGACGACCCCAGCTCGGCATCCGGGCGCCGGCGGCATCCGCGCCGTGGATCGCCGCCCCGATCGACCCCGCCCACGTCCCGAGCTCGGCGGTCACGACCTCGACCTCGCCCAGCGCCGTCGTCTGGACGCGTCGCCGCAGCTCACCGCGGATCGGCTCGAGCAGCAGGTCGCCGGCCGCGGCGACCCCGCCACCGATGACCACCCGATCAGGCGAGAGCACGACGATCGCGTTGGCGATCCCGATCCCGAGGTACCGACCGATCGTCGCGAGGCCGTCGAGGGCCTGCCGGTCGCCGGCGCGCGCCGCGGTCACGGCCGCCTCGGCCGTCGCCGTCCCGCAGGCCTCGGCGATCCGGTCCGCACGGGCGAACGCCTCGACGCACCCGCGATTGCCGCAGCCGCACGGTGGGCCGTCAGGATCGATCGTCTGGTGGCCGAGCTCGCCGGCCGTCCCGTCGTGGCCGAGGACGACGCGACCATCGATCACGATCACGCCGCCGACGCCGGTGCCCAGGGTCAGCCCGATCATCGACCGTGCCCCGCGGCCGGCGCCCAGCCGCAGCTCGGCGAGGCCGAACGCCCGCGCGTCGTTGATGAGCGCGACCGGGATCCCGAGCGCGCCCTCGATCGGTGGCGCGACCGGGCGGCCGGCCCACGCCCCGGGCACGTTCACGAGGAAGCGGGTCGTGCCCGTGGCCGGGTCGTACAACCCGGGGACGCCGATCCCGACCGATGCGATCGCCGGCCAGCGCTCGATCGCCGTCCGTGCCACGTCGGCCATCCGGGCCACGACCGCGTCGGGCCCCTCGTGCGCCTCGGTAGGTCCCTGGCCGCAGTCGACCGATCGCCAGTCGTCGCCGTCGCCGTGCTCCACGGTCGCCCACTTGAGGTTCGTGCCCCCAAGGTCCAGGCCCAGGTGGAGGGTCGGGCCGTCGCGCATCGTCAGGTCTCGCCGGTGACCCTGGTGTAGGCGGCCGCGACCGCGACGATGATCAGGCCGAACAACATCTGCTGGCCGCCTCCGGCAGCTGCAGCGCGAGGAGCAGCGAGTGAGACGACCGTGAGGATCAGGGCGCCGATGATCGTGCCGGAGTAGCCACCCCGGCCGCCCATGATCGACGTGCCGCCGATGACCGACGGCCGCCACGGACGGGCAGCACGAGACTGCTCGACGAGCGACACCGTCGCGGTCTTGAACAGGCCCGCCGCGAGGAAGCCGGCGACGGCGGCCAGGAGCGCCGAGATGAGGTAGAGCGCGAGAAGGACCGCCCAGACGCGGACGCCGGACAGTCGAGCGGCGACCGCGTTGTCGCCGACGGCGAAGAGCAGGCGTCCGTAGCCGCTGTAGCGCAGGCCGAGCGATGATCAACACGGCCAGCGGCACGAAGATGAGCAGGCTGTTGGGCAGCGCGTTGAGCGTCGTCTCGGAGCCGAGCCACTGCAGGAAGTCAGGCACCAGGGCGCCGGACTGGACGACAGCGAGCTGGTAGACCGTCATGACCCCCAGGATCGACCAGGCTCAGTCCCAGGGTCATGATCAGCGGGTGGACCTTGAAGACGCCGACGCCGATGCCGTTGATCAGCCCGGCGATCGCCGCAGCGGCGAGGGCCGAGCAGGATGGCGACGGCGGGCCCCTGGCGCGGCGTCTGGGTGGCCATGATGAACGCGGCCATCGAGGCGATCATCCCGACCGACAGGTCGATGCCGCCGGTCAGCATCGTCAGCGTCTGGCACGCGGCGAGGATCGCCAGCGGGATGGCGGCACGGACCGTCACCCCGACCCAGCTCGGCGTCGACGGTGCCCGGCTGGATGAGCTCGAGGGCGACGACGAGCAGGATGAGCAGCACGCTCAGCGGCAGCAGCGGCCGGTCACGGAAGAGCCGCCGCCAGGCGCCGAGGGTCAGCCAGGTCGGTCGCCCGCCGGTCGACGCGGTCTGCGCGGTCATCGCCGGGTCCTCCGCAGGGCGAGCAGGCTGCCGAGCATGACGACCCCGATCAGGATCGAGGCCCTGGATGACGGTCGCCAGGTTCGGGTTGACGTTGAGGAACGTGAGGTCCGTCCGGATCAGGGACAGGATCGCGACCGCGATGATCGGCCCGACCACCCCGCCCCGCCCGCCGGCGAGGCTCACGCCACCGAGCACGATGGCCGCGACCTCGGCAGCGTGTAGTGCCCCGGCACCGGCGCGCCGATGCCGGTCGCTCGCGGTCAGGGCCAGCCCGCCGAGCGCCGCAGAACAGGCCGGTCAGGGCGTAGGCGAGCGATCTTGGTCCGGCCGACCGAGACGCCGCTGCGGAAGGCGGCCAATCGATCGCTGCCGACGGCGTACATCGAGATGCCGAGTCGTCGACCGCCGCAGCGGGATCCAGACGAGCGCCGACCGCGACGACCAGGAACAGGAGCGCCCGTGGGACCCACTCGCTCCCGGCGGAGCCGTTGACGAGCGCCTTGAGCCACACGGCCGCGCCACCGCCCGGCGAGTCGAGGACGAGCAGCGCACAGCCGGCCCAGACGAAGGACATCGCGAGCGTCACGACGATGTCGGGCACCTCGGTGACGACGACGAGCGACGCCGTTGATCGTCCCCGAGGACGAGGCCCAGCAGCAGGACGCCGATCACGACGACGACGGCCGCACTCCTCGCTCTGGCCCTGCATCGAGGAGCGCGGCGGTGACGTTGGTCAGGGCCATGATCGAGCCGACCGACAGGTCGATGCCGCCCGAGATGACGACGATCGCCTGGGCGACGGCGGCGAGGGCCAGGGGCAGGGCGCCGATGGCCAGGCTCTGCAGCTCGCGGTGCGCCGTAGACGGCTGGATGAGCTTCGTGATGCCGAGGAAGCCGAGGAGCAGCGCGAAGCAGCCCGAGCGTCCAGGCGTTGCGCCGGAGCCCGGACGACGTTCTCGCGCGATGCGCCCGCCGGGCGCGCAGCGCCGACGCCAGCCGTCATGCGGTCATGCCGGGCCGCCGTCGAGCCGGTCGGGTCATACGGTGTCGTCGGCGCGGCGCGGGCCGTCCGTCGCGCCGGCCGTCGGCGGCGAGCACGGCTGCGGCGACCTCCTCGGGCATCGGCGCGTCCGGCGGGAGGTCGTAGGCCGCGCGCAGGAGCGTCGGCTCGTCGGCATCGGCGACGGGCATCTCGGCGACCACCCGACCGCCGAAGATGACGATCGCGCGGTCGCAGGCGAGCTGGATCTCCTTGAGCTCCGACGTGTAGAGCAGGACCGCGGCGCCCGCCGCCGGCGAGCTCGCGCAGCAGCGTCGTAGATCTGCTGCTTCGTGCCGATGTCGATGCCGCGCGTCGGGTCGAAGCAGAGCAGCGTCCGGACGCCGCTGCGCGACCCAGCGCGCGATCGTGACCTTCTGCTGGTTGCCGCCCGACAGGCGCCGGACCTCGCCGCGGGCGCGCGTGTCGATCTGGAGCTCGGCCGATCGCCGCGGCGACCTTGCGCGTCTCCTCGCCCGCGCGTCGATGGGGCCCCAGCGCGCGCAACGGCGCGGAGGAACGGGAGGGCGATGTTCTCGCGCACGGAGCGCTGCATCAGCAGCGCCTCGGCGCGGTCGGCGGGGACGTAGACGAGCCCGGCCCGGATCGCGTCGGCAGGATGGCGGAACGAGACCGGGCGTGCCATCCACGAGCAGCTCGCCGCCGCTCGGGCCGCTCGGCACCCGGACAGGATGTCGAAGAGCTCGTCCTGGCCCTGGCCCTCGAGCGCCACGACCCCGAGGACCTCACCCGGCGCGCAGCTCGAACGAGACATCGGTCAGAGCTTCGTACCCAGCGCGCAGGCTGCGGAGCTTCGACGCGCGGTGCCGGCCAGGTCGCCACGGCCGGTCGGGACGGCTCGGTGCCGCGCGTCGGCCATCGTCTTCGACCGCGTCGCCGAGCATCAGCGACGACGATCCGGTCCTCGGAGCCGGCCGTGACGTCGACCACGCCGACCGTCTCGCCCTCGCGCAGGACGGTGGCTCGGTCGCAGACAGCGGCGATCTCGATCAGCCGGTGCGAGATGAAGATGATCGATCGGTCGGAGCCGCGCTGCGCGCCCGATGACCTCGAGGACGCGTTCGGTCAGGTCGGCCGGCAGGGCCGCCGTCATCTCGTCGAGGAGCAGGACGTGCGGGTCGCTGGCCAGCGCTCGCGCGAGGTCGATGACGCGCAGGGTCGCCAGCGGCAGGCTCGCGGGCCAGGTCGCGCAGGTCGAGCCCGGCGATGCCGAGCTGGCTCATCCAGTCGCGGAAGGTGTCGACCGGAGTCCCGGTCAGGCGCAGGTTCGAGACGCGATGTCCAGGTCCGGGACGAGGGCGGGTTCCTGGTAGACGGAGACGACGCCGGCGCGGCGCGCCTCGGCCGGGTTCGAGCGGGCCAGATACGGCGTGCCGCGACGAGGATCGTGCCGCTGTCGGGCCGGACGGCACCCGTCAGGATCTTGACGAGCGTGCTCTTGCCGGCGCCGTTGGCGCCCATGAGGGCGTGGACCTCGCCGGGTCGCACGGCGAGCGAGGCGGACCGCAGGGCGGCGACGGCGCCGTAGCGCTTCGCGACATCGGATGACGTCGAGCAGGAGTTCCGGTGGCCTCGGTCACGCCTCGGGGAGCAGTGATCGGGGGAGTGTGCCGAGTAGGGGTGCCGGCGTGGCCGGCATCCCCGCGACGGTGCGGAGTCCTGGGCTACTCGCCCGGGCCCTTGCAGGCGATGAGCGTCCTCTGCTCGTAGGTCGTCCAGTCCGCGACGGTCAGGCCGAGCGGCCAATCGCTTCGGCAGGCTCGGATCTGCGGCCGCGGTCAGGGCTGCCTTGCCCTCCTCGGTGGACGTTGTCCCACAGCTCCGGCGTCGACATGGACGTCGGGCTCGCGGGCATCTGGCCGTCGAGGATCTGGAGGGCGAGCGCCACGCCGGCGCCGCCGACGGCGGCCGGGTTGGTGACGGCGGCACCCTTCAGGCCTTCGACGGTCAGGAGCTGGTTGACGAAGCCCGGCGTTGTCCGCGCCGACGATCGGCACGAGCATGATTGGCGGTCAACGAGCGCGTCGACGATGACGTTGTCGATGCCCGGACGTCCAGACGCCGTCGAAGTGGGTGCCGGCGGCCAGGATCTCGTTGATCTGGTCGGTCGCGGTCGCCTGGTCCCACTCGGTCGCGACTTCCTTGGCGATCGGTGATGTCCGGGATACTCGGCCAGCGCCGTCTTGAAGCCCGTGTCGCGGTCGGTGTCGGCCGGGTGGCCGGCGATGCCGCGCATGTAGACGACCGCGCCCTTGCCGCCGAGCTGCTCGAACAGCCACTTGGCGCCGAGGTAGGCGTACTGCTCCTGGTCGTTCGACAGGTTGTAGGCGCCGTCGGCGCGGTGACCGGCGCGTCGATCGCGACGACGGCGATCCCGCGTCGGTGGCTTCCTTGATCGCCGGATTGAGCGAGTCCGGGTCGGCCGGGTTGACGACGATCGCGTTGACGCCCTTGGCGATCAGGTCGCGGATGTCGGCCAGCTGGCCGGCCGCGTCCACGTCGTGGTGGAAGACGGTGATCGGCTGACCTTGCCCGAAGCGGACGGCCTGGGCCTTGGCCGAGCAGATCACGCCTCGCGCCAGCCGTTGCCGAGCCGCGCCGGGGTTCGAGAAGCCGATCGTGTACGGTCCGCCGGCGGCGGCCGACGGGGCGGTGCCCGCTGACGCACCGGCGCTCGGGGCGCGCGGAAGCGCCGCCACCCGTCGAGCAGGCTGCGGCCAGCATCGCGACGGCGGCGAGGCCGATCGCGAACCGAGCCTTGATGGATCCCTTCTGGGTCATTCGTTCTCCTCCTGGTGTGTACCGCGCGACCGATGGGTCGCGCATCGGAACCGAGTTCGCCCCGTGGCGCGAGTGCATGGTCGTCGAGATCTGGGATCGGCGTCACCTCCTCGCGGGATCGCTCGCGCCATCCCGCGGTTCGCGGATGATGGCACGGGCGATGCGTTTCGCGTGCTCCTGGTAGGCGGCATCGAACAATGACCGCGAACGCTCGGCGCCGACGACCGAGGCCCGGGTGATGACGGGCGGCATCGCGCCACGCTCCACGAGGAGCTGCGCGGTCCGCACCTTGATGGAATTCACGATCGCGACGGCCGTGATCGTCGAGCCCGGACCGACCGGGGTGTCGAGGCCGTCGATGGCGACGAGCGCGTCGGCGTGCGGCGTGCACAGGTCGATGACCAGATCGACCTCGTCGAGCAGGCGGCTGCCGACCTCGGGATCCGGGTCGTCCGACATCGACTGCGCGACCGACGTCACCGCGATGACCCGCATGCCGCGCCGCCTGGCGCCGCGGGCCATCTCGACGGGCACCGCGGTCAGGCCCGATGCCGAGAACACGATCATCACGTCGGCCGGGCCGAAGCTGAAGTTGGACAGGATCACCTCGGCGAGTCCCGGCATCCGCTCGATGAACATCGCCTGGCGCTGGCCGTTCGATCCGACCACCTGGGTGTGGAACGTCATCGACAGCTCGACCATCGGGTGGAAGCCCGGATAGGAGCCGTAGCGCGGGAACATCTCCTCCACCGGGATCCGCGAGTGGCCCGTCCCGAACAGGTGGACCAGGCCGCCGGCCGCGATCGCCTCGGCGCACCATTCGCTGGCGGTCTCGAGCGGGCCGGCCTGGGTCCGGGCGAGCCGCTCCAGCAGGACCTGCGCCTCGGCGATCCAGGGCAGCGTCGGGACCTCGCGGGTCACGTCGGTCATGCGGCGCCCACCGGTCGCGGGACCTCGGTCGGTTCCCAGCGGCCGCTGCGCATCGAGCGATACGCCGCGTCGATGATCGTGTTCACGATCAGGCCATCGTGGAACGTCTCGCGCGGCGCGGTCCCGGTCGCGGAAGGCCTCGACGACGTCGCGCATCATCGCGTCGTGCCCGTGGACGTACGTCTCGTCGGGGACCGGGAAGACCCACCCCGTGTCGGCATCCACCTTCTCGCCGAGATAGCCGGCCGGGCGCTCGATGAACGCGCGCAGGACGGTCGAGGTGATGTCCTGGACGATCCGGCCGGCGTCCCCGTACACCTCGAACCGGTTCTCGAGGCCGCCCTTCGACGACCACGACACGTCCATCGTCGCGACGCGTCCATCCTCGAAGCGGACGAGCATCACCGCGTTGTCCTCGCCGGTCGTCCGGTCGCCGTGCACGAGCGTGTCGCCCCAGGCGAAGACGTCGCGGACGGCAAGGTCCTTCCCGAACAGGTAGCGCGCCGCCTCGGCCCCGTGCGACGCCATGTCGAGCAGTGCCCCGCCGCCGGCGAGCGATGCATCCCAGAAATGCGCGGCGTGGGGGCCGCTGTGGCCCTCGCGTGCGCGGAACGTCAGCGGGCGCCCGATCGCGCCGGCCTCGATCATCTCGCGCATCCGGATCGTCTCGGTGTTGTAGACGACGTTCTCGAGATAGGCGTGGAACACGCCCGCGCCTTCGACCAGGCGCACCATCTCGGCCGCCTCGGCGGCATCGCGCCCGAGCGGCTTCGTGCAGGCGACGGCCTTGCCGTGTGCCGCCGCCGAGCGGACCGCCTCGACGATGGAGGTGGTTCGGGCAGCGAGACGACGACGAGATCGACCTCGGGGTCGGCGCAGACCGCGTCGATCGTGTCCAGCGGGCGGCTGCCGAAGCGCTCACCGAACGCCGTGCGCCGCTCCGCACCCGCGCCGTAGTTCGCGACGACGCGGGCATCACGGACGTAGCGCAGGCCGAGGGTATGGAACTCGCCGATGAAGCCCGAGCCGAGCATCCCGATGCGCACGTCGGCCACGCTCAGTACCCGCCTTCGGTCGTGCCGCTCGCGGCGGCGATGGGTCGGCCGCCGGCCTTGCGCGCACGGAAGTCGTCGATGATCGCCTTCGTGGCGGTCGCGCCGATGCGGGTCGTGCCGAGCGCCATGACCTCGAGCAGCGCATCGAGGGTGCGGACCCCGCCGGCGGCCTTGACCCCGATGTGCGGCGAGGTGTTGGCGCGCATCAGCCGCAGGTCGTCGTGGGTGGCGCCGGTCGGGGCGAAGCCGGTCGACGTCTTGACGAAGTCGGCGCCGGCCGTCTCGGACAGGTGGCACGCGCGGATCTTCTCGTCGTCGGTCAGGTAGGCGTTCTCGAAGATCACCTTGACGATCGCGCCCCCCGCATGGGCGACGTCGACGACCGCCGCGATGTCCATGCCGACGTCCCCGTCACGGCCGGATTTCAGCGCGCCGATCTGGATGACCATGTCGAGCTCGGTGGCGCCGTCGGCGAGCGCCCGGCGCGCCTCCGCGACCTTGACCTCGGTCGTGTGGCCGCCGTGCGGGAACCCGATCACCGTGCCGACCGCCACGTCCGTGCCGTCGAGGATGGCCTTCGCGCGCGCGACGTCGGCCGGCCGCACGCACACGCTCGCGACGTCGTATTCGGCCGCCAGCCGGCAGCCGGCCTCGACGAACGCGTCGTCGAGCTCGGGCCGCAGCAGGCTGTGGTCGATCGTCTTCGCGATATCGCGTTCGGTGAGGCCATCGAAGTCGATGCGCCACGGACGGAGCGCTCACTTGCAGTACGGGCGCAGGACGTCGCGGGCGATCAGGAAACCCTGCTTGATCCGCTCGTCGGAGCCCTCGAAGCGGCGGTCCTCGTGCTCGATGATGCAGTCGCCCTCGAAGCCGGATCGGTACAGCTCCGAGAAGACGACGCTCCAGTCGACCTCGCCGAGGCCCGGGATGCGCGGGATCTGCCAGCCGATGCCCTGCGAGAAGATGCCGCGCTCGTACAGTCCGTCGCGGTCGATCATCAGGTCCTTGGCCTGGAAATGCAGGACGTGCGGCCCGAACTCCTTGAGGAAGCGGCGCTGGTCGATCATCTGGAGCACGAGATGCGACGGATCGAAGTTCAGCCCGACCGTGCCGCCCCAGTGCTCCAGGATCCGCCGCCACATCCGGGGCGTGGTCGCGATGTTGTGGCCGCCCGGCCACTCGTCGTACGAGAACAGCATCGGGCAGTTCTCGAAGGTGAGCTGCACGCCCTGGTCCCGCGCGAACGCGACGATGTCGGGCCAGACCTGGAGGGCGGTCTCCCAGTTGTCGTCCTGGTGCTTCGCGCCGTCACCGCCCATGAACGTGTTGACGAGCGGCGACGCCCATCTTCCGCGCGGCGACCATCACCGTCTTGAGGTGGCCGATGACGCGCTCGCGGTGCTCGGGATCCGGATGGAGCGGGTTCGGGTAGAAGCCGAGTCCCGAGATCGACAGGCCCTTCGCCGCGAGCTCGTCCACGATCTCGGTCGCCTGGTCGTCGGACAGGTTCGCGACGTCGATGTGGCTCGTGCCGGCGTACCGGCGGGTCGGGCCGGTCGCCATCGGCCAGCACGCGATCTCGAGCACCTCGAAGCCGTTCGCTGCCGCCCAGTCGGCGACGTCCATGAGCGGCGTGTCAGGGAAGGGCGCGGTCAGGAAGCCCAGCTTCATCGCGGCGTCTCCGCGATCACGGGCTCGCGGGTCGCGACCCCGCTGCGATCGACCTCGACCCACCGTCCCTCGCGGGCGCTGCGGGCGATGGCGTCGCCGACGAGCATCTCGTCGTGACCGTCCGCGAACGTGGGGTAGCCGGGGCGGGAGGAGGCCGCCCCGGCTGCCACGTCCGCGTAGACGGCCCGGAAATGTGCACAGAAGGTGTCGAAGAAGCCCTCGACATGACCGCCCGGCAGCGCGGCTGCCGCCTGGCCGGCCGGACCCATCAGGGCGGGGTTGCGGATGAGGATCTCGTTCGGCCGGTCGCGGTGGCCCAGCCACGCCTGATCGGGCTGCTCCGAGTCCCACGCCCACGCGCCGGCGGCGCCGTCGATCTCGTACTGGAGGGAGTTCTTCCGGCCCGCGCTGATCTGGGAGATGCTCACCGCGCCGCGTGCGCCGCCGTCGAAGCGCAGCAGGATCGTCGCCGCGTCCTCGGTCGCGATCTCGCGGCTGACGGTCTCGGCCGATCGATCGGTCGAGAACGTCTCGACCGGGCCGGTGGGCTCGTGCCGGGTCTCGATGAACGTCGCCAGATCGGCCATCACCGCGGCCACGTGCTGGCCGGTCACGAAGGTCATGAGATCCAGCCAGTGCGAGCCGATGTCGCCGACCGCCCGGAGCGCACCGCCGCGATCCGGCTGCAGGCGCCAGTTCCAGTCGCTCTCGAGCAGCAGCCAGTCCTGGAAGTAGCGGCCGGTCACCAGCCGCACCTCGCCGAGGGCGCCGTCCGCGACGATCTCGTGGGCGTGCTGGTTGAGCGGGTAGTAGCGGATGTTGAAGTTCGTCGCGTTGACGAGGCCCGTCTCGGCGGCCAGACCCACCAGCTCCGCCGATTCACCGGCGGTCATCGCCAGCGGCTTCTCGCAGATCACGTGCTTCCCGGCCGCGAGGATGTCGCGCGTCTGGCTGACGTGCAGGTCGTTCGGCGACGTGACGTGGACCACCTCGACCGAGGGATCCGCGAGGAGCTCGTCGAGCGTGGCATAGGCGCGCGGCACGCCGAGTGCGTCGGCGCGGGCGGCACCCCGTTCGGGCGTGCTGCCCAGGACGCCGCGGACCTGCACGCCGATGCGCCGGAGCGCCTCCACGTGGACGGTCCCGATGAATCCGGTCCCGATGACGGCCGCGCCGACATCGGAGATCCTGCGAGTGGCTGGCTCGTGCACTGGCGGTCGCAACCTATCCAGACGATCTGGATGGAAGCCGTCGACGGTAGCAAGACGGCAGAGCGTGGGTCGAGGTCCGGTGCCCGTGCGGTCCCCTCGACCGCACGCGCCTCCTTATCGTACTTTGACCTGTCAAGTGCAAAAGTCGGCTTGGGACCGCGCGAAGACCGGCGTATCATCGGCCGATGCTCGACCCCGATCGACCCGTCCGCGGACCGCTGCCCGAGGAGGCGCTCGACGCGCTCGTGACCGTGCTCGACGAGGTGCGCCTGGGACGGTCGCGCTCGCGCTCCGAGCTGGTGACGCGGACCGGCCTCGGACGGGCGATCGTCGCGCAACGCGTCGGGGAGCTGCTGGAGCGCGGCCTGATCGTGGAGGGCGATGTCGGACCGAGCACAGGCGGTCGCCCGCCGCGGCACCTCACCTTTCGAGCCGACGCCGGGCACGTCCTGGTCGCCGACCTGGGCGCCACGAGCATCGACGTCGCGGTCACCGACCTCGATGGCCGGATCCTGGGACATCACGACGAGCCGGCGTCGATCGAGGACGGGCCGGAGCGCTCCCTCGGACGCGTCGAGGAGCTGTTCGACGCGCTGCTGGCCACGACACACGCCATCCCGGGGCGGCTGTGGGGGATCGGGGTCGGCGTGCCGGGCCCCGTCGAGTTCGAGACCGGACGACCCATCTCCCCGCCGATCATGCCGGGCTGGGATGGCTCGCCGATCCGCGAGCGGTTCGCGGCGCGGTACCGAGCGCCGGTCTGGGTCGACAACGACGTGAACGTCCTGGCCCTCGGTGAATGGCGGTCCGGCGTGGCGGCCGGCCACGACAACGTCGTCGTGGTCAAGATCGGCACCGGGATCGGGGCCGGCATCATCTCCGGCGGGCGGTTGCACCGCGGCGCGCAGGGCAGCGCCGGCGACGTCGGCCACATCCAGGTCGCGGACGACCCGTCGGTCATCTGTCGCTGCGGCAACGTCGGCTGCCTCGAGGCGATGGCCGGTGGCGGGGCGCTCGGGCGGTCGGGGACCGCCGCGGCGATCGATGGGCGCAGCCCGAGGCTGCAGACCGTGCTCGACCAGCGTGGGTCGGTCACGGCCGAGGACGTCGCCCGCGCGGCGTCCTTCGGCGACCCGGTCGCCGTCGCGCTGCTCCAGGCGGCGGGGCACCGCGTCGGGTCGATGCTCGCCAGCGTCGTCAACTTCTTCAACCCATCGCTGGTCGTGATCGGCGGGGGCGTCGCCAACAGCCCCGACCTGTTCCTCGCCGCGATCCGGGAGACCGTCTACCGCCGGTCGCTGCCGCTCGCCACGCGCGACCTGCTCATCCAGCGCTCCTCGCTCGGTGGGCTCGCGGGCGTGATCGGCGTGTCATCGATGGTCGTCGACCAGCTGTTCGCGCGCGACTCGCTGGCACGCTGGATCGAGGCCGGCGACCCATCGGGCTCGCCGGAGGTGGCACTCGCCCGAGCCGGATGACCCGGCGATGACCGCCTTCGACCTGCCTCGACAGGTTCGCTCCTCGGATCAGCGGGTCGCGCCATGAACGGGCCGTGGATCGACCTGTCGCCTGCCCTAGCGCGACGGCGGGCCGTCATTCCCGGGCGACCCTCCGTGCACGATCGCCCCAGTCCGGCGGCTGGAGGGCGCGGATGGCGCCCCGGTGCGGGCGTACGGCCGGCAACCCACACCGTGACGGATCGACCGTGACGATCCGCGACCTGCCCGATCTGCACCGCTACGAGGCAGTCATCGACGGCGCGGTGGCAGGCGTCCTCGACTACCGGCGAGGGGCCGTGCGGATCCTCCTGCGCCACACCGAAGTCGATCCTGCGTTCGAGGGCCGAGGTGTCGGCGCACGGCTGGCGGAGCATGCCATCATCGACGCCCACGCAGCGGGCCTGACGATCATCGTCACGTGTCCCTACATCCGGGCCTGGCTCGAGCGCCATCCGGAACACGCCGAGGGCGTCATCCTGCGCTGAGGTCGACCCGGCAGCGGTCAGCCGCCGGCCACCACGCGCCCGTCAGGGGAGGAGCGACTCGATCGATCGCGCCGGATCCGGCGCGAACAGGGCATCGAGCATGAGCTCGAGGAAGCCGTCGAATGTCGGCGCCACCACCAGCGTCTCCTCGAAGCCCGGTGCGTAGCCCTTGACGACCGGCCCGAACGCGCCGCCCTGGACCTGGAGCCCGAGGTACGCGTAGTCGCTGCCCACGCCGAGCAGGATCGGCAGGTGCCGATCCCAGAAGGCAACGGCCTCGGCCGCGGCCGTACCCGTCTCCTCCTCGAGGGTCATGCGTTCCCAGGCATCCCATGGGAACGCGGTATCGACGTCCGGTCGGTAGTCCGCACGCGTGAGGAACCACGTCGTCTCGTCCGGGTTCTCGCATGCCTCGAGGCCGTCGAGGAACTCGGTCATGGCTCGCGGCAGCGGCGGGTACCGCTCCTGCAGCACCTTGGGCCGGCCGAAGGGCGCATCCGATTCCTCGACCTGCCAATCGAGCCGGCGCAGGCCATCGAGGATGGTGGTCCGGCGCACTTCGGCCGATACGCCATCCAGGTCGCGCCTACGCACCCGCTACCACCCGATCGGTGAAGTCGCCCGAGGCGTCGTCCTTGAGGATCAGCTTGTGCCGTCCGTCGGGCAGGATCTCGCGCTTGATGACGACCTGGCCCTCGTACCGCTCCGGCTCGGTCGACATCCGCGCGGTGGCGCCGCCACGCCACTCGACATCGACGCCCTCCCAGCGGCCGCTCTTCGCCGATCGATAGCACGCGTCCATGACGGCGTTGACGACGTAGCCGTCGTAGAACGTCTCCTGGGGCGCGCGGCCCTCGTCCATCGCGCTGAACATGTCGCTGAACATGTCGACATACCCGAGCTCGGCCACCTCGTCGCCGACGGGGAACAGCCAGCCGGCCGAGGTCTCGGCCTTCTCGGCCACGTACCCGCCGCCCCCGCCCGCGCTGAACATCTCGAACCCCGTCCGCAGGAAGTGGTTGAGCCAGATCGTGCCGTGCGTGCCGGCCACCTCGTCGCGCAGGTCCATCCCGCCGCGGAACGTCCAGCTCACCTCGAACTGGCCGACCGCGCCCGACTCGAAGCGGATCAGGGCGATCGCGTTGTCCTCGTCGGCGATCGGATGGACGAGCGTGTCGGTGTGGCACATCACCTCGACCGGCCGATTGCCCTTGCCGACGAAGTTGCGCACGATCTCGATGCAGTGGCAGCCGAGGTCGATGATCGCCCCGCCGCCGGTCAGCCGCCCGTCCCAGAACCAGGCGGAATGCGGCCCGGGGTGGGTCTCGCGGGAGCGGACCCAGGTCACGTCGCCGATCGCCCCGTCCTGCACGGCCTTGATCGCCTTCAGGGTCTTCGGCGTGTAGCACAGGTCCTCGAGGTACCCACCGAACACGCCGGCCGCCTCGACGACATCGAGCATGCGCCGCGCTTCGTCGGCGGTCCGCCCGAGCGGCTTGGTGCACAGGACGGCCTTGCCGGCCCTGGCGGCGAGCCCGACCGCCTCCTCGTGGAGGAAGTTGGGCACGCGCGACGACCACGACATCGGTGTCGGGATGGTTGACGGCGGCCGCGAGGTCGTCCGTCGACTTCCGGGATCGTCCCATCGCGCGCGGAACGCCTCGCCGCGAGCCGCGCTGCGCGAGTAGACGACCTGCACCCGGTCGCGGCCACGCTGGCCGTGGAGCGTATTCGTGTAGAAGTCGCCGATCAGGCCCGTGCCGAGCATCGAGATGCGGTGGCCGTCCATCCGTCCTCCCTGGTGGCTAGGTGGTGGTCGCGTGGTCCGTGCCGCGCCGACCCGAACGCCAGGTCGCGGCCCGCGACGAGCGATCGCAGCTTGGCCCGCGTCGCCCAGCGCGCGGTCTGGCTGAAGCCGCAGTCGGGGACGAGGCCGAGCCGCTCCGCGGGCACGCCGGCGGCGAGCACCGCGTCGATCCGCTCGGCGACCTCGTCGGCTGACTCGAGGTGGTAGTTCTTCACGTCGACGACACCGACGGCGACGTCGCGGCCGGCCGCCGCGATCTCGCCCAGCAGGTCGACCTCGGCCATCTCGCGGTTGGCGTACTCGAGCACGAGCTCATCGACCGTGAACCCGAGCATCGCGTCGAGCACCGGCCGGTACGTGCGTCGCGCGAGCGGCCGGCCGAGGTAGTTGCCGAAGCAGAGGTGCGCCCCGAGCCGCACGCGCCCGACGACCGGCGCGACCGCCGCGTTGAACAGCGCCGCGAAGTCGGACGGCGCATCGGGATGGATCGCCGGCGACGGGTCGTCGATCTGGATCCGACCGTGCGCCGGCCATCGGCCAGCCCCTCGAGCTCGTCGCGCAGGATCGGGCACGAACGCCTCGGCCGCGGCATCGCGCTCGGCGTAGACCTCGCCCGGGCCGGTCCGCAGCCGCCCCGACAGCGTGTACGGGCCGGGCAGCGTGACCTTGAGCGGCCGGGTCGTCCGGGTCGAGGCGTAGCGGTACTCGGCGATGACGCCGAGGCCGTCCGGCGCGGCGATCGGCTCGAGGACCTCGAACCGGTGCTGCTGGTCGTGGCCGCCGGCACCGAGGCGGCGATCGGCGGGGAGCGGCCGGACGCCGGTCAGGTGGCGGTAGAACTCGGCCGTGAAGAAGCCGGCGCGGCGCATCTCGCCGTCGCTCACGACGTCGATCCCGGCCTCCTCCTGGTCGTGGAGCGCCAGATCGACCGCGTCGTCGAGCATCTCGGACAGGTCCGCCGGACCGAACTCGCCGCGCTCGGCGGCGTCGATCCCGGCCACGAACCACGACGGCCGCGCATGCGACCCGACGACGCTCGTCAACGGACGGTCGGTCATGCTCCCTCCAGGTGGTCGGCGGCGAACGCGAACGCCCGCGCCGGATTCTCGACGAACAGCCGATGGCGGACATCCTCGCCGATGCCGCGGTCGGCCAGCAGATCGGTGAAGCCGTCCAGCAGCCAGGTCAGCCCGGCGACCCGCCGTGGACGCGGTAGTAGCCGCGCCGCGCGGCGTCCATCCCGAGCAGGATCCGGTCGTCAGCTGCCGTCCTCGACGGCCCACTCGAGGAGCCGGAGCGTGCCGTTGTCGCCGTCGCCCCAGCGGAACGAGCCGTCGTACTCGGCGTACGCGCCGGTCGCGAGCGAGCTCGCGGTGGTAGCCGCGATCGACCACCTTGTCGACATGGCTCAGGGCGATGTGCTGCGGCGCGACGCCATGCTCGCCGAGCAGGCGGACCTGCTGGACCGCCGCCGGTCCCGCCCTCGCAGTGGGTGAGGATCGGCGCCCCGGTCAGGCGGTGCGCACCGGCGGCCGCCTCCATGACCCGGCGATCGCGTCGGGCGAGCCCGCCCTCGCCGAACCCGCGACCTTGATGACCCCGGCACGGTAACGGCGTCCGTCGCACGACCGGTCCGGCGTAGTCGTGCACGTCGATCCCGTCGGTGATGTCCGCGGCGAACAGGTCGGCGAGCTCCTCGACGGCGAGGCGGTGGCTCCAGTGGGCCGGGCCGTAGTAGCGGTCGTGATGCAGGCCGGTCGGGGCCACGATGTGCACCCCGGTCCGGCGCGACAGCTCCGCGAGCTTGCCGGCATTCCGTCCGGCATCGCACGGCATGGCATCGACCGCGGCCCCCAGGCCGAGCGCGGCCGCCTCGGCCACCTCGATCGCCATGGCATCCACGTCGGAGAGATCGAAGTCGGGCTGCATGAGGACAGGCCGGCCGCCATCGATCACGAGATGCTCGTGCGCATACGTGACGCCGAGCTCCGACGGATCGATGTCACCGAGCACGGTGCGGATGAAGGTCATGCGGCACCGACCACGCTGGCGTCCGTCACGGGCGGGCTCCGGTGACACGGACGTGACCGACCAGCCGCCGTCGACCTTGAGCAGCTGCCCGGTCACCGCGCGCGACTCGTCCGACAGGAAGTAGATGGCCGCCTGCGCGACCTCGTCCGGATCGAGCATCTCGCCCGCCAGCGGTTGCTTGCGCTCGGGCGTAGGCGAGGATCGTCGGGTCGTTCGCCGCGCGCTGCGCCATCGGCGTCGCGGTCAGCGACGGCGCGACGACGTTCACCCGGATGCCCGCCGGCGCGTACGTCGGCGGCCATCGTCGTCATGAGCGCGGTCAGCGCGCCCTTCGCCGCGGCATAGGCGTGCGTGGCGAACAGCTCGGGGCCGGGTCCGACGCGGTGACGCTGCCCATCAGCAGGATGGAGCCGCGCGTGCCCGACGCGTTCGGCGGCTGGTCGAGCATCCGGCGGACGACCGCGGCGCAGACGAGGGCCTGGGTCCGCAGGTTGAGGGCGCACCGTGGCATCCCACGCGTCGCCCGTCACGGTGTGGATGGGCCCGTCCCCGAACCGGCGGCCGCTGCCACCCGCGATCGAGAACAACCCATCGATCCGGCCGAAGACGCTCGACGGCGGCCGCCACCGCCTCGTCGGTCGCGGCCTCGTCGGTGAGATCGGCCGCGGACCACGACCCGCGCGACCGGCGTCCGCAGTGCCCGCGCATGGTCGGCCGTGCGCGACACGATGTGCACCGCCGCTCCCTCCGCGGCCGCGCGTCGCGCGGTGGCCGCGGCGATCCCGGTGGACCCGGTGATGAGGATCGCCCGGTCGCGCAAGCGGTCCACGTCAGACCCCGTCGAGCAGGGTGCGCGCGGTCGGCGCATCCGTCACGAGGACAGTCGACGGTCATCGACGGGACGGTACGCGGTGCACACCTGAGATGCAAACGCTCATGGTGAGCGGGGCGGGCGCGGCGAACACCACCGCGCGCCGATGTCGTTCGGTCAGGCCTCGTCCTCGTAGTCCCATGCGCGGATCACGCCGGGCTCGATCCGGATGACCACCCCCGGGTGCGTACGACGCCACCATCCGTTCCGCGGCCTCGGGGCCGTCGTAGCGCAGGGCGGTCCGACCCAGCACCCCATAGAAGTCGTCGCCGGAGACCGTGGCCTCGCCGCGCAGCTCGAACCCCTTGTACGGCCACGTGCTGTTCGCGACCACCACCGTCACGCGTGGGTCGCGCTGCACGTGGGCGACCTTCCCGCCCTCGGGCGTCGGCACCCAGATGTTGATGCCGCGGTCACGCCATTCGAACCAGACCGGCGAGAGCATGATGCTGTCGTCGCGGCGACGGGTGGCGAGGATCGCGATGAGCGGCTGGTCCAGCAGATCGCCCAGGTCCTCGGGCGCGAGGTCGGTTCGCATGCGGGCTCCTCGGGAGACGGATGTGTCGCGGGATGGTGTCGCGGGAACGTGTCGCGGCATCATCGCCGCTCGGTGGCACCGTGGACAGGTCCACCCGGACCCCACGTCATGGCGCCAGCGCGCGCTCAGGACGGCCGCGAATTCGCCACATTGACGTCTACGACCCGGCAGGTCTATGCTCCGCATATCCCGACCGGCACCACCGCGGCAGCGATTCCGCGCGCAGCGTCCGCTCGGCCCTACCCGCGTCGTCGGACCCACCGTCCGCCAGGCCCCATGGCCTTCCAGTCGGCCCGTTCGTACCCGCCCCCTCTCACCCTAGGTGACGCCCAAAGATGCCCGGACCCGGCCCCGACCAGCGCGATCAGCGCTCCCGTAACCGACGACCTCGTCGACGCACGCAATCCTCATACCGCGCTCCCGTGAGCGAGTTCGAGGAGCAGCAGGAGATCGAGGCCGCGCGCGAGCGCAACGACCTCGACGTGAGTGACCTCCGCGAGATGAGCGTCACCGAGCTGCGCGCCGTCGGGCGCGACCTCGAGATCGACGCCGCGTCCGGCGAGCGCAAGGACGAGCTCGTCGATCGGATCCTCCAGCGCCAGACCGAGCGCGCCGGTCATGCCTACGCCACCGGCATCCTCGACATCGTCGACGAGGGCTTCGGGTTCATGCGCCGCCATGGCCTGATGCCGAGCCCCGAGGACGTGTACGTCAGCTCCAGCCAGGTGCGCCGCTCCGGCCTGCGCATCGGCGACCGCATCTCGGGCGCCGTGCGCGCGCCGCGCGAGGCGGAGAAGTACTGGGGGATGCTGCGGGTCGACGCGGTCAACGGCGTCGACACCGAGAGTGCCCGTCGCCGCCCCGTCTTCGGTGACCTGACGCCGGTCCACCCGGACGTCCTCATCAACCTCGAGACCGACCCGAAGAACCTGAGCCAGCGGCTGATCAACCTGGTCAATCCCGATCGGCAAGGGGCAGCGCGCCCTCATCGTGAGCCCGCCGAAGGCCGGCAAGACGATGCTGCTCAAGCAGATCGCCAACGGCGTCAGCGCGAACTACCCCGAGATCCTGCTCATGGTCGCCCTCATCGGCGAGCGGCCCGAGGAGGTCACGGACATGCGCCGCAGCGTCAAGGGCGAGGTCATCTCCTCGACGTTCGACGAACCGACCGAGAACCACACGCACGTCGCCGAGATGGCGCTCGAGATCGCCAAGCGCCAGGTCGAGACCGGCCGCGACGTCGTCATCCTGCTCGACTCGATCACCCGCCTCGCGCGCGCCTACAACCTCGCGCTCCCGCCCAGCGGCCGAACGCTGTCGGGCGGCATCGACCCGATCGCCCTCTATCCGCCCAAGCGGTTCTTCGGGGCGGCGCGGAACATCGAGGAGGGTGGGTCGCTCACGATCATCGGCACCTGCCTCATCGACACCGGCTCGCGCATGGACGACGTCATCTACGAGGAGTTCAAGGGTACCGGCAACTCGGAGCTCATCCTCGATCGGAAGCTCGCCGAGAAGCGGATCTTCCCGTCCATCGACGTCCAGCGCTCGGGCACCCGTCGCGAGGAGCTGCTCCTCGAGGAGGGCACGCTCAAGATGGTCTGGACGATGCGCCGGATGCTGTCCGCGGTCGGGGCCAACGAGGGCATCGAGATCCTCCTCAACCGGCTGTCGAAGACGCAGTCGAACGCGGAGTTCCTCGCCTCGCTGACGAAGAACCTCGACGCCTGAGGGCCGCCCCGGCGAGCGTCGCCGCGCAGGGTGAGGGGGGGTCGGGTTCGCTACCGAATGGTCCAAGGTTGCCACCGCGTGGGTCCCCGGTTTGCCACTCCTGCAAGGCCCGTGGTACGGTTTGTCTCGATGTCGTAAGCCCGCCGACTAGCGGGCGCGGCCGCGAAGAGAGTCCCCCAGCCTCGATACCGCGACCCCCGGACGGTCCCGTTTCCCGAGCCCCCCGACAGCGCACCCAACGCGCCACGGGACCCGTCCGTCACAGGAGACCGTATTGCTGAACGCGTCGGTCGGCGTCCAGCGCGTCCTCGGACGACTGCGCCGCGACCCGAGCCCCGGAGTCACCCCAGCCAGCATCCTCGGCACCAGGAGTCTTGCCGCCGCACGCCAGGTTCGCGCCGGCGTCGGCTCGGCCGCCGCCTCCGCACACCTGCTGCCGCGCGGCCGCACCCGCCGCGCCCGGGCCGCCACGCCGATCCTTCCCGCCCGCCCGCTCCTGCTCCGGATCGGCCATGAGCGTGCGGTGGCACTGGCCGTCGCCGGCATCGTCCTTGGTGCGTCGGTCCTGAGCATCGCCCCCGGTGGCGCCGGCGGATCCGGCGGCTCCAACGGGGACACGGGCGGCCCCACCGGCGACGGACCCGCTCCGCGACTCGCGATCGGCGGCATCTCCGGCAACGACGAGGGCGGCACCATCCGCGACGACTACGCCCAGGTCGTTGGCATGGATCTCGCCCCGGAGGCCGAGACCGGATCGGCCGCGGCGGCGCTCGTCGCCATGGAGGCGGCCGACATCGAGAACGGCGCATCCAAGGCGGAGCTCGTCCAGGCGGAGCGCGACGCCGCGGCCGCCGAGACGGTCGAAGGCCCGTTCCTGGCCGACGGCACGCTGCTCAAGCCGATCGCCGTGAACACCGCGGTGGCTGACGGCAGCGACCTCATCCGGACCTACAAGGTGAAGGCCGGCGACACGCTGGTCGGGATCGCCCGGCACTTCAAGGTCTCGATGATGACCCTGTGGTGGGCGAACAAGCTCAAGTCGAAGGACACCCTCCATCAGGGTCAGGTCCTGCGCATCCCGCCGGTCAGCGGTCTCGTCGTGCAGGTCGGTGCGACGGACACGCTCGCGGCCATCGCCAAGCGCTACAAGGTCGACGAGGAGAAGATCCTCGAGACCAACGGCGTCGAGGATCCCAACCTCGTGGTCGGCCAGGTGCTGGTGCTCCCCGGCGCCAAGGGCGCCCCGATCCCGACGCCCAAGCCCAAGAAGAAGTCGACCTCCACCAGCAGCAGCAGCTCCGGCGGGTCCGGCGGGTCGTCGCGGGCGCCCAGGACCTATTCCGGCGGCAACTTCGCGTGGCCGGCCCCGGGTGGCCACATCAGCCAGTACTACCACTACGGCCACTACGGGCTCGATATCGACGGCAGCACGGGCGACACGATCGTGGCCGCGGCCCGCGGCACGGTGATCTTCGCCGGCTGGAAGAGCAACGGCGGTGGGTACCAGGTGTGGATCGCCCACGGGTCCGGGCTGTACACCACGTACAACCACATGTCGAGCGTGTCCGTCGGGCGCGGCCAGAGCGTGGGCCGTGGCCAGCGTGTCGGCCGGATGGGCGCCACCGGGTACGCGTCGGGCTCCCACCTCCACTTCGAGGTGTGGAAGGGCAAGGTCTGGGACGGCGGCCGCCGCGTCAATCCGCTCGCCTACCTCTGAGCCTGACCCCGCCTGCCGCCGGGGGACCGGCCGGCAGCGCGTGGGAGAATGACCTCGATGTTCCTCGACCGCGTGAAGATCTGGGTCCATGCCGGCGCGGGCGGCGACGGGGCCGCGACCTTCCGCCAGGAGGCACACGTGCCGCGCGGCGGACCCGACGGCGGTGACGGCGGACGGGGCGGATCGGTGGAGCTGCGGGTCGATCCGGGCCAGACGACGCTGCGCGACTTCCAGTACCGCCACCACTTCAAGGCGACGCCCGGCGGCCGGGGCACGCGCTCGCGACGTCACGGCAAGGCCGGCGAGGATCTCGTCCTCGACGTCCCGCCGGGCACGGCCGTCTACGACGACGCCACGGGTGCGCTCGTCGCCGACCTCGTCGCCGCCGGCCAGGTGGCGATGATCGCGCGCGGCGGACGCGGCGGGCTCGGCAACACGCACTTCAAGACGTCCACCCACCAGGCACCCAAGCACGCCCAGAAAGGCGAGCCCGGCGAGGAGCGATGGCTTCGCCTGGAGCTGCGGCTCATCGCCGACGTGGGCCTGGTCGGGCTCCCGAACGCCGGCAAGTCGACGATCCTCGCGGCGACCACGGCGGCCGTGCCCAAGATCGCGGACTACCCGTTCACGACCCTCGAACCGAACCTCGGCGTGCTGGATCTCGGTGACGAGGATGAGCGGCGGCCGACGATCGCCGACGTCCCGGGGCTGATCGAGGGAGCCAGCGCGGGCGCGGGGCTCGGGCACGCGTTCCTGCGCCACGTCGAGCGGACCCGCGTGCTCGTCCACGTCGTCGACGGTGCCTCGCGCGATCCGGCATGGGACTACGACATCATCCGCGAGGAGCTGCGGGCGCACGATCCGGCGCTGCTCGACAAGCCGATGCTCGTCGCGTTCAACAAGATGGACCTGCCGGCCGCCCGCGAGGCCTGGCCGGCGTTCCAGGCGGCACGGGTCGCAGAGGGCATCGACGTCGTGGCCCTCGCCGCGTCGACCGGGGAGGGGCTGGACGCGTTCCGTGTCCGCGTCGCCGAGATGCTCCCCTCGCTCGACGAGCTGGCGGAACCGCCCGAGCCCGCGGGCGTCGTCGTCCACCGGATCGACGCGATGGGCGATGGCTTCGTCGTCGAGCACGACGAGGACGGCGCCTTCCGCGTCCGGGGCAAGCGGATCGAGCGGATCGCCGCCCAGACCAACTTCGACGTCGAGGAATCGGCGGAGCGGTTCCAGCGCGATCTCGCGCGTCTCGGGCATCGAGTCGGAACTGCGGCGGGCCGGCATCGTCGCCGGCGACCTCGTCCGGATCGGCGGGTCCGAGCTCGAATGGGAAGCGAATCCATGGGAGGACCGGTGACCGCCCGGCCCCCGCGCGAGCGGCTCGATGCGCTGCAGCGGCGCGGTGCGCCGCGCGGCCGCGGCGGGCTCGGCGTCTTCGGCGGCACGTTCGATCCGATCCATCTCGCCCACCTCGCGGTCGCCGAGGCGGCTCGCGACGCGGTGGGTCTGGAGCAGGTGCTGTTCATCCCGGCCGGCGTCCCGCCGCACAAGCAGGGCGAGGGTGTCAGTCCCGCGGAGCACCGGCTGGCGATGGTCGAGCTCGCGATCGCCGGCAACCCGGCGTTCGCCGCGAGCCGCCTCGAGCTCGATCGTGACGGGCCGTCGTACACCGTCGACACGCTGGAGACGCTGTGCGCCGAGCAGGCCGAGGTCGGCAAGTCCGGCGAGGTCGCGCTCATCGTGTCGGCCGAGGCGTTCCTGGACCTGCCGACCTGGCGGTCGCCCGAGCGGATCCTCGAGCTGGCCACGCTCGTCGTCGCGCCACGTGACGGCTACCCGGAGGCCGACGCGTCGTTCCTCGAGCGCCACTTCCCGGGGACGGCGGCACGGGCCGTCTTCCTGGACGGGCCGCGACTGCGGCTGTCGGCGTCGGACCTGCGGGCACGCGCCGCGGCCGGCCGGACGCTGCGCTACCTCGTGCCGGATGCGGTCGTGGCGTATATCGGCGACCATGGGCTGTACCAACACCAAGGGAGGATCGATCGATCGTGACCGAGACCGCGCGGCCCACCGAGACCGGTGAGGCCGGCATGGGCGGCGACGCCGAGGGCGGCGTGACCCGCGACACCGGCATCGACGCCGCGACCGCCGGCGCACCGAATGCCGACGGCCTGCCCCACCGCGACGCTCCGGCGACCACCGGTGAGCGCGGGCCGCTCGACCTCGCCCGTCGCATCGTCGATCTCGCCGAGGACAAGAAGGCCGCCGACATCGTCCTCCTCGAGCTCACGCCGCTGACGACCCTTGCCGACTACTTCGTCATCTGCTCGGGCGGATCGGAGCGGCAGCTCGGCGCCATCGCCGACGGCATCACGTCGAGCCTGCGCGACGAGAAGACCAAGCCCATCGGTCGCGAGGGCACCTCCGCCTCGCACTGGGTCCTGCTCGACTACGGCTCGGTGATCGTCCACATCTTCACCCCGCCCGAGCGCGACTACTACGGGCTCGAGAAGCACTGGTCCGAAGCCAAGACCATCCTCCGCGTCCAATAGCGCGGCGCACTGACGGCGCGGGCGTGCGTTGCTGGGTCCGCGCGCTCGCTCACGTACCTCGGGTGCGCTCGCTCCGTGCTCCCGGCCTCGCGCACGCCTTCGCCGGCACCGTCCCTTCGCCGCGCATCTCCACGAGCGCCTCGCGTGAAGATCGACCGCGACGTGAGCGGCGGCGAGATCCCGCTCGTCCCGACCCGACGACGCGCGCGGTCCGCGCCGACGCGCTGGCTCGATCGATTGCCGGAGGGCCAGTTCGCGCTCGTGGTCGCGGCCCCGGGACTCCTGCTGCTGGCGGTGTTCGTCCTCCCGCCGGTCGCCGCCGCGATCGGGATGAGCCTCTTCCGGATCGAATTGCTGCGCGATGACCTCACCCCGTTCGTCGGCCTGCGCAACTATCTCGTCCGCCTGCCGACGGACACGGCATTCCTCGCGACGCTCCCGCGCACGCTCGGTTTCGCGATCCTGACATCGGCGCTGGCGGTGCCCCTCGCGCTCGCGACCGCGATGCTCATCAACGGCCGGGGTCGGGTCGCCGGCCTGCTCGCCCTCGTCGTCCTCCTGCCGTGGGCGATCGCCCCCATCGCCGATGGCATCCTGTGGCGACTCCTGTTCGAGCCGCAGTCGGGCATCCTCACCTTCGTCGCGACCGCCATCGGGTTGCCACCGGTGGTGATCCGCGACGCGCCCGGTGCGTTCACCGCGCTGGTCGTCGCCGTGACATGGCGGGCGATCCCCCTCCTTGCGGTCCTGTTCCTCGGCGCGCTCCGACTCGTGCCGACCGATGCGCAACGGGCCGCCAGGCTCGATGGGGCGTCGCGCCTCCAGACGTTCCGGCACATCACGCTCCCGGCGATCGCGCCGGTCCTCGTCGCCGCGTGCCTGCTGCAGGTCATCCTCGCGTTGCAGGTCTTCGAGGTGCAGTACGCGCTCTCGGAGGGGAATCCGCCGACCGGCTCCCTCCTCGCCGGACTCGCTCTCTTCAACGCCGTGATCCGTGACATCAGTCTCGGGTACGGGGCAGCGCTGACCGTGACGCTCGGGTTGTGCATCGCGCTGGTCCTCGGCGCGTTGTATCTCGTCGTTCGGCCTCGGCGGACGCGGGTCTCCAAGGCTGACGAGGACGACCCCGAGGCGCCGCTCCTCCCTCGATCCGTTCGTCGGCGTGCCGTCGCGGCCGTCAGGGGCAGGGGGGTCTGGGCGCCTGCGCGACCGCTCGAGATCGCACCTGGCCTGCCGGCCGACTCGACACCGTCGCAGCTGAGCCGACGCGACCGGGTCGGCAGCGGGATGCGTCCGCTCCGCGATCGGGGCGGGGCCGTCGCCGCGGTCGTCGTCGCGCTCGGGCTCATCGTCCTGCTCGCCGGCCCGATCGTGTGGGTCGGGATCGCCAGCACGCAGCCGGCGGCGGCGTTCGATCGGATGCCACCGGAGCTGACCCTGGACCTCGACCTGTCGGCGTATGGGCGGCTCCTGGGCGACGGTGCCTGGCAGGGAGCGGCGGCCGTGACGGTCGCGGTCACGGTCCTGGCGACGAGCATCGCCCTCGTCGTCGCGATCCTTGCGGGGTATCCCCTGGCGCGTTTCCGCTTCCGCGGGCGCGGGCGTCCTGCTCGCCATCCTCCTGGCGTGCATGCTCATCCCGCCGATCGCCCTCGCCATCCCGGTCCTGTTTCTCTCCATCGGCCTCGGGATCCGCGACACCGTGATCGGCCTGGTCCTCCTGAACGCCGCGTTCTGGTCGCCCATCCTCATCTGGCTGGTGCGGGGCGCATTCAAGGGCGTCCCGATCGAGATGGAGCGCGCCGCCAGGATCGATGGCTGCTCGCGACTCGGGGCGATCTTCCGGGTCAGCCTGCCGGCCGCATCGCCCGTGATCGCGGCCGCAACGGCCATCGTCTTCATCGGGATCTGGAACGACTTCGTGTTCACGGCCGTCGTGGGCGGGAGAGCGACACAGACACTGCCGCGCTATCTCGGGGAGACGGGGTCCCCATCGTTCCCCGAGTTCGCGGCCCGGATCGTGCTCACCGTCGGACCCTGCCTGGCGCTCATCGCCCTCGCGCGGAGCCGGATCCTCGCGCTTCGCTGACCCTTGCGGTCGCCGGCAGTCGGCCTGGCGGATGTCTCTGGTGCGGTGCGGAGTACTAGCGTAGGGGTACCGTCGGGTCATGCCGATGCGCGGGGGGTGGGCCATAGCATCGCCGCATGTCCGCAACTCGCGACCGTTGCCCCGCCTGCAGCCACCGGCTCATCACGACCCGGTTCGACACGACGTTCCGCCTGCCCGACCGCAGCGAGCGTCTGTGCTTCGGCATCCCAGGCGGCCTCTGCGAGGACTGCTCGCAGCTGTACATCGATCCCGACCTGATCGAGCTGCTCGATCTGGGCGAGGGTCGCTGCGTGTTCGCGATCGAGAGCGACCTCGTCGTCCAGGAGCAGGCCTGGTCCTCGGCCGACTGAACGGCTGACGCCGGCGCGACCGACCCGAAGGTCGCGGCGACCGCCCAATGGTCCCCGGTACGGCCACCCTGGGCTCCTAGCTCGCCCCGGCGCTCCGCCCGGCGTGCTCGCCGACCCACAGCGTGAATGCCAGCCGTCGCTGCGCCACGTCCGCCTCCGAGCCGGGCATGCCCTTGACCATCGCATCGAGCTCGAGCAGCCCGCGCAATGCGTCGCCGAGCTCGGTCGCGGTCCAGCGGCGCGCCTGGCCGGCGAGCGTCTTGGCCCGGAACTCGCTCGTGATCCCCATCTCGCGCGCCGCGACCGGCAGCGCGGCGCCACCGGCCATGCGATCGCCGAGCTCCAGCAGCTCCACCACCCGTCGATGCAGCACGGCCAGGAGGACGGGCTCCGGGGTGTCGACGAGGAGGCGATCGAGCGCCGTGAGCGCCGCATCGCCCCGGCGGTCGCCGACCGCATCGCTCAACGCCCAGACCGAAGCCGGCAGCGTCTCCGTCACGAGCGCCCGGACGTCGTCAGGGGTGATCGGCGCGCCGTCGTCGACATGGCGCAGCGCCAGCTTGTCGAGCTCCATCGACGCGATCCGGCTGAGGTGCCGTCGATCGACGTCGCCCTCGGTGACGCGGCTGCCAAGGCGATCCGCAAGCTCGCGGGCGGCGCCTGTTGCGAGCGCCAGGCCGCGGTCGCGCGCCTCGGTCTCGATCCAGGCACCGAGCGCGGTCGGCCGTGGCGCCATCGCGCTGACGATCCGGCCACCGCCGTCGCGCACCGCATCGGCCAGCCGCTTGTAGCCCGGACCCTTGGCGTTCGACTTCGCGGCTTCGACGATGGCGAGCGCGTTGCCGGCGGCGAGCATCGTGATCGCGGCGAGGATCACGTCGCGATGCTCGTTGCGGCGGACCAGCGGCCCCGGGTTGGACACGACGGCCAGCGTCCCTCCGCCGAACAGCGTCCCGGTCGTCAGGCGCTCCCGCAGCTGCGCGACCTGCTCGCCGGCGGCGTTCACGTCGCCCCGCAGCTCCCAGCGATCCAGCGTCCCCCCGAGCTCGGTCGCGAGTGCCGCGGCGAAGCGCGTGACCAGTCGATCGGCGACGAGGTCGTCGTCACCCCACACGTACAGCACGGGCGCGAGCGCGGTCATCCGGCACGCTCCCGCCCGGGCGGCGCGCAACGCCTCGCTGGTCCAGCGCAGGCGCGCGACGTCGCGCGGATCGACGCCCGCCGCGCGGCAGACGTCGGCCTCCAGGCGGTCGGCCCGAGCCCGGACGGCCCGCCTTGTCGGCTCGTCCCAGCGGTTCGTGTGGCGACGGCGCCACGACGCGAAGCGGGCATCCATCGATTCGAGGCGCTGGGCGTGCCCGCTTGTCGGCGTAGGCCACGATCCGCTCCTCGCGACTCGCGAACGCCGCCCACCGGCGATACGCGTCACCGTCGACGAGCCGGGTCACCGGGTGGTCCGCGACCGCGCGAGCAAGCTCCGGATGGCCGTGTCGGGTCAGCCAGGCGGCGCTGCCCTTGCCGTGGGGAAGGCGGCGCGCCGGGTCGTCCGCCGGCAGCACCTTGTCGACGTCGTGGAGCAACGCCGCCGCCTCGACCGCGCTCCGGTCCACCTCGATCCCGCGATCGGCGATCCGCATCGCCAGCCAGCCCGCGACCTCGCCGACGGCGCGCGCGTGCGCCACGAACCAGGGGGGCGGGTCGAGGGAGATCAGCAGGGCAGCGGCTGCCACGCGCCCGGGGACCGTCATCGGGTCGATGGTACCCGACGGTCAGCCGCGTGGCCTCCTCGCTCGGATGCGCCGCCCGGCGGGTCCGCGACCGGGGGAGGCGGCACGTCCGCGGGCTCGCGCTCCACGAACGCCACCGGGATCGCGCAGAGGAACGCGGCCGGCGTCGCCGCTGGGCGACCGGCCGCCACGCGTCGCGGATCCGGGCTGCCGGCGACTGGGACGATGGACCCCGCGGACGCGAGCAACGCGAGATCGGCGGGCACGCGAGCCGTGCGTCGCGGGTCGGTCGCGACGGACATCCCGCCGGGCTCGAAGCGGACCGTCACCGTGCCGTCGCGATCGGTGTGGAACACCCGCGCTCCTGACGCGGTGAGCCGCTCCAGCGTCGAGCGCGCCGGGTGGCCGTACGGGTTGTCGGCACCGGCCGACGCGATCGCGACCCGTGCGCGCACGGCATCGACGAACGGCTGGGTCGTGGCGGTTCGGCTGCCGTGGTGCGCCACCTTGAGCAGATCCAGTCGCGGCAGGCCGGCGGTGAGCAACGCCGGATCGATCTCTTCCTCGACGTCGCCCGCCAGCAGGAACCGCCGGTCACCGATCATGCCGAGGAGGACGATCGAGACGTTGTTGATCCCGGTGCCCGTGTCGGGCGGCTCCGAGGGGACCGAGCCGCGTCGCGGCCAGAGCACGTCGAGCCGGATCTCGTCGACCGCGAGTCGGTCGCCGGCGGCCAGCGACAACCGTGCCGGAGCACCAGTTCGGCCGAGCCGCTCGACCCATGCCGCATAGCCCGGACCCGGCCCACGCATCCCGGGCTCGAACACCCTGCCGACCCGGTAGCGGTCCAGCAGGAGCGCGAGGCCGGCGACGTGATCTTCGTGCGGATGCGAGAGGACGACGGCGTCGATCCGTCGATCCCACGGCGGGATCTGCTTGTCGAGGGCGACCAGCAGGCGAGTGGGATCGGGGCCGCCGTCGACCAGGAGGCGGCCACCACGCGCGCCTTCCACGAGGATCGCGTCGCCTTGTCCGACGTCGAGCACCACGACGCGTGCCACTCCTGCGGGACGGCTCACGATCGACGCCGGCGGTCACGGCAACGACGACGACGAGCGCGAGTGCCATCGACGCGACTCGCGCGCCCAGCGGCGGATGCACGCGCGGCCCGGGAGCCTCTCGCCCGGCGCCCGATCGACCGGTGGCAGTCGGTGCGGTGGCCGAGCCGACCGCGCTCGCCGCGCGCGACCCGCGCGACCGCGCGACCGGCCGCGACGTCGAACCGCGATCACACCGGCGCAGGCCGCCGTCAGGGCGACGGCGAGCGCGGTTCCGGTCGCCGGTTCGAACGCGACGCTGGCCAGCGGCACGGATGCCGCGATCTCGACCGCACCGATGATGCAGCGGAGCGCGACCCAGGCGGGTGCCGCAAGGATCGCCCCGACCGCGACCGGCGCTCCCATCCCGACGAGGACGCCGCCGATCAGTGCGACCACGCCCGCGGCCATCGCCGGTGCCACGATCGGCACGACCACGAGGTTGATGGCCGGCGCGATGAGTGCCAGCCGGCCGAACGACGCCAGGACCACGGGGAGTGTCGCGGCCTGCGCGGCCAGCGACACCCCCAGGCTCTCCGTCAGCCAGCGGGGCAGGCGCCCGCGTCCAAGCCGGTCGAGACGATCGCTGAGTGGCGTTGCCCAGGCGATCAGCCCGGCCGTGGCGAGCGTCGAGAGCTGGAAGCCGCCGTCGCCGATGAGTCCGGGTTCCGCGATCAGCAACAGGCACGCCGCCCACCCAAGCGCCGCTGCCGCGCGCCCGGCCCGTCCCGTCTCGCGTGCCAGCAACACGACGCCGGCCATCGCACCCGCGCGCAGGACGGATGGCGAGGCGCCGGCGAAGACGATGTACACCACGATCGCGACCGCGGTGACGACGGCGCGGCGTCTGCGCCCCAGGCGGCCGGCGACCGCGGCGATGGCTGCCGCGACGATGGCGATGTTCCACCCGGAGATCGCGACGATATGGCTGGCGCCGGCCGTGGTGAACGCCGCCGCGACGTCACGGTCAACGCGATCCCGCAGGCCGATCAGGATCCCCGCCGCGAGCCCGGCCTCGGGTTCCGGGAGCACGGCTGCGAGCGCGTCACCCGCGCCGCGTCGGAGTCGTTCCAATCGTCGCCCGAGATCGGGCGTGACGGCCTCGACCCTCAGGTCACGCGCATCGAGCGTCCCCCAGACACCGATCCGTTCGAGATACTGCCCGTACGGCGAATCCGGACGCGGGCGGACGCGGCCCGCGACGACCAGGCGATCGCCGGGCTCCACGGTCGGATACGCCGGGAGCGTCGCGGCGAGTCGTAGCCGATCGGCGCCGGGCTCGAGGGAGCGCAGCGTGGCGGTCTGCTTGCCGTCGCGCGGCGACCCGACCGTCTCGACCTGCATCGACCACGGCCCGTCGCCGGCCGGTTCCGGGATCGGCCCGGTGGGCGTCGGCAGGATGGCGAGTCGCAGGGCGATCGCCAACGCGCCAAGACCCACGGCCGCGATCGGCACGCGTCCACGCCGGGGGAGCCAGCGGGAGATGAGCAGCACGGCCAGGATGGCGATCGCCACTGCGATGGGTGTCCGGCCGTTGGCGTCGGACAGTGTCAGGGAGGAGGCGACTGCCCCGACGGCCAGCCAGCCCGCGCGCGGCACGTCACCGCACCACGACCAATGGCCGAAGCTTCTCGAGCGTCTTCTCGCCGACGATCCCGCGGGTGCGCAGCTCATCGATCGTCGCGAATGGCGCCTCCTCCCGCGCCGCGAGGATCTTCTCGATGGTGGCCGGCCCGACGCCGGGCAACGCGTCGAGCTCCGCCTCCGTGGCGAGGTTCAGGTCGACGGGACCGGTGTCCGATCCCGGAGTCCCGGATCCGCTACCGCCGGAGGAGGCTGCGGGCGCATCCGTGGCCGCGGGGTCGTCGCGACTCGGGACCCGGATGCGGTCGCCGTCATGCAATACCGCGGCGAGATTGAGCGACAACTCCGCTGCGGCGGTGTCGACGCGGGGGCCGTAGCCACCGGCCGCGGCGACGAGGTCCCCGACCCGCGCGCCGGCGGGCGAGGTGGAAGACGCCGGGTCGGAGCACGGCCCCGACGATCTCGACCACCAGTTCGGCGTTCGGCTCGGCCGCGACGGCGTCGGCCGGCGCCACCGAACTGCCGCCTGCGCCGTCAAGGCCGCTCCCGCCCGCGAGCAGCACCGTCTCACCAGACCCGCCGGCGAAGGCGACGACGAACGCGAGCACCGCGCACCCGATCGCCCCGATCCCGGCGGCGATGGCCTTGATCGTCGACGCGGTCAGCGTGACCTGGCGCGTCTCAGCCGCCGTCGCAACGGACTGAGAGGCCGCTCGCTCGGTGTCGCTTGGCGCATCCAGGACGCGCCATGGGGGACTGGTCGGATCCACGTCGCGCTCCGCCGGCGGTGGGCCGTGGCGGCGGACGAGGTCCGCGACGTCTCGCCACGTTGGGGGCACTTCCGACGCGGCGAGACGTCGTCCCGAACCCTACCGATGGGCGCTTATCTGCCGCTTATCTGCAGTTGGTCGTCCGCGCACCGTCCAAGTGTCGATCCGCGCCAGCGACGTGCCACAAACGGCGGGCGCTGTAACGAGGCGTACGCTTCCGCGTCTTCAGCGTGCCGGGGTCGACGGGTCGTCAGTTCGGATCGGACCGAAGGAGCGCGGGTTCTCATGGGACTCATGACACGACGGGCGATCGTGCCCCTCATCGCCATCCTCATGTTCTGCCTGGCTGGCGTGCCGGGCGCACCGGCGCCTGTCCGTGCCGCCGGCACCAACACTGCCCTCGCGATCGACAGCGAGCCGGGCGACTACGTGGGCCAGGGTCAGCAGCTCGAATACGCGCCGCCAGGCTCGACGTTCGCGCTCTACACCGGCGGTCCTGGCGGCTTGGCGGTTCAGGTGTTCGGGCCCGAAGGGGGCGATCTCTGGATCATCAATATCGCGTCCGCGTCCTCCGACACCCTCCATGTCGGTGTCTACGAGAACACGCAGCGCTTCGCCGACGCGTCCCACCCAGGACTCGACGTCGGTGGCCAGGGTCGCGGCTGCAACATGTCGACCGGGCGGTTCGAGATCGACGAGATCGAACTCGACGCAGGCGGGAACGTCACGACCCTCGACCTCGCGTTCGAACAGCATTGCGAGGGCAACGACCCGGCCGTGTTCGGCGAGCTCCGGTACAACGCTGCCGCCGGCTACGCGTTGGCGACGCGTGAGCCCCGCATCGCTCGACTTCGGTTCCACATCGATCCACGACTCGAGCCCGACGCAACAGGTCACCGTGACCTCGGCCGGGACCTCGCCTGTCACCATCGGCGCGATCGGCGTGAGCGGGGCGCACGCCGCCGACTTTCCGATCGTGAGCGAGACCTGCCCGGCGGGTGCCCTCGCCCGAACACGTCGTGCCAGATCGCGGTTCGTGCCTCGCCGCTCGCGCTCGGGGCCCGCGTCGCGACCCTTGACATCGCGCTCGGCACCATTCGGGGCCAGCGCTCCATCCCGCTCGCCGTGACCGGTATCACGCCCGTGGCCGAGATCGCCTGGGGCACGACGCGGAACGGTGGCCGCAACTACACGTGGAACATCGGTCAGTCCATGGCCCGCACGGCGTCGTCCACGTCGGCCTACCTCCATACCACGATGACCACCGACCGCGTCGGGGGCAGCTGGGTCGACGACAACGGACCCTACGCCGGTGTCTACTACAGCCGCACCAGGAACGCCGGCGAGACGTGGACGACACCGAAGCGACTCAACCCGTCAAGCCGCCACGGCAGCCGTGGATCGATCGCCGCCAGCGGCAAGTACGTCTACGCCACGTGGGTCTCGACGACGCGATGGATCGCCTACAAGGGCTCGTCGCCGCGCATCCTCTATCTGCGGCGCAACTCCAACCACGGCTCCAGCACAGCCTGGGGTTCGACCATCAGGCTGACGAGCACGACTGGCCGCGTCGACTGGCCGACGGTCGCCGCAGCGGGCGCCAACGTGTATGTCGCCTACACGAACTCGGCCACCGGCGAGATCAAGATCAAGATCAGTCGCGATCGCGCCTCGACGTGGTCGACCAAGACGCTCGGAACCACGAGCCTTTCGTCGACCTCGGGTCGGAGTCGGGCTGCCGCGCATCGCCGCGAGCGGCAACACGATCGTGGTGTCATGGCTGGCCAATGCCGCTGGGGCCGTGCGGGCGCGGGTGTCGCTCGATGCCGGCCGGACCTGGAACACGGCCTCGACGCTCGTGGGCAGTTCGACCGACCTGCCGGCGGTCGCGGCTCGGGGGACGAAGGTGGCGGTCGCGTGGACTGCCGGGACCGGTGCCGCCGTCCGGACGTGGACCGGAGGCACGTGGTCGAGCACGAAGACGGTCGGTGCGCCGAACGGGAAGACCTACACCGCCAGCTACGGCCCCGCGGTCGCGCTGTCCGGGACCACCGCCATCGCGGTCGCGTGGTCAGGCTGCGTCACGTCGTGCACGTCATTCGGGACGTCGACCAAGGTGGACATGGTGTGGAGCGAATCCAGCGTGGATGGCACGTGGTGGTATGACGGGCAGGTGATCGGATCGTCTGCGGGCTCGGCGGCTCGACGCGTCAACGACTACGCGTCGATCGTCTGGCCATCGGCCGGTACGCGGTACGTCCTCTGGAACGCCGCACAGGCGGGAACCAGCTCGTACCGGGTCGTGCTCCGCACCGGGGTCGGCGTCGTGGACCCGCTGACCGCGACCCGGGCCGCACCGGCCACCCCGAACCAGATCGCAGGAACAGAGGATGGACCGGTGCCGCGGATGGACGAGTCGCAACGTCAGGGTTCGGCGGTGCGCTAGGGCCAGCTCCGAGGTCACCCGCGCCCGGACATGAAAACACGGTGGACGAGGCCTGCGTTCCTCATCCACCGTGTGGGGATCGATCGGTTGCTGGGTCCCCGGGATCGCTCCCGCGAGACCTTGGCGGCGCCATCGCGGCGCCTACTTGGTCGACGGGCTCAGGCTCCGTCCGAGGTCGTCAGCGACGCAATCGTCGAGTCGACGCACGGCCGAGGCGCTGCCACGGCTCACCGCGGCCAGGCCGTGGGCGAGCGCGAGACGCAGCGCGGACGGCTGGCTCGGTCGACCGTCGACGACGGCCCTCGCTCGACGATCCTCGTCGGCGGCACGTGCCCGGTCACGGGCGATATCGAGGGCGAGAAGGGTGTACATCTGGTTCATGAGAGGGATCTCCGGTTTCGCACGTCTGGGGTGGGTGTTCGCTGGCTAGCGGCGGTGGTCGTCCGCGATGGGGTCGCGTAAATCGGCCCCCCAGCGAAGCGCTGCGACATCGAGCAGCGCGAGTCCGATGACCACGACCATTAGCATGACGATGGCTTCCATGGTGGGCCTCCCAGAGGGTCGATAACCGCTTTGTGAACGTTTATCGGTTACTCCGTAACATTACCCGCTTGCGCGTAACCTGTCAACTGCTCTAGAGTGGTTATTGTCATGACAACACCCCGCCTCCAGATCGCTGATCTGCACCATGCCCACGAGGTCGATCTCGAGGGCACCTTCGACTTCCTGAACACCCTCGACTACGACGATGGTTTCCTCCGAGAGAAGATCCCCGACCTCGACAGCGCCCTCGATTGGTTCGTCGATCGCGGGGTCATCCACGTCGAGGGAGCCGACCGCCTGCGCACGCAGGCCGCCGAACAGCCCGCGACCGCGACCCGCGATCTCGCCCGGGTCCACGGGGTCCGCGCGGCGTTGCGCGAGGTGGTCGATGCGGTCGTCGAGCAGCGCGCCCCGCGGCACGGCGCGCTCGACACGGTCAACCGGGCGCTCCACGCCCGCCAGGTCATCGAGCTGCTGCCGGCCCCCGACGGGGTGAGCGTCGATCACCGCCACGTCGGCGATCCGGTCGACGACGCGCTGGCGCGACTGGCGGATCCGCTCGTCCACGAGCTGGCCGACGGCCAGCCGGATCGGATCCGCATCTGCGACAGCGACGGCTGCAAGTGGGTGTTCTACGACACGTCACGCACCGCCCGCAGGCGCTGGTGCGACATGGCGACCTGCGGCAACCGCGCCAAGGCGGCCCGCCATCGCGCTCGCGCCCGCGGCGAGACCGAGGCCGAGGAACCGACCCCGGAGCCGCCTGCGCTGCTCTAGGCGCGCCCCGCGTCGACGCACGCTCAGGCGCGACTCAGCCGGCGCGCTCCAGGATCGGCCTGACCTCGGTCGCGAAGCGCGTCATCGACTCCTCGTCATGCGGCGACGGGAACCCGGCGATGAGGTGGCGGTAGCCGATGTCGAGGAACGGCAGGATCCGCTCGGCGACGTCCTCGGGCGTCCCGATCGGCTGGTCCTTCCACGTGTCGGCGCGGCCGTTGCGCTCGAACAGCCCGCGCTGGACGCGCTGCGCCTCCTCCCGTGAGTCGCGGATGACGACCGCGCCGATGCCCGTCGTCCGCTCGATCTCGGCCGGATCGCGACCGACGGTCTCGCAGTGCTGCACGAGGATCGCGTCCTTGCGCCGCACGTTCTCGAACCCGCCCCCGATGTTGTTGGCGTCGGCGTACCGGGCGACGAGCTTGAGCGTGACCTGCTCGCCGCCGCCACCGACGAGGATCGGGAGTCGCTCCTGGATCGGCGGCGGATCGTTGCGGACCGCCGTCGCCGTGTAGCGCGGGCCGGACGCCGTGGGTCGCTCCCCGTGGAGCATGCCGCGCATGATCGGGAGCGCCTCGCCCAGCCAGCGCAGCCGCTCCGGGAAGCCGTCGCCGAACGCGAGCCCGTAGGCGCGGTGCTCCGTCTCGAACCAGGCGCCGCCGATGCCGAGGATCGCGCGCCCGTTCGAGATGTGGTCGAGGGTCGTCGCCATCTTGGCCGTCAGCGTCGGCTCGCGGAACGTGTTGGCACCGACCATCAGGCCGATCCGGATCCGCTCGGTCGCCTGCGCCCACGCGGCGAGGGTCAGCCACGCCTCGAAGATCGGACCCTCGTGATCCCCGACGATCGGATACAGGTGGTCCCACGTCCACAGCGTGTCGTACCCGAGGCGGTCGGCCCGCTGCGCGCCCGCGAGCAGGTCGGGCCAGGTCGTGTACTGGTTCCAGCACAGGGCACCGATCCGAACCTTGGTCACGGGCACGGGCTCGGCCTGACCGCGGCCTGGCCGCGTTGCACGTCCGGTGCGACCGTCGCGAGCGTGATGCTGACGTAGCCGCATCGCGTGACGGTCTCCGACCCGATGCGTCGTGGTGCCCGACCGCGATGGCCTTGGCGTCATCGACCGTGACCGGCAGGTCGATGAGGACCTCGTTCGTGATCGTCCGGACCTCCACGTCGAACGGCGGTCCGCCATGACCGAACAACGGCACGCGCCATCTTGGCGCCGGGCTGGTAGGTGCCGACCCACGCCGCCGTTCACGTAGATGCCGACGGGCTCGTCGCTGGCGTTGTCGAGGTGGATCCGCGGCTGGCCAACGGGTGGGGCCCCGATCTGCGTGCAGGCACCGATCACCAGGATCGTCATCGCCAGGAGCGCGCCGGCAAGGACGCGGGTCACGCCCCCCGCACGCACGATCACGCGTCGCGGATGACGATGTTGACGAGCCTGCCGCCGCCCGCGTGGATCACCCGATCCGGCGTCCGGCCGGCGAGGATCGCCGCGATCTTCGGGCTCGCGAGCGCCGCGGCCTCCAGGTCGCCTGCGGACGCGTCGGCCGCGACGACGATCCGGTCGCGCAGCTTGCCGTTGACCTGGACCGGGACCTCGCGCGTCGCCTCGACCGTCGCCGCCGTGTCGACCTCCGGCCAGGATTCCGTGTGGATCGACGACCACTCGGAGCCGGCGGCCGCCAGGCGGCGCGACCAGAGCTCCTCGGTGATGTGCGGGGCGGCCGGCGCGAGCATCAGCAGCAGCAGGCGGATCGCCTCGTCCCATTCGGGCGTTCCGGCGATCTCGGTCCCGCGGTAGCGGAACAGGGTGTTCGAGAGCTCCATGAGCTTGGCGATCATCGTGTTGAAGCGGAAGGCCTCGTAGTCGGCCGTGACGTCGCGCAGCGTGCGGTGCACGGTGGCCCGCAGCGCGGACCGCGCCACGTCCGCCGTCTCGCCCGCCGGCAGGGAGCCTGCCTCGGGGTCGCCCGGCTCGTGGCCGTTCGGATCGATCGCCAGGGTCCACACGCGATTCAGGAAGCGATGGACGCCACCGATGCCGGTCGGGCTCCACGGTCCGCCCTGGTCCCACGGGCCCATGAACATCAGGAACAGCCGGACGCTGTCGGCGCCGTAGCGGGCGACCAGCTCGTCGGGGTCCTGCACGTTGCCCCGGGACTTGCTCATGCGCTCGCCATCGGCCCCCAGGATCTGGCCCTGGTTGAACAGGCGCAGGAACGGCTCGTCGTGGTCGACCAGGCCGACGTCGCGCATCGCCTTGGTCCAGAACCGGCTGTACAGCAGGTGCATGACGGCGTGCTCGGCGCCGCCCGTGTACTGGTCGACCGGGGTCCAGCGATCGGCCAGCGCCCGGTCGATCGGGCCGCCGGCCTTCTCGGGCGACAGGTAGCGATACCAGTACCACGACGAGTCGATGAAGGTGTCCATCGTGTCGGTCTCGCGCCGGGCGGGTCCGCCACAGCGCGGACAGGTCGTGTGCAGGAACGCCTCGTCCTTGGTCAGCGGGTTCGTGCCGCTGCCGTGGTAGTCGACGTCCTCGGGCAGCAGGACCGGCAGGTCCTCGTCGCGGACCGGCACGATGCCATCGATCTCGCAGTAGACGACCGGGATGGGCGTGCCCCAGTAGCGCTGGCGGCTGATCAGCCAGTCGCGCAGGCGGTACGTGACCTTGGGCTCGGCGGCACCGCGCTCGGCCAGCCTGGCGACGATGGCCTTGCCCCCCTCGTCGGCGAGCAGGCCGTCGAACTCGCCGCTGTTGACCAGGTGCTCGTCGGCCGCGTGCGCGATGTAGGCGTCCTCCATCGGCGCGTCGGCCTCGGTGCCCGGCGCCGCCACGACACGGCGGATCGGCAGCCCGAAGCGCCGGGCGAACGCGAAGTCGCGCTCGTCGTGGGCCGGGACCGCCATGATCGCGCCCGTGCCGTAGCCGGACAGGACGTAGTCGGCGATGAAGATCGGGATGCGCTCGCCGTTGACGGGGTTGATGGCATCGGCCCCGATGGCCACGCCGGTCTTCTCGCGGTCGGTCGACAGCCGGTCGATCTCGGTCTTGCGCCGCGCCTCGCCGACGTACGCCTCGACCTCCGCCAGGTGTTCGGCCGTGGTCAGGACCGGGACGAGCGGGTGCTCCGGGGCGAGGACCATGAAGGTCGCACCGAACAGCGTGTCGGGGCGCGTCGTGAACACCCGGATCGTGTCGCCCCCGGCATGGCGCTCGTTCGGCGCCGTCGTGAAGTCGATCTCGGCGCCTTCCGAGCGGCCGATCCAGTTCGTCTGCTGGATGCGGATCGGCTCCGGCCAGTCGATGCCATCGAATCGCAGCAGCTCGTCGGCGTAGGCCGTGGTCCTGAGGTACCACTGGTCGAGGTCGCGCTTCTCGACGAGCGCGCCGCAGCGCCAGCAGTGGCGATCGGCACCCTCCACCTGCTCGCGCGCGAGCGTGCCGTCATTGGGGCACCAGTCGACCGGTGACTTGGCGCGGTAGGCCAGGCCGTGCTCCAGGAAGCGCAGGAACAGCCACTGGTTCCACTGGTAGTACGAGGGGTCGGCGGTGACGACCTCGTGCTCCCACGAGAACATCGCGCCCATCGTCCGGAACTGGCGGCGCATGTTCTCGATGTTGGCCATCGTCCAGGTGAACGGGTGGCCGCCGCTCCTGATCGCGGCGTTCTCGGCCGGCAGGCCGAAGGCATCGAAGCCGATCGGGAAGAAGACGTTGTGGCCATGCATCCGGCGGAATCGCGCCAGCGCGTCGCTTGGCGTGACGATGTACCAGTGGCCGATGTGCAGGTCGCCAGACGGATACGGATACATCGTCAGCAGGTAGTACTTGGGCTTTGACGTGTCCGACAGGTCGGTGTCGTACAGCCGGCGGCGCGCCCATTCACCCTGCCAGCGGGGCTCGATGGCGGTGTGGTCGTAGCGCTCCACGCGAGGTCGGTCCTCGACGGTCTCGGTGGTGGCAGCGGCTTCGGCGGCGTCGGTCACGGCGATCGTTGGCTCCGGATACGCGGCACCCCCCGCCGTCGGCGAGGGGTGGTGGGTCGGCGGTGCGTTTCGGCTATTGCTGGTGGAGCTACGGGGACTCGAACCCCGGACCCCCTGCATGCCATGCAGGTGCTCTCCCAACTGAGCTATAGCCCCACGGAAGGCGGAGTGTACCAGAGGTCCGGCGCTTCCCCGGGAAGGCGCGAGCGACGGTCACGTGGGGGGGAATCACGTGGCCGTCGCTCGCGCGGGGTCGATGGAGGAGGTTCCGTCGACCCCGGGGCACCAGGCGCGCTCGAGACTGGTGCGGGGGGTGATGCGGCGGCCGCTGGGGCGGCCACGAGTCGGCCGCTGGGGCGGCCACTCGGATCACCGGGTGGATCAGATGGGAGGCGGGGTTCGGCGTGTCGGCGGCAGCGGTGTCGCGCTCGTGGATCGACCGAGGGTCTGGTCAGTCGTGATCGTCATCGTGGGTCGGTCGAGTCCTGAGCGGGGATGGATGGCGTTCGGATGAATGACCCGAGCATGCGGCACCGGCCCGTCGCGGACGAGGGGCCGATGGACCCGGATCGTGGGCCCGGTCGGCCCAAAGGCACGGCCGAACGGGCCACCTCGGGCCGGTACGAGACGCGCCCAGCGACGCGAGCTGCGTGGCCGTGGCGTGGAGGCGCGGCGACGCCGGGTCGTCAGGTGGGTCGCTGTCTCGCGTACAGGGCCGCCGCCTGGGTCCGTCGCTCGAGGTTGAGCTTCGAGAGGATCGACGTGACCGACCGCTTGACCGTCTTCTCGGAGTACGAGACCTCGGCCGCGATCTCCTTGTTCGTCTTGCCCTCGGCGACGCGCGCCAGGATGTCGCGCTCGCGCGGGGTGAGCGAGCCGAATGGGTCCGTGTCCGGTTCGTCCCCCAGCCGGCGGATCCGACGGACCATCCGATCGGTCGCCACAGGATCGAGCAGCGACCCGCCGCCGGCAACGACCTCGATGGCACGGATCACGTCACGGATGCCCGACTGCTTCAGGAGGTAGCCGTTGGCACCGGCGACGACCGATGTCAGCACCGCATCCTCGTCCCCGGACCCCGTGAGGATCACGACCTTGACCTCGGGATGGCGCGCCTTGATCTCGCGGCAGGCCTCGATCCCCGAACCGTCGGGCAGGCTCACGTCGAGCACGACGACGTCGGGGATGTGCTCGTCGACCGCCCCATACGCCTCGGCGACGGTGCCCGCCTGCGCGACGACCTGGTAGCCCGGCTGTCGCGTCAGGAGCGCGGCGAGTCCCTCGCGGAGGATCTCGTGATCGTCCACGAGCAGGATCCGGGTCGATCGTGCAGGTCCGTCGGCGACCATGTGCCATTCTGTCGAGCGCCGTCAAGCGATCGGGAGGTGCGGTGTCGCCGCCGGCGGTCGGTGGCATCATCAGCGGGTGACCGCCTTCGACCTGCTGCTCACTGGCGGCACGCTCATCGACGGGTCCGGCACGCCTGGCCGCCGCGCCGACGTCGGCGTGCTGGGGGACCGGATCCTCGCCGTCGATGACCTCGAGTCGGTCGAGATCGGCGCGGCGACCGACGTCATCGATGCGACGGGTCTCGTGGTCGCGCCCGGGTTCATCGATCCGCACGGGCATTCCGACGGCTCGCTCTTCGTCGACGGGGCGCTCGTCAGCCACCTCCGCCAGGGCTTCACGACCCAGCTGTCGGGCAACTGCGGCGAGACGCTCGCCCCGATCACCGACGCCGGTCGCGAGCTGATCGAGCTCGCGCTTCGACCGCACGCCCTGGTCGCCCGCTGGCGCACCTTCGGCGAGTATCTCGACGCGGTCGATCACCAGCATCTCGGGATCAATGTCGCGATGCTGGTGGGGCACGGCACGATCCGCGGATCCGTCCTCGGCTCGGACCCACGCGTCGCGACCGAGGCCGAGCTCGCGTCGATGGTCGAGTCGGTCGACCAGGCGATGGATGCGGGCGCGCTCGGGCTCTCGACCGGGCTCATCTATGCCCCGGGTCTCCACGCTGCACCGATCGAGGTCGAGACGCTGGTCGTCGCCGCGACGCGTCGGGGCGGCCTCTACGCGACGCACATGCGCAACGAGAGCGACGCCCTCTTCGCGTCGCTCGACGAGTCGATCGGGGCGCTCCGGGCTGCCAAACGAGCCGGCGTGGCCGACCCGCGCCTGCAGATCTCGCACCTCAAATGCGGATCGCGTGCCGTCTGGGGCCGGGCCGCGGAGGCCGTCGCCGTGCTCGAGGCGGCGCGCGCCGAGGGGCTCGACGTCGCGGCCGACCAGTACCCCTACACCGCCGCCGCCACGACGCTCTCGATCATCCTGCCGCCGGCGTTGCTCGGGCTCGGGGTGGACACGAGCCTCGCGCTCCTCGCCGACCTCGACGTCCGCCAGCGCATCAAGGCCGAGATGGATCGCGGCGTCTCGGGCTGGGAGAACATCGCGACCGATCCAGGCTGGGAGGGGATCCGCATCTCGTGGGCGCCGAGCCATCCGGACTGGGCCGGGCGGTCGCTGGCCGATCTCGGCCGTGACATCGGCGCGGATCCGGCGGACCTGGCGTTCGACGCGCTCGTCGACGATCGACTCGACGTCTCGGTCGTCATCGACTGCATGGACGAGGCGGACGTCCGGACGATCGTGGCCGTGCCGTGGATCGCGGTCTGCACCGACGCCGAGGCGCGACGCCCCGGCCATCCGATCCTCGACGCGGGACGGCCGCATCCGCGGACCTACGGGAGCACGGCGCGCGTGCTCGGGACGTACGTCCGCGAGGAGGGAACGCTGTCGCTCGCCACGGCCGTCGCGAAGCTCACGTCGGTCCCGGCGGCGCGGCTCGGGTTGCGCGATCGGGGCACGATCCGGGAAGGCGCGATCGCGGACATCGTCGTGTTCGATCCGGCCACGGTCGCGGACGTCGCGTCGTACACGGAGCCGGCACGCCATCCGGTCGGGATCCCGCACGTCGTGGTCAACGGGACGGTCGCCGTGCGGGACGGGGTCGAGACGGGCGCACGGTCCGGCCGCCTGATCCGCGGCGCGTGATGGGCGGCCCGAGCGCGATGGAGGCTCCCGCGATCGCGGACCTCGCCGGCGGCCCGTTGCCCTACACCCTGCGCCGCTCGACGCGCGCCCGCGGCGTCCGCGTCGTCATCCATCCGGAGCGCGGCGTCATCGTCACGGTGCCGGCGACGCGGCTCAGCCAGCGCGAAGGGGAGCGGCGCGCCCAGCGGTTCCTGCACGAACGCGAGCGGTGGGTCCGCCGCCACCTCGAGCGGCAGGCACGGACGCGCGCGGAGGTGATCGCCCGCGGCGGTGCCCGAGACGGCGGGTCGGTGCCCTACCTCGGCCTGCTCCACCTGGTGCGGGTCGTCCCGCTGGCGGCCGGCGAGGGGCGCAGCCGCGTGGAACGCGTGGGCGGTCCCGACGGCGACGAGCTCGTGATCCGTCGGTCGGCGGGTGAGGGACGAACGGACGCGCGCATCCTGGAGCTGCTGGCTGCGCACGCGCGCCCGCATCGCCATCGATCGCGAGGTCCTGCGGCACGCGGCGACGTTGGCCGTCGCGCCGGTAGCCGTGACGCTGCGCGACCCCCGCAGTCGATGGGGGAGCGCCTCGCGGGCCGGCCGGCTCAGCTTCTCCTGGCGGCTCGTCCTCGCACCGCCCGAGGCGCTGGAGACCGTGGTCATCCACGAGCTTGCCCACCTGCGGGTGTTCGGTCATGGGCCACGGTTCTGGGCGCTCGTCGCGTCAAGACGTGCCGATCACGCGACCTGGCGGCGCTGGCTGCACGATCACGCGGCGGAGCTCCACGGCGCGCTCGGCTAGGCGGCCGCAGTCGCTCAGGCGGCCACCGTCGAGGCCGTCCGTCGCCGCGTGAGGCCCGCGACGGCGATGAGGGCGGCCACGATCCCCGCGATCAGCGCCAGGACCCAGGCGATCGAGATCGTGCCGACGGCCAGCGGGACGAGCAGCAGGGCCGCGACCACGGGGACGAGCTGCACCGGTCGGATGACGGTGCGGCCACCGAGCGAGACCTGGAGGAGCCACAGCACGGCGATGAAGATCGCGACCGGCAGCGCGATGGCGTAGGCGACGAGCAGCGGCGACGCGGCGACCTCGTGGGCGAGTGATTCGGTGGCGACCTCGACGCCCGCCCCGACGCCGCCAGCGAGGCAAAGATCGCGTAGTGGCCGTAGCCCCAGGTGAACGACACGCGGCTCGGGCTGCCCGCGAGCCGCGGCCCGGCCGGTTCGAGGAAGTACAGCCACCAGCAGCCGAACAGCAGCACGGTGGCGCTGCAGGCCATCGGCTTCCGACGGGCCTTTCGGCACGCCAGAATGGGTCCGACCGGCAGGTCGTCGCGAGCAGCGCGCACGGGAGACTCAAGCCCATGTCGACCAACCCACCCGCCACCACGGCTGACCCAGCCCCGTCCACCCCGACCCCCATCGATGCGTCCGCGTCGCGACTCACCCGTCGCGGCCTGCTCCGCGCCGGCGCATTGACCGGCGGGGGACTCGTCGCCGCATCGATCGTCGCCTGTACCCCGGGCGGCTCCGCATCGACGTGGTCCCTCGGCCCGACGTTGGCGCCCGCCGCGGCGGGCTCGAGTCCCGGTGCGAGCGCGGCCCCGAGCGCCGCTCCCGGCGCGTCGCACGAGCCCTCCCACTCGCCGGCACCATCGGTCGCACCGTCCGCCTCGCCGGGCGTCGATCACGACGCGAACGCGAAGGCGGCCGTCGACCGGTTCCTCGGCGGGGAGGCGGCGACCCTGCCGCTCGGCAACCAGCCGCTCGAACCCAGGCTCGACGGCGACGTGAAGGTCTTCGAGCTCACGATCGACGAGATCCAGCACCAGATCGACGCCGAGAAGGCACCCATCGCCGCGTTGGGGTTCAACGGGACGTGGCCTGGGCCGCGCCTGAACGTGATCGAGGGGGACCGCGTGCGCGCGATCTTCACGAACAACCTCAAGGAGTCGACCGGCATCCATTTCCACGGGCAGCGGCTGCCGAACGCGATGGACGGCGTCCCCCACATCACCCAGGAACCGATCCAGCCCGGCGGGTCATTCACCTACGAGTTCGTCGCGCGGTCCACGGGCTCGCACATGTACCACTCGCACCACAACGCCACGGACCAGGTCGGGCGTGGGCTGCTGGGCGCGTTCATCGTGGAGCCACGTGACCCCGCCCAGCGCTACGACCAGCTGTACGGGGCGAGCCAGGACGTGATCTGGATCAGCAACGACGCCCTCGGCGGCTTCACGATCAACGGACGCGGCTTCCCGGCCACCGCGCCGATCGTCGCGCAGCTGGGTGACACGATCGTCATCCGGTTCATGAACGAGGGCAACATGATGCATCCCTGGCACCTGCACGGGATGCCGATGCGCGTCGTCGCGCGGGATGGATTCCCGCTCGGCTCCGCGTCATTCACGTGCGACACGCTCGGGGTCAATCCGGGCGAACGGTGGGACGTCGTGATCGACTGCGACGAGCCGGGGGCGTGGGCATTCCACTGCCACATCCTCCAGCACGCCGAGGCCATGGACGGCATGTTCGGGATGGTCACCGCGCTCGTCGTCCAGGACTCGTCTGCGGCGGCCACCCTTGCGACCGCCGGTGCGCCGGCCTTCGCCTGCGTGATCCCAAGCCGGGCCTGAGGAGTGCGATCTACGTCATTCGGCGAGGCTCTTGCATTGCCCCGTCGCGGGGCCGAGCACGATATTGGGCACCCCCCGGTCGACGGGCGGGGGCACGTTCTTCGTGCAGGCGAGCTTACCGGTGATGTGGTTGCCGGCGACAACACTCGAACCTGATGTGCCCGTCAGGGTGACCGGGCCGTCGACGTCGTTGGACGCACAGCCGAGGTTGGGATCTCCGAGCAGAACGGACTCGCTCCCGGTGATCTTCACCGGGCCATCGACGGTGCTGCCGCACAGGACGACCCTGGCGGCGCCGTTCGCCGTGACCGGACCCACGATGTCCGAGTCGACCGCCCACAGCTGGGCGCCGTCATCGATCCGGAGCGGCCCTTCAAGGTTCGCGCCATCCAGGCACGTGATCCCGTCCGACGCCTTCAGCGTGCCGTCCTGTTGGCCCGTGATCGTCTGGGTGCACGCCGATGCGATCGTGAGATCGAAGTAGCCATAGCTCACGCGGTCGAACGTGGACGCCCACCCATCGACCGCGATCCGGTACGTGGTCCGCCGGCCGCATCGAATGTGACAAGACTGCCAGGGCCACAGGACTCGTCGTCCTCGCTGCTCGCAACCGTCGTCAGCGAGTCGAGGGCATCGCCGGTGTAGACCGCGAGGAGCGTATCGAAGGTGGACGCACAGGTGTCGATGACCACTGGGCCCGGCTGTTCAGCGGTCCAGGCGTACCAGACGGACCCGCTGCCGGCGTTTGCGGCGTGGTTCGGCTCGCCCGGCTCCTTCGTCGCGTCCATGTTCGTCCCGCCGACGCTGAGCGGAAGCAATCCGTTCACCTGCTCCGCGTCGGCGAATTCGTCGTTCGCGGGTGGAGCCTCGATCCGAAGGTGCAGCGTGATCAGGCCCATCGCTCGTGAGAACCCATCGACGGCGATCCGGTACTCGGTCCCGGCGGTGGCGGGGAAGGAAACGTGACTGTCGGTCCCGCAGCCGTTGAAGTCGTCGTTACTGGCGACCTTGGTCAAGGCCGTGATGTCTGCGCCGGTGTAGACGGCGAGCAGGGTGTCGAAGTCGCTCCCGCAGGTGTCGATCGCGACCGTACCGGATGTCCCGGCCGTCCAGCGATACCAGACCGAAGCCCCGCCCGAGTTGAACGTGTGGTTCGGCTCGCCCGCTTCTTTGGAGGCGTCGACGTTGGCGCCCGAGACCGCGATCGGCAGGGTGCCGCTCAGCGTCTCCGCGTCGGCAAAGTCGTCGTTCGGCGGTGGACTTGGCTGCTTGATCTGCAGCGTGAACGGCCCGAACGAGCTGCCGAAGGAGCCGGTGAACGTATCGACCGCGATCCGGTACGTGGTGCCCGCCGTGGCCTCGAGCGCCACGAATGCGCCATCCCCGCAGCCCCCGCGGTTGCTCGCCATCTCGGCCAGCGAGCCCAGGTCGCTGCCGGTGTACACCGCGAGCAGCATCTGGACATTCGCGTCACAGACGTCGATCGTGACGGTACCCGAGGAGGTTGGTGTCCAGGCGTACCAGACAGAGTGACCCCCGATGTTGCCGGCGTGATTTGGTTCGCCGGGTTGCTTGCTGGCAAGCGCCGGTCGTGCCCGGCACGAGGATCGGTAGTGCGCCATCGACCAGCTGGGCGTCGCCGAAGTCGTCGTTCGGAGGCGGCGCCCGGAACTCCAGGACGATGCTGCCCGTTCCGCCGCCGATCGTTCCGAAGAAACCGTCGACGGCGATGTGATAGGTCGTGCCTGCGGTCGCCTCGAACGTGACGACGCTCTTGAAGTTGCAGAAGGCGTGGTCGTCGTTGCTGGCGATCTCGATGAGGGAACCGATCGCGTCGCCGGTGTAGACCGCGAGGATCGTGTCGAAGTTGCTCGCGCACGTGTCGAGCGTGACTGTGTCAGAGACCGTCGGCGTCCATGTGTACCAGACCGACGCGCCACCGGGGAACCCGGCGTGGTCGGGCTCGCCTTGCTCCTTCGTCGCATCGACGTTCGTGCCGTTGACGATGATCGGCGGCGACCCTTCGATCGCCTGGGCGTCCGCGAAGTCGTCATTCGCGGGGGTGTCGAGCGCACGGATCTCGAGGTTGAAGCCGCCCTGGCTGATGCCACCGGTCGTCAGGACACCGTCGACGGCGATCCGGTAGGTGGTGCCGGCAGTCGCGTCGAGCATCGCCGCGTCGCACGAGCCGAACCCGAACCCACTCGTGATCTCGGTGAGCGAGCCCACGGCGGCGCCGGTGTAGACGCCCAGCAGGGTGGGGAAGTCCGCGTCGCAGGGATCGATGGCGAACGGTCCGGAGGTCGGCGCGGTCCACGCATACCAGACCGAGCTGCCGCCCTCGTTGCCCGCGTGGTTCGGCTCACCGGACTCCTTCGTCGCGTCGGCGTTCGTGCCCGAGATGGTGATCGGCAGAGGACCGGCGAGTGTCTGGGCGCCGGTGAAGGCATCGTTCGACGGTGGGTTTGGCACGCGGATCCGGAGCTCGAACGCATCCTCGTCCGTGGCGAAACCATCGATCGCGATCCGATACGTGGTGCCCGCGATGGCATCCAGCCGCACCGCCGGGTCGAACCCTCCGAGGCATGACGGGGGAGGCGCGATCCCGACGCCGACCTCGGTCAGCGCATCGACCGCTCCGCCCGTGTAGACGCCGACGCGTGCCAGGAGCGGACCCGCGCACGCTTCGATGATCACCGTGGCCGAGGCGGTGGGCGTCCAGCCGAACCAGACGGAATGGTCCGCCGGATCGCCGTCGTGATCCGGCTCGCCGGCCTCGGCGGTGGCGTCGACATTCGTGCCGGAGGCGACGATCGGCAACGCGCCCGAGAGCGGTTGCGCGTTCGCGAATGCGTCATTGGACGGCGCGGCGGCGAGTGCCGCAGGGACCGTCGCGTGGATCGGTCCGGCCGCGAGGATGAGCGCCGCCAGGAACCCGGCGACCTTCGACATGGTTCGCATCGCTACCCCCCACGGCGGCGACCCTCATCGTTCGCGTCACCGCGCGCACGGACGGTACCGCCACGCGTTCAGCCAGTGTTCAGGCAATGCGGACGCTCGTACGCATGCCGCATTCCCGATTGCGCCACCCGGTCCACCGCCGTACGGTGGCGAACGTGACAGGAGACCAGCTCGAGACGACCGGCAGCGGGCCGGCGCGGCTCGGGGACGTGCCGGTCGTCGCAGTGCCGCCGCCGCTCGCCGGCGCGCTCATCCGCCGCGCGCGACTGGAGGCGCTGCTCGACGAAGGCAGCTACCCGCCGGCTCACGACGATCGTGGCCGCGGCGGGCTTCGGCAAGTCGACGTTGCTCGCGGTGTGGGGACAGGCACAGCCGTTGGCCTGGCACACGGTGACGGCCGTCGATCGCGATCTCGCGACGCTGGCCGCCGGCATCGTCCGGTCCATCGGGCTGCGTGCACCCGCGGTCGGGCGCCTGCTCGGCGACGTCATCGATCTGGGGCGAGGACCCCAGGCGGCGGCCGATGAGAGTCGCCGGGCGGAGGCCCTCGCCGGCGCCATCTGCGATGCCATCGAGGGGTCGCTGACGGGCGACCTGGTCCTGGTCCTCGACGACCTCGAGACGCTCGCGCGGCGAGATGCCGCCAGCCGGCTGGTCGCCGCCCTCTGCCGCCAGGCGCCGGCCCGGCTGCACGTCATGCTGTCGTCGCGCGACGGACCTGCCGTTCCCGATCGAGCGGCTCCGGATCCAGGGCCAGGTCCTGTCGCTGACCGGCGCGGACCTGGCCTTCTCGCGGGAGGAGACCGGCGAATTCCTCGACGCGATGCTCGACCCGCGCGGCACGACGGACGGCGCGGGAACCGGCGACCGACGGCTCGCCGAACGGCTGCACGCGGCGACCGGCGGTTGGCCGGCAGCCAGCCGGCTGGCGGCCGAGGCGCTGGTGCGCGTCGAGCCCGACGCCCGCCCGGCCATGCTCGACCGCCTGGTCCGGACCGCCGACCCGGTGGTCGAGTACTTCGTCGAGCAGGTCGTCGCCCGCGAGTCACCGGCAGTCCGGAAGCTGATCGGGACGATGGCGCTGGTCGAACGGTTCACCGTCGAGCTGGCCGCGGCGCTCGGATTCCCCGCCATCGGCGACGCCCTCGACACGCTGGTTCGAAGCGGGCTGGTCGTGCAAGCCGCGGGCGACGGCGAGTGGTTCGCCATCCATCCTGCCGTCAGGCCGTTCGCCGTCCAGCGACTCGCGCCCGCACGGTCGCGCGCGGGCGGACGTGCAACGGTCGGCTCTGGAGTGGGCGCTGGCGAACGGAGCCGACCTCGACGCACTGACGATCGCGATCGAGACGCAACAGCCCGGCCTGATCCGTCGGGCGCTGACCGAGCGAGGTCAGGCTCTCCTGACGGCGGGGCATGTCGATCCGGTCATCGATGCCGCGGGTCTGCTGCGCGGCTCGGCCCGGACCCGGACGATCGACCGCCTGGAAGGGGAGGCTCGCCAGGTCCGCGGCGACTGGGATGGGGCGCTCGCGCTGTTCCAACGGCTGCATCGCCACGGGACGCCGCTCGAGCCCGGGATCGCCTGGCGGATGGGCTTGATCCATCACCTTCGCGGCGAGCTGGACGAGGCGATCCGGATCTACGCCGAGGGTGCCAGCGGCCCGATCACGGACGCGTCCGGTCGATCGGCGATGTCGGCCGACCGGGCGCTCCTGCAGGCATGGTGGGCGGCGGCCCTCTGGTTGCGCGGGGAGGTCGGACGAGGTTCGTCGCCTCGTGGACGAGGCGCTGCTCGGCGCCACGCGGACGGGCGATCCCCGGGCGCTTGCGGTGACCCACACCGTGCTGGCGATGCTCGCGGCCCTGGATGGGGACCGGCGGGCGAACGACCTCCACTATCTGCGCGCGCTGGACCACGCGATCCGCGGACGCGACGTCCTGACCCAGATCCGGATCCGAGCGAACCGCGGATCGAGGTTCATCGAGGAGGGCAGCTACGGCGCGGCGCTCGAGGAGCTCGACGAAGCCATCCGACTGGCGGAGATGACCGGCTTCGCGATCTTCCAGGCACTGGCGCTCTCCAATCGTGGTGAGGCGCTCTGGCGCCTTGGCCGGTTCGACGACGCCCGGGCCGACCTCGAGCAGGCCCGCGCGATGTACCAGGGCCTCGACTCCGCGATGGTCGCGTATCCGCTCGGTCATCTCGGCGACGTCTATCGTGACCGGGGCGACCGGGCCATGGCGCGGGCGCAGTACGAGGAGGCGTTGTCGATCGCGGAGCGGTCCGGCGACCTCCAGGGACTGGTCCCGGCGTTGGCCGGGTTGGCCCGCGTGCTCGCCGCGGAAGAGCCCGATCGAGCCAGGTCGCTGGCCGCACGCGCCGTGGCACTGGGTCCTGCCCTCGCCCGGGTGGCCGCGCTGCTGGCGCAGGCCCGGGTGGCGCTTCAGGCTGGTGACCGATCGCTCGCCACCACGGCCACGAGCGAGGCGGCCGCGCTCGCCCGCGGACGCCGGGACCGGGCTGGGCTGGCGGAGGCACTCGAGTTGGAGGCTGCCCTGGCCACGGGTCCGTCCCAGACGGTGAGCAGGCTGCAGGAAGCCCGCGCGATCTGGCACGACCTCGGCGCCGTGGTCGCGGAGGCCCGCGTCGAGGTCGCGCTGGACGCCGCGCGCGGCGCGGCGTCGCCATCGAGTCCCTCCGCTCAGGCTGCCCATGCGGTGCTGGCGGCAGCGGGCGCGACCGTCCCGCAGCCGGCCGGGAATCCGGCGGCCGGCGCCGCCTGGCCGGCGACGGAGATCCGGTCCCTCGGCGGCTTCAGCGTCCTGCATGCGGGCGCGCCGGTGCCGATCGCCACCTGGGGCTCACGACGCGCGCGCGACCTCGTCAAGATCCTCGTCGCCCGCCGAGGTCAGCGCGTCCCTCGCGAGCAACTCATGGAGGTGCTCTGGCCCGACGAGGATCCGACCCGGACGGCTCGCCGACTGTCGGTCATGATCTCGACCGCCCGGAACGTCCTGGACCCCGATCGCAGCGCCGACCCCGTTGGCTGGATCGCTGCCGACCGCGATGCCGTCTGGTTGGCGTTGCCGGCGGCGGCGATCGACATCGAACGGTTCATGGCCGGGGCGGTCGACGGGCTCGATGCGAGCGCGACGGATCCCATGCGCGCGCAGCGAGCGCTGGAGCAGGCGGAGGCCGCCTACCGCGGTGACTTCCTCGAGGACGATCCGTACGCCGACTGGGCCGTGCCCCTCCGCGAGGAGGCGAAGGCAACGTACCTGCGGGTCGCGCTCGCGCTGGCCCGGCTCTGGTCCGACCACGGTGACGCCGAGGCGGCCATCCGGTACCTGCGACGGGCGCTCGAGCGCGAGCCGTACGACGAGCACGCGCACCTCCTCCTGGCGACGCAGCTGGTGGCGGCCGGCCGGCCGGCCGAGGCACGACGCACCTATCGGACGCTACGTCGGTCGGATGGAGGAGCTGGACGTGGAGGCCGCACCATTCCCGGGCGTCGGCACCGCGAGGGACCCAGGAGCTGAACACCTCCTGAACGCCGCCTGAACGCTCCGCCCGAGACTGTTGCCGGTGGACACGTTCGTGATCCGGATGTGGCGCGGTGGCGATGCCCATGCGACCGCGCGGGGGGCTCCTGATCCGGACTCGGGGATTCGGGGCGTGCTCCGTCACGTCGGCAGCGGATCGGAGTCGGCGTTCGCCGGTCCCGACGAGCTGCTCCGGCTGCTCGGTGGGCCGGTCGCTACTGGGGGGAGCGACCGGCCAACCGCGCTGGATCGCGGGGACGAACGGGCGGGCTCGGGACGGTCGAGGCATCGTCCGGGCGCTGAGACGCGGTCATCGCCGGGCGGGCGTCGTGTTGGCCCACCTGACCCGCGCGGACACGCAGAAGACCGGGTCGTGGGATGGTGGAGATGAGGGGACTCGAACCCCTGACCCCCGCGATGCGAACGCGGTGCTCTCCCAGCTGAGCTACATCCCCACGGGCGTCGGAGTGTAGCACGAGGGCCCGTCTCGGCCGCCCGGCGGCACCTCGCGAGCCCGTCGCGCGGGCAGCGTGCGTCCGACCGTCGAGCGTCCCGGACGCCGCCCGCGGGCGCCTTCGCCGTCGCCCGTCCCGGTCCACAGGACCGCGGTCCGGCCTGCGGACGGGCGTCTAGGCTCGGCCGATGCCCCTTGGACTCCTGACCGGGTTGGGCGCTGCCCTGTCGTGGGGCACGCTCGATATCTTCTCGGCGCTCGCGAGCCGGCGGGTGGGCAGCCTCCGCGTGACGGCGGGGATGCAGGTCGTCGGCGCGGTGCTGATCGTCATCCTCGCGGTCGCGACCGGGACCGCGGTCCCGACCGATCCGGCGGTCCTCATCGGTGGGGCGCTCGTCGGCATGGCCGGCGCTGGCGCGTACCTCTTCTACTTCACGGGGCTGCGCATCGGGCCGATCTCGGTGGTCAGCGGGATGGTCGCCGCGTACGGCGGCCTCACCGTCGTCCTGGCGGTCATCGTCCGCGGCGAGACGCTGACCCCCCTCCAGGCCGCGGGGGCCGCGATCGCGACGATCGGCGTGATCCTGACCGGCGTCGCGTTCGACGGTGGCCTGCGCGGCATGAAGTTCGCCGGCCCCGGCGTCGCATTCGCGCTCGTCGCGCTCGTGCTGTTCGCGGTCATGACCATCGGCACGGACATCGTGATCGACACGGCGGGCTGGCTCGAGGTCCTGCTCGTGTCGCGGCTGACGAACGCCGCCCTGGCCTTGCTGATCCTCGGTCTTGCGCTGACCGTGGCGCGCAGGTTCGCGGCACCGCTGCTGGACGGCGCGGAGCCAGATGGCGCGCCACTCGGATGGCGCGGGATCATCAGGCGGACGGCTCGACGGGCGCGTCGTGGCGGCAGTCCTCGCGGCCGGCGTCCTCGACATCGTCGGGCTCATCGTGTTCGCGTACGGGCTCGAGCATGCCGAGACGTGGCTCGTCGGGCTGGCCTCGTCGTTCGGCCCGGCGGTCACGATCATCGTCGCGGTCGCGTTCCTCGGCGAGCGGCTCAAGCCCATCCAGTGGGTCGGGCTCGCCGGCGTGCTGGTCGGGATGATCGCGATCGGCGTGCCATCCGGCGCCTGACGGCCCGTGAAGCGCTCCGGCTCAGGCGGGAAGGCTGAACCAGAACCGGGTCGCGCCGTCCGTCGATTCGGCACCGACCCGGCCGCCGGCCTGTTCCACGAGCTGCTTCACGATCGCGAGGCCGATGCCGGCCCCGCCACGCGCTCGATCGCGCGACTTCTCGACCCGGTAGAACCGCTCGAACACGAGCTCGAGCTCGTCGGGCGGGATGCCCTCGCCCGTGTTGGCGACCGAGACCAGGAGATCGCCGGGTCGGCGCTCGGCGCGGACCGTGACCGTGCCCCGCGCGGCGTGTAGCGCACCGCGTTCGAGAGCAGGTTCGCGAGGACCTGCGCCAGTCGATCCGGGTCGGCCCGTGCCGGCAGGCTCGCCGGGAGCTCGGTCACGAGCGTGCAGGCCCGCCCGCTCCATCGACGGCGCGGCGAGATCCAGCGCCGAGCGGACGGCGGCCGCGAGGTCGAGGTCGGTCGGCGCGGGCGGGCTCGTCCCGGCGTCGCCCTCGGCGAGCGCATCGAGCGAGCGTGAGAGCCGGACGAGGCGATCGGCCTCTTCGTGGAGCGACTCGTAGGTCGCGCGGTCCGCGACGATCACGCCGTCGCGCAGCGCCTCGAGGTAGCCCTGCAGGTTGGTCAGCGGCGTGCGCAGCTCATGGGCGGCGTTGGCGATGAAGTCGCGGCGCATCCGCTCCTGGCGCTCGAGCGACGCGGCCATCTGGTTGAAGGAATCGGCGAGGCTGGCGAGCTCCTCCGGCCCCTCGCGTGGCACCCGCGCGGCATAGTCGCCATCCGCGATCCGCCGCGCCGCGCCGCCGATCTCCTGCAACGGCCGTGCGAGCATCCGGCCGAGGACCAGCGCCAGACCGACGCTGGCGACGAGGGCGAGGACCGTCGCGGTGACCACGACCGCGGTGACGGACTGGTCGTACATCTCGCGTGCGTGCTCGGCCGAATCACCGGCCTCCATCATCAGCGCCGTGAAGACGTCGGCACCGACGACGGCCACGCCGACGCCCAGGATGACGAGCCCGACGGCCGCCGAGGCGATGGCCGCGAGGGCGATCCGAGCGGCGATGCCCCGCGTGATCACGATGCGGCGGATCGGGCGGCCCGATAGCCCACGCCACGGACGGTCTGCACGTAGCGCGGCGCCTCGGGATCGTCGTCGAGCTTGTCGCGGAGGCGACGGATGTGGACGTCGATCGTGCGGTCGAGGACCTCGGCGGCGTCCTGTCCGTACACGGCGTCGAGCAGCTGGTCGCGCGACAGGACGCGCCCGTCCGCGCCGAGGATCGTCGAGAGGAGGCGGAACTCGACGCGCGTCAGGTCGATGACCTCGTCACCACGCATGACCTCGTGGCGCGCCGGATCGATCGTCAGGTCGCCGTGCCGGATGACTGGCTCGGCGGACGCGGCCGTCGCTGCGCCGCTCCCCGCGGCCGCCGCCGCGTCGGTGGTCGGCGTCGTCCGGCGCAGGATCGACTTCACCCGGAGGACGAGCTCGGCCGGCGAGAACGGCTTGGGCAGGTAGTCGTCGGCGCCGTCCTCGAGCCCGGCGATCCGATCGATGGTCGAGCTCCGGGCCGACAGCACGAGGATCGGCGTGCGGGCCGCCTCCTCGTCGCGCCGCACGGCGCGGATGACGGCCCGCCCGTCAAGCTCGGGGAGCATCAGGTCGAGCACGACGAGCGCCGGCTGATGCGTCTCGATCGCCTCGAGCGCAGCCGGCCCGTCCGCGGCGGTCACGACCGTGAAGCCGTCGCGTTCCAGGTACGTCCGCACGAGCCGGACGATCTTGGCGTCATCGTCGACGACGAGGATCGGCGCGGTCGGGATCGCGAGGTCGGTGGTCGGAGGCAGGCATCGTCAGCATGGTAGGCCGAGACTACGAGCCGGCCGTGTCGATCCGGTGACACGACCGGAACGCGATGATCAGAACCCGAACCACGTCTTGAGGATGCCCTCGAGGTCGCTCCACGAGGTCGCCCACGCGGGCAGCATCCTCGTGCGCTCGACGGCCGTCGACTTCCTGACGATGGTGATGCGGGACGCCGGGTCGGGGTCGGCGCGGTAGCGATAGACGGTGATCAGGTCGGTGCGACCGCTGGTCGGTGCGCGGTGGACCGCGCGCTCCGCGGTCGTGGCCGTCGGTGGGTCCTCCCAGGCGAGCACCTCGAGGGTGGGATAGCTGTCGCGCTCGTCGCCGAGGATCTCGACGGCACGGAAATGGGCCGAACGACCGTCGTCGAAGCGGTAGGCGAAGACGTCGCCGCGACCGACCGGCGAGATCGATCGGACGGGTCGGATGCGGACGGGGGAGCGCTGCGGCGATGCGAGGCGGTCGCCGAGCTCGCGAGGACCTGCCGGCGCCTGGCGCTGAGGGTGTCGTCATGGTCGAACCGGGCGAGGTCGATCCGTCCGCGATCGATCTGCCGGCCGGTCCCTGACCCGATCCTCGAGGCGACCGACGCGCCACTGCGTGTCGGCGAGTGCCAGCCAGAATGGACAGCGCTCGTCCGGATCGTCGAGGACCTCGGCCCATTCCGTGAGCAGCGCGTCCGTGGCCGCTTCGCCCGACACGCCATCGCCCAGGGATTCGCGAAGGCGCCGCGCACGTCGGCCGCGATGTCGTCGTCGTAGAGCGCGGCGCCGGAGTAGCCCATGCACCGGAGGATACGCGCGACTTCGGGGCTTGTCTCTACTAGAACAGATGTTCTAATCTAGGCGTCCGATGTCGACCCCTCGTGGTGATGTGGATGCCGCTGTCGCGGGCCTGCGGGCCCGCTGGGGAGCGGCAGCTCCGCGGGTCGTCGGTGCGCTGGCGATGGCACCTGCGCCGCTGCCCGATGCGGCGCCGGACCAGCAGCCGCGCTCCCAGCCCAGCCTCGACGACGACCGCGTCATCCACACGGGCTTCGCCGCCCTCGACGCGATCCTGGGACCGGGCGGTCTCCCGCGTTGGGCCAGCGTCGCGATCCGCGGCGACGGCTCCAGCGGCCGCACGACCCTGAGCCTCAGGGTCGCCGCGGAGGCCCAGGCGCAGGGCTCGGTCGTGGCCTGGCTGGACCTCTCACGCAGCTTCGACCCGGTCGAGGCCGTCGCCCGCGGCATCCGGCTCGAATGGCTCGTCGTCATCACGCCGGCCAGCCTGGACGAGGGCCTGTCGATCGCCGGCAGCCTCCTGGCGGGAAGGTCGGTCGACATGCTCGTCCTGGACCTGCCCGGCGGCCGGCTGGCGAGGACCGACAGGACGGCGAAGGTCGCCGATCGACTCCATCGGCTCGCCGCACTCGCCCGCCGCGCGGAGACCCTGCTCCTGATCCTCGATGCGCCCGGACTCGCCGGCGGCCTCGCGACCGCGGTCGCCGAGTCGACCGGCATCCGGCTCGAGCTGGCGCGCCGGTCGTGGGTCCGCCTGGGCCGCGACGTCGTCGGCCAGCGCACCGAGGCGATCGTCGCGCACAACCGCCACGGACCGCCGGGGCGTCGCGCGACGCTCCGGATCCTGTACGCCGAGGGTGGCGAGCGGGACGCGTGTCTCGCCCACGACGCGCTCCTGCTCGATGCCCTCGACGCCCCACCGCCGGCCGTCCACGTCCATCCGCACGAGGCCCCCGATCGAAAGACCCACGACCATGCGACGTCTCCACCTCTTCGTCCCGCATCTGCCTCTCCACCTGGCACGGGCCCGACGCTCCGAGCCCTTCCCGCCGGGCCCGCTCGTGCTGGGCGGCCGGCCGTGGGATCCGGGCCCGGTCATCGACGCCAGCCCGGACGCGCGCCAGCTCGGCGTTCGGCGCGGCATGCCGCTGGGGAGCGCCCACCGACTCGTCCCTGAGGCGACCTTCATCGAGCCCGATCCCGATGCGGACCGGGCGGCGGCCGAGACCGCGTTCGAGGCACTCGGGCGGTTCAGCCCGAGCCTCGCGGGGAGCGGCGCGTCGTCGGACCCCGCGTTCGGGTTGTTCGAGATGGGGATCGATGGGCTGGGCCCGTTGTGGGGTCCCGAGCCGGTGCTCGTCGAACGGGTCGGGGCGGCGCTGGCGGCGGCCCTGCCGGGCGGGGAGGTGCAGCCACGGGCCGGGGTCGCCGGCACGCACTTCGCGGCGACCATCGCCGCGGTCCACGCCCGTGCCGGCTCCCCGGTCGTGGTCGCGCCCGGCGACGAGGCGGCGTTCCTCGCGCCGTACCCGTCCGGCCTCCTGACCACCGATCTCGATGCGCGCGCTCGACTGACCCGGTTCGGGCTGCGGCGGATCGGCGCCGTGGCGGAGCTTCCCCGGTCCGCGTTGATCGCCCGGTTCGGCGAGGAGGGCGGCCGGCTCCACGCCCGGGCGTGTGGCGACGAGACCGAGCCGTTCCGGGCGCGCCATGCCCCCGAGCGGCTGGCCCTCGCCCTGCCCATCGAGCCGCCGGTCGAGGACCTGGAGCCACTCCGCTTCGTGCTCCACCGGCTGGTGGCCGCGATCACGACCCAGCTCACCTCCCGGGGGCTCGCCGCGGACCGCGCCCACCTGACCCTGGAGCTGGATCTCGCCTTTGCCGCCCGCGGGACGCCGCCGCGGATCGAGGTCGAGCAGCGTTTCCCGGAACCCACCGCGGACCCCGAGGCCGTCGAGCGGCTGCTGTTCGCCCGGCTGGAGCGGGAACCGCCGCCGGCCGCGGTGCAACGGCTGGACCTGGAGCTGCGGGGGACGACCGCGGCCGCGGGCCAGCAACTGCCGTTGTTCGTGCCACAGGCCGCGCGCACGGCACGGCTCGGCTGGCAGCTCGCCAGGCTGGCGCTGACCTACGGCGAGGATCGCGTGCGGCGGGTCGCCATCACGGACCCGGAGGCGCCGCTGCCGGAGGGACGCTGGACGTGGCGCCCGGTCGGGCTGGGCGAGGACGCGACGTCGTGACGCGCCTGCTGCGCGAGCATCCCGCGATCGACGTCGAGGTCGATGGCGAGGGTCGCCTGATCGCCATCAGCTGGAATGGCCGGCGCGAGGGCGTGGAGGTCTGCAACCGCTGGCGGGTCGAGGAAGCCTGGTGGCGCGAACCCATCGCCCGCGACTACGTCAAGGTCGTCGGCGAGCGATGGCTGGCCCTCATCTATCTCGACCGGATCGCCGGGACCTGGCACCTCGAGCGCCTGTACGACTGAGCGCCGCGGCGTGCGCCAGGCCCACCCGATCCGAGGTCAGCGTCCCCGGCCGATGCGACCCAGGTGCGTGTCCTGGAACGAGGTCGGGAGCTTGAGGCCGTAGCCCGCCAGGCGATCCATCCCGCTGTGCGCGACGAGGATCGCGCCCGCGGCCATCAGAGGAACGGCGCCCAGCGCGACGCCGATCCCGGCGATGACGACACCGGTCGCGAGGTCGTGGGCGAGGTTGTAGACGATGGCTCCGACGCGCGGTCCGCGCAGGTAGCCGACCGCCGAGATGTCCGGCACGAGCAGCAGCAGGATGAACAGGTACCAGGGTGCACCGATCGCGAGGAACCCCGCGAGACCGGCTGCGAAGACCGCCGCGCCTTCGGCGCGAAGCCAGGGCCGGATCCACGGCGACACCGCCCCGACCATGCCGCTTGTCCCTGCCGCCGGGGCGCCAGTCGGCGTCGTCTCCATCGATCGATCCGTGGTCCGGTTCATCGTCGATGCCGTCATGGCCGTGCCCTCCTGGGCTGTCTCGGAACGTCTTGCTCCGTCGATGGCTACTATACGTAGCCTTCATGGCTATTGTCAATAGCCTATACTCGCGGCATGAGTCCGGCCCCGGCACGAACCTCGCGGGAGGCGATCCTCGCGGCTGCCCGAGCACTGCTCGAGGAAGACGGTCTCGACGCGGTCGTCATGAGCCGCGTGGCCGAACGCGTCGGCGTCCGTGGGCCCTCGCTCTACAAGCACGTGCCCAACCGATCGGCCCTCATCCGGGCGGTCGCGGACGCGGTCACGGCCGATCTGGGTCGCGTCCTCCAGGGTTCGACGACGAGCGGCGATCCGGCCGATGACCTGCGTGCGATCGCCGCGGCCTACCGCGCCTTCGTCCATCGGAACCGGAATGGCTACGGCCTGCTGTTCACGCTGCGCGGGCCGGACCTCCAGCCGGACCCGACCGCAGTGGCCGAGCTCGGCCGGCCGATCGTCGCGGCCGTGGCCCGGCTGATCGGGGATGACGGCCCGGCATCACTGGAAGGCGGGCGCGCCGTCGTCGCGTGGGCGCACGGGTTCGTCAGCATGGAACTCGCGGGGATGTTCCGGCTCGGCGGCGACCTCGACGCGGCCTATGCGGCGGGCATCGACGTGATCCTGGCCGGGATCAGCGCACGGGCGCACCCACCAGCAGCGTGACGACGAAGAGGACGAGGAACAGGCCGACGACGAGCGCCAGCGCTCCCAGATCCCGTGGCTGCGCTGATTGCATGGTGCGCTTCCCCCTGGTTGCGCGGATCGGATTCCCGGCCGATCCAACCGCAGCATAGACGTCGAGGCAACGCGGTGTGTTGCGTCTGCGCACCGGCCACGTCGCATCGGCGCACCAGGTGCGCCCGCCGACTCAGCCCACGGCCCATCCCGGCGGCGCGAGGGTGACGGGGCCCGGGATCAGCTGTTCGGGCAGCCGGCGCCGTAGCGGATGACGATGAACGTCAGGCCGCCCTGCGGGATCGCCTCGGCCTGCATCCGGCAGTCACCGTCGCCGACCGAATCGAGCACGAAGCGTCCGTCTTCCAGCGGTCCTGCCAGCGCCTCCGTGCTGAACGTCGCTGTCTCGAGCGCCTGTTGCATCCAGCCCGCGATCGTCTCCGGGTCGGTGCCTTCGATGGCGTATGTCGCACTCGCCGGCCCGAGGCCGGCGTCCTCGGCGGGTGTCGCGCCCGGGTAGAGCGGGAAGCCCGCCGGCAGGGCGTCCCAGATCCGACCCCACTCGGTGTCGGACTGGCTGGTGGTCGGGGCCCCGCTGGCCGATGCGGCGGGGGCGCTGGGTGCGCCCTCGGTGGCGGTCGGAGCGGCCGCGCTCCCTGCGACGGTGGCCGCGGGCGTCGGCGCCGGGTCGCGCGGGTTGCACGCGACGGGGAGCACGGCGAGGGCAAGAAAGCCGGCGAGGACGATGGGGCGGCGTGGTCGCTGGGTCATGCCCGCCAGTCTAGGGCGGGAACCCGGCGCGAGCCGAAACGGGCTCATCCTTCCGGCGTGCGGTCGTGCAGCTCGTGCACCAGGGCATGCCCCTGGCCGCGGGCGATCAGCCACCGGTTGACCGGGAACGCCACGACGCCGGCGATCAGCAGCGCGACGGCGAGACTCGCCCAGAACAGCGGATCGACCAGTCCCGCCGCCATGGCTCCCGGGATGGCCACGATGATCGCCGTATCGACGATCTCCATCGTGGTGATCGACAGCGTGTCAGAAGCGAACGCCAGTCGGCCGGCGCGCCGGAGGGCCATGCCGCTCGCGACGAGCGGCCGGATCGTGAGGGCATACCCGAACGTGAACGCCAGGACGATCGCCAGCACGATGGACGGCAGATCGCTCCAGCCGAGCGCGGTCGCGATGACGAGGCCGAGCACCTCGCCGATGGCGCAGCCGGTCAGGCAGTGCACCGTCGCCGAGAACGCGAGTCGGTCGAGCGACGGCATCGGGTGATCCATGTGCCCAACCTAGCGACGCCGTCGATCGCGGAGCGGCTGTCGGCGCGCGCTGTGCGGGGCTGCAGCAGACATGGCAGGGCCCCGTCGCCGGGTAGGTCCGTCCCCGCCCCCATGCGGGTTACCGACCTAGTGCCCCCATGCGACGGGGCCCTGCGGCCAGGAGTCGCCGCTCACCAGCGCTCCGGCAGGGTCGGCCCCGACCATCGCGGTCGGTCGCCGCCCGTTCGTCCCGAGCCCCCAGGCGCCGAGACGTCGTGTAGTGCTAGATCGACGCCGCCTGCGCCGCGATCACCGCGGGCAGGAGGACGAGGATCAAGAGCAGCGCCACAGCCACGGTGAAGGCCGTCCGGAGCGCGGTCGTGGCGACCGGTCGGATCGGGCGGTCAAGGTGGTGCGGTGCGTGCATGGCAGTGAGACGCCAGACCCGCGGAAAATGTTGCGAGCGGCGCGCCCGAGATTCGCGGCCGTTCGTCAGGGGCCGCGATCAGTACGGTTGGCGGAACTCGATGGGGGCGGAACGCCAGGTCCGCGCCGACGTGATGAACCGCACGCGGAGGACGTACGTGCCCGCGGCGAGTCGGCTCGCGAGACCCAGCCTGACCCGCACGCCGTGCTTGGCCAGCCGGTCGGGGTAGATGGTCTGGGTCGACCAGGAGCCGGTCCGGATGAGCTTGCCCGCCTTGTTGCGGATGGTCCATTTGAAGTACCCGCGCTCGGGGACCGTGCCGGTGTTCGTCGCCCACGTCCGGACGGTGGCGTAGACGTAGCCACTGCTGCGCGCGAGCTCCTTTGCGGAGCCCTTGACCGTGAGGGCGTGGACCGGGGCGTAGAACTTGCGCTCCAGCACGTTCCACAGCGCGCGATACCCGCGGTCGTTGTCCAGGGTCCAGATGCCGATCCCGGCGAGCCTCGTCGCGATCACGTAGTCGTACTTCGCCGCGAGACTGCGTTCCTCCTCGAAGTACGCCTGGCGATAGGTCTTCTTGGTCGAATCCCAGTACGTATAGAAGCCGCTGCCCTCGAGCGCGTCGTAGCGACGGGTCACCGTTGGGTGGTCGCTGAGGAACTGGCGCGCGCTCCGATAGGTGATCGACTTGACCGCGCCGTACTTCGTCTTGTCGCTCTGGACGGCGGCGTTCGGGACGGTGCTCGTGACCGGCCAGTCGTAGCCGTAGTAGGGCACGCCCATGAGGATGGAGCCGCGCGGCGCCCACTGCAGCATCTTGGCGATGTGGATCTTGACGTTGCGGGTGGCGTGGTCCAGCGGGGCGACGGCGCCCGTGATCTTCGATCCCGACCAGCGGTAGTTGTAGGTCATGATCATCTGGCGGTCCACGTGGGGGACCAACCCTTCGACGATCGTCTGGATGGCGCCGGCGGACGTCGCGTTGACCAGCGTCGAGCCGGGCATCCGCGCCTGCATCGCCGCGCGGAACCGGGCGACGAACGCGACGATAGGCGTCGGCGCGGGCGTTGAGCGGGCGGATGGGCTCGAAGTCCAGCCCGGCGCCGTCGGCCCGGCGCTCGATCATGAGGTCGATCGCCTCGTCGATGAACCGGTCCTGCGCCGTGGTGCTCGCGAGGAAGGCCGACATCTTCGGATAGCCGTCGGCGGAGTCGAAGAGCTGGAACGTGGGGACGACCGCGACACCCTGGTCATGGGCCGCGTTGGTCACGGCCGCCGCGTTCTCGCCGACGTATTCGCGGTAGCCGACCCAGTCGGTGTCGAGGGCGCCGCTGGCCTTGATCCCGAGACCGAAGAACGCGATGGTCGAGACGAGCCGGTAGTCGAGCCGTGCCGCCGTGCCCGAGTCGAGGCGCCAGTACGGCAGGTAGCCGTAGACCTCGTGGGTCAGCGGGTGGATGCCCGCGACGCGGGGGCGGATCTCGGTCGCGGCACGGACCGGGGAGCCGCCGCCGACGAGACCGGCCGTCGGGAGGACGGCGACCGCGAGCACCAGGGCAAGCAGGGGGACCAGGATTCGCGAGCGGGAAGGTCGCACCTCGGCAGCAAAGCGTAGAGCCGTCGGTTTGTCCAGCCCGCCCGTGGTCCCGGCGGTGGATGGCCGCAAGGTCAGGTCGCTGGCATGACGGCCCGCGCGCCGCGTGCGCCGCGGCGACGGCGGGCGAAACGCCATGGTCAAATCAGAACGTTTGTTCTATGCTGACCTGCCCCCGCTCAGCCGGCCCCCGACCGGAGCGACCCGTGGCGACCATCCCGTACGCCGAACTCCACGCCCATACCAATTTCTCGTTCCTCGACGGCGCCTCGCCCCCGGACGAGCTGGTCGAGCGGGCCGCGGCGATCGGCCTGGCGGGCCTCGCCGTCACCGACCGCAACGGCCTCTACGGCAGCGTCCGGTTCATGGGCGCGGCCGAGGAGATCGGCCTCCACGGCATCGTCGGGACCGAGATCGAGCTGCTCGATGCGGGTGCCCCCGACCCGGCCGGCGTCGTCGTCCCGCCACGGCGTCAACGGCGGCGCGCGCGAACCGCGGCGGCCACCCCGACCGCGGGCTCCATCGTCGCGGAAGGCCGCCCGTCACGGCCACGTCCCGAGCGTGCCCGGCTGCCCGGCCATCGCGATCCGGTCAAGGAGGACCTGCGCGGGATCGGCGAGCGGGCGCGTGGCCCGCATCTCGTGCTGCTGGCCCGCTCGGCGGTCGGCTGGCGGAGCCTGTCGCGGCTCATCTCGCGCGCGAACCTGGCCGGGACCAAGGGCGTGCCACGCTTTCGCCAGGCCCTCCTCGAGGAGCATCACGAGGGCCTCGTCGCGCTGTCGGGCTGTCGCGACGGGGAGATCGCGCGCCGTCTGCGCGTGGGCGATCGAGCGGGTGCGCGGGCGGTCGCGGAGCGCTACGCGACGCTGTTCGGTCGTGGCGACGACGCGGCCTCGAGCGGCTTCTTCATCGAGCTCTCGCATCACCTCCTGCCCGACGACGACTGGCTCGTGGCGGAATCGGCCGCGCTCGCCGCGGAGCTCGGGCTGCCGGTCGTCGTCACCAACGACGTCCACTACGCGACGCCGGACGACCGGGAGCTCCACGACGTCCTCACCGCGATCAAGCACGGCCGCACGCTCGAGACGCTCGCCGACCTGCGCCGGCCGGACAGCGAGTCCTACCTCAAGTCGGGGGAGGAGCTGGCGGCCCTCGCTGCATCGTTCGATCCGGAGCCGGCGCGGGCATGGCGCGAGGGGATCGCGACGTCGGTGGAGCTGGCGGCGTCGTGCACGGTCGATCTCGGCTTCGAGCAGTACCGCTTCCCGGGCTTCCCGGTGCCGGATGGCGAGACCCCGTTCTCGTATCTCGTCGAGCTGTGCCAGGCCGGCGCCCGGAAGCGCTATCACCCGCTGACCTCGGCCGTCGTCAAGCGGCTCGCCCACGAGCTCGACGTGATCGAGCGGGCCGGGCTCGCCGAGTTCTTCCTGATCTGCTGGGACCTGATGCGGTTCGCCCGGGAGCAGGGGATCCCGGCCCAGGGTCGCGGCAGCGCGGCCAGCTCGATCGTCGCCTACACCCTCGGGATCAGCCGGGTCGAGCCGATCCAGCACAACCTGCTCTTCGAGCGGTTCATCAACGAGGGCCGGACGACGTATCCGGACGTCGACATCGACTTCAGCTCGGCGCGACGGGAGGAGGTCATCCAGTACGTCTACAACCGCTACGGACCGGAGCACACGGGCATGGTCTGCAACCTCGTCACGTACCGCGCCCGCTCGGCGGTCCGCGAGGTGGGCTACGCGCTCGGCTTCCCGCGACCGCTGGTGGACCGGGTGGCCAAGGCGCTCGAGACCTACGACTCGGTCATGGTCCGACGCGACCTGGAGGCCGACGGCGGCTTTGCCGAGTTCTTCAAGCGGCACGGCGACGAACGGGAACCGGCCGAGGCGCTCGCGGCGACGACGGCCGAGGACCGTGGTCTCGTCGACAGCATGGGCCAGCTGAATACCCGGATCCCGCTCGTCGGGAAGGTGCCGCCATGGCGGCAGCCGCCGACGCCGGTGGACCCGGATGCGCCGAAACCGTTCGCCTGGCTGCGGGACCTCGACGGGGCCGACGGACCGTCGGCGTCGGGCATGTGGGAAGGGGCGCCGGAGTCGCCGCCGTCGATCCGGCCGGGCGGACGCCACGACGACGAGGGCGGCCCCGGTGACACGCCGGCCAGCGTCGCCTGGCTGCGGGCGGGGAAGGGGACAGGCTACGCGGCGGAGCGTGATCGGCTGGTGCCGCCCGGCGCTGGTCGATGGACGTCGGATCGATCCCGAGAGCGGCCAGGTCGAGCCGCCGCCTCGTGCCGCCGATCGCCTGGGGCGGCCCAGCCGCTGGGACCCGCCACCGATCCCGCCGATCGCCTCCGACGGCGACGATGGGCCGGGGCGGATCGGCGGGGCGAGTCGTCGGTCGCTCGCGTCGAGCCGGAGCCGCCGCCGCAGGCCCGCGGCGGGAGCACGCGCGACATGTCCGACTGGGAGCGCTGGCTCGAGTTCTGCGCGCGGATCGACGGTTTCCCGCGCCATCTCTCGATCCACAGCGGCGGCATGCTCGTGACGGCCGCGCCGCTCATCGACATCGCGCCGCTGGAACGGGCGACGATGCCGGATCGGGTCGTCGTCCAGTTCGACAAGCGCGACGTCGAGACGCTCAAGCTCATCAAGCTCGACCTGCTCGGGCTCGGGATGCTCGCCGCGATCGACGAGACGCTCCAGCTCATCGAGCACGACTGCGCCGTGTGCATCGATCTCGATCGGCTGCCCGAGAACGTGCCCGAGGTCTTCGAGATGCTCCAGGCGGCCGACACCGTCGGGGTCTTCCAGGTCGAGAGCCGAGCCCAGATGCAGACGCTGCCCAAGTCCCGACCGCAGAACCTCGACGACCTCGTGGTGGAGGTCGCGATCATCCGGCCGGGCCCGATCCAGGGCAACGCCGTGCACCCCTTCCTGCGCCGCAAGCAGGGTCTCGAGGAGGTCACCTACCTCCACCCGAGCCTCGAGCCGGTCCTCCGCGATTCGATGGGCGTGATCCTCTACCAGGAGCAGGTCATGCGGATCGCGATCGAGGTCGCCGGGTTCAGCCCGGCCGAATCGGACGGGTTCCGGCGGGCGATGGGGACATGGCGCTCGACCCGGGAGATGGAGAAGCTCCACGCCCAGTTCCACGACGGCTGCATGCGCCAGCCGGGGATGACCGAGGAGGACGCCGAGGAGCTCTTCCGCCAGGTCGCGGCATTCGCGAGCTTCGGGTTCGCGAAGTCGCATGCCGCGGCGTTCGCCCGGACCGCCTACGAGTCGTCGTTCCTCAAGCTGTTCTACCCGGCCCAATTCCTCGTCGGGCTGATCAACGCGCAGCCGATGGGCTTCTACCCGGTCGAGGTGCTGGTCAACGACGCGAAGCGCCATGGGGTGGCCGTCCTGCCCGCGGACATCAACGGCTCGTCGTACAAGACCACGACCGAATGGGTGGGCCGGCCCGGCGAGCCACTGCCGCCCGGGGTCGGGATCGAGGCACGGCCCGAGCCCGTCGTCTCGTCGGCGTGCGTGAACCCGTCCGTGGCCGCGCGCGAGCGCTGGACGCCGGAGGTGACGGCGGGCTGGGGCGTGCGCCTCGGGCTGCAGCTCGTGAAGGGCATCGGCGAGCAGCACGAGGGGCTGCTGGACGCCGAGCGGGAGCGCGGGCCATACCGGAGCCTGGCCGACGTCGTGGAGCGGACCGGGCTCCCCGAGGAAGTCCTGGAACGGCTCATCCGGAGTGGGGCGATGGACTCGCTGGGTCGACCGCGCCGCGAGCTGCTGTGGCAGCTCCGCGAGGTCGCCGGTGCGTCACGCGGCCGGATGGACGGCCGGACGGTCCGGGCGCTGGGTCGCGCGGCTGGAAAACGGGGAGCGGCGGCGGGCCGGCCGATGGACCTGCGCCTGCCGGCCACGGACGCGCCGGCACTCCCCGCCATCACCGAGTCGGAGCGGATCGGCGACGCCTACGCGGTCCTTGGCGTGGATGCGCGACAGCAGGTCGTGACGCTGTTCCGGCCGGCGCTGGACCGGCTTGGCGCGGTCACGAACGCGGCGCTTGCCGACCGTCGTCCCGGCAACGTCCGGGTCGGGGGGCTGGTCGTCACGCGCCAGCACCCGATGACCGCCAAGGGCACGGTCTTCCTTGCCCTCGAGGACGAGACGGGGATGGTCAACGTCACGCTCTGGCCGAGCACCTGGGAGCGGCTGCGGGGCGTCGTCCGCCGGCACGCGCTGCTGCTGGTCGATGGGGAGCTGCAGCGGGAGGGCAAGGTCGTGAATCTCGTCGCGCACGAGATCCGGGTACTCCCCGAGGTGGCCGCCGCGGCCGGTGGCCCGGATCAACCGGGCGGCATCAGGCAGCTGGGGCACGCCGGGATGCGCCGCCTCGGCTGAGGATCAGCGGCGGGCGCCGGCCTTCTGCGCGGCGGCGCGCGAGCGGCCATCGGCGCCCCGCTTCGCCTTGGCCTGTGCCTGGCGCTGTCGATTCGGGCTCGAGATCTGGAGGAATCGGCGGTACCACGCCGCGACCGAGGCGAACAGGATGCCCATGCCGATCGAACCGATGAACGCGGCGACCACCGCATCGCGTGCCTGGACCTGGACCGTCGGATCGGGCGCTGCCGCCGACCCGATCGTCAGGATCAGCGCCGAGTAGCAGATCGCTGCCACCAGGCCCACGATCAGGCCCAGCAGCCAGCTCGCCCGCGGCGCCAGGAACCCGGCGATGAAGACGCCACCGATGGCCGGTGTCTGGACGAAGTAGGTGAACGCGAACCGGGTCAGGATGTCGAGGCCGCCGGTCACGACGAATGCCGCGGTGCTGCCGATCGTCAGCAGGACGGGGATCCAGAGCGCCTTGTTCAGGATGAGCGATGGCAGGGCGCGCAGGTCATCGGCGACATGGACCGGTCGGAACGACAGGCGGAAGGCCTGCGCCAGCCCGATGCGGGCCGGCTGGCCGCCGGCCGACTTCGGCGATGTCGCGGATGCCGCGGCTCCCGACTCGACCGTCACGTCATCGTCGAGCTCGCCGTCCGGCTCGGGCAGCCCCTGCTCGGCGCGGTAGCGGCGACGCGCATCGGCGCGCGCGGTCCTCTTGGCTCGGGCCACGATCTCTCCTGATGGGTGCGGACGGGTGGCCCGCATCGTAGTCGATAAGTCGCAGGTGAGCGCCGACTGATATCACTGCGGCGTCGCCGCCGATCCATCCGTCCTGTCTTCCCGCCCGGTCCCGCCGGGAGGTCACCATGGATCGCGTCCGACACGCGGGGACGCTCGCGTTCGCTGTCATGTTCGCCTGGGTCGCGGCGGGGCTGCCCGGCGCCGGCGTCCGCCCGGTCGCGGCGGCCGCGGTCGCGTGGCCGACGTCGAGCCTCGTGGTATCCGAGGTCCAGACCGGCGGTGCGTCGGCGTCGGACGAGTTCGTGGAGATCGCGAACCAGGGGCCCGCGCCGGTCGACCTGGTCGGCCTGGAGGTCGTGTATGCGACGGCCTCGGGCTCGACCGTGACGCGCAAGGGGACATGGCCCGCCTCGACGGTGCTCGAGCCCGGCCGGCGGTTCCTGCTCGCGAATGCCGCGGGTGCCCTGGCGACGAGCGGCGACGCGACGTACAGCGGCGGATTCGCGGCGACCGGCGGCGCGATCGCGTTGCGCGTCGTCGGCGGCGAGGTGGTCGACGCGATCGGTTGGGGTGACGCGGCGAACGCGTTCGTCGAGGGTGCGGTGGCCACGGCGCCCCCGGCCGGCTCGAGCCTCGAGCGGCGACCGGGTGGGCTCGCGGGGAACGGGACGGACACGAACGACAACGCCTCGGATTGGGCGGTCGCGGCGGTGCCCGTCGCCGCAGGGTCTGTCGGCGCCGCCGGTGCCGGGCGTGACGCCGACGCCCGACCCCGACGCCAGTGGCGACTCCGACGCCCGACGCCGGTTGCCACGCCCACCCCGACCCCCGACGCCGACTCCGACGCCGACCCCGGTCGCCGACCGCCACCCCAGTCCGACGCCGACCCCGACCCCGACGCCCGACCCCGATCGCCAGCCCGACGCCGAGCCCGGTGCCGACGCCGACGCCAACACCACCGCCGTCTCCGACCCCGACACCTGCTCCGACCCCCTCGCCGACCCCGGTCCCCACGCCGACGCCGGTCGACCTCCCGATCGCCGACGTGCGCGGCCTCGCGGATGGTGCCGAGGCGACGATCGTCGGCGTGCTGACGACCGATCTCGGTGCGCTCGAGAGCGGGCGGACGGCCTTCGTCGAGGACGCGTCGGGCGGCATCGCCCTCTACCTGGACGCGACCGTCGGCACCGCTCTTCCGGCTGGTACGCGGATCCGTGTCCATGGCAGCGTCGATTCGCGGTTCGCCCAGCGGACGCTTCGGATCGCGGAATCGGACGTGGTGGTCCTGGACGAGCCGGGCGTCGGGACCGCCGCTGGCGTGGCCACCGGCGACGCGCTCGAGCCGCTCGAGGGCCGGCGCCTCGCGGTCGCTCGGCACGGCGATCGGTGGGTCCGACGCCCTCGCGGACGGCGTCGCGATCTCGATCGACGACGGGTCGGGACCGGTCCGGATCGTGATGACCCCGCCGGCCCTCGGCACGCGGACGGTCCGCAGCGGCGACCGAGTGGCGGCCTCGGGTCCGCTCGGCCAACGCGACAGCAGCGGGACCGGTCTGTCGGGCTATCGCCTCTATGTCACGGCCTCCGACGACCTGGCGATCGAGCCGGAGCCCACGCCGACACCGACGCCCACAGCGACGCCATCGCCCACGCCTGTGCCGACGCCGACCCCAGGACCCAGCCCGACGCCGAGCCCTGGAGTCACCCCGACCCCAGCCCCGACCCCGACGCCGACCCCGGAGTGGGCGTTCGTCTCCGTCGCCACGGCTCGTACCGGGTCACCGGGCACGGTCGTCGCGACCCGCGGCGTCGTTGTCGCGGAAGGCGGCCGCCTCGGGACGCCGCCGCTCATCGCCATCGCCGACGCCTCGGGCGGCATCGTCGTCCGCGTGCCATCCGGCACGCCGGCACTGGCCCGCGGCGCCCTCGTCGAGGTGCGCGGCCCGCTCGCCGCGCCCTACGGCCAGCTCGAGATCCGGCCACCGACCGGCGGCATCCGAGTCGTGGGCTCGGCGACACCGCCCCCGCCGATGGCCGTCGGAGCAGTCGACAAATCGACCGAGGGTCGCCTCGTCCAGGTCGCCGGTCGACGTGCTGGCGCGCCCGTCGAAGGCCACGAGTGGCGACATCACGTTCGTCGTCGAGACGGGTGCCGGTGTCGCGATCAAGATCGCCGCCGACGCCTCGAGCGGGATGACGGCGGCCATGCTCACGGTCGGTGCCGAGTACCGCATCGTCGGCGTGGCGGCCAGCGCGCGAGTCGCTCGGGTGCGCTCGACGGCTATCGCGTCTGGACCCGCGACGCACGCGACGTGACCATGGTCGCCGGCCCGGCGACCACCCCGACACCCACACCGGCCCCGACGGCCACGCCGAAACCCGGCTCATCGTCGAAGCCGAAACCGACCTCCAGCGCCGCGACGGCGCGACCCCGTGTCGATCGCCACGGCGACGAAGCGCACGGACCAGGTCGTGACGATCGAGGCGACCGTCACCGCGCCGGCGACGCTGCTCGATGCGACCGGCCGGCGGATCGTCGTCCAGGACGCATCCGGCGCGATCGAGGTGTTGCTCGGGAAGGACGCGACGGCCCCGACCGTCGGATCGCGTGTCCGAGTCACGGGCACCGTCGGCACGGCGTACGGGGCGCCGCGTCTCCGGTCCACCGAGCTCACCGTCACGAGCCGCGGCGCCGCGCCGAGCCCGCTCGTCGTTCGCGCACGGCTGACCGGTTCGCACACGTGGCGGCTGGTACAGGTCAGCGGCCGCGTCGAGGACGTGCACAAGCTCGGCGATCGATGGCGGGCCGAGCTCGCCGTCGGGAACGAACGGATCGTGGTCGTCGGCCAGGCAGGATCCCGGATCCCTGCCGCGACGCTCGCGGAAGGGCGTGTCGCGACGGTCGTCGGGATCGTTCGTCCCGCCTATCCGAACGCGGCGGATCGCCGACCGTCCGTCCTGCCCCGATCTCCGGGGACATCCGCGTCACCGGGTCGGCCACCGGGACGGCGCCCGCCGCCGGCGGGTCGACGAACGGAGCGTCGGGCGGCACGAGTGGAGCCGGACCAGCCACGAGCACCGGCGACTCGCGCGGCGGACTCCCGTCGGCGTCAGACACCGGCGGTACCGGACGCGGACCTGCGCGATCTCGCCGCGTTCGATGGCCGCCTCGTCCGTGTCGGCGGGCTGGTGACGGAGTTGACGGCCGACGGCTTCCGCCTCGACGACGGCACGGCGGTCGGACGGGTCGTCCTGGCGGGGCCGGCTGCCGAGTGGCTCGGCCTCATCGAGCCGGCCGATGCCATCAACGTGATCGGCCGGGTCGGGACCGTGGGCGGTGGCCCGGCGGTCGTCGTCGACGATGGCGCCGCCATCTCCCTCGGCAGCGACCCCAACGCGGTCGCGGCTGGCGGCGGCGCCGGTGCGACCGGCGACCCGAGCGCCTCCCCGCCGGACGCCGCTGCCGCGGCAAGCGACGCGCCACAGGCGGCTCGGGCCGCCGGCCTGGCGGGTGATCTCACGGCCCTGCCGGGAGCCGGCGCCGGGCTGCTGACCCTCGTCCTCGTCAGTCTCGCGTCGGTCGCCGTGACCCTCGTCCGTCGGCAGCATGCCCGCCGATCGCTCGCCGCCCGCGTGGCGGTCCGGCTGGCGAACATCGCCGGCACGGCGCCCTCCGCGAGCGGCCTCGTCCCCGTCGCCGTCGGCCGCCCCGGCCGGCGCCGCGGTCGCCGCGCCGCCGGTCGAGCGTGGCGCGAGCGTGGGCCACGAGTGGTGACGGCGTGCTCGCCGTGCTTGACGCTCGCGAGAAGGCGGGACTATCCTCGGCCGAGTTTCGCGCTCGCGAAGCCGCCATGTGAGCGAGGGAGAGGTCTTGCCGAACGCGGAAACCCGCGTCGAAAACCCCCGTGATCGCCGGATCGCGATCCCCGAAGGGGAACGGCAGTACCACATCGGACTCGGACCGGGAGAACTGGCCGAGTACATCCTCCTCCCCGGTGACCCAGACCGAACCGCCCGGATCGCCGCGCGTCTCGATTCGATCGAGCTCGAGCGTCGCCACCGGGAGTTCGCGACGGTCACGGGCATGTATCGGGGCCTGCGGGTGTCGGTCGTCGCGACCGGCATCGGCACGGACAACGTCGAGATCGTGGTGGCGGAGATCCTGGCGATCACGGAGCGGCCCACTTTCATCCGCGTGGGTTCGTGCGGCGCACTCCAACCGGAGATGGACCTGGGCGACCTGACCATCACCACCGGGGCCGTGCGTCTCGAGTCCACGACGAGCTTCTTCGTCCACGACGGGTACCCGGCGGTCGCCGATTACGAGGCGATCGCCGCGCTCATCGAGGCGGCGGAGCGGCTCGGCCACCGCTACCACGTCGGGGTGACGGCGACCGCTCCGGGGTTCTTCGGTGCGCAGGGGCGCCCGATCCCGCAGTTGCCCATCCGCTACCCTGACCTGGCAGAGGACATGGCGCGCCAGCGCGTCATGAACTTCGAGATGGAGGCATCGGCCTTGCTGGTCCTCGCGTCACTCGCTCGATCACGAGCCGGGGTCGTCTGTGCGGTCTACGCCAATCGGACGACCGGCGCGTTCATCGAGGGAGCGGCCAAGGACGCAGCCGAGGCGGCCTGCGTCGAGACGGGCCTCGAAGGCCTGCTCGTCCTGGCCGAGATGGATGCCCAGAAACGCGGTGCATCGACGGAACGCTGGCGCCCGTCGCTCTGGACCGGGAACGGAACGCGCACACCATGAGCGGATGCGGGACATGGGTTCCCGCGACGCTCGATCGCAATCGAGGAGGAGAGCCCGATGGCTGAGGCCTACTGCGTCAAGGACAAGAAGAAGGTCGAGGTCGTGAACCCGCAGCGGATCACCATGAAGAATGGCAAGCCCGCGCTGCAGGGCACGTGCCCCGAGTGTGGCGGCAAGGTCTTCAGGATCGGCGGCTGACACTCGCCCGTCATCATCGGACGCGACAGAGGCCCCCGCCGGCAACGGCGGGGGCCTTGCTTTGCCCCACGAGGCCGCCACGGTAGAATGAGCACGCCCTTCCCCGAGTAACGAATCCCGAGGTGCACCCTGTCCGCACGACCGGTCCTTGCGCTCGATCTGGGCGGGACCCAGACGCGAGCCGCGGTGGTCCTGTCGGATGGCTCCCGGCTCGCCCGGGTCGCGGACGCGACCCCCACCGACGACGGACCCGCGGCGGTGATCGCCACGTGCATCGCGCTGCTCCGCGCCAGCCGCGACGATGCACCGCGCGATGTCGCCGGATCGATCGTGGGCATCGGCCTGTCGTCGCCCGGTCCCGGTCGACCCGTTCGGAGGGGTCGCACTCGAACCGCCGAATCTCGGCAGCGCGTTCCGCGACGTCCCGCTCGCTCGCGAGATCGAAGCGGCGCTGGGCCTGCCGGCCGTGCTCGATCGCGACACGAACGTGGCCGCCCTCGGCGAGGCGGCCTTCGGGGCCGCGCGCGATTGCGGCGACTTCATCTACGTGACGGTCTCCACCGGGATCGGGGGCGGCATCGTCACCGGCGGCCGGCTGCTCCACGGCCCGGACGGGCTCGCCGGCGAGCTCGGCCACGTGCCGGTCGCGGTCGACGGTCCGCCCTGCGGGTGCGGCGCGACCGGGCACCTCGAGGCGGTGGCCTCCGGGGCGGCTCTGGCCCGGGACGCGCGCGACGCGGCACGCGACGGCACGAGCCCGTTCCTCGTGGAGCGCGCGACCGTCGTGGGGCTCGACGAGCTCAGCGCCAAGGACGTGGCCGCCGGCGAGGACGCGGACGACCCCATCTGCACGGCGCTCATGGCCGGTGCGCGCCGGGCCATCGCGGCCGCCTGTGTCGGGTTCGTCAATACCTTCAACCCGGAGCGGCTGATCATCGGCGGCGGCATCGCCAGGGCGCAGGGCGAGCGGCTGCTCGGCCCCGTGCGAGCGACGATCGCCCGTGACGCCTTCGAGCGTGTCGCGAGCCGGGTCCGCGTGCTGGAGCCCGAGCTCGGAGCCGACGTCTCGCTCGCCGGGGCGCACCCGCTCGTCATGTCGCGGCTGGACGGCGCGTCCGACCACGCGCCCATCACGACCCGACCCACCCGGACGACGACCGCGAAACCCGCGACGACCCGAAACACCCTCATGCAGCCATCGAGTCGCGCCCTGCGCGCGTGATCAGGAGGACCGTTCCATGACCGTCCGCGTCGGCATCAACGGCTTCGGCCGCATCGGCCGCCAGTCGCTCAAGGCGCTCATCGAACGCGCCCCCGATGTCGAGGTCGTCGCCGTGAACGACCTCGTCGATGCCGAGATGAACGCCCTGCTGTTCAAGCACGACTCGACGTACGGCGCCTACGACGGCACGGTCGAAGCCGGCGATTCCTCGATCATCATCGACGGGCACGAGATCAGGATCCTCGCCGAGAAGGACCCGGCCGCGCTGCCGTGGGGCGATCTCGGCGTCGACATCGTCCTGGAGTCGACCGGCATCTTCACCGACGCGACGAAGGCCAAGGCCCACATCGACGCGGGGGCGAAGAAGGTCATCATCAGCGCGCCCGCCAAGAACGAGGACATCACGATCGTCCTCGGCGTCAACGAGGAGCGCTACGACCCGGCCCAGCACCACATCATCAGCAACGCCTCGTGCACGACGAACTGCCTCGCCCCGGCGGCCAAGGTCGTCCACGACCTGCTGACGATCGAAAAGGGGCTGATGAACACGATCCACAGCTACACCAACGACCAGCGCATCCTCGACGTCGCCCACAAGGATCCGCGTCGCGCACGGAGCGCCGGCCAGAACATCATCCCGACGACGACCGGCGCGGCCAAGGCGCTCGCGCTCGTGATCCCGGACCTCAAGGGCCGGTTCGACGGGTTCAGCCTGCGCGTGCCGACCCCCACCGTGAGCGTGGTCGACTTCACCGCGACGGTCGGGCGCGACACCTCGGTGGAGGAGCTCAACGCGGCGTTCCGGACGGCCGCCGCCGGCCCGCTCGACGGGATCCTCGGCGTGTCCGACGAGCCGCTGGTGTCGATGGACTTCAAGGGCGACAGCCGCTCGTCGATCATCGACGCCGAGTCGACCATGGTCCTGGGCGGGAACATGGTCAAGGTCATCGCCTGGTACGACAACGAGTGGGGCTACAGCTGCCGGGTGGCCGACCTCATCGCCCACGTCGCGGCGCGCCTGCCCGTCGCGGCCGCCTGACGGCCGCCGGAACCCCATGGACAAGCTCTCCGTCCGCGACGCCGACGTCGCCGGCAAACGCGTCTTCGTCCGCGTCGACTTCAACGTCCCGCTGGCCGACGGCAAGGTCACCGATGACTCGCGGATCCGGGCCGCGATCCCGACCATCCTGCTGCTCATCCAGCAGGGTGCCCGGGTGATCCTGGCGAGCCACCTCGGCCGGCCGAACGGCAAGGTGTCCGACAGCCTGCGCCTGCGGCCCGTCGGCCAGCGCCTCACCGAACTGCTGCGTCGCAACGTCCCGGTGACGGGGGACGCGCTCGGGCTCGGCACCGAGGATGCCCTCAAGCGCCTGCGACCGGGGGAGCTGCTGCTGCTCGAGAACCTCCGGTTCCACGCCGAGGAAGAGGCCAACGACCCGGAGTTCGCCGCGCAACTCGCGGCCTACGCCGACGTCTACGTCAACGACGCGTTCGGGACGGCGCACCGCGCCCACGCCTCGACCGTCGGGATCGCCAAGCTGTTGCCGGCGTACGCGGGCCTGCTCATGGAGCGCGAGCTCGCCGCGCTGTCGAAGCTGATCGAGAACCCCGAGCACCCGTTCGCGGCCATCCTCGGCGGCGCCAAGGTGTCCGACAAGATCGGGGTCATCGACAACCTGCTGTCCAAGGTCGACATGCTGGTCCTCGGTGGCGGGATGGCCAACACGTTCCTGCTGGCGCAGGGCAAGGCGATCGGCAAGAGCCTCGCCGAGCCCGATCGGGTCGACGATGCGCGGCGGATCCTGGCGGCCGCCGAGGCGAAGGGCGTCCGGGTCGTCCTGCCGATCGACGTCATCGTGGCCAAGGAGGTCACCCGCGGCACCGAGTACAAGACGCTCCTCGCCGAGAAGATCCCGGCGTCGTGGCACATCGTCGATCTCGGGAAGCAGAGCCAGGACCTCATGGTCGAGGCGCTCGCCGACATGCGGACCGTCTTCTGGAACGGCCCCCTGGGCGTGTTCGAGATCCCGTCGTTCGCCCACGGCACGAACGCCGTGGCCCGGATGCTCGCTGAGCGCGCCGAGCACGGCGCCACGATCGTCGTCGGCGGCGGCGATTCGGTGGCCGCGATCACGCGTCAGGGCCTGGCCGACAAGATGACCCACATCTCGACCGGCGGCGGTGCCTCGCTCGAATTCCTCGAGGGTCGCGAGCTGCCGGGCGTGACCGTCCTGCTCGATCGACTCGCGACCGGCGCCGAGGCCAAGGCCGAGGCGAAGAAGGCGGCGCGCGACCAAGGCCGCGCCGGCAAGAAGGCGACCGCGCCGGCCAAGGCGAGCAGCGACGAAGGCGACCGCCGCGACCGCGCCCAAGGCCGCACCGGCCAAGGCGACGGCGACCAAGGCCGCATCGGCCAAGGCGGCGGCGAAGGCCGCACCGGCGAAGGCGACGGCGCCGGCCAAGGCGACGGCGACAAGGCGCACCGGCGAAATCGGGCACGACCAAGGCGGGAGCGAAGACCACCAAGTGACGATGATCGACGGCATCGACGCGCGCGAGATCCTCGATTCGCGCGGGAATCCCACGGTCGAGGTGGACATCCTGCTCGCCGACGGGTCCGTCGGGCGCGCGGCCGTTCCGTCCGGGGCGTCGACCGGCGCGCACGAGGCCGTCGAGCTGCGCGACGGGGACGCGGCCCGCTACGGCGGCAAGGGCGTGCTGGGCGCCGTCGAGAACGTCACGGACCGGATCGGACCCGAGCTGCTCGGGCTCGACGCATCCGACCAGGCGGGCATCGATCAGCTGCTCATCGAGCTCGACGGAACGCCGAACAAGGGCAACCTCGGGGCGAATGCGATCCTCGGCGTCTCGCTCGCGTGCGCGCACGCGGCCGCGGCCTCCTACGACCTGCCGCTGTACCGCTACCTCGGTGGCGTCGGCGCCCGGACCCTGCCGGTTCCCATGTTCAACATCCTCAACGGCGGCAAGCACGCCCAGGACTCGACCGACTTCCAGGAGTTCATGGTGATGCCGGTCGGGGTCGAGACGTACGCCGACGCCGTCCGCGCCGGTTCGGAGGTCTTCGCCGCGCTGCGCGGCATCCTCCACGACGAGGGCTTCGCGACCGGCCAGGGCGACGAGGGCGGGTTCGCGCCGTCGCTGGCGTCGAACGAGGCGGCGGTCGAGGTGATCCTGCGCGCCATCGAGCGCGCCGGCTATCGACCCGGCGAGGACATCGCGATCGCGCTCGACCCGGCGACGACCGAGCTCGTCGAGGACGGGAGCGGCGGCGACGGCGCCCCGACCCGGTACGTCCTGGCCAAGGAAGGTCGCACGCTCGAGTCGGGCGAGCTGATCGACCTGTGGGCGGACTGGTGTGCGCGGTTCCCCATCGTCTCGATCGAGGACGGGCTGGCCGAGGACGACTGGCTCGGCTGGGGAGTCCTCACCGAACGGCTCGGCGGGCAGGTGCAGCTCGTCGGCGACGACCTGCTCGTGACGAACACGACGCGGATCGCCCGCGCCATCGAGCTCGCATCCGCGAACTCGGTGCTCATCAAGCTCAACCAGATCGGGACCCTGACCGAGACCATCGAGGCGATCGAGCTGGCACGGGGAGCCGGCTGGTCGGCGGTCGTGTCGCATCGATCGGGCGAGACGGAGGACACGACGATCGCCGATCTCGTGGTCGCGATGGGCACGGGCCAGATCAAGACCGGCGCCCCGTCTCGATCGGAGCGGGTCGCCAAGTACAACCGGCTGCTGCGGATCGAGGGCGAGCTGGGCGACGGCGCGCGCTACCCGGGGCGGGCGGCGCTGTCCGGCGGCATCGCGCGGGCAGGGGTCGGGACCGGCTCGTGACCCGGTTCGTGGATCGCGGCGCGATCATCGCCGCGTATGTCGGGATCGGCATGGCGGTGACGATCGCGATCAGCTTCCTGCTCATCATCCCGATCGAGCCGGTCGTCTGGCTGCTGGCCCTGCCGTCGGGGCTGATCATCGGCTACTACGCCAACCAGCGATCCGATCGGCGCGCCGGGCCGTGGGGCCGGATCCTCGTCAACGGGCTCTTCGCCGGCCTCGTGACCGGCCTGACGGCCGGCCTGCTGCTGCTCGGCGTCAAGGCGCTGTTCTTCTACGCCGACAACGGCTATCGCGATCCGGGTCTCGGCGGACCGCTCGCCTGCGTGTCGGGTCCGGATTGCGTGTACCAGCGGTACCTGGACATCCCCGGCCGAAGCGACGAGCTGGCCGCGGTGGGCATCACCGACGTCGATGCGTTCACCGGGTTCTACTGGGGCCAGCAGTTCACCTCGGCGGGCCTCGTCGTGCTCGTCACGACGGTCGGCGGCCTCGGGGGCGCAGGGCTCTACGGCCTGTTCCGCCCCAAGCCGCGGGACCGCCGCGCCGGGCAACGCTCGTGCACCCGGCCCGGTCTCGATCCCGGTCGTCGCACCGGCCGGACGATCCGGACCGACGCGCCCCGGGTCGGTGCCCGGGGCGATCGCGAATCTCCGCGAGGGTCTCGCGGGCCTAGCTCTTGGCTGCGGCGGCTTCTTCTTCGGGCATGCGAGCCTTGGCGGTGGGCGGTCGCCTTCTTCGGCGTGGCGGCCTTGGCGGTCGACGCCTTCGCGCCCGACGCCTTGGCCGTCCTTGGCCGACGCTTGGTCGCGGCCTTGGCCGGCGTCGTCGCGGCCGCGGGCGCAGTCGGTCGCCCGCGCTCGACTCGGCGGCGGCCTTGGCCGCCGCTGCCTCGGCGCGGGCGGTCTTGCTCAGCGCGGCGCGTGCCTTGCCGGCGGCCGTCTGTGCGCCCTTCGCCTTGGTCGACTTGCCGGCCGCGATGCGGGCCTTGGCGGCCTTCGCCGCGGCGGCCTTGCCGGTCGTCTTGGTGACGCGGGTCGAGGTCTGCACGTGCGCGCCGCCGATGGCCGCGTTGATCTTGCGGGTGAGGCGCGACTTGCGACGTGCGGCGGCGTTCGGGTGGATCGCGCCGGCCTTCGCCGCGCGGTCGAGCGCGCTCAGCGCGTCGGTCAGGGCGATCGTCGCCTCGGTGCCATCGCCGGGGTTGGCGGCGGTCACCAGGGCCTTGGCGACGAGGGTCTTTGCGGTGCTGCGGCGCGGGCCGAGGATGTCGTGACGGCGTGCCGCCTGGCGGACGCGCTTGAGTCCCGACGGCGTACGCGCGCCCGTCCAGGTGCGGGGCGTCTTGGCCAAGTTGGCGGACCTCGTTCGAGTTGGGGGACTGGGTCGATGGGCACCGCGACACGGAGTGAGCGCCGGGCGCGAACGCGGATGGTACCACAGGATCCGGGGCGGTCCCGCCGGCCCCACGGGCATCGGCCGACCCCGTCGGGCACCGGCAGCCGCACCGTCGACCCGCCACACTGGAGCGTGTGACCGCGATCATCGGTGGCCTCGCCGCCGCCATCCTGTGGGCGACGGCGACGCTGGCGTCATCGCGTTCCAGCCGGATGCTCGGATCGCGCGTCATCATCGCCTGGGTGATGATCGTCGGGACGGTCATCGGCATCCCGCTGGCGATCGTGAGCCCGTTCCCGCCCGACGTGTCGCCAGGCTCGCTCGCGGTGCTGCTGCTGTCGGGCGTGTGCTACGTCGTCGGGCTGCAGCTCGCGTACGCCGCGCTTCGCATCGGCAAGGTCTCGCTCATCGCGCCGGTCGTCGCCACCGAGGGTGCCGTCGCCGCGCTCATCGCGGTCGCGCTCGGCGACACGATCGGGGCGACGGCGGCAGTCGTGCTCGGGGTCATCGTCGTCGGCGTCGTCCTCTCGTCACTCGAGCGGCGCGGTCCCGACCTCCCGGCCGGCACCATCGACATCGCCGTCGACGAGACCGACCGGCCGGCAACCTCCACGCCCGATGCCGACCGCCGGGCGATCCTCTTCGCGATCGCGGCCGCCTTCGTGTTCGGGGTCGGCCTCGTGGCGGCCGGCCGATCGGCGGTCATCCTGCCGGTCGCCTGGGTCGCCCTGACGGCGCGGCTGGTCGGCGTGCTGATCGTGGCCCTGCCCCTGGTCCTGACCGGGAAGCTGACCCTGACCCGCCAGGTCCTGCCGTATGTGCTCGTGGCCGGCGTCTGTGAGCTCGTCGGGTCGATCGCCTCCGCCTGGGGATCGCGCGAGAGCATCGCGGTGACGGCCGTCCTCGGCAGCCAGTTCGCGGCCATCGCCGCGGTCGGCGCGTTCGTCCTCTTCGGCGAGCGTCTGGCCCGTGTCCAGGTCGTCGGGGTCGTGCTGATCGTCGGGGGCGTGACCGTCCTTGCCGCGACGAGCGCCTGACCGGCGACCGGCTACACTCCCGCCTCGTGACCATCCCCCAGGACCGCCTGCATCAGTGTCCAGTCGGACGTGCGGCTAGCGACGTGCGGTCTACCGGCAGCAACGCATCGGGAGGGACGAGGTGAGTGACGCGGACGACCGGGCGTTCCACCTCCGGGCCGGGGAGGGGCGGCGGATCTGGGCCTTCGGGGACCTGATGATCGTGAAGGCAACGGCCGACCACACATCCGGACGCGTGTTCGTCATGGAGCAGCACGTGCCGCGACATCGTCGAGCGCCGGGCCGTCACGTCCATGAGGTCGACGACCAATCCTGGTTCGTGATCGCAGGTCGCGGCAGGTGGTTCATCGGCGACCAGACGATCGAGGCCGAGCCGGGCGACTTCGTGCACGGTCCGCACGGCATCCCACATGCCTTCAGCGCGGACACCGACGACCTGCATGTGCTGGTGATCACGGCTCCTGCGGGCCTCGAGGGGTTCTTCGACGCGATCGGCATCGACGCCACCGAGCCGACGCACCCGCCCGCCGACCTGCCGGAAGCCCCCGAGGACCCGGATCTCGCCCGCCGCTACGGGACGACGGCGCTTGGGCCGGAACCGCGCTGGACGCCGAAGGACACTCGCGGCTCGTGACCATTCCCCAGGATCGCCTCCGCAACTTCAGCATCATCGCGCACATCGATCACGGGAAGTCCACCCTCGCCGATCGACTGCTGGAGCTGACGCACACCATCGACGCGCGGCTGATGACGAGCCAGGTCCTCGACTCGATGGACCTCGAGCGCGAGAAGGGGATCACGATCAAGGCCCGCTCGGCGCGGCTCGAGTACACGGCCAAGGACGGCAAGACCTACGGCCTCAACCTCATCGACACGCCCGGACACGTCGACTTCGCCTACGAGGTGAGCCACAGCCTGCAGGCCTGCGAGGGCGCGATCCTCGTCGTGGACGCGACCCAGGGGATCGAGGCGCAGACGCTGGCCAACGTGCATCTCGCCATGCGCGAGAACCTCACGCTCATCCCGGTCCTCAACAAGATCGACCTGCCGTCGGCCGACCCGGACACCATCATCGACGAGCTCGAGACCGTGCTCGCCATCCCGCGCGAGGAGGTCATCCTCGCGAGCGCCAAGGACGGGACCGGCGTCATCGACATCCTCGAGGCGATCGTCGAGCGGATCCCCGCGCCCAAGGGCGATCCCGCGGCGCCCGTCCAGGGACTGATCTTCGACAGCCACTACGACGCCTACAAGGGCGTCGTCGTCTACGTCCGTCTCGCCGCCGGCACGCTGCACGACGGCGAACCGATCCGCCTCATGGGCTCGGGCGCGATGGCCGAACCGCTCGAGATCGGGGTCTTCCGGCCGCAGCTCGTGCCGGTCAAGAAACTCGTCGCGGGTGAGGTCGGCTATGTCGCGACGGGGCTCAAGAACGTCCGCGAGGCGCAGGTCGGCGACACGCTCACGACCCAGGCACGACCGGCGAGCACGCCACTGCCCGGCTACCAGGAGGCGAAGAGCCTCGTGTTCGCGGGCATCTATCCGGTGAGCGGCGAGGACTACCCGCTGCTTCGCGAGGCGCTCGACAAGCTGCACCTCAACGACGCGAGCTTCACCTTCGAGCCGGAGAGCTCGGTGGCACTCGGGTTCGGCTTCCGCTGCGGGTTCCTGGGCCTCCTCCACATGGAGATCGTCCAGGAGCGCCTCGAGCGCGAGTTCTCGCTCGACCTCATCGCCTCGGCACCGTCGGTCGAGTACCACGTGAACCGCACCCTCGGCCGTGACGTCGTCATCGTGGACAACCCGGCGCTGCTGCCGAACCCCACCGACATCGAGTCGATCGAGGAGCCGTGGGTCAAGCTCAGCGTCGTGACGCCGAGCACCTACATCGGGCCGCTCATGGAGCTCTCGACCAACCGGCGCGGGACGTTCGTGAACATGGAGTACCTGGACCCGACGCGGGTCGTCCTCCATTTCGAGATGCCGCTCGCGGAGCTGATCGTCGACTACTTCGACCAGCTCAAGAGCCGCAGCCAGGGCTACGCGTCGATGGACTACGAGGAGCTCGGCTATCGCGAGGCGAACCTCGTCAAGGTCGACATCCTCGTCAACGCCGAACCGGTCGATGCGCTCTCGATCATCGTCCACCGCGACCGTTCCCAGGCCACGGGGCGTGCCCTCGCCGAGCGCCTCAAGGAGCTCATCCCGCGGCAGATGTTCGAGATCCCGATCCAGGCCGCGATCGGCTCCAACGTCGTCGCGCGCGAGACCGTCCGGGCGATGCGCAAGAACGTCCTTGCCAAGTGTTACGGTGGCGATATCACCCGCAAGCGCAAGCTGCTCGAGAAACAGAAGGAAGGCAAGCAGCGCATGAAGCGGGTCGGGTCGGTCGAGATCCCGCAGGAGGCGTTCCTCGCGATGCTCCGGATGGACGAGGGGTAGGCGTGGAAGACCTCATCGACCCGCTGCGCACGCTCATCACGATCGGGCTGGCGCTGCTGCTCGCGATGCTCCGGCTCGACGCCGAGCGGTTCGGGACGGCCGAGTACTACGAAGCGACCCGCGACGGCGAGCGTCCGCGGGTCCGTCGCCGGCTCGCCTGGTACGGGCTCGGCGTCGGGATCGCGATCGCGATGCTGTACATCCACCCGTCGCCCCAGCGCGAGCTGTTCCTCGGCTCGGGCGATCGGGTCGGCGCGGTCATGGGCGGGCTCGCCTACGGCGCGATCGGGGTCGCGCAGGCGCTGGCCTTCGCGTGGGTCCGCTATCACCGCATCCGCTTCCCCGATACGTGGTCGTATCCCGGGGCGTTGCTCAACTCGACCGCCACGGCCCTCATCGACGAGGTCACGTTCCGCGGCGCCATCTTCGGCCTGCTGCTCTCGACGGGGATCGACACCTCCGCCGCCAATGTCATCCAGACGCTGCTCTACACCCTGACGACGCGGCTCGGGGCGCCGAAGCGGGATCGCTACCTGCTCGGCCTGACGCTCGGGATGGGCCTGATCGGCGGCTGGCTGACCGTGGCGACCGGCGGCATCGCCGCCGCATTCCTGGGTCATGCGATCACCCGCTTCGCGGTCTTCCTGTGCACCGGCCACACCGGGCAGACGAAGCCGCGCGGCCGCGAGGTCGAGGAGATCGAGAAGCGTCGCCGACCGCCGGACGGGTGGCGGGTCATCGGTTCGCGGGAGTCCTCGACGCGCGATCGGTGATGCAGCCGCCGGTCGGGCTGTACGTCCACATCCCGTTCTGCGTCTCGCTCTGCCCGTATTGCGACTTCGTGGTCTATGCCGGCGCCGCGGCGCGCGGACCGCGGGCGCGCGTGGCGACATTCGTCGACGCCGTCCTCACCGAGATCGACCTGCGCGCCGACGCGCTCGACGAGGCGTTCGGGCCCGCGCCGCACGACCGGCCCGTGCTCGACACCGTCTATCTCGGCGGCGGCACGCCGTCCCTGCTCCCGTCTGACGCGATCGCCGCGATCCTGGCTCGGGTGCGCGACCGGTTCGGGGTGGCCGCCGACGCCGAGATCACGCTCGAGGCGAACCCCGGGCGCGACGAGCGTGGAGACGCCGGCCGCCCTGCGCCGCGCCGGCGTCACGCGGCTCTCGTTCGGTGCCCAGTCGCTCGACGACGCCGAGCTCAAGCGCGTCGGCCGCCGGCACCGCGCCGGTGACGTCGCCGACGCCGTCGCGGGTGCTCGCGAGGCAGCCATCCCGTCGGTCAACCTCGACCTGCTGTACGACATCCCCGACAGCACCCAGGCGTCGTGGATCGAGACCCTGGATGCCGCCCTCGAGCTCGCCCCGGACCACCTCTCGTTGTACGCCCTGACACTCGATGACCCCGTGGCCGAGGGACTCACCGGTCCCGCCGGCGACCACCTGCCCACGACGTCCGGCGCGCGCCGTTGGCGCGACGCCGCCCGTCCGGCACAGGACGAGGACCGCGCCGTGGCCCAGTACCACCACGCCGTCACGACGCTCGGCGAGGCTGGCTTCCGCGGCTACGAGATCTCCAACTGGGCGCGCTCCGGGCACGAGAGCCGGCACAACCTCGCGTACTGGCAGCGCCGGCCGTACGAGGCCGTCGGCCCGGGCGCCCACGCGTTCGATGGCGCGACGCGTCGCTGGAACGCTGCCCGACTCGACGGGTACGTGGCCGCGCTCACCGCCCCGCGACCCACGCTCCCGCCCGGTGGTGCCGAGCCCGTGGACGCAGCGACGGCGACCGCCGAGACGGTGATCCTCGGTCTGCGGCTGGACAGCGGTGTGCCCCGGTCCGCCGCCGGCGAGCCGCCGCTCGCGGGCATCTTCGGCTGGGCGCTCGCCGCGGAGCTGCTCGACGTGACCGACGACGACCGGATCGTCCTCACGACCCGCGGCCGATTGCTGTCGAACGAGGTGTTCCAGCGGCTCGTCTGAGCGTCGCCGTTCGTTGACACTCCCCAGTCGTGACTGCTACGATGCCGGCACAGCCGTTAGCACTCTCACCTATCGAGTGCTAACCAACGTGGGAGAACGAGTTTGGCGCGACGCGTACGCCGCCCGCTCGGCCCCCTGGACCTCCGCATGCAGGCGATCCTTCGGGCCGTCATCGAGGAATACGTCACGACCGCACAGCCGGTCGGCAGCCAGGCGCTCGTCGAGCGCTACGGCCTCGGCGTGTCCAGCGCGACCGTGCGGAACATCCTCGCCGAGCTGGAGATGGCCGGGCTCCTGACCCACCCGCACACGAGCGCGGGGCGCGTCCCGACCGACGCCGGCTATCGCTTCTACGTCGAATCGATCGTGGAGACCGTGCCGCTGCCGGCGGTCGAGCAGCTGATGATCCGCCACCAGTTCGGCCAGGTCGAGTTCGCGAGCGAGCACTGGTTCCGCCTCGCGGCCACGACCCTCGCCGGGCTGACGCGCTCGGCGGGCATCGCGACGCCGGCCAAGCCGCGAGCCGCGCATATCCGGCGGGTCGACCTCGTGGCGGTCAACGAGCGGATGGCCAGCCTCATCCTCGTCCTGCGCGAGGGCTCCATCAAGCAGGCGGTCGTGACACTCGACGAGGACGACGCGATCGACCAGCCGACCCTCAACCGGGTCGCCGGGCTGCTCAACGAGCGACTCCCCGGCGTCACGGCCACGCGCGCGGAGGCGATCCTCGCCCGCCTGACCGATGACGAGCCGGTCCATCGACTCGCCCGGCGCGTCGGCGAGCGGATCGTCCGGATCCTGCGTGACTACGACGCGGCCACGGTCGAGGAGGTCTTCAGCGACGGCCTGCTCAACGTGATGGAAGCCCCCGAGTTCGCGCAGAGCGACAAGCTCCGCCAGGTCTTCACCGCCCTCGAGAACCGGGCGTACCTCGGCGAGCTGGTCGGCAACGTCGCGAGCTCCGGCCGCATCCACGTCTTCATCGGCGCCGAGAACGCCTCGGCCGAGATGCATGACGTGTCGCTGATCCTGGCGCCGTACGGTCGCCCGGGTCGCGCGATCGGCGTCGTCGGTGTCCTCGGTCCGACCCGCATGAGCTATCCCCAGGCCATCGGCACGGTCCGCTTCGTGTCCGGCCTCATGAACGAACTGGTGGATCACCTCTATGCCTAGTCAACCGGGTCATCGGACCCGCGCCCAGGAGCGGATCGACGAGATCGACATCAGCCCGGCCAAGCTGCTCGCGGACATCGAGGCGCTGCGCGCCGAGCGCGACGACCTGCAGCGCCAGGCCGAGGAGTACCTCACCGCGTTGCAGCGCGAGCGCGCCGAGTTCCTCAACTTCAAGCGGCGCACCGCCGAGGATCGCCAGCGCGATCTCGGGCTCGCCGCGGAGGACCTCATCCGCAAGGTCCTCGCGCTGGCCGACGACTTCGATCTCGCCATCGACGTCCGACCCGAATCGATCGCGTCGGATCCCTGGTTCGTCGGCATCAGCGCCATCGATCGCAAGCTCCGCGCGCTCCTCGAGAGCGAGGGCGTGAGCGTGATCGATGCCACGCCTGGGACCGCCTTCGATCCACGCGAGCACGACGCCATCGCCAACGTGCCGGGCGCCGGGCGTCCGGAGGGTGAGATCGTCGAGGAGATCCGGCGGGGGTATCGCCTGCGCGATCGCGTCCTGCGGCCGGCCCTCGTCGCCGTCGCCGCCGCACCCATCGAGGGTGACACCACCAACGACCGACACGACTGAGACACGCACACACGACCTGAGCGAGGAGCGAACAGACATCATGGGCAAGATCATCGGCATCGACCTCGGGACGACGAACTCCGTCGTCGCCGTCATGGAGGGCGGCGAGCCGACCGTCATCGCGTCGGCTGAGGGTGGGCGGACCATCCCGAGCGTCGTCGCGTTCACGAAGACCGGCGAGCGGCTGGTCGGCCAGCTGGCCAAGCGCCAGGCCGTGACCAATCCGACGAACACCGTCTACTCCATCAAGCGCTTCATGGGCCGCCGCTGGGACGACCCGGAGGTCAAGCGCTCCAAGGAGCTCGTCCCGTACGCGGTCGAGAAGGATCCCAAGAGCGACGGGCTCGCGGTCAAGCTCGCCGATGGCAAGGTCTACACGCCGCCCGAGATCAGCGCGATGATCCTGCAGAAGCTCAAGACGGACGCGGAGGCGTACCTCGGCGAGAAGATCACCGAGGCGGTCATCACGGTCCCGGCGTACTTCGATGACACGCAGCGCCAGGCGACCAAGGACGCCGGGCGGATCGCCGGTCTCGACGTCAAGCGGATCATCAACGAGCCCACCGCGTCGGCGCTGGCCTACGGCCTGGACAAGAAGGGCGACGAGAAGATCGCCGTCTACGACCTGGGCGGCGGCACGTTCGACATCTCGATCCTCGAGCTCGGCGAGGGCGTCTTCGAGGTCAAGGCGACCAACGGCGACACGCACCTCGGCGGCGACGACTTCGACCAGCGCGTCATCGACTGGCTGCTGGCCGAGTTCAAGAAGGACCAGGGCATCGACCTGGCCAAGGACCAGCAGGCGCTGCAGCGTCTGAAGGAAGCGGCCGAGAAGGCCAAGATCGAGCTGTCGTCCACCGCGACGACCGAGATCAACCTGCCGTACATCACGGCCGACGCCACCGGACCGAAGCACCTCGTGGTGCCGCTGACCCGGGCCAAGCTGGAAGACCTCGTCGACGATCTCGTGTCGAAGACCGAGGGACCGGTCAAGGCCGCCCTCAAGGACGCCGGCCTCAAGCCCGGCGACATCGACGAGGTCATCCTCGTCGGGGGCATGACCCGCATGCCGGCCGTCTTCGAGGCGGTCAAGAAGATGTTCGGGGGCAAGGAGCCGCACAAGGGCGTCAACCCCGACGAGGTCGTGGCCATCGGCGCGGCGATCCAGGCGGGCGTCCTCGCCGGTGACGTCAAGGACGTGCTCCTGCTCGACGTCACGCCGCTGTCGCTCGGCATCGAGACCCTCGGTGGCGTCATGACCAAGCTCATCGAGCGCAACACCACCATCCCGACGTCGAAGTCGCAGGTCTTCTCGACGGCGTCCGACTCGCAGTCGCAGGTCGAGATCCACGTCCTCCAGGGCGAGCGCGACTTCGCGGCCGACAACAAGACGCTTGGCCGGTTCATCCTCGACGGGATCCCGCCGGCTCCGCGTGGCGTGCCGCAGATCGAGGTGACGTTCGATATCGACGCGAACGGCATCCTCGACGTGAAGGCCAAGGACCGTGCGACCAGCAAGGAACAGCAGGTCCGGATCACGGCCTCGTCGATGCTCGACAAGAGCGCCGTGGACCAGATGGTCCGCGACGCCCAGGAGCATGCCGAGGAGGACCGCCAGCGGCGCGAGGACGTCGAGACCCGCAACCAGGCGGAGGCCCTGACGTTCCAGGCCGAGCGCACGCTCAAGGACCTGGGCGACAAGGTCGCGTCGGAGGACAAGCTCGAGGTCGAGAACTCCGTGAGCTCACTGCGTGAGGCACTCAAGGGTTCCGACACCGAGGCGATCCGCAACGGCATGACGTCCCTCGCCGAGATCCTCCAGCGCGTGTCGACGGCCGCGTACCAGGCAGCCGCGTCCGAGGCGGGTTCGACCAACGGGTCGTCCGCCGACGGCGACGGCTCGGATGGGACGGGCGACGGCGCGGGTGCCGGCGAGGCCGGTGCCGAGGCTGACGCCGAGGAGCCCGTCGAAGGGGAGTTCAAGGAGGTCTAGGCCCGCCGGCCTCACTGCCTCCACCAGCACCGAGATACCCGAACCGCCCAGGCCCTCGAGGGTCCGGGCGGTTCTCCGTTCGGGGTCTGGCGCCGGCGGTCCAGCCCCGGCGGGTGCGTCAGAGCGCGACGGGGCGGAAACAGCACGTCGAACGTCGTCGGGCGCAGCCGGCTGTGCCGAACCCGCGGCGCCGGCCGTCGTCCAGGGTCCGCACCTCCGGCTCGAGACCCGCCGGCAGGGCCGCCGCGAGGCGACCGGGATCGACGTCGACCGTGACGAGCGCGAAGTGCTCGAGCGTGGTCGTCGCATCGAGCCCGCGCAGCGCCCTCCGCGGCCGGGCGAACCCCTCGGCCGCGCTGCGGTCCATGTCAGCCGACGAAGAGGTCGACCGCCGGCGCGACGGTCCCGAGCACGAGCACGACGAGGTAGCCGGCGAGCAGCAGGAGCCCGGCGAACAGGTGCAGCTTGACGTTGACGCCCATGACCGCCATCAGGCCGTAGGGGTTCTCGTAGTTGGGCTCGAGCCCCCTCGACACCTGTCGGGCCATCGGGATCGTCAGCAGCATGAGCAGCGTCGGGATCGGCAGGATCCCGACGACGACGCCCACGACGAGCGTCACGTAGGCGGCGATCGCGGCGACGTTGTAGCCGGCGATGACGGTCGAACGGGAGAACCGGACGGGCAGCGTCCGCTTGCCGGCGCGCGCGTCCCCGCGTCGGTCGGGGATCTCGTTGACGTAGAGGATCAGCGCGACGAGCAGGGCGACCGGGATCGACGCGACGAACGGCTCCCAGGACAGGCTGCCGCCGGTCTGGACCACGTACGCGCCGAGCAGCATGAGCGGCCCGAAGCCGATGGCCACGGCGATCTCGCCGAGACCGCGGTACACGAACTTCAACGGCGGCGCGGTGTAGCCGAGGCTCACGACGAACCCGACGACACCGATCACGAGCAGCGCGGGCGAGCCATGCGTCGCCAGCAGCAGCAGGCCGATCGCGCCGGCGGCGACGTAGAACACGGTGGCGAGTGTCGCCATCCCGCGCAGCGACACGAGCCCGTACTGGATGACCCGCGAACCGCCGCTGAACTGGGTCGGCGTCACGTTCGCGTCGTCCGCGCCCTGGACCGTGTCGAACACGTCGTTCGCGACGTTCAGCCCGAGCTGGACGAACGCCGCGCCGATGATCGTGAGGGCGGCCGCGACGAGATCGAATGCGCCGTGGCTCGCCGCGATGAGGATGCCCAGCAGCACCGGGACGATCGTCGCCGTCAGGAACGGGAGACGGGTCGTGCGCAGCGCGAGGAACCCGAACGACAGCCGCGGCTTGACCGGGCGTGCCGCGCTCCGCCGACAGGGCATCGAAGTACTTCCGCGATCGCGGCACCGAGCGTTCCGAATACTCGAAGAACGGGACCTCGGCCTCGTCCCAGCCCCATGCCGCACGACCGACCAGCGTGAGGACGCGCTCCATCGATTCGGACCGCATCCCGGGGGTGACGCGACCCCACACCGTCACGTGGCGCCGCTCGTCGTAGCCGTAGCCCGGCTGGGGCCGGATGTGGGAGCCGGTCAGCGAGACCTCCCGGTCGGTCGGGATCGCGAGGCCGGCGGGCGGCTGGAACGTGGCCGTCCCGGAGGCCGCATCCACGGTCGCGTCGACCGCGACGCTGACCGGATACCCCGCGTCGTCGACCCAGCTGGCGATCTGGTAGGGGTAGGTCGCGAGTCGATCGAGACCCGCGCGGGCATCGAGCTCCGGGGTCGAGCGCATCACGCGGCCTCCCCGGACATCGCCGCGACGGCGGTCACGGTCGGCGCGGTCGCGGCCTGCCCGTCGGGCCAGTAGAGGACGCGCCGAGGCGTGATCTCGATGAGCGCGCGCTCGAAGAACAACGGGAGCGCGACGCGAGCCTTGAGGAACGCGACGATCGCGGGCTCCTTTGCCGACCAGATGGGCAGCAGCCGCTCCCAGCCGCCGTGTGGGTCGTCCTCGATGACCCGGGCGTCACCCTGGATCGTGACGCGGTCCGTGCGGCCGTCGACCGCGACGGGATCGGTGATCGACACGGACACCTTCGGGTTCGCCCGGACATGCTCGAGCTTCCGGCTGAACAGGGTCGACGAGGTCATGTAGACCCGTTCGCCGTCGTAGAGGGGGATCAGCGGATAGGTGACGGGACGCCCGTCGGCGTCGACGACGGTGAGCTCGGCGACGAGGGCTCGCTCGAGCAGCTCGGCGACGGGGGTCGGCATGGTGGCCATGGCTGGCTCCTGGGTGGGCGCGACGTTGGCCACCAGCATACCGCATCTGCTACTTGGATGTAGCAGGTTTTCCTTGGGTGAGGGCACCCGGCCCACGAGAGGCCGGGTGCCACGTTCAGTCAGGCAAGCGCGTCGCAGAGCGGTTGCAGCGCGTCGAGGTCACCGCGAGCGAAGTAGTCGTCGAAGTGATGCGGTCCGTGGGACTGCGAGGATGTCCCCGGTCGCCCCGTCGAACACCAAACGACCGGCATCGATCAGGACCGTCCCGCCGCCGGGTCCGGTGATCCGGATCGACAGGCCGGCGCCGGACGAGACGCCGCTCGCGAGGTCGCCCGGGACCGAGAGGACGTGGATGTTCGTCGCATGGGTGACCCAGTCGACCGTGACCCCGCTCGATGGGTTCGTGAAGGTGCCGACGAAATCCTCGCGGAACTGGCGCTTGAGCAGGTTGCCTTCTGCGTCGTAGATCCGCCTGCCCACGACCGACCGATCCCACGACTCGAGGATCTGGTCCCCATCGCAGAAGAGCTCGCTGGGCTGGTCGACAGGCGGATCGCTGAAGGCCAGGTCGCAGACGATGCCGCCGCCGAGCCGCTCGCACACGGGGTTGAATTCGGCGGGGGGCGGCGGGTTCAGCGTGTTCGGGTCGACCGGCTCCCCCGCCGTGACGGACCCGACCAGCAAGAGCGTGGCCGCGCCGGCCACCGCGACCGACCGGGCGATGCGAATCCAGGGATACGCGCATGACTCCTCTCCTTCCGGGATGGGTGTCGCCGGTCCACGCGACCGGCCCTCTCCATAACGTCGAGTGGCAGCGGGGGAATCGTTCCGAATCAGCCGCGGCGCGGTACCATGCGCCCCCATGTCCGAAACGCTCGCGTCGGCGAGCGCGCCTGTTGTCGGCGCGCGACCGACCCCCACCGACTCCCTCATCCACGCGCGCGGTCTGACGAAGCGGTTCGGCGATTTCACCGCGGTCGATGCCGTCGATTTCGATGTCGCGCCGGGCGAATCGTTCGGCTTCCTCGGCCCCAACGGCGCCGGCAAGACCTCGACGATGCGGATGATCGGCTGCGTCTCGCCGCTGTCCGGCGGGACGCTGCAGGTCCTGGGCCTCGATCCGTCGAAGCATGGTCCGCAGATCCGCGCGCGACTCGGGGTCGTGCCGCAGCAGGACTCCCTCGACACCGAGCTCACGGTCCGCGAGAACCTGCTCATCTACGGCCGCTACTTCAATCTCGACCGCGCGGAATGCGCCAGGCGAGCCGATGAGCTGCTCGAGTTCGCGCAGCTTGCCGAGCGGGCGAACGACCAGGTCGAGCCACTGTCGGGCGGGATGAAGCGCCGCCTGACGATCGCACGGAGCCTCATCAACGAACCAGAGCTGTTGCTGCTCGACGAACCCACCACGGGTCTCGACCCGCAGGCCCGCCACCTGTTGTGGGACCGGCTGTACCGGCTCAAGCAGCGTGGCGTGACGCTCGTGCTCACGACCCACTACATGGACGAGGCCGAGCAGCTGTGCGATCGGCTCGTCGTCATGGACAAGGCGAAGATCGTCGCCGAGGGGTCGCCGCGCGAGCTCATCGCGCGCTACTCGACCCGCGAGGTCACCGAGCTCCGCTTCGCGCCGGGCGTCCAGGAGACGCTCGACGGCCAGCTCGACGGGCTTGCGGAACGGATCGAGCTGCTGCCCGACCGTGTGCTGCTGTACGCCGATGACGGCGAGGCGGCGGTCGCGGCGGCGCACGCCCGCGGGCTGGAGCCCGAGCAGGTGCTGGTCCGCCGGTCGTCGCTGGAGGATGTCTTCCTGCGGCTGACCGGTCGCTCACTCATCGAATGACGTCGGCCCGATGACCGCGCTCGCCCATCCGCGATCGACGATCTCCCGGGTCGTCGAGCATCGCTGGCTCCAGTACCGGCGGACGTTCCGGGCGAGCCTCTTCAGCTCGTTCCTGACACCGGTCATGTTCCTCACCGCGATGGGTCTCGGGCTCGGGTCCTACGTCGACGGCTCCTCGACCGACATGCTCGGCGGGGTCTCGTACCTGGCCTTCCTCGCGCCCGGGCTGCTTGCCGCGACGACGATGCAGTCCGCGTCGTTCGAGGCCGCGTTCCCGGTCATGAACGGGCTCCGCTGGAGCCGGATCTTCCACGCGATGTACGCGACGCCGATCGGGGCGCGGGACGTGACGCTCGGGAACCTCGTCTGGATCGCGGCGCGGATGACCCTGATCGCGGTCGTGTTCACGATCGTCATCGTGCTGTTCGGCGCGGCCGAGTCGCCGCTCATCGTCTTCGCGATCCCGGTCGCGGTCCTGACCGGCCTCGCCTTCGCGGCGCCGCTCATGGCGTTCTCGGCCACCCAGAAGACGCCCGAACGCTTCGCCGCCATCTTCCGCTTCGGGATCACGCCGCTGTTCCTGTTCTCGGGCACGTTCTATCCCGTCGAATCGCTGCCGGTCTTCATCCAGCCACTGGCCTGGATCACCCCGCTGTGGCACGGCGTCGCCCTGTGTCGCGGATTGTCGCTCGGGACCATCGGTGAAGAGCCGGTCATGGCGGTCATCCACCTCGTGATCCTGATCGGGTTCGTGGTGGTCGGGACGTTCGCTGCGATCCGGACGGTGTCGCGCGCGCTGGTGCGCGGATGACCACGCCGCGGACGGCGCTCCCGCTCAGCTCGATCTTCATGATCGGCAGCCGCCGATCGTTGCGGCTGGTCGAGCGGAACCTGTACATCTACAAGCACGGCTGGCTGATGATCCTGTCGGGCTTCTTCGAGCCGCTGTTCTACCTGCTGTCGATCGGGTTCGGGATCGGGGCGCTCGTCGGGACGATCCCGGGACCGGGCGGCGAGCCGATCCCGTACCAGCTGTTCGTCGCCCCGGCGCTGCTCGCGAGCGCGGCGATGAACGGGGCGATCGCCGAAGGCACGTTCAACTTCTTCTTCAAGCTCAACTACAACAAGACGTTCACCGCGATCCTCGCGACGCCCCTGTCGGCCGGCGACGTCGCGGTCGGCGAGCTGGTGTGGGCGCTGATCCGCGGCGGGCTCTACGGCCTCGGGTTCCTCGGCGTCATGGTCGTGCTGGGCCTCGTCGTCTCGCCGTGGGTCGATCCTGGCGTTCCCGGCCGCGCTGCTCGTCGGGTTCGCCTTCGGCGCGGTCGGCATGGCCGCGACCTCGTTCATGAAGACGTGGCAGGACTTCGACCTCATCCAGCTCGTGATCCTGCCGCTGTTCCTGTTCTCGGCGACGTTCTACCCGATCGAGACGTACCCCGAAGCGCTCCAGGTCATCGTCCGACTCACGCCGCTGTACCAGGGCGTCGACCTCATCCGCTCGCTGACGGTCGGGGCGATCAGCCCGGTCCTGCTCGTCCATGTCGCGTATCTCGCGATCATGGGCATGGCCGGTCTGTGGGTCGTGTCCCGCCGGCTCGACCGGCTGCTGCTCAAGTAGCGGAACGGCGCGTGCCGCCTTCGACGAACCCTCGCGCGGGACGCGCCCGGCGCGCCCGGTACCCTGCGCCCCGCACGCGCCGCACCGACCGAGCCGCACTCGCGCGCTCACCGACGAGATCGTGGCGTGTCGTGCCTGCCCGCGGCTGGTCGCCTGGCGCGAGCTCGTCGCCCGCGAGAAGGTGGCGCGGTTCCGCGACGAGACGTACTGGGGACGGCCGGTGCCCGGGTTCGGCGACCCGGATGGGCGGATCCTCATCCTCGGTCTCGCGCCGGCCGCGCACGGTGGCAACCGGACCGGACGCGTGTTCACCGGCGACGCCTCGGGGGATTTCCTGTGGGCGGCGCTCCATCGCGCCGGGTTGGCCGACCGGCCGTCGTCACGTCGAGCCGACGACGGGCTGACGCTCACGGACGTCTACATCGCGGCGGCCGTCCGCTGTGCCCCGCCCGCCAACAAGCCGACGATCGAGGAGCGCGACACCTGTGCGCCGTTCCTCGCCCGCGAGCTCCGGCTTGCTCGCCGGTGTCCGGGTCATCCTGGCCCTCGGGGCGTTCGGCTGGGATGCCGCGCTCCGGGCACTGGCCGGGATGGGCCATCGGCCGGCGGACGCGCGCAAGCCGCGGTTCGGGCATGGAGCGATCGCCGCGATCGGGCCGTACACGCTCGTCGGGTCGTACCACCCGAGCCAGCAGAACACCTTCACCGGCCGGCTCACGCCCGCGATGTTCGATGCCGTCATCGACACCGCGCTCCGGTCGCGCGCAGGCCATCCCGGCCGATCCCGCCACCCTCTCGTAGACTTCGCATCCGATGGCCACCACGGAACGCGACCTGTATGAGGTGCTCGGCGTCGATCGCGGCGCGACGGACGCCGAGATCAAGCGCGCGTACCGCAAGCTCGCCCAGCAGTGGCACCCCGACGTCAACCAGGAGCCCGAGGCCCAGGCGCGCTTCAAGGAGGTCAACGAGGCGTACCAGATCCTGTCCGACCCGGAACGCCGGCAGCGCTACGACACCTTCGGGCGGGCCGGTGTCGACGGCGGGGCAGCCGGCGCGGGCTTCGAGGGGTTCGGCGGCTTCAGCGACATCTTCGATGCCTTCTTCGGTGGTGGCGCAAGCGCCGGATCGGCGCGCCGCGGGCGGCCGCAACCGGGCGCCGACCTGCGCTACGACCTCCGGCTGACGTTCGAGGAGGCGATCCGCGGCGTCGAGAAGGAGATCGACTTCCGCGTCCTGCAGCGCTGCGAGACGTGCGCCGGCAGCGGCGCGAAGCCCGGCACCGAGGCCGTGACCTGTACCCAGTGCAACGGGCGGGGCGAGGTCCGCAGCGTCCGCCAGACGATGCTCGGCCAGATGGTCAACGTGACCGCGTGCCCGACGTGCCGGGGCGAGGGCAAGATCGTCGAGACGCCGTGCGAGACGTGCCACGGCGACGGGCGTACCGAGCGGAAGCGGACCCTGCGCGTGACGATCCCGCCCGGCATCGACGAGGGCCACCAGATCCGGCTCACGAACGAGGGCGAGGTGGGGCCGCGTGGCGGGCCGGCCGGTTCGCTGTATGTCGCGGTCCACGTCGCCCCGCACGCGTCGCTCAAGCGCGACGGCACCGAGCTGTACTACGAGGCCAAGGTGTCGATCGCGCAGGCGGCCCTCGGGACGCGGATCATCGTGCCGACGGTCGAGGGCGACGAAGAGGTCGAGATCAAGCCCGGGACCCAGCCCGACAGCGAGATCCGGCTGCGCGGCAAGGGCGTGCCGCACGTCCGGCGGTCCGGGGCTCGTGGCGACCTGCACGTGCTCGTCGACGTGGTGGTCCCGTCGAAGCTCAGCAAGAAACAGCGCGAGCTGCTGGAGGCCTATGCGGCCGAGAGCGGCGAATCGACGCACGAGACGACCGGGTTCTTCGACAAGGTCCGTGACGCCCTCGGCTGAGGCGGCGGCCGGGGCGGGAGCGGGAACGGCGCGCGCGCCGACCACGACGGCCGAGTCGCGCGAGCGGTGCCGGCGCGTGGCTCGAGCTCGCGGTCGAGGTGGACCTCGAGGCGGTCGAACCGGTCAGCGAGATCCTCGGCCGGGTCGCGAGCGGCGGGACGACGGTCGAACCCGCGTTCGATCTCGTCGACGAGGGGCTCGGCGCCCGCGTCGACGTCACGCGGCCGGCCGTGGTCCGCGGATACGTGCCCGCGCGCGACGCGTCCGCGGCCGAGGCCGCCGTCGCCGAGGTGACCGAAGCGCTCGGCCACCTCCAGGCGTTCGGGTTGCGGTCGATCGGCGAGCTGCGCACCCGGGTCGTCCACGAGGAGGACTGGGCCGCCGCCTGGAAGGCCTATTTCCCGGTGCTGCGCGTCGGCCGCCGGCTGGTCATCCGGCCGACCTGGCGCCGGCACCACCGCGAGCCGGACGACGTCGTCCTCGCCCTCGACCCGGGGATGGCGTTCGGGACCGGCCTGCACCCGACGACGCGCCTGTGCCTCGCGGCGCTCGAGTCGGCTGCCGACCGCGGCGTCGTCGACGGCGCGCGCGTGCTCGACGTGGGGTGCGGTTCGGGGATCCTCGCCATCGCCGCGATCCGTCTCGGCGCGGCGCGCGCGCTCGGGGTCGATACCGATCCGATCGCCGTCGAGGCCACGATCGCGAACGCCCGGCGGAACCGGGTCACGCGACGCGTCGCGGCGCGCGCGGGCAGCGTGCCGAGCGGCGAGCCACCGTTCGACGTCGTCCTCGCCAATCTCATCGCCGGCGTCCTCGTGCCGCTCGCCCGGCCGCTCCATGACGAGCTGCGGCCGGGCGGCCTGCTCCTCGCCTCGGGGATCTTCATCGACCGCGAAGCCGAGGTGCGCGACGCGTTCGAATCGGCCGGGCTCCGCGTCGTCGGCCGCAGCGAGGAAGGCGACTGGGTCGCCATCGACGCCGTCCGGCCCGCCCGACTGCCTGACGTGCCGACGGCCCTGCGCCGCCCGCGCCCGTACAATCGTCGACGATGCCGACGACGTTCTTCCCCGTCCTGCTCGCGACCCATATCGCCCTCGCGATCGGTCTCTTCCTGCCGTCGATCCTCCTGCCGTTCGCCCTCCGGACGCGTCGCGCGACCGTCGATTTGCAGAGCCGCGTCGTGCGCGGCCTGTTGTGGGCGCAGACGCACGGGACCCTGGCGATCGGTGCCGGGCTGGCGCTGACCGGCCTCGGCCTCGTGGCCGTCCTCGGCCCGACGATGCTCCAGCAGCCCTGGCTGCTGGTCGCCCTGACCATCTATTTCGTGAATCTCGCGATCGCCTTCTTCATCCAGCGGCCGAACCTGCGCCGGCTCATCGGCATCAAGGCCGCGACCGACGACCAGGTCTGGAAGGATCGGGCGCGGCGGCAGCGCTACGTCTCCTACCTGATGGCCGGCCTCGTCGGCGCGATCGGGTTCCTCATGAGCACGAAGCCGACGTTCTGATGACCAGGCACTCGTGAGCGACACCGCCGACCGCGACCCGACCTGCCTGTTCTGCCGCATCGTGGCCGACGAGCTGCCGTCGACGCGGCTGTACGAGGACGACGCCGTGATCGCGTTCCGCGACATCGCCCCGCGCTCGCCGACCCACGTGCTGCTCATCCCGCGCCGGCACATCCCGTCGGCGCTCGAGCTGACCGACGACGACGGCCCGCTCCTCGGGCGCCTGTTCCGCGTCGCGGCCGACCTGGCGCGCTCCGAGGGGATCGCCGATGCCGGCTATCGCCTGACCTCGAATGTCGGCGCGTGGGGCGGCCAGTCGGTCGATCACCTGCACCTCCACCTCATGGGTGGCCGCCCGTTCGACTGGCCGCCCGGATGACCTCGCGCGACCGTCGGCTGCGCGGCGTGGCGTGTCGCGTCCGCCATCGTGTTCGGCGTGGCGATCGCCGGGTCCGCGATCGGCTGCGCACCGGGCGATGCGCCCTCGGCGGCCGCGCCGACCGCGGCCCCGACCACGGCGCTCCCGACGGCCGGCGCGGCGGCCGCGCAGACGCGTGGCGAGCTCGCCCGCGTGCTCGGCGAGCGTCGCCTGATCCTGACCGACGCGCAGCGGCCGTTCCGGCCTCCGGAGGCGCCCACGCTGGCGGCGGCGCCGCGCGCCGTCTACCAGGTCACGCTCCCGGCCGACCCCGACGACGGCTACATCGTGGTCTACGAGCTGCTCGATCCGAACGCGGCGGCCGCCGCCGCCGACGGAGCAGGCCGCCTACCTCGCATCCGGTCCGGGTCGCATCCAGAGCCCGCTCGGATCGATCCACGTGATCCGCCAGGTCGGCTCGACCGTGGTCCTCTACTCGTGGCTGCCCGAGGCGGCGGCCGACCCGAGCGCGCCCGAGATCCAGGCGGCGCTCGAGACGCTCGGGCTCGGGATACCGGTCCCCGCCTGAGCGGGAAACGCGGCTGCGCCGCACCGAGATCGGGTGCCGCACCGCACAGGTTCAGGCGTCGGTGGCGGACACCGGCAACGGCGTATCGGTCGTCGCCCACCGGCGCACCGGATCGCGCTTGATCTTGAGCGTGTGCGTGCGCGGGAAGTCCTCGCCCGGCCACAGGCGCCAGCCCGCGATCCGCTGGTTCGGCCCGAGGGTGGCGTTGGCGGCCTTGACGGCCGCATCGACCCTGGCGCGCAGCGCGTCGGGCGTCTCGTCGTCGGTGCCGACGAGGACGGCCTCGATCCGACCCGGGTCGCGTCTCGACGACCACGGTGTCGCGCAGCCCCGCGATCCGCAGCGCGTTCTCGATGTCCTCGGGGTACACGTTGAACCCGTTCGGCAGCACGATGATGTCCTTGATCCGGCCGCTCAGGACGAGCCGACCGGCATCGTCGAACTGGCCGATGTCGCCCGTCCGGTACCAGCCGTCCTCGGTGAACGCCGCGGCGGTCAGCTCGGGCGCGTTCCAGTAGCCGGAGAAGACGGTCCGGCCGCGGAACTGGATCTCCCCGCCGTCGCCGAGGCGCAGCTCGATCCCGGCCGGTGGCCGCCCGACCGTCCCGGGACCGTGGTCGTCGAGCGTCGTGCAGGTCCCGGTCCCGGTCTCGGTCGCGCCGTAGCCCTGCAGCACGGTGACCCCGAGGTCCTCCCAGCTCTGCTGGAGGGCCGGCGGCAGGAACGCGCCGGACGAGAGGAACAGCCGGAAGTGCCCGCCGAGCTGGGCATGGACGCTCGAGAACAGGCGTCGCCGCAGCGCGAACGGCAGGTGCCGGGCGATGCGCCGCAGGCGGTCGACGAGCGCCGTCCGGCCGCGCTTCTCGATCTCGCGTTCGATGGCGCTCCAGAACAGGTCGAGGACCTGCGGGACGACGACCATCGACGTCACCCGGTGATCGCGCAGCGCATCGAAGATCACCCGCGGGTTGCGGCTGCGGACGTAGAGGATGTCGGCCCCGACATCGAGCGCGTAGTACAGCCCGACCGCCTGCTCGAGCAGGTGCGAGAGCGGCAGCAGCGACACGATCCGGTGATCCATCGGCGGGATGATCCGGTGGAACGACTCGATCGATGCGGCGACGTTGTCGTGGGTGAGCATCACGCCCTTCGGCGTGCCGGTCGTGCCGCTCGTGAAGATGAGCTCGAAGATCTCGTCCGGCGCCGGTGCGCCCCACGACGCCTGGCGCGCCTCCCAGTCGTCAGGGAACAGCGGGTCGTCCGGCTCGGGTTCGGCGGAGAGGTCCTCGACCGTGGTGGTCGGGAAGTCCGCCAGGCCGGCCTCAGCGCGGATCCGGGGCGTCGCGCCCCGTGCCGAGGATGAGGTGCCGCGCCCCGGACGCCCGGACGATCCCCTCGACCGCATCGGCCGACATCCGCAGGTCGAGCGGCACGAGCACGAGGCGGGCGTGCATCGCGCCGAAGTAGGCGGCCGGGAGCTCCGGGGTCGATGGGCTCCAGGTCAGGATCCGGTCGCCCGGCTCGAGGTCGAGCGCGCGCAGGCGCCAGGCGGCGATCCGGGCCCGTCGGTCGAGCTCGCGGTAGCTCCAGTGCATCGTCGTCGCCGTCGTCGCGACGCAGCCCGAGGGCCGGCCGCTCGCCGAACCGGGTCGTCGGCGCTGGTCGAGGAGGTCGAGCAGGGTCGGCATGGATGGGGTCCTCGGGCGGGTCGTCGAATGCTACGACGACGCCGCAGGGGTGCCATCGCGGTGACAGCGCAGCACGACACCGGGCTACCATCCTCCCATCGCGCCCGGCGCTGAGGTCGACTCGCGGAGGTTGGCTGGCGGATGTATCCGGTCCTGGGGCAGGTCGGCCCCGTCACGATCCTGACCCACGACGCCTTCACCGTCCTGGCGCTCATCGTGGGGCTGTCGCTCTACTACCGCGAATTGGCTCGGCGCGGCTGGCTCGAAACGCGGATCGTCTGTATCTCGCTCGCGGCCGTCATCGGCGGGGCGATCGGCGCTCGCACGATCACGGCCTGGGAACACCTCGAGTACTACACGGCCCTCGAGGGCGTGCCGCTGAGCGTGGCGATCGAGAACAGTGGCAAGAGCCTGATCGGCGCGCTCGCCGGCGGCTATCTCGGCACGGTGCTGGCGAAACGGGCGTTCGGGTACACGCGCTCCACCGGCGATTGCTACGTCCTGGCGATCGCCGTCGCCACGGCCATCGGGCGGGTCGGCTGCTTCCTCTCGGAGCTGCCGCTCGGGACGCCCACGACGCTGCCATGGGGTGTGTCCGTGTCGGCCGAGGCGGCGGCAGCGTTCGCTCGCTGTCCCGGGTGCGAGCTGCCGATGCACCCCTCGATGCTCTACGAGATCGCCTTCAATCTCGTCGCCGTCGCGCTGATCGTCCGCTATCCGCGATCGCGTGCCCGGTCGTCGGGGACACCCTGAAGCTGTACCTGCTGGCCGCCGGCATCTTCCGCTTCTTCGTCGAGTTCGTCCGCGGGAACGAGCCGCAGGCCCTGGGCCTCACCGGTCCGCAGTGGGTGCTGATCCCGCTGGTCGGCTTGCTCGTCGCCCATTTCGCCCGCCAATGGTGGCGGGACGCGTGGCGGGTCCCGGTCCCGCCCGGGGCGCCGGAGCTCGTGGCGAGCGCCGTTCGCATCGATGGCCGCGCAGCAAGGAGGACCGCACCATGACCGAACCGCCGGAGGAACGGAAGCCGAAGGATCCCGCGACCTGGATCGGAGCAACGAGCGATCGGGTCGGCGTCGTTGAGCGAGTACTTCCTGGCCGGCGCCGAGCGCTACACGCCCGAGGCACTGCGCCAGGCGGCGAGCGAAGCCGGCTACAGCCCGGCCGAGATCGACGAGGCCTACGGTCGGGCCACCAAGCGCCAGCGCGACGAGGAGCTGGCACGGCCGCTCCGGAGGCGCGCGCGGTGGATCGTTCTGGCAGCTGTACGGGCTGGTGTATGCCGTGTTCGCCGTGCGCATTCCTCGGATACGACAACCGGTATGGGGCCGCGACGATCGCGCTCATCGTCCTGACCGTCGTGCTCGGCATGGCGCTCCTGATCTCGATCCGTTGGGTCCGCGGCCGGCATCCGTCCGCCGAGCACCTGCAGGGCGCGATGCTCACGATGCTCGTCCTTGCCGCTCGTGCTCCTCGTGTCCGTGGCCGGCCTGTGCATCGCGACCACGCGACCATTCAACTGTGACGCCGTGAACGACGACGGAGGCCCTGCCGACCCCGGGACTCCGGCGCCATCGCCGACGCCCGGTCCGAGCCCCGGCACCGGTGGGCAGCCGGACCGGGATGCCCGCGTGCTGGCCCTCGCCGAGTACGTGCGGGCCAACCGCGACGCCTTCACGGAAGACGCGCTTCGCCGGGCGGCCGCCGACGCCGGCTACGACGCGCGCGAGATCGCCGCCGCCTGGGCGGTATCGGCCGAGCCGGTCCGCGGACGCGGGTCGAACGCGAAGGCGATCTTCATGGTCATCGGCTACTTCGTCGGCGTGTTCGTGGTGGCATGCGATCCTCTCTGCGATCCCCGAGACGAGTCGTCCTGGGGCTGCCGGCGATCGGGGTCGGGCTCCTGGGCGCGATCTTCGCCTGGCTCACGCTCCGGGACTCGAACCCGCCCCTGGCCGAGGCGTTCCGGATCGCCGTCATCATCCTGGTCGTGCTGCCGCTCGATCCTGGCGCTCGTGGCGCTGGGCATCTGCGTCGTGTTGATCGTGGGGTTCCGCACCGGCTGACGGCAGAGGAGAGGACTGACATGCTGGCACTCCGCCCGTACATGCCGCTGCGGATGGTCCTGACCGTCTGCGGCCACTGCTTCAGCGACGACCCCGACCGCGAGATCGACTACGAGACCGACATCCTGCAGGGCAACCTCGTCGCCATGGACGGGGCGGTCTACCTGCGCCGGATCTGCCGGCGCGGGCACGGCGAGGTCGTGAGCCTGTACGAGGAGGACCACGGCCGCTGGGAGTACCTCCAGCAGTGGCGCACCCCGACCCGCGAGATCATCCCCGACACGCCCGGCAACGCCGCGCCGATCCCGATGGCCTATGCCGACGGCCTGGGCGACCTCCAGACCCAGCACTCCTGCGTCCTGCTGCTCGACATCACCGAGAACTGCAACCTGGAGTGCCCGACCTGCTTCGCGGCCGCCGCCCCGGGCATCGGGCGGTTCGCGCGGCTGCCGCACCTCCTGCGTCGCTCGACACGGCGATCGAGCGCGAGGGCGGCCGGGTCGACGTCCTGATGCTGTCGGGCGGCGAGCCGACGGTCCACCCCGAGGTCCTCGAGATCATCGAGGCGGCCACGGAGCGCAACGTCACGCGGGTCATCCTCAACACGAACGGCATCCGGATCGCCAAGGACGACCGGTTCGTGTCGGCCCTGGGACGGCTGCGTGGCCGCGTCGAGGTCTACCTCCAGTTCGACGGCTTCGAGCTCGACTCGCACCTCTACCACCGCGGCGAGGACCTGCGCGACGTCAAGGCCGAGGCCCTCCGCCGGCTCGCCGCGGAGCGCGTGTTCACGACGCTGGCCGTCGCCGTCGCCGATGGCGTCAACGACCACGAGGTCGGCGCCATCGCCGACTACGCCCTCGACGACCGACTACATCGCGGGCGTCGCGTACCAGCCGGTCTTCGGATCCGGCCGCGCCAATCCGATCGATCCGATGCGACGCGTCACGACGACCGGCACGCTCAATCGACTCGGCGAGCAGACCGCCGAACGGGTCGGGCCGGACGACTTCATCGCGCTGCCGTGCTCGCATCCCGACTGCTCGTCGATCACGTACTTCGTGCGCGGCGACAGCGGGGAGTGGCGGTCGGTCCCGAAGATGCTCGGCACGGACCGGCTCAAGGAGTACCTGGGCCTCGTCTCGAACCGCATCGCCCCCGACGACGCGATGTGGACGGCCCTCGTCGGGATGATGTCCGAGACGACGCTCGTGTCGCGGCCCGAACTCGTCGATCACCTGCTCCGCGTCTGCGAGGCCTGCGACCTGGGCGTGAGCGGCTTCCTCAAGAGCCTGGGCCGCTGGATGTTCGACCGGGAGGCGGCCGTGGAGGAGATCGCGCTCCGGGTCAAGCGCTTCTCGGTCAAGTCGTTCATGGACGCGTGGACGCTGAACGTGGAGCGGCTCCAGCAATGCTGCGTCCACGTCGGCTCGACCGACGGCGAGGCCAACCCGGTGCGCGTCCCGTTCTGTGCACGGCAGCTGTTCGGCGGCCTGCGGCGCACCACGTCGGCCGGCATGGTCCCGGCGCGCGAGCTCGTCCTGCTCGACGACGTGCGCGGCCGGCGCACGGCGGCTCCCTCGTGAGCGCGGTCAGCCCGGTGGGTCCCGCCGGCCCGGTCGTCGGGCCAGGTACGTATGTGCGTCCGCCGCTGTCGCGCCCGGAGAAGTACGAGCGTCTGGCGTTCACGTTCTGCCGGATGGGCACGGTCGGCCTGATCGCCTGGCTCGTCGGGCCGGCCGTCTTCGTGCTGGTCGTCGCGATCGTGGCGATCGTGCTGTACGGCCGGGCGATGAGCCTCGGGGTCGGCTGGTCGAAGTGCTTCCTGCGCCGCCCGACGCTCATCATCGCCTTCTGGGCCGTCGTGGCGGTCGTCGACGCCTACTGGATCTTCGCGCTCGGCCAGCGCATCCCAGCGCTCTGACGGGCGTTTGACCCATCCGGGACCCTCGGGTAGACTCCGGCGGCTCCGGCGGCGTCCGTCGGGCACGCGTCGATCGGCACGGCTGGCCGCGAGCCCGACGCGAGTGACACGACTCCAGGCCTGGGGAGGTGAACACCGATTGGCTGAAGTCCGAGTGGGAGAGAACGAGACGTTCGAGAGCGCCCTGCGTCGCTTCAACAAGAAGATCCAGCAGAGCGGCATCCTCGCCGAAGCGCGCCGACGAGAGCATTACGAGAAGCCTTCCGTCAAGCGCAAGCGCAAGGAAGCCAAGCGCAAGAAGAACGCCCGAACGCAGGCTGGCTGAGCGGGTCCCCGACCCGACGTCACCACTGCGGCCCCACGGGCGTCCATGAACGACCGCCCGAGGTAGCCAACACCGGTGTCCCTTCGAGATCGACTCCAGACCGATATCGCCGTCGCCATGCGCGGCGGTGATTCGCTGCGTCGCGACGTCCTGCGGATGGCGACGAGCGCCGCGTACAACGTCGAGAAGCGCAACCAGAAGCCGCTGACCGACGACGAGTTCCTGGCCGTGCTCACGCGCGAGGTCAAGACCCGCCGCGAATTGGTCGAGGCGTACACGAACGCCGGCCGCGATCGATCTCGCCGACAAGGAAACCGCCGAGATCGCGATCCTCGTCCGAATACCTGCCCGCCGCCCTCGACGAGGCCGAGATCGCGGCGCTCGTCGACGAGGCGATCGCCGCGACCGGCGCCACGAATGCCCGCGACCTGGGCAAGGTCATGGGCTGGCTCGCGCCGCGCACCCGCGGCCGCGCCGACGGCAAGGTCGTCAGCGGACTCGTCGCCAAGGCCCTCGCGCAAGCGGATCTCGCCGTCCACGACGGCGGGACCCACTGAGCGGCACCCCGAACCCCGGACGCCCGACCCATGCTGACCCACCGACCGCCGGCGCTCACCCGCTTCACCCGAAGTGACGCGACGCGTCTCGGCATCGCCGCGGGGATCCTCATCGTGGCGATGACCGCGATCCTCGGCGCCGACCTGCTGCCGGAGGAGACGCTCCAGGTCCAGGCCGGCCAGCTCGCGCCACGTGACATCGTCGCGCCGAAGGCCGTCGATTTCGAGAGCGCGGTCCTGACCGCGGAGGCGCGCGAGGCGGCCCGCGCCGCCGTCCCGCTCCAGTACGACTACACGACCGACAAGGCGATCGCGATCGCGGCCGAACAGCAGGCGCTCTTCGAGAACCGGGTCGGCCGGATCGACACCGCGTTCGAGACGGACCTCTCGCCCGAGGATCGGCTGTCGTTGCTCGAGACGGCGGTCACCGGCCTGTCCGAGGAGGCCCGCGCCACCCTCGGTGAGCTCGACGCCGCGCGCTGGGCGCTCCTGCGCGATGACGCGTCGCAGGTCCTGGACGCCACCCTGCGCACGGAACTGCTCGATACCGAAGTGGCCGAGGCGCGCACCCGGCTTGCCGGACGCATGTCGCCGAACTTCAGCGAGGCCGAGCGGATGCTCGGCGCCGAGCTCATCCGACCGCTCGTGGTCGCGAACTCGTCCTTCAGCGAATCGATGACGGAGGACGCGCGCGACGCCGCCGCGGCAGGCGTCGAGCCGATCACGATCCGGATCCTCCAGGGCCAGACGGTCGTCCGCAACGGCGACAGCCTCACGCGCCGCGGACATCGAGACGATCAACGCGCTCGGTCTCGGCCAGGAATCGATCGACGTCGCGAGCCTGGCCGGCTGGTTCCTGCTCTCGGCGCTGGTCGTCGGGACCGTGCTGGCCTGGATCTGGCGGTTCCGCCCGGCGTTCTGGCACCGCGACAACGTGCTCGTCCTGATCGGCCTGCTGCTCGTCGGCGCCACGCTCGCGATCAAGCTGACCGAGGGCCGGCTGACGCTGCCGTACTTCCTGCCGACCGCGGCGATCGGCATGCTGCTCGTGATCCTGCTCGACGCGTCCGTCGCGACCATCGTCATCGCCCTCGTCGCGATCGTCGGCGGGGTCGTGAACGGGGCGTCGCTCGAGTTCGCGACGTACACCTTCCTCGGCGGGATGGCCGGGATCCTGACCGTCCGCAAGGGCGATCGTCTGCAGGCCTTCGTCCAGGCGGCGATCGCGGTGTTCGTCGTGAATGCGATGGTCGTGTCGGTCTTCTCGCTGCTCGGCGCGCGCGACATCCGTGGCGTCGTGGAGCTGTGGTTCGCATCGGCGGTGTCGGCCGCGGGCTCATCGGTCGCGGCGGTCGGCACGTTCGCCGTGCTCGGGTCGGTGTTCGGGATCCTCACCGTGTTCCAGCTGCTCGAGCTCGCGAACCCGTCCCAGCCGCTCCTGCGCCGCCTCCTGGTCGAGACGCCCGGGACGTATCACCACTCGCTCATGGTCGGGAACCTCGCGGAGCGAGCGGCCGAGGCGATCGGGGCGGACCCGCTGGTGACGCGCGTGGCAGCGTATTACCACGATGTGGGCAAGCTCGCGAACCCGCTCGCGTTCATCGAGAACCAGGCCGGTGCCGAGAACATCCACGACGAGCTGGAGCCCGAGGTCAGCGCCCAGGTCCTCAAGCAGCACGTCGCCGATGGCATCGACATCGCGTACCGGGCGAAGCTGCCGAAGGCGCTCATCGCCTACATCCCGCAGCACCACGGGACCGCGATCATGAGCTACTTCTTCGCGCGGGCGAAGGAGCGTGCCGCCGAGCCGTACGGCGGGCCCGCAACGGCCGAGGGCGCGAAGGCCGCGGCCGCCGTCGACGAGCGACGCTTCCGTCACGCCGGCCCGAAGCCGCAGACCCGCGAGGCCGCCTTGATCATGCTCGCCGACGGGGTCGAGGCGTCCGTCCGATCGCTGTCGTCACGCGACGAGCCGGCGATCCGGGCGATGGTCTCGCGGATCATCGAGGAACGGATCAGCGACGGCCAGTTCGACGAATGCGACCTGACGCTGCGCGACCTCGAGCGCATCAAGACCGCGTTCGTGGAACAGCTCCTCGGCATGTATCACACGCGGATCGCCTATCCGCAGAACACCGTGGTGGAGCTCGAGTCGCGGCGGGCCGCGGCCGGCGGGGGCGACAGCCCGGCGTCGTGAGGCGTCCGGAGCGTCGATCGGCGTGACCCGGTCGATCCATCGTCCCGCCGTGGCGGATCGACCTCGACGTGCGCCCCGGTGTGGAGCTGCCGATCTCCCAGATCGCCCTCGCCCGGGCGATCGCGGCGGCCCTGGACGCGGTCGGGGCACCGAGTCCCGCGTCGGTCGGGCTGATCCTGTCCGACGACGCCGAGCTCGCCTCGCTCAACGCGACGCACATGGGCCATGACGGTCCGACCGACGTGCTGTCGTTCCCGCTCCTCCCACCCGAGGCATTCGCGCCGGGGGCCTCGTCCCCGGACGTGCCGCGCCCGCCGGGGAGCCGGCTCCACCTGGGGGACATCGTGGTCTCCGTCGAGCGGGCGGTGGAGCAGGCGACGGCCGGCCGCGGCGGCCAGACCGGCGACGTCCGCTGGTCCGCCGCCGACGAGCTCCGGCTCCTCGTCACCCACGGGACCCTGCACCTCTGCGGCTGGGACCACGCCGAGCCCGAGGACGAGGCCGCGATGCGCGCGATGGAGGCGCGGCTCCTGGCCTGATCGGCGGGTGAGCGGGGCGGACACGGGCGTCGTGCCCGGCGGCGAGGTCGGATGGCCGGACGCGCTGGTACCATCCCCGGGCGGCCCTCCTGCCGGCGCGTCATCGGACGCGGATCGGTCGGGATGGGCCCTGTCGTGTTGTCCGGCGCGGGGTCGCGGCGGACGACATCCCGTATCGCGGAGGCATGGTGAAGGTCGTCGTCGGGCTCGGGAATCCCGGGTCCTCGTACGCCGGGACGCGGCACAACGTCGGCTGGCTCGTGCTGGACCGGCTGGCCGAGCGTGCCGGCTGGTCGGGGCGTGGTCGCCAGCGCGACCAGGCCAACGTCGTGATGGGCCGCTACGACGGCCTCGACCTGACCCTCGTCAAGCCGCTGACGTACATGAACGACTCCGGCGCCGCCGTGCGCCGCGTGCTCGCCCGCGAGCACGTCAAGCTCGAGGACCTGCTCATCGTCGCCGACGACTTCGCCCTGCCGTTCGGCAAGCTCCGGTTCCGCGAGGCCGGCAGCCACGGCGGGCACAACGGCCTGCGCTCGATCGTCGAGGAGCTCGGCACCGAGAAGTTCAGTCGGCTCCGGGTCGGGATCGGGGACCCGGTGCGGAACGCGCGTGACCACGTGCTCTCGAGGTTCGAGCCGGACGAGGCGCAGCGGCTCGACGAGCTGCTCGACGCGGCGGCCGACGGCGTCGAGGCATGGGCGCGGGACGGCACGAGCAAGGCGGCCAATCGGTACAACACCTTCCAGCTGCGCGAGGCCGACACGGATCGGCTCGCCCCGCCGGGCGAGGTCGATGGCCCGCCGAACGACGACGGGATCCGCCGCACGCGCACCGGCTGGCGCCGGGTGTTGCCGCACAAGAGCGACGGGTAGCGCGGATGCCGGACTCCACGACGCCCCCGTTGCGCGGGCGCCGCGGGCGTGACCGACGGATCGCCGAACGGGTCGCCGCCGATTTCGCGGCGCGGCACGCTCCGCCGTCCGACGCGGACGCGATCGATTTCGACGTCGCCGCGGTCGACGCCGAGGTCGAGGACGCACGCCGGCCGGCTCGGGCGCCACGGTCGCCGGTGCGAGCGCCGCGGTCCGCGGCACGCCCTTCGACGCCGGCTACGCCGCGGACAGGCAGCCATCGGCTGCCCGATCTGGCTGCGCTGCCGCCGTTGCTCGTCGAAACGGGGTCGTTCGGCGCACTGCAGGATCGGCTGGGGAGCGCCGCCGACGTCGGTCGGGTGGGCCGGCACGCCGGCCTCGTCGCGGTGCCTCACGGGGCGAAGTCATATCCTCGCCGCGGCCATCGCCGATCGGCGAGCCGCTCGTCTGGATCGCCCGCGACGCGGAGATCGGCGATCGCGTGGCAGAGGAGCTCGGGGCGTGGCTCGGCGATCCCGCCGCCGTAGCGGTCCTGGAGCCGCGGACCGCCCTCGCCTACGAACGCAGCGAGCTCGTCGCGGACGAGACCGCGGCACGGGTCGCCGCGCTGGCGGCGTGGCGGAGCGGCACCGCGCGGATCCTCGTCGCGAGCGTCCAGGCGTTGCTCCAGCACACCATCGCCCCGGACGACCTGCCGCCGACGCCACGCGAGCTGCGGCCGGGCGCCCGGCTCCACCTGGACTCGCTGCTGCGCGACCTGTTCGACCTCGGGTACAGCCCGGTCACCGAGGTGGCCGGTCGTGGCGAGTTCGCCCGGCGCGGCGGCATCGTCGACGTGTTCCCGCCATCGATGACGCTGCCGATCCGCATCGAGTTCTTCGGCGACGAGATCGATTCGCTGCGGGCGTTCGATCCGACCGACCAGCGGACGACCGGCAAGGTGGAGCGGGCCGTGCTCCTGCCCGCGTCGGAGTTCCTGCTCCCGACCGCGGGCGTGGCCGCGATCCGCGAACGCCTCGGCCGCGCGGCGACGGCGCGACTGCCCGAGCGCCTGGCCGCCGACCTGGCCCGCTTCGAAGGCTCGGGCGAGGACGAGTTGCGGCCCGCCGTCGCCGGGGAGTCGCGGGCGCTGGCCGTGGGCGACGCGACCGAGGTGTGGTCGCCGTACCTGGCGCCCGGGACGGGCTTCGACCACATCGCGCCGGGCACGCTGTTCGTGCTCGACGAACCGGGCGACATCGCCGAGGCGGCGGACTTCCTGTGGCGCCAGGCGGATGAACGCCGCACCGAGCTGATCGAGGCCGGGGAACTGCCCAAGTCGTGGCCATCGACCTATCTCCCGCCACGTGACTGGAAGGCCCGGCTCGTCGCCGCGCGGACGCTCGAACTGACATGGGAATCGGAACCACCCGCAGGCGTGGCCATGGCATCGGGCCGGCTGTCGTCAGGCGATCTCTTCGGCTGGCGCGAGCCGGTCCTGCCGTTCGGGCGGAGCGGGCGGCTCGACGACGCGGTCGCGAGCCTGGCGGGAGGACGGCGCCCGGATCGTGCTGGCCTCGGACCAGGCGCCGCGACTCGCCGAGATCCTGGGCGACGCCGGCCACCCCGTCGCCGTCGTGGAGCGCGTGGAGGCGGCCCCGCCGCCGGGCGCCATCGCGCTCGTCGGACGCAGCCTCAACGGCGGGTTCGTCGGCGGACCGGACGGACTGGCGTTCGTCACCGACCGGGAGCTGTTCGGGACGGTCCGGGTCCGCCGGCCCAAGGCCCTTCGACGGGTCGTGCCGCGGGACATCCTCGAGCGCCTGTCGCCGGGAGATCTCGTCGTCCACATCGACCACGGGGTCGCCCGCTACGAGGGGATGCTGCGACGCGGCGGGGTGGGGGAGGATCGCGACTACCTCGAGCTGTCGTTCGCCGGCGGCGATCGGATCTTCGTGCCGGTCGAGCAGATCACCCGGGTGACGCGCTACGCCGGCGGCGAGCGGCCGGCCCTCTCGAAGCTCGGCGGTGCGGAGTGGCTGCGCGCCAAGCAGCGGGTGCGCAAGGCGGTCGCCGAGCTCGCCGACGAGCTCCTGGCCCTGTACGCCGCGCGGGCCGGCGCCGACGGTCATCCCTTCTCCGACGACACGCCGTGGCAGGCCGAGATGGAGGCGTCGTTCCCGTACGAGGAGACGCCCGACCAGCTCCGTGCCTCGCTCGAGGTCAAGGCGGACATGGAGCAGCAGCGACCGATGGACCGCCTGGTCGTCGGCGACGTCGGCTACGGCAAGACCGAGGTCGCGCTGCGGGCCGCATTCAAGGCGACCCAGGACGACAAGCAGGTCGCGGTCCTCGTGCCCACGACGGTGCTCGGGGCGCAGCACCTCGCGACCTTCAGCCAGCGCTTCGCGGCGTTCCCGCTCGAGGTCCGCCTCCTGTCGCGGTTCGTGTCCGCGAAGGACCAGGCGACCACCCTTGCCGGGTCTCGAGGACGGCACCGTCGATGTCGTCATCGGGACGCACCGCCTGCTGAGCAAGGACGTTGCGGTTCAAGGATCTCGGGCTCGTCGTGGTGGACGAGGAGCAGCGGTTCGGGGTGGCCGCCAAGGAGCGGCTCAAGCAGCTCCGTCGTGAGGTCGACGTCCTGACCCTCTCGGCGACGCCCATCCCGCGGACGCTCAACCTTGCGATGGCCGGCATCCGCGACCTGTCCGTCATCGAGACGCCGCCCGAGGACCGCCTGCCGATCCAGACCCGGGTCGCCGAGGCGTCGGCCGGGCTCGTCCGCGACGCCATCCTGCGCGAGCTGGACCGTGGCGGCCAGGTGTTCTACGTCCACAACCGGGTCGAGACCATCGAGGCCCAGGCCGAGCAGCTCCGCCGCCTCCTGCCGGACGCGCCGGTTCGTGGTCGGCCACGGCCAGATGCCCGAGGGCGCCCTCGACAAGGTGATGATCGCGTTCGCCGATGGGGCCGCCGACGTGCTCGTCTGCACGACGATCATCGAGTCGGGGCTCGATATCCCGAACGCGAACACCATCATCATCGACCGCGCGGACACGCTCGGGCTGGCGCAGCTCTACCAGCTTCGCGGGCGGGTGGGTCGCTCGTCGCCGCCGCGCCTACGCGTACCTCCTGTATCGCCGCCGGGAGCGGCTCTCGGACGAGGCCCGCAAGCGGCTGCAGGCGATCTTCAACGCCTCGGAGCTCGGCGCCGGGTTCCAGATCGCGCTGTCCGACCTCGAGATCCGCGGCGCGGGCAACATCCTGGGCGGCGAGCAGTCGGGCCACATGGCGGCCGTCGGGTTCGACCTCTACTCGCGGATGCTGGCCGAAGCGGTCGAGGAGCAGAAGGCGAGGCACGAGGGCCGGGCGCCCGTCGTCGAAGCGCCGCAGGCCGTCGTGGACCTGCCGCTCGAGGCGCGACTGCCGGACGAGTACGTCCCGGACGTCGCCCAGAAGCTCGAGCTGTATCGCCGACTCGCGCGGGCACGCACGCCGGGCGACATCGCGGCCTTCCGCCAGGAGATGATCGATCGGTTCGGCGTGATGCCGGCGTCCGTCACCCGGCTCGTGGAGGTCGCCGAGCTGCGACTCGCGTCCGAGGCCGCGGGGATCGCGTCGATCTCGCGCGAGGAGGGCTGGCTCGTCTTCCGCTTCGGGGCGTCGCTGACCCGCGCCGCCGCGATGCGCCTGCTGGGTGACGGCGGCCTGCCGGGCGTGAAGCCTGCCGACGTGGCCTTCGCCTCGAACCAGGTTCGCATCCGGGCCCCATCGCTCCCGACCCGCGCGTGGCAGCTGACCCAGGCCGTCGTCGCGCGGCTGACCGCGGCGGTGCCACCGACGGGCGACGCCACTCGTGGCGCCCTGCACCGGAGCCGGGCCCATCGCGATCGTGACGACGACCCCGGACGCGACCGACGGACTCTGGTCGCGGCGAGCGCCGGAGCCTGACCGTCGGGCTCGTCCTCACCATCACGCTCGTCGCCTTCGAGGCCCTGGCGGTCTCGACGGTGCTGCCCCTCGCCGCCGACGAGTTCCAGGATTACGAGCTCTACGGCTGGGTGTTCACGGCGTTCCTGCTCGCGTCGCTCGTCGGCATCGTCGTGGCCGGCGGGTTGATCGACCGGCTCGGGCTGGCCACGCCGCTGACCGCCGGGCTGGGGCTGTTCGCGGTCGGACTCGTGATCGGGGGCCTCGCCCCGTCGATGGAGGTGCTGATCGTCGGTCGATTGCTCCAGGGCCTGGGCGCCGGCACCGTGCCCCCGACCGCGTACGTGGCGATCGGCCGCAGCCTCCCCGAGCAGCTCCGGCCGCGGATGTTCGCCACGCTGTCGACGGCGTGGGTGCTGCCCGGCGTCATCGGCCCGGCGGTCGCCGGGCTCGTCGGCGAGACGGTGGGCTGGCGGTTCGTCTTCCTGGGGCTGTTGCCGCTCATCGCCGTCGCCGCCGCGATCTCCATCCCGGCGGTTCGCCGGATCGACCTCGGCGTGGGCCTCGTTGCCGGGGAGGCGGATGCCGCGGCCTCCCTGCGACGTCGTCTGCCGCTCGCCCTGTGCGTGGCGGTCGGCACCGGGATCTTCCTCGCGGGCCTCACCGGTGGCGCGCCGGTCCTGCTGGTCGTCGCCGTCGTCATCGGGGTCGTGCTGGCGGTCTACGGTCTGCGCCGCCTGACGCCGCCGGGCACGCTGCGCGCGGCGCGCGGCCTGCCGACGGCGATCCTCCTGCGCGGCTTCCTGACCTTCGCCTTCTTCGGGGTCGATGCCTTCGTCGCCCTCACACTCGTCGGGTGGCGCGGCCAGACCGCGATCGCGGCAGGGCTCAGCCTCACGGCGGCGACCCTCACCTGGACCACGGGATCGTGGATCCAGGCACGGAACTCGCATCGCTACGGCCCGGACGTGTTCGTTCGTGTCGGGATGGCGGTCGCGCTGGTGGGCCTCGCGCTGTTCGGGATCGTGCTGGTGCCAACGGTCTCGCCGTGGCTGGCGATCCCGACGTTCGGGATTGCCGGCCTGGGGATGGGCCTCGCCTATGCGCCGCTGACACTGATCGTGCTGCGCGAGGCGCCGTCCGGCGAGCAGGGCGCCGCCTCGTCCGCGCTGTCGCTGTTCGATTCGCTGGGGACGGCCCTCGGGATCGGGGTGACCGGCGCGCTCGTTGCCGCGTCGGTCCGCGCGGGCGCCGGCCCGGCGCCCGGGCTCGCCGTCGGCTTCGCGGTCGCCGTCGCGGTCGGGCTCGTCGGCCTGGCGCTCTCGCGGCGCCTGCCCGGTGGTGGCGGCCCGGCCGGTCGCCTGCGGTAGACTTCTGGCCGGCCCGTGCCGTGCCCCAGCCCGGCGCCCCACCTGTGACCCGATGGAGGACTCCCGCCGATGTCCGCCGAGGAGCTCCGCGAGAAGATCCGCGAGATCCCCGACTTCCCGAAACCCGGCATCCTCTTCTACGACATCACGACGCTGTTGAAGGATCCGGCGGCGTACCGCGAGGCGATCGATCTCATGCTCGAGCCCTACAAGGACGAGAAGATCGATGCCGTCGTCGGCATGGAGTCGCGTGGCTTCATCTTCAGCGCACCGTTGGCCTACCTCCTCGGGGCGGGGCTCGTGCCGGTGCGCAAGCTCGGCAAGCTGCCGGCGGAGACGATCACCGTCGAATACGCGCTCGAATACGGCTCCAACACGCTCGAGATCCATCGCGATGCGATCGGTCCCGGGCAGAAGGTGCTCATCGTGGACGACCTCCTCGCGACCGGCGGCACGGTCAAGGGCACGATCGAGCTCGTGGAGCGTCTCAAGGGCGAGGTCGTCGGTCTGGCCTTCCTCGTCGAACTCGACTTCCTGAAGGGCCGCGACCGACTGGAAGGACGCCGGGTCACCAGCGTCATCCAGTACTGACCCGTCGCCGATCGAGGCATCGCCGTTGGCCGATCCGTCCGACGCTCGAACCGATGGACCCGCTGTTCCGGGCGGCTCCGGCCCCGATCCGGTCACGCCCCCGCCCGATCCCCCTGTGGCAGGCACGTCGGCCGCGCCGGTCGTAGCAGCCGACCAGGCCGATCCTGCCCGGCGACGCTTCTTCCGGCAGTTCGCCGGCGAGCTCTTCCAGGGCGCGGCCACGGTCGTGGGGGCCGCCCAGGTCCTGCAGCGCGCCTCGGCGGAGGCGGCGGGCGCGATCCTCGATCCGAGCTCGTTCGGCACCGAGGCGGTCGCGACCCAGCCGGCACCCGGCCCACCGACCGGCTTTCGCACCGCGTTCCGCGAGACGCCCGGCGTCGTGCACCTCATCGATCAGCGCAAGCTCCCCGACGCGCTCGTCGAGATCGAATGCCGGTCCGCCGCCGAGGTCACCAAGGCCATCCGCGACATGTCGATCCGTGGAGCCCCGGCGATCGGCCAGGTCGCCGCGATCGGGCTGGCCCTGACCGCCGGCAAGGTCCGCGCCGCGCGGCCGTATGCGCGCCGGGCGACGTTGCGTGGCGCTTCCTCCGGCCTGATCCACGCCCGGCCCACGGCCGTCAACCTGCGCTGGGCGGTCCGCCGCCTGATGGATCGCTACGAGGCGATCGGTGAGCTGTCCGAGGACGGCGATGCGATCGCGGACGCGATGTATGCCGAAGCGCAGACCATCGTGTTCGAGGCGACCCTCGACCACGGGCGCCTGGCCACCTTCGGCCTGGAGGCGCTCGTCTTCCCCGAGGATCGGCCGCTGCGCATCCTCACCCACTGCAACACCGGGCCGCTGGCGTGCGGGCAATTCGGGACGGCGCTCGGGATCGTCCAGGCCGCCAAGCACGCCGAGCGTGACGTCCATGTCTGGGTGGACGAGACACGACCGTACCTGCAGGGCGCGAGGCTCACGGCCTGGGAACTGGCCCAGGCGGGCGTCCCGCACACGCTCATCCCCGATGTCGCCGCCGGGCACCTGATGGCCAAGGGCGAGGTCGATGTCGTCCTGGTCGGTGCCGATCGGATCGCGGCGAATGGCGACACGGCCAACAAGGTCGGCACGTACCCGCTGGCGGTCCTGGCCGCGCGCCACGGCATCCCGTTCTTCGTGGCGGCGCCGATCAGCACGGTCGACCTCGAGACGCCGGACGGCGGCGCGATCCCGATCGAGGAACGCAATCCGCTCGAGGTCCTCGTCTTCCGCGGGCAGCGCATCGCGCCGCCGGACACCGTCGCGCTGAATCCCGCGTTCGACGTCACGCCGGCCGACCTGATCAGCGGGATCGTCACGGACGAGGGCGTCCTGCGACCGCCGTATGACGAGAGCCTCGCGTCGGCGGTCGTGGCGCGCGAGGCACGCCGGGCCGCGGCCTGGTCGTTCGCCGACATGTCCACCGAGCACGGGGCGCCGGCCGGGCAGGGGACGCCGGCAGAGACGGCCGCCCTGGCAACCCAGCCCGATCGCGGCCAGCCGCCCCGGCCGAGCCCGCCACCCCGGCCGAGCCCGCCACCCCGGCCGAGCCGGCCACCCCGGCTGGAGCCGGCTGATGGCGAGCATCGTCCTGGGCCGCCGGACCACGACCGTCGCCCGTCCGACCGCCGATCGCGCGCCTGCTTCGCCGGTTCCTCGAGCAGGATCCGCTCTACGCCGCGTACGCGATCTGCGACCTCGAGGAGCGCGAGTTCGGGCGCACCCACTGGGGCGCGGCGTGGGACGGCGACGACCTCGTCGCGGTCGGACTCGAGTACACCGGGCCTACGCCGCAGCCGGTCTTCGTGATGGGGCGCAGCGACGGCATCGGCGCCGTCCTGCGGGACGTGATCCGACCGCGGGCCGCCTACATCGCGGTGCGCACGACGACGCTCGACGCGGTCGAGGCCTACTACCGGGTCGATCCCGGCCCGCAGATGGTCCGCATGTGGGTCGACCGCGCGACGTTCCGGCCGTACCCGGCCACGGTGCAGCGCCTCCTGCCGGTGGAGATCGGCGAGCTCAATCGGCTGTACCAGCTCGGTTTCGCCTCGTGGCTCCCGTCGAGCTCCATCGCCGACGGCGTCTACTACGGGATGCGGGTCAACGGCCAGCTCGTGTCCGCCGCGGGCACCCATGTCGTGAGCCCCGCCGCCCGGCTCGCCGTCGTCGGCAACGTGCTGACCGCGGTCGAGTATCGTGGGCGCGGCTTCGCGACGGCCGTCACCGGCGCCGTGACCGCGGAACTGCTGCGCACGTCGGACCACGTGGTCCTCAACGTCCGCGCCGACAATCCGCCGGCCATCAACGCCTATCGCCGCCTCGGGTACGTCGAGCACGCCAGGTTCGAGGAACGCCTCATCCACCGGCTCGGTTCGCCCTGGGCCGACCTCGCTGCGCCGCTGCGCCGCCTCTTCGCCCGCAAGGAGATCGATCCCTGATGACCCAGACCACGGCCCTGCCCGCCCACGACGTGACCGACCTCGGACTCGCCTCCGAGGGCGTCCGGCGGATCGACTGGGCCGAACGCGAGATGCCCGTCCTGCGCCTCATCCGCGAGCGCTTCGAGCGCGATCGGCCGCTCGACGGCCTGCGCATCGGCGCCTGCCTGCACGTCACCACCGAGACGGCCAACCTCATGCGCACCCTCAAGGCGGGTGGCGCGGAGGTGGTCCTCGCGGCGTCGAACCCGCTCTCGACCAAGGACGACGTCGCTGCGGCACTCGTGGCCGAATACGGGATCGCCACGTTCGCCCGACGCGGCGAGGATCGCGATACCTACTACGCCCACCTCAACAGCGTCGCGGACACCCACCCGCAGATCACGATGGACGATGGCTGCGACCTGGTCTCGCTCCTCCACAGCGAGCGACCCGGGCAGATCGCCGAGGTCCTGGCGGGGACGGAGGAGACGACGACCGGCGTCATCCGGCTCAAGGCGATGGCCGCCGACGGCGCCCTCGGCTTCCCGGTGGTGGCCGTCAACGAGGCGCAGACCAAGCACCTCTTCGACAATCGCTACGGGACCGGCCAGTCGACCGTCGACGGGATCCTGCGCGCGACCAACATCCTCATCGCCGGCCGCAAGGTCGTGATCGCGGGTTATGGCTGGGTCGGCAAGGGCATCGCGTCGCGGATGGACGGCCACGGCGCCCACGTCGCGATCGTCGAGGTGGATCCGGTCCGTGCGCTCGAGGCCCTGATGGACGGTTTCGCCGTCATGAGCCATGGCGACGCCGCACGCTGGGGCGACCTGTTCGTCACGGCCACGGGCAACCTCAACGTGTTCCGGCGCGAGCATTTCGAGGCGATGCACGACGGCGCGATCATGGCCAACTCGGGCCACTTCGACGCCGAGCTGGACCTCGCCGCGCTACGTGCCCTGGCCGAAGGGCACGTGCGCGAGGTGCGCGAGAACGTCCAGGAGTTCGACATCGGCGGCAAGAAGCTCAACCTCATCGCCGAGGGCCGGCTCGTGAACCTGGGCGCCGCCGAAGGGCACCCGGCCGCGGTCATGGACATGAGCTTCGCCAACCAGGCGCTGTCGGCCGAATACGTCGCCGGCCATCACGGCGAGCTCGAGGCCGAAGGTCTACGTCGTCCCCGAGGCGATCGATGCCGAGGTCGCCCGACTCAAGCTCGCCGCGCTCGGGATCGAGCTGGAGCCCATGACCCCCGAGCAGGCCGAGTACGTCGCGTCCTGGCAACACGGAACATGAATTCCTCGGGACTCTCGATGTGAATCGACCGCGCGGCGAACTGGATGGTTCGCCAGCGCGTGGCGCCGACCGAGGCTGCCACAAGCGCTCCGACGAACACTGCGAGCAGGAGGCCCGACCGGCCATCTTGTGGCGACGTGGGCGATCCGAGCGTCGACGTCTCGGGCGGCTTGAGGGCCGGCGGGTCCGAAGCGTCGGGCCCTTCACTGCCGCCTGCGATGGCACCTTGCGGTGTGGGATCGCAGCCCGGCGTCGCGTCGGGGTAGACGACCACCGCGTCCACGCTCGAGCCTGCCTCGAATTCGACATCGACCGGGCCGACCGCCCAATCGAACTCGTCTCCGGCGACCCACACGCCGCCCTCGCGGATGCCAGCCCGGCCAGTCGATCACGGTGTCGTGGTCGTCCAGGACGATCCCTGGCCACGGGGTGCGGCCATGTAGCGGCAGCTGTTCGACGATGACGTCGTCGCCGTCCGGATTGAAGAACGTGATGGTGGCGGTGGTCTCGGCAGGGCCTTCCACGTCGTAGGCCAGATACACGGCCGCATGGTCGCACTCACCGGTCGCCGTGACATCGAACTGGGTCGGGGTCGGGGTCGGGGTCGGCGCCGGGCGTGGGCGTCGGCGTCGGGTCCGCGCACGGCGGCTCGGGGCAGTTGGGGTTGATCACCGGCGTGGGCGTCGGCGTCGGCGTCGGGCCTGGCGTAGGCGTGGGCGTCGGGCCAGGTGTCGGCGTCGGCGTCGGCGTCGGCGTCGGCGTCGGGCCAGGTGTCGGCGTCGGCGTCGGCTCGGCTCGGGTCGGTCGGCGTCGGCGTCGGCGTGGCGTGGGCTCGGCGTCGGCGTCGGCGTCGGCGTCGGGCCAGGTGTCGGCGTCGGCGTCGGCGTCGGCGTCGGGCGTCGGCGTCGGGCCGGTGTCGGCGTCGGCGTCGGCGTGGGCTCAGGCGTCGGCTCAGGCGTCGGCGTCGGCGTCGGCGTGGGCGTGGGCGTCGGCGTCGGCGTCGGCGTCGGCGTGGGCGTCGGCGTCGGCGTCGGCGTCGGCGTCGGCGTCGGCGTGGGTCGGCGTCGGCGTGGGCGTGGGCGTCAGGCGTCGGCTCGGCGTCGGCGTGGGCGTCGGCGTCGGCGTCGGCGTCGGCGTCGGCGTCGGCGTCGGCGTCGGCGTGGGCGTCGGCGTCGGCGTCGGCGTCGGCGTCGGGCGTCGGCGTCGGCGTGGGCGTGGGCGTCGGGTCGGCGTCGGCGTCGGCGTCGGCGTGGGCGTCGGATCCACGGCCGTGATCGCGATGAAATCCGCGCCGTAGTCGGAGTTGTAGTGATAGCTCGCCCCTGACCGGTCGTAGATCAGGGCGTCGACCGTGGCGGAACCTGCCGAGAGCACCAGGACCTGGTACGTCGTCACGACCGTGTCGCCGGCCTTGCCGCCGGTGACCTGGTCAGGGTCCGACACAACTGAGGTATCCGCTGTCCGCGGGATCGGGCTCCCAGCCGCAGGCATCCGTATAGATCTTGTCGCTCACATATCCCGACGGCGTCGTGTAGGTCGCGGAGACCGAGACGATCCGGAAGATCAGGTTCGGGAAATTCAGGAACGTCTCGAACTGCTCGTATCCACCGGGTGCCGTTTCGGATGTCAGCACGTAGGTGTAGGTGTTGCCGACGATGACGGTCGTGGCCGGCGCGGTCCCGCCCGGTCCGGTGATCGCCGTGACCTGGTTGCGTGCCTGTGACCGAAGACCCTCGACGTACAGCTGTCGCCCGGCTGGCGTACTGACGCCTGCCACGCTGTCGGCGGTCGCCGTGATGTGGTAGCCGCGCGCCGTCGTCTTGGCAGCACTGTTTCGAGCGACCCGGACGTTGAAGTAGACGTCGGTGCAGGCCCCAGCCGCCAAGGTTCCCGTCGCGACCGTCGATTGGCTCCCGGGCACCAGCGCGATGTAGACGTTGCTCGTGTCCCAGATCAGGCTCGTTGAGACCCCTGTGGCCGGATCGCTGCCCGTGTTGCAGACCCTCGCGCCGACCGGGAAGGTGTCCGGGCCTGTCGCGGGGTTGTTGTGATCGAGTCCGATCACGTCCCACGTGATCGGCGTGATGGACAGGCTGGCCGCGGCGAGTCCGGTCCGGGCGTCGCCGAATGCGGCCGACATGCTGCCGACGAGCATCGCGATAAGGAGGACCGGTCCAAGCCGGCGAGACGCCATCGGGCGACCACTCCGGCGCATGAGGTTGGAGATCACGAGGTGATGGACTCCCATTCGGGCGTGCATGACGTGTGTCGCGGGATGTGCTGGTGTTCGATGGCTGTCGATCGGCCCAGGCGCCCATTCCGCGTCCAAGTACCGCCGACTCCAGCGAACCTTCGGTATCGTCACTGGAGGCGTACCGCGCACGACCCTGACGGAAGTACCGACAGGTGCCGTCCGTTGGGGTGTGACTTCGGTGCGGGGGCCGACCCAGCGACGCCGTCCCTGAGCGTGAACCGGTAGAGTTCGGCCGATGACAGATGCTCGACCCGGGTCGACCGCCGAGGCGTTGGAGGACGTTCCGGACGACCCACGTCCGCAGCTCCCGTACGGCAGCTGGCCGTCGGCGATCCGCATCGATGACGTCGTCGGCGACGCCGTCCGGCTCGCCGAGCCGTGGATCGATGGCGACGACGTCTACTGGATCGAGTTGCGGCCGTCCGAGGGCGGCCGGAGCGTGCTGGTCCACCGCGCCCCCGATGGCACCACCACCGACGTGACGCAGCCGCCGTTCGACGTGCGCTCGCGGGTGCACGAGTACGGTGGCGGGTCGTACACCGTCGCAGGCGGGATCGTCGCCTTCTCCGATCGCGCTTCGGGCCGCCTGTATCGAATCGATCCGGGTGGGGACAGCCCCCAGCCGATCACGCCCGAGGGCGCGTTTCGCTATGCCGACCTGCGCTTCGACTCGGCCCGCCGACGGTTCCTCGCGGTCCGCGAGGATCATACGGGCGACGGTCAGCCGGTCGCCGCGATCGTGGATATCGCGCTGGACGCCGACCGGCCGCCGCGCGTCCTCGTCGAGGGACCGGATTTCCTGACCGCGCCGCGCCTGTCCCCCGACGGCGGCATGCTCGCGTGGCTGGAGTGGGACCACCCGGACATGCCGTGGGACGCGACGCGGCTGCGCGTCGCACCGGTGCTCGCCGACGGCACGCTCGGACCCTCCGACCTCGCGGCCGGCGGCCCGGACGAGTCGGTCGTCCAGCCGGAGTGGTCGCCCGACGGCGTGCTGCACCTCGTCAGCGACCGGAGCGGCTGGTGGAACCTGTACCGCCTCGTCGAGGGTCCGCGGCTCGAGCCGCTGGCGGCCATGGAGGCCGAGTTCGCCGACCCGCCGTGGCTGTTCGATCGCTCGTCGTACGGGTTCCTGCCCGACGGATCGATCGCGGCGATCGGCCGGTCGCACGGGCGCGATCGGCTGTACCACGTCGCGCCGGGTCGTCTCGTCGGCGAGGTCGAGACCACGACGACCGAGTTCGGTGGGTTCCGCGCCGGTCCGCGCGGGATCGTCGCGACCGTCGGCTCGCCGACGGAAACATCGATGGTGATCGCGCTGGACCCCGAGACGCTGGCCCCGGCTGGCGTGCTTCGGCGCGCCAGCCCGACCGCCATCGAACCCGCCTGGATCTCGGTCGCCGAACCGATCACGTTCCCGAGCGCGAACGGCCGCGTGGCACACGGCCTGTTCTATCGGCCGACCAACCCCGATGTCCGCCCGCCCGACGACGAGCTCCCGCCGCTCATGGTGAACAGCCATGGCGGCCCGACCGCCAATGCGGTGAACCTCCTGGAACCGTCGATCCAGCTCCTGACCAGTCGCGGTATCGCCGTGGTGGATGTCGACTACGGCGGGAGCACCGGCTACGGACGCGCCTACCGGCATGCCCTCGACGGCGAATGGGGCGTGGTCGATGTCGACGATTGCGTCGCTGCCGCGCGGTTCCTCGTGGAGCGCGGGGACGTCGACCCCGAGCGGCTGGCTATCGCCGGGGGCAGCGCGGGTGGGTACACGACACTCGCGGCCCTGGCATTCCGCGACACGTTCTCGGCGGGCATCAGCGCCTACGGGATCGGCGACCTCGAGATCCTCCTGCGCGATACGCACAAGTTCGAAGCGCGCTACATGGACCGACTCGTCGGGCCGTATCCGGCGATGGCCGATCGCTACCGCGATCGATCACCGAACCATCACCTCGACGACATCACGTGCCCGGTCCTCGTCCTGCAGGGACTCGAGGATCGGGTCGTGCCCCCAGCTCGGCAGAGGCGATCGTCGGAGCGCTTGCCGCCAACGACATCCCGCACGCCTACATCGCGTTCGAGGGCGAGGGTCACGGGTTCCGCGGCGCGGGCGCGGTCCGCCGCTCGCTGGAGGCACAGCTCGGTTTTCTCGGCGCGGTCTTCGGGTTCACCCCGGCCGGGATCGACGAGCCGTTCGAGCTGCCCGGCCTCGATGCCTGGCGGCTCCGCCGGCAGCGTGTCCGCACGGCCTGACCCGCGACCAGCACGCCCCGTCTGATCGCCACGATGCCCGACCTCGAGATCGGCCCGATCGAGCTGGTGTTCATCGGCCTGGCCGTCGCGCTGGCCCTTGCCTACCTCGCGCGCCGGATCCGGATCGCCGAGCCGATCCTGTTCCTGCTCGGCGGCGTCGTCCTGGGGTTCCTCGGCGCCGGGAGGCTGCCGCCGATCGAGCTCGAGCCGGACGTCGTCTTCCTGCTCTTCCTGCCGCCGATCCTGTTCGCCGCGGCGTACTTCACGCCCATCCGCGACTTCAAGGCGAACGTCCGCCCGATCCTGCTGCTCGCGGTGGGCCTGGTGCTGTTCACGACGGTGGTCGTGGCGATCGTCGTGCGCGCGCTGGTCCCCTCGATGGAATGGGCGGTGGCCGTGACGCTCGGTGCCATCGTCGCGCCGCCCGACGCCGTCGCCGCGACCGCGATCTTCCAGCGGCTCGGCGTCCCGCGCCGGATCGTGACCATCCTCGAAGGGGAGAGCCTGGTCAACGACGCGTCGGCCCTGACCGCCTACCGGGCGGCGGTGGCGGTGGCGCTCGGGGCGTCCTTCTCCGTGCTCGACTCGACGCTGTCGTTCGTGATCGTCGTCGGCGGCGGGATCGTCGTGGGCCTCGTCATCGGGCTCGTCTTCACCCGTGCCCTGCAACGCACGCTGGATCCGGTCGCTCGAGGTCGTCGTCTCCCTGTTCGCGCCCATCGCCGCCTACCTCGCCGCCGAGGAGTTGCACGTGTCCGGCGTCCTGGCCGTGGTGGTCGCCGGCCTCATCACCGGTCGCCGCGCGGCTCGCGTCCTGTCGCCCACGGCGCGGCTCATGGGGCAGGGCGCCTGGAGCACGCTGATCTGGTTCATCAACGCCTTCGTGTTCATGCTCATCGGGCTGCAGCTGCCGGGCATCATCTCGGACCTCGACGAGTACACCGCGCCCGAGCTGCTCGTCCTGGGCGTTGCGGTCAGCCTCGCGGCGATCGTCGCGCGCATCGTCTGGGTGTTCCCGGCGTCCTACCTGCCGCGATTCCTCAGCGCCAAACTCCGGGCTCGCGACCCGTACCCACCGGCGCGCGCCGTGTTCATCGTGTCGTGGGCGGGCATGCGCGGGGTCGTGTCGCTGGCCGCCGCACTCGCGCTCCCGGTCACGTTCCCGCAGCGTGACCTCATCCTGTATCTCACGTTCTGCGTCATCGCCGCGACGCTCGTCGGGCAGGGGCTGACACTCGCGTGGCTCACCCGGCGGCTCGGGGTGGTCGCCGGCGACGGGCCGGACACCGAGGAGGCGCACGCCCGACTGGCCGCGGTGGAGGCGGCGCTCCAACGTCTCGACGAACTCGTCGAGGTCTATCCCGGGCACCTCGAGCTCATCGAGCAGCTCCGCGCGTCGTATGACCACGAGGCGAGCCATGTGTGGCCCCATGCGGAAGGACCGCGGGACGAAGCGGAGCAGGAGATCCTGGATCATCGGGCCATCCGCAACGCCGTGAACACCGCGGAACGGGAGGCCGTCATCGCCCTGCGCGACCAGGGGATCATCAACGACGAGACCCTCCGCCGGATCGAACGAGACCTCGATCTCGAGGTGCTGCGTGCCCAGTGAGACCGGCGTCGGTCGAGCCGTGCGTCCGCGGGCCGTCGTCCATGGCTCGTGGTACCGTCCACCGCAGACCGCCAGAGGAGCCCGATGAGCATCGTCGACGCCGCGCAATACCTGTTCACGTCCGAGTCGGTGACCGAGGGGCACCCGGACAAGATGTGCGACCAGATCTCGGACGCGATCCTGGACGCCATCCTGCGCGACGACCCCGAGGCGCGCGTGGCCTGCGAGACCGCGACGACGACCGGTCTCGTGCTCGTGCTCGGCGAGATCACGACGCATACGTACATCGACTTCCAGGGGATCGTCCGCGATACGGTCCGCGACATCGGCTACACGCGGGCCGACTACGGCTTCGACTACCAGACCTGCGGCACGCTCGTGTCGGTCAAGGGCCAGTCGCCCGACATCGCACAAGGGGTCGATGCGGCGCTCGAGATCCGCGACGATGCCGCGCCGAACTTCGAGCTGGGCGCCGGCGACCAGGGGATGATGTTCGGGTTCGCGTGTCGCGAGACGCCCGAGCTGATGCCGCTTCCGATCGCCCTCGCCCACCGGATGGCACGCCGCCTGGCGGAGGTCCGCAAGTCCGGCCAGATGCCGTACCTCCGCCCCGACGGCAAGACCCAGGTGACGGTCGAGTACGCGAACGGGGTGCCGCAGCGTGTCCGGACGGTCGTCGTCTCCGCGCAGCATGACCCCGACGTCCGACCCGAGCGATTGCGATCCGAGGTCGTGGACGCGGTCATCCTGCCGACGATCCCGCGCGAGCTCCGCGACAGCGATCCGGTGATGCACGTGAACCCGACGGGGCGCTTCGTGACGGGCGGCCCGATGGGCGACGCCGGACTCACCGGGCGCAAGATCATCGTCGACAGCTACGGCGGGATGGCGCGTCACGGCGGTGGCGCGTTCTCGGGCAAGGATCCGACCAAGGTCGACCGGTCGGCGGCCTACGCCGCGCGCTGGGTGGCGAAGAACGTCGTGGCCGCGGGGCTCGCCGACCGCTTCGAGGTCGAGGTCGCGTACGGCATCGGCATCGCCCGGCCGATCAGCTTCAGCGTCGATTCGTTCGGGACCGGGCGACTGCCCGACGACCGGATCCAGGCGCTCATCGAGCACCACTTCGACCTGCGACCGGCATCGATCATCGCGGCGCTCGACCTGCGCCGGCCGATCTACCGCCAGACCGCGGCGTACGGCCACTTCGGCCGCCCGGACCTCGACCTCCCGTGGGAGCGCACCGACAAGGCGGCGCTACTGGCATCCGAGGCCGGGCTGCCCGAGCCGGTGCTCGCCGCGAGCTGAGCCACTGCCCCGGGGCCGCGGGTCGCACCGCGCGCGACCCGGCCGCGACCCGCGCCGGCCGCGACCGTTCGCCGCGTGCGGTCTAGCCGCCGACGAACGCCGCGACGCCGGCGTCGACCGCGCGCTGGTCCTGGGCCGCGTCGCCGCCACTGACCCCGACCGCGCCGACGAGGACGCCGTCGCGCTCGAGGGGCATCCCGCCCGCGAACACGATCGTCCTCCCGCCGGCGACCGAGTCGTAGCCGTAGAACTCGTTGCCCGGCCCCACGATGGGCGCCAGGTCCCGCGTCGGCATGCGGTTGACCAGCGCCGTGAACGCCTTGTCGCGGGCGAGCGTGATACCGATGAGATCGGCCGCATCCATCCGCTCGAAGGCGACCAGCTGGTCACCCAAATCGACGACCGCGCAACTCATCGCGACGCCGAGGGCGCGGCCCTCCGCCTGCACCGCCGCGATGATCGCGCGTGCGGCCGCCAGCGTGAGTCCGTTGGCCTGCGACGCGGTCGGACCACGCCAGCCGTCGACGTTGTCGAGCGTCAACCGATGCCTTCCGACGCGGTGGCTGCGCTGACGATCGTGCCGCCGCCACCGCGACGACGCGCGCTCCGTGCAAGGGCGAACTGACCGACGATCAGGATCGTCAAGGTCAGCACCAACATCATCGCCGCCACCGCATTCGTCTCCGGCGAGACCCCGCGCTTGACCTGCCCGAACACGAACAGCGGCAGTGTCGACGAGCCGGGCCCGGACACGAACGAGGTGATGACGTAGTCGTCGAACGAGAACGTGAACGCCAGGAGGAAGCCCGCGACGATGGCCGGCAACAGTTGCGGGAACGTGATCTGACGGAAGGTCCGCCACGGGGTCGCGAACAGGTCCGCCGACGCCTCCACGTGCGTCCGATCCATCCCCGAGAGCCGGGCTCGGACGAGGAGGAGCACGAGGCTGATGTTGAACAGCATGTGCGCCGCGATGATCGTGAAGTGACCCAACCCGAGCTTGAACGAATCGTCGCCGCCCTGGAGCGAGATGAGGGTCGGGTTGATGATGTCGAAGGCCGAGGCGAACAGGACCAGCGTCGACAGGGCGATGACGACCTCGGGCACGATGATGCTCACGTAGGTCATCCCGTCGAAGCCGAGGCGAACGCCCTTCGTGACGCGCTGGAGACCCAGCGCAGCCATCGTCCCGAACAGGGTCGCGAGCACCGCGTTCGGCAACGCGATCAGGAAGCTGTTGAACAGGGCTCGCTGGACCGTCCGGTCGCCGAGCGCGACCGCGTACCACTCGGTGGAAAAGCCGGTCCAGATCGTGGCGAGCCGGTTCGCGTTGAAGCTGAACACGACCACGATGAGGATCGGCAGGTAGAGGAACAGGTAGACGAGCGTCGCGTGCGCGCGGAACCAGACCTCGACGAGCTGCGCCCAGCGATCGACTCGCCGCGGTGCCGCGCGGCCGGGCACCGCGCGTTCCGCGGGGATGGCTGGGGCCGTCATCGGGCGCTCACAGGACGCTGACCTCGCGGCCGCGGCGTCCGCGATTCACGAACCAGAGGTAGAGCGTGATGGTGATGAACATGAGGGCGATGAGTCCCACGGCCTTGGCCGCGCCGGCCGGCCAGTTGCGGAACTCGAGGAAGTCGAGGACGAGGGCATTGCCGACGAGGAACACCCGCCCGTACCCCAGGATCTGGGGGATGACGTATTCACCCATCATCGGGATGAAGACGAGGATGCTCCCGGTGATGAGGCCTGGCAGCGCGATCGGGAGCGTGATCTGGCGGAACGTCGCCCAGCGGCCGGCGCCAAGGTCCTTCGAGGCCTCGACGAGGGTGCGGTCCATCCGCTCGAGCGTCACGTAGAGGGGGAAGACCATCAGCGGCAGGTATCCGTAGACGAGCCCGATCCCCACCCCCACAGGGGTGCCAAGGATGCGGAAGCTCTGGTCCCCGACGATGTCGCCGATCCATCCACCCAGCACGCCCGGGCCGAGGACGATGAGCCAGGCATAGGTTCGGATGAGGAAGCTCGTCCAGAACGGGATGACGAGCAGAAGGATCAGCAGGCCCTTGCGCTTGCCGGCGCGGGTGGCGATGAAGTAGGCGAGCGGCAACCCGACGAACAGGCAACCGAGCGTTCCCAGCGACGCCATCACCAGGCTGGTGACGAACGGGTCGAGCTGCTCGACCGCGGTGCCGTAGTTGTCGAGGACGAACCCAGGCACGTAGCCGCCGTTCTCCGCCCGCGATCCGAACGAGAACACGAACACGATCGCCAGCGGCGCGACGAGAAGTAGGGCGTACCACAACCCGGCCGGCAGGACCAGGACGGTGGTCACGAGGACCGACCGCCAATGGCCCTGCTTCGCGGGTCGGCGCCGGTCAGCGCCGATGGCCGTCACGTCGTCGGTTCCTGCGGGTCGCCTGTGATGGCCTGGTGACTAACCGATGTTCGACTTGAACTCGGCCCAGATGTCCTGGCGCTGCTGGACGCCGGAGTGATCCAGGCTGCCTTCGAGCTTGCCGATGACGTCGTCGGGCGGGAAGACCGCCGGATTGTTCACGATCTCCGCGGGCACGAGCTTCTTGGCCTCGTCGTTGGCGGTCGCGTAGTAATTGGTGACGGTCTCCTCGGCCTGGATCGCCGGCTCATGGATGAAGTTCAGCCAGGCGTACGCGGCGTTGGGGTTGGGCGGATTCTCGAGCATGACCCAGACATCCATCCAGTAGAGGCCACCTTCGCTCGGGTTGAGGTAGACGGCGTCGGCCGTATCCGGGTTGGCGTGCAGGTCGTTCAACCCGCCGGTCCAGGCCAGCGCCATCACCGCCTCTTCCGTTCCGAGCTTGTCGTCGTAGTTCTCCGAGTCGAGCGCCAGCAGATGCGGGGCCAGATCGAGGAGGATGTTGCCGGCCTCCGTGAGATGCGCCGGATCGTTGTCGTTGACCGAGTAGCCGAGCATCTTGAGCGGCGAACGGGAAGACATCGCCCATCGAGTCGACGACGACGACCTTGCCCGAATACTTGCCCTTCGCGAGGTCATAGAACTCGCGCCACGAGGTCAGCGGCTCGGAGACGAGCTTGGTCCGGTACATGATCCCGGTCGTCCCGTAGTCCTTGGGGATGATGTACTCGTTGTTGGGATCCCATGCCGTGTTCTTGAACGTCGGGTTGATGTACTGGAAGTTCGGGATCCTTGACATGTCGAGCTTCTCGAGGAAGCCGGCCTCGATCATGCCCGGCACGTACTCGCCCGTCGGGCAGCAGATGTCGTAGCCCGGGTTGCCGCCGGCGGCCGTCAGCTTGGCGATCAGCTCTTCATTGTTGGAGAAGATGTCCTCGGAGTAGGCCACGCCCGTTCGCGCGGTGAACTCCGCCTTGTTCTTCTCCGACACGTACTCGGACCAGTTGTAGGTGAGGAGCTCGCCCTCCAACTCGTAGCTCGCTGCCGCCGATGGGCCTGTGGCGGCCGAGGCGGCTGCCGATGCGGCTGCGCCCGTCGACGCGGATGCGGCCGCGCTGCTCGTTCCGCCAGTCGAACAGGCGGCCAGTGCTGCGGCGGCGCCGCCCAGGCCGGCGGCGGCCAGGAAGCCACGGCGGTTGACCTTGGTCTGCGACATCCGTCGCAGCATCTCGTCGAGATCTTGTTCTGCCATCGCTCGAACTCCTCCTCCGGCCCGTGGTGTCGGGCCATGCGTACGAACCTCAGCCCGCAAGGATCAGGTTTGCCTCCTCACGCCAGCGCACCGTGACCGGGTCTCCCGGCCCGATGCCCTGGCTCGCCGCAGCCCCCGTCGCGTTCTGGCGGCGGACGAGCAGCTCGCCCGCCTGGTCCGTCTGCACCCGGAACTCGGTCTGATCCCCGAGATAGGTGCCCTGGTTGATGCGTCCCTCGACCGTGACCCACCCGGCGGCAGCCGGATCGTGCGTCCCGGCCGGCACGACCTCGATGCGCTCCGGTCGCGTGGCCACCGTGACGTCCCCGCCGACGGCCACCGCGGCTCCGGGATCGGTGAGCCGGCCCCGGAGGACGAGCCCGTTGACGCTCCGCGCGGTGATCGTGGGTCCCGCCGGATCGACGCCCTCGACGGTCGCGCTGATGAAGTTCGACGAGCCGATGAAGTCGGCGACGAAGCGGTTCACCGGACGCTCGTACAGCTCGGTCGGTCCGCCCATCTGCTGGATGCGGCCGTCGCGCATGACGACGATCACGTCGCTCATGGTGAGGGCCTCTTCCTGGTCGTGGGTCACGTAGACGAACGTGATCCCGACTTCGCGCTGGAGCGCCTTGAGCTCGAGCTGCATCTCCTTGCGGAGCTTGAGGTCCAGTGCACCCAGCGGTTCGTCGAGGAGCAGCACGGTGGGGTGGTTCACGAGGGCTCGGGCGAGGGCGACGCGCTGCTGCTGGCCGCCCGACATCTCCCACGTCCGTCGTCGTTCGTAGCCCGCCAGGCGGACCAGGGCGAGCGCCTCATCGACGCGACGGAGCTCCTCGGCCCGACCGACCTTGCGCTGGCGCAACCCATACCCCACGTTCTGGGCGACGTCCATGTGGGGGAAGAGGGCGTAGTGCTGGAATACCGTGTTGACGTTGCGCTGGTACGGCGGCACTCCGGCGATCGGTTGGCCGGCGAGGAGGATCTCGCCCTCGGTCGGCTGCTCGAAGCCCGCGATCATGCGCAGCGTCGTCGTCTTGCCGCAGCCCGACGGTCCGAGCAGCGAATAGAACGAGCCGCGGGCGATCCGCAGGTCCATCTGGTCGACCGCGGTCACCTCGCCGAATCGCTTGGTCACCCCCAGGATCTCGACGTCGGGCGCGTCGTCGCCGGACGGGGCGATCGCACCGATCGGCATCGCGGCCACGGCCACGGGTGGCTCCGACACGGCGTCGTGCGTGAGGGGGGCGGTCAACGGCGGTCCTCGCGCTGTGGATCCGGGACGCTGAGCGACATCGCTGTAGCATCGCTACAGGCTCGTCGCATCGTACGGGCGAAGGGCTGCGGCGTCAACGAATGGATCGTGCGAATCTCGCACGGTTGCACGGCTTGACCTTGACGATGCCGCAACGGGCTGTACGTATACTTCAGCGAAACGCAGCCGAATCCGAGCGCCGGGAGGATCCGTGGTCACCGAACTCCAGCTCGGCACCCGCATCCGTTCGCTCCGCCAGGCCCGCCAGCTCACGCTCCGGGACGTGGCCGAACGTGCTGGGGTGACGGAGAGCTTCCTCTCCCAGGTCGAGCGTGACGTCGCGAGCCCGTCCATCGCGAGCGTCCATCGGATCGCCCGGGCCCTCGACGTATCGATCGCACAGCTCTTCACGGAGGACACCGAGTCCGGCAGGGTCGTGCGCCGCGAGGCGCGGCGACGGGTCGCCTACCCGGGCCTGAAGGCCGTGGACGAGTTCCTCACCGCGAACCTGGCCGGACGGCTGCAGGTGATCCTGTCGACGATCGAGCCCGGCGGCGGGACCGGTGCCGAGCCGTACACCCATGACTCGGACGAGGAAGTCGTCGTCGTACTGGAGGGGACGCTGGACCTGTGGGTCGGCGACGAGCATTACGTGCTGCAGGAGGGCGACGCGATCACGTTTCCCTCGCGCCTGCCGCACTGGAATGCGAATCACGGTGACGGGCCGGCGCGTGTCCTCTTCTGTCTGACGCCGCCGAGCTTCTGATCGCGCCACCGGGCCGCTGATCGGGGCCACATCGGGCGGGGGTGCGTGCGTGCACCTCCCGGACCTTGGCGCCACCCGGGTCGTACCATCAGGGAGTCAAGGATCCCGACGGCCCTGACTAGGCTCGGTGGACGATGACACTCGGTCCTGTTCCCGCGCGCCGCCTCCCGCGTCTCTCGCTCCTGGCGATCGCCGTGTTCGCCGCGGTCGTGCTGGCGGGGGCGGGTCCGCGGGCCGCCGCGGCAGCCGAAGCAACCGCGCCGCCAACCCCCACGCCGGTCGCGACGCCGACCCCCAGCCCGACGCCGGCCGCCACACCCACGCCGACGCCCACGGCGACCCCGACCCCGACGCCGGCCGCCACACCCACCCCGACCCCGGCCGCGACGCCGACTCCCACCCCGACCGCGTCGCCCACCCCGACCCCGAGCCCGACGCCGACGATCGAGCGGGTCCTGCTCTACCGGCGGAGCGCGATCGTCCCGCAGTACACGAACTACTGGTGCGTGCCGGCCGCGACGCAGACGATGCTCAACCTCGTCCGCGGCACGAGCGACCGGACATACGCGACGCAGCGGCGCTACTACCGCGGCACAAGGGCACACAACCGCTATCGGTACAGCACCCGCGGCAACGATCCGCAGGGCTGGGCCTGGGCGTTGCGCTACTACAGCAAGGGAACGACCACCTACCAGGCGCGGGCGTTCACGAACAAGACCAGGGCCCTGTACGCGATCGCCGACTCGATCGCCCGGACCGGCGATCCGGTGGGCGTGCCCGTCCGCAACGGGACGCATGCCTGGGTCGTTCTCGGCTACCGGATGCAGGTCGACCCGGTGACGGCCAAGCGCAAGCTGCTGGGTTTCTACGTCTCGGGCCCGCTCCGCAACGGACGCGATCCGTGGCGCTACGAGTACATGCGGATCGAGAGCTTCCGCAAGGTCTTCAGCATGTATCACGAGTGGCAGCGCCGCGTGATCTGGGAAGACAAGTGGGTGATCATCAGCCAGTAACGCTGGCGCGGGGCCGGGGCTGACCCACGCGGGACGCGGTCCCGCTCGACGACATCGGCCGCTACGATGGACCGGCATGTACGCCGTGATCATGGCCGGCGGTGGCGGGACGCGGCTCCACCCCCTGAGCCGCCCCGAGCACCCCAAGCCGTTCCTGCCACTCCTGGGCGACGAGACCCTCATCCAGGCGACCGCGCGACGGCTGCGCGGGCTGACCGACGACATCACGGTCGTGACCGACCGCCGATTCGAGCGCGTCGTCCGCGACCAGCTCCCGGACGCCGGCCTCCTGCTCGAGCCGATGGGTCGCAACACGGCCGCCGCGATCGCCCTGGCGACGACGGCCATCGATCGGCCCGACGACGACGTCATGCTCGTCATCCCCGCGGACGCGCACATCGACCCGGCCCGTGAGGGCGTCTACGCCGACGTCATCCGCGTCGCGGCGGAGCGGCTGGCCACCGGGGCGTTCGGGATCGACGATCCGCTCGTGACGCTCGGCACCCAGATCACCCGCCCGGCGACGGAGTACGGCTACCTGCTGCCTCGGCTGGCGGACGGCGTCGAGGTCGACGGGGTCATGGCCTACCCGCTCGCCGCGTTCGAGGAGAAGCCGAAGCCCGCGCGCGCCGAGGACCTTTTCGAACGCGAGGCGGGTGCCGCCTGGAACGCCGGGATGTTCCTCTGGCGGCGGCGGGCCATCCGTGCCGCCCTGCTTGCGGTACACCGGTCTCGTCCAGTCGCTCGAGCCGATGATCGGGACGCCCGCGTCGCTCCAGCATGCGTACGAGGCGATCCAGGTCGCGCTGTCCATCGACCACGCGGTCATGGAGGGCGCGGCACGCAACGGCCAGGTCGTGATGGGATCGATGGACGTCGGCTGGTCCGATCTCGGGTCGTGGACCACGCTCCTGGCCGCCATCGGGGCGCGCGGCGAGGGGGCCGTGGTGCAGGCCGGCGAGACGGTGTCGGTGGACGACGACGATCTGGTCGTGCGCCGGGTGGATGGCCGCCTCGGTGTCATCGCCCCGCTGGAGCGCGGTAGCATGACCGCGACCCAGCCGATCGCGGTCCTGCGCGGCTCGGCGCCCGATCTGCCGTTGATCCGGGCCCTCATCGACCGCTGCGCCGCACGGGGAGGCTGAGTGACCACGACGACCGGGAGCGCGGCGCCCACGTCCATCGTCTTCGGGACGGACGGCTGGCGGGCACGGATCGCCGACGAGTTCACGTTCGACAACGTCCGGCGCTGCGCGGACGGCGTCGCCGCCTACGTCACCGAGCGCGGAGATGCCGCGAAGGGCGTGGTCATCGCCTACGACCGACGGTTCGCGTCGGAGCATTTCGCCGCGGCCGCGGCCGAGGTCCTGCTCGCCCACGGGATCGGCGTGAGCCTCGCGGTCCACGCGGTGCCGACGCAGATGAGCTCGTACGAGGTCGTCGAGCGCGGGGCGGCGGCCGGGATCGTCATCACCGCGAGCCACAACCCGTGGGTCGACAACGGGTTCAAGGTGAAGGCGCCGACGGGCGCCGCCGCGGGCCCCGACATCCTCGCGGTCATCGAGGCGCGCCTGGCGGTCAACGGCGCCTCGCCGATCGAGCGACGGTCGCTGGCCGATGCCGAGGCCGCGGGCCTCGTCGAGCGGTTCGACCCGTTCGAGGGCTACGAGCGGTTCGTCCGCCGGACGGTCGACCTGGATGCGCTCAAATCGGCCGATATCAGCGTGCTGGTCGACCCGTTGTGGGGCGCCGGTGCCGGCTGGTTGAGCCGTCTGCTGGCGGGTGGCCGGATCCGTGTCACCGAGATCCACCAGGAGCGGAACCCGTACTTCGGCGGCGTCAACCCGGAGCCGATCCGGCCGAACATCGACGAGGCGCTGGGGATGCTGGCCGCCGGCGGCTACGACCTCGGGCTGCTCCTCGACGGTGACGCGGACCGGGCGGGCGCGGCAGACGAGCGCGGGACGTTCATCCACCAGTTGCAGGTCACCGGCTTGCTCATGTACTACCTCGCCGAGCATCGCGGCTGGCGCGACCCGGTGGTCGTGAGCATCAACAACACCGCATCGGCGGCGCGGCTCGGCGAGCACTACGGCATCGAGACCTTCGAGACTCCGGTGGGCTTCAAGTTCATCGGCCCGAAGATGATCGAGACCGGGGCGATGATGGGCGCCGAGGAATCGGGCGGGTTCGGGTTCGGGATGCACCTGCCGGAGCGCGACGGGATCTACGCCGACCTGCTCCTGCTGGACCTGTTCCTCCGGGAGAAGGCCGCCGGCCGCTGGCCCGTGTCGCGTGCCATCGAGCACTTCCATTCCATCGCCGGCCCGTCGTTCTATCGCCGGATCGACGTCCACGTCGAGCGCGCCGTCTACCCGGAGACGAAGCGCCGCCTGCTCGTCGACCTCGCCGCCCAGGCGCCGAGCGAGCTTGCCGGCCACGCCGTGGCCCGGACCGTCGTGCTCGATACCGCCGACGGCTTCAAGTTCTTCCTCGACGACGGCTCGTGGCTGCTCATCCGTACCTCGGGCACGGAGCCGCTCGTCCGGATCTACACCGAGGCGACGACCGCCGACCTCCGCGAGGCGCTGCTCGCCGCCGGCGAGGCACTGGTGCGCGGCTCGTGACCGAGGACGGAGCCCGGCGCGTCGACAAGCCCTGGGGCCACGAGATCATCTGGGCGCACACCGACCGGTACGTCGGCAAGATCCTCGTCATCGAGACGGGTCGGCGCCTGTCGCTCCAGCGCCACGAGGTCAAGGACGAATCGATCCTCGTGCGCAGCGGACGGCTTCGACTGGACCTGGAAGGGGATGACGGCGTCATCCGCACCGAGGAGCTGGGTCCAGGCGAGCACCGCCATGTCGCGACCGGGCGGATCCATCGCTACGCGGCGGTCGAGCGGTGCGAGCTCGTCGAGGTGTCCACGCCCGAGCTCGACGACGTGGTCCGGCTCGAGGATGACTTCGGCCGGGAGGGCACGAGCGCCCCCTGACCCGGTCGTGCCGGGCGGCCCGGACAATTCGGGGGTGTCAGCGGGGGCGTCGCGGGTGTAGGCTTCGGGGCACGCGACCGCCACCACCGGTCGAGGTGCATGACCGGACGGCGGCCCCGTGAGCGCCCTCGGGCGACGGAGGTAGGTCGACGATGCACAGCTCACTGATCGGCAAGGTCGAGAAGGCGAATCGCTACGCGCGAGAGCTCGATCGGATCTCCATCGAGCGCCTCGCCATCACGTTTCGCGGCGACAACGACACGCACCACGTCGCCCTCGATTCCGGTCAGTGGCGTTGCACCTGCCACTACTTCGAGAGTTGGGGTTCGTGCGTCCATCTCCTGACACTCCAGAAGGTCATGGGCGTGATGCTGCCCGAGGAGGCCCAGGTCTCCATCTTCTCGGCGGGCCAGGCCGTCCCGACCGGCTGATCGCCGGCCCGCGCCGGGTCACGGTCGCGGGCCATCACTGGAGCACCTCGACCAGCCAGAAGTAGCTGGCCGACCCGAGGCCGTCCCCGAATCCGATCAGGACCTCGACCGTCCATCGCCCGACCCCGGGCGCATCGAACCTGACGTCGCCGACGCCCGAGCCGAGCGATACCGCGCCGTCCGGTCCGCTGGCCGGTGCGGGGACGTACCGCGCACGCCAGGTCTCGATGGGAACGGACGGGACGAGCGAGACCGCGAGCGGCTCACCGCTGCCGACCTGGATCGGCGCACCGGTCAGCCACGGCGCGTCCGACCCGCCGTCGAGCCACAGATAGGTACCGAGCTCACCAGCGACCGGATCGCCGCCCTCGGCGGCGAGGCTCGCGGCGGGCGGTCCGGCGAGCGCGTCGGCGGGCGCCGCGGTCGGCGTTCCGCTGATCGTCGGCGTTGGCGATGGCAGCGGCGTCGGCGATGGCCGCGGCGCCGGATCGACGGCGCAGCCGATGACCAGCCACGAGGCCAGCACCCACGCCGTGGCGACGACGACACGGGTCGTCGCCACCGGCCGGCGGTCAGTTCGCATCGGACGCCGGGGTCAGGAGGGCTGCCGAGACGAGGACGGTCTGCACGCCACTCCCGTCCCCGTTGATGCCCTCGTCCGACGGGGTGGAGAAGAGGGCGCGATATTCGCCGCTCACCTGGGGCCGGCTGCTCGCCGCATAGGTCCCCGATGCCGATGCCGGCGCCATCGTGGTCAGGGTCGTCCATGCGCTTCCGCCGAGTGCGCGGCGCTGCAGTCGGACCGTCCGGTTCGAGACCGGGTTGTTGCGCAGCCGGTCGTAGGCGTCCTTGTCGGCGACCTTGAGCACGGCCGTGAAGGTCACGAGGCCGCCGGGCGTGATCCCGCGTGGGTCGGCGGTCAGCGTCAGGGTCGTATCGACGTCGAGGCAGGTCGAGTACTTCGTGGACGAGTTGGGGAGGTCGTACTCGCGCTGGAGCGTCGCGACGTCACAGCGACCGAAGACGTGCATGTTGTAGAAGGCCTTCGGCTTCGTGCGCGAGAACGTCTGCACCACCGAATCGCCGTAGTCGCTGTCGTCGTCGTGGTTGCCGTGGTGCGCGAGGCCCTCGACGTGCCCGAACTCGTCGAGCGCGACCGTCTCGGCGTCGTAGCAACCGTTGGGCGGCGCGTCATACATCTGGCACCAGCGCAGCGACCCCCAGTCGAACACGTGACCCTGCTCGCGCAGCCAGATCGTGAACCCGCTCCCGACCGATGCGCGTGAAACAGGCGATCCCGTTCACGCCGCAGGTCGCGCCCGGGCCATAGCCGATCGGGTTGGACCCGCCGGCGTCGTAGACGAACGAGGCGGCCTTGGACGCCTTGCTCTGCGACACGTCGGTCGCCGCTGCCTTGATCGCGGTCTTGATCGCGGCCGCGGGTTCGGCGCCGGCACGCCAGCGGAACTCGAGCGTCGCGTTCTGCGCCCACCAGCCACCGCCGAGGACTGGCGTCGGGCTGTGCGCGCCGGTGCTCGTGCTCGCGACCAGCGCGGTCAGCACCCCGATCGTGAGCGCCGCGCGTGGACGACGTGGCGGCCCTGCCTCCGGATCATCGCGACACCTCCTCCAACGACACGAAGTGATCGGCGTCGATGCGGCGGAGCACCGGGAGTCCCGCGTCACCCAACGGCAGCCGACCACCGGGCCCGAAGACGAGCCAGGCCGGGTCGATGTCGATCGCGCCGCCGGAGCGACTGGCCCGCGGCACGAGCTGCAAGCCCTGGAGCGGTGCCGGCACGTCATGCGCGTCCGCGCCCGGAGATGCCGATGGAACGGAGGGACGCTCCATCCGGCGCTGGTCTCGAGGATGACCCGCGTCCCGCCGGGCGGCGTCGTGACGACGACGGCTTGGCCCGCGTCGGGATGGAGCACGTCGACGTTGCCGTCATCGATGGTCACGCCGAGCAATGGGCAGGGCAGCCCGCGACACGCGCCGTGGACCACCAGTCGATCCGCCGTGAGCCCGACGATGTCGCCGAGCTCCGGGTCGCTGCTCGTTCGCACGGCGCCTGTCGACGGTTCGAGCACGCGAGTCCGGCACGCCACCTCGCCACACGACTGGATCGCGAGGTGGCTGCGCTCCTCGCTCCACGCGAATTCGGTGCTCCAGGTCCGCCCGAACCGGGCGTCGGCATCGATCGGCCCGAGGACCCGGACCGGGGCGCCGACTCCCGCGACCGGTCGTCGCCAGATGCCGAGATCCGATCGTGTCTCGCGCGCGACCCGCGTCTCGTAGATCGCGTCCCCGTCGGGTGCAAGCGTGGCGCGTCGGATGACGTCGTCCGACGTCCCCACCGCCCACATACAGCCCGCACCGATGTCGAGCAGCGACAGCGTCGACCGTCGACCATCGTCCGCCCCGACGAGCACCAGGCCGCCGAACGGCCCCGCCGCGAACGATTCCGGGGCAAGCTCGATGACCCGTTGCCGCTGGTCGTCGCCACGACCGGCGACCAGCCGCTGACCGCGACGTGCGCCGACCTCCAGGATGGGATCCAGTCGATACCACGAGCCGTCGCCGGAAGGCTGTGGCCGTGCGGCCCCGGGACATGTCGCCGGTACCCACGGACGCTCCGCCGCGCCGAGCGAGGTGGACCCGACCGCCACGAACGCCCAGACCGCAAGCAACCCCGGCACGACCCGGCTGATCCAACGCGACTCCCGCATGAGTCGACAACCTCCTCCGGCGGATACGACCGGCGGGAGGAGGGCGAGGTGGGCATCGTAGGGAGGGCCACTGCACGGAAACGTATCCGGCGCTCACCCGCCGCTTATCGGGCCGCGTCCAGGCGTGTGCTACGCTCCCGGCCGACGTCAGTCGAACGCCGCGTGGTCGCGAAGCCGGTGCGAATCCGGCACAGTCCCGCTACGGTGACCGCCCTCTGGGCGGAAGTCCGGTCGCCGACCACACGGTGCATGCTCGAACCTTCGAGAGAGAGGTAGGCAGGACCGTGCGCCCCACCGATTAACCCCTCCTTCGACGAACTCGAAGCGAGGGGTTTCGCGACACCGTCGCGACCCCTCCGGCCCATGCCTGACCCGGAGGATCCCGTGCCCACCCATCGCCGACGACGCGCGGTCGTCCCCATCCTGTTCCTCGCGTTGCTCGTCGTCGCCTGCACCGGCGGCGCCTCATCCGCCGCGCCATCCGCGAGCACCACACCCACCGCACGCCAGCGCGAGCGTCGCTCCCTCGCCGTCCGCGGCCGCCTTCCCCCAGACCCTCGTCGACGACGAGGGGACCGAGGTCGAGGTCACCGAGGCACCCCAGCGCATCGTGTCATTGACCCCCGCGAACACCGAGATCCTGTTCGAGCTCGGCGTCGGTGACCGTGTCGTTGCGACCGACAGCGGTAGCGACTTCCCGGCAGAGGCGGTGCCGCTGCCCGATGTCGCGGACTTCGCCGCGGTCAACGTCGAAAGCATCGTCGACCTCGAAGCGGATCTCGTCCTGGCCGGCGGGCTCGGGTTCACGCCGCCCGATGTCATCACCCAGCTTCGCGGCCTCGACATCCCCGTCATCGTGATCTACGCCGCGTCGGTCGAGGGCGTGTACGAGGACATCGAGCTGATCGGCGCCGCCGTCGGTGAGAGCGACGAGGCGGGGACGATCGTGACCGCGATGCGGACCGAGATGGACGCCATCAGCGCCGCGGCCCGGGCAGCCGGGGACCCGCCGCGGACGTTCTACGAGATCGGCTACACGGATGCCACCGGCCAGATCTTCGCCCCGGCCGATGCCTCGTTCGTGGCTGAGATGGTCACGCTGGCCGGCGGCAACGTGATCACCACCGGGGACCCCGCCGACTACGAGATCCCGCTCGAAACGCTGATCGAAGCGGATCCCGAGGTGATCGTGCTCGGGGTCAACCCGTTCTACATGCCGACGCCCGAGGCCGTCGCCGCGCGGACGGGCTGGAGCGTCATGACGGCGGTCAAGAACGACGCGATCCGCGAGGTCCAGGACATCGAGATCACGCGACCCGGACCGCGCCTCCCGACCGGTCTCCGCAACCTCGCGTTGGCGATCCACCCGGACGCGACGCTCCCCGCGGCGCCCTGAGGCTCGATGGCGGCCGGCGTCCTCTCTGGCGACCTCGAGTCCCGCGGCGGGACCGCGGCATGGATCCGCGAGCGGCCCGTCCTCGTGGCGCTCGTCGCGATCGGGATCCTCCTCGTGACCCTGGTCCTGGGGGTGGGCCTCGGGGTCGTCCGGGTCGGGCCGTTCGAGACCGTCGGGGTGGTGCTGTCGAAGACATTCGGCATCGACGTCGGCCTGACCTGGACCCCCGCCGCCGAAGCGATCGTGTGGGAGCTGCGGCTGCCAAGGGTACTGACGGCGATGGTGGTCGGCAGCGGTCTCGCCGTCGCCGGGGCCACGTTCCAGGGGCTGCTGCGCAACCCACTCGCCGATCCGTATGTCCTCGGCACGGCGTCGGGGGCGGCGCTCGGGGCCGCGGTCGCGATCCTGCTGCCGGTCAACCTGGTCTTCGTGGCATTCGGCCTGTTGCACGGCCTGGCCTTCGCCGGCGCGCTGCTGACGGCGCTCGTCGTGTTCCGGCTTGGGTGGATCGGGCGGGGCCGGCGGGCTCACCCGCCTGCTTCTGACCGGGTACGCGGTGGGGTCCGTCCTCGCGGCCCTGCTCACGATGGCGATGTACGTATCGGGGTCGGACCTGCGCCAGATCTTCTCGTTCCTGCTCGGCGGACTTGGGGGCGCCACCTGGCAGCGGCTGGCGATCGCCGCCCCGCTGATCATCGGGTCCTGCACCCTGATCATCCTTCGCTCGCCCGTCGCTCGACGGCCTGCTCCTCGGCGACACGGCCGCCGGCCATCTGGGCATCGACGTCCGTCGGGAGCGCGGCATCCTGCTCGCGCTTGCATCGATGGCGACCGCGGCCGGGGTCGCGATCAGTGGACTCATCGGGTTCGTCGGGCTCGTCGTGCCCCACATCGTGCGGCTCGTGGTCGGGCCCAGCGCTCGACGCGTCGTCCCGATCTCGGCATTGGTCGGGGCGTCGCTGCTGGCCGCCGCGGATCTCGTCGCCCGGCTCCTGGGCGATATCCCCGTCGGTGTCGTCATGGCCCTCCTCGGTGCCCCGTTCTTCCTGTTCCTGCTGACGCGAACCCGCAGCGGGTACGAGCTGTGAGTGTCCGCGCCATCACGACCGAGGGACTGCTCGTGGCGGAGGGGATGACCATCGCGTACGGCGAGCGACCCATCGTCGTCGACGTCGACCTCTCGGTGGCGGCCGGCGAACGGCTCGCCCTCGTCGGACCGAACGGTGCCGGCAAGTCGACCCTGTTGCGGGCGCTGACCGGGATGCTCGTGCCGCGCGCCGGGAGCGTCCGCCTGTGCGGCGACCCGATCGACCGACTCGACCGCAAGGTGCTCGCTCGAACGATCGCGGTGGTGCCCGAGCTCGCCCAGCTTCCGTTCGAGATGCCGGTCGACGAGGTGGTCGCCCTGGGACGCCTGCCGCACGAACCGCCGCTCACCGGGCTGCGGCCCTCGGATCACGCGGCCGTCGCCTCGGCGCTCGAGCGGGTGGGCATCACCGAACTGCGACGGCGCGACGTCCGGGAGCTGTCGATGGGGGAGCGCCAGCTCGTGTTCATCGCGGTCGCCGTTGCCCAGGGCGCCCCGATCCTGGTCCTCGACGAGCCCACGGTGCACCTGGACATCCGTCACCAGGTCGAGGTCATGCAGCTCCTCGTCGACCTCAACGAGAACGACGGGACGACGATCGTCGCGGTCCTCCACGACCTCGCCCTCGCGGCGCATTTCTTCACGCGCGTCGCGGTCATGGCCGGGGGACGGATCGTCGCCGACGGTCCGCCCTCGACGACGCTCGCAGATGCCACGATCCGGAGCGTCTTCGGTGTCGACCCGGCGCTCGTGCGCCTGCCCGCGGTGACGGTCGGATGATCGAGGGACGGCGCGACGTGGTCGCGGAGGGCGCACGGGCGGTCCCGTTGCGGATCGTGGACTCGTTCCGAGCGGCCGTGGGGCTGCTCACCAGGGTGCCCGTCCGGCGTCTTCCCATGGACACCAGCGGGGCCGCGGTCTTCCCGATCGTCGGGGCGGCATTGGGTCTCGGTGGCGCAGCGGTCTGCCTGCTGCTCGCGCCCGCGGAGCCGATCCTCGCCGCGGTGCTTGCCATCGGCGCGATGGCCCTGGCCTCGGGTGCCCTGCACCTGGACGGCCTCGCCGACACCGCCGACGCCCTGCTGGCGCCGGATCCCGCGCGGGCCGAGCAGGCGCGCAAGGATCCGGCGATCGGCGCCGGCGGCGCCGTCGCCCTGGCGCTGGTCCTGGCCACCCAGGTCACGGCGCTCGCGAGCATCGCCAGTGGACCGTCCGGCGCGACCCTCGCCGCCTGGACCTGCGTCGTCGCGGCCGCCGCGGCGCGGACCATCCCGGTCGTCGGGGCGCGGCTGGGGCGGGCGCATGCCGCCGAGCGGGGGTTCGGCGCGTGGTTCATCGAACGGGTCGGGACGGTCGACACCATCGTGGCCGTGATCGCCGCGGTCCTCATCACCGGTGCCGCGACCGTCCTGACCGGCGCGATGAGCCTGCCCGCTGGCGTCGCCGTCGGGGTCGCCGTGGGGGGAGCGACCCTGGCGGCGATCGCCGATCGACGCGGTGGCCTGGACGGCGACGCGTTCGGTGCCTCGATCGAATGGACGGTCGCCGCGATCCTCGTCGCAACCGCGATCCTCACCCCCTGATGGCGACGCCGCTGGTCCTGGCCCTCGGCGGGACGCGCAGTGGCAAGAGCCGCTTCGGGTTGCGTCGCGCGCACGAGCTCGCCGCCGGCCGCCCGGTCTGGTTCCTCGCGACCGCGTGGCCGGGCGATCCCGAGCTCGACGACCGCATCGCGCGCCATCGGCGCGAGCGCCCCGCGGACTGGCCGACGATCGACGTGGGCACGGACCTCGCGGCCGCATTGGCCGCGACTGCGAATGCCGACGTGGTCCTCATCGACGGCCTCACCCTCTGGCTGAGCGCCATCCTCGGCGACGAGCCCCGGCCGATCGACGAGTTGCTCGACGGCCCGGTCGCCGCGGCGATCGATGCGATCGGGCGGCACGCCGGACCCGTGATCGTGGTCAGCGACGACGTGGGTGGCGGGATCGTCCCGATGCATGCCGGGGCACGCGCGTTCCGCGACCTCGCGGGCATCGTCCACCAGCGGATCGCTGCCGCGGCCGACGAGGCGGTGCTGATGGTCGCGGGGCTGCCGATGGTGCTCAAGGCGCCGGATCGTCGATGAGTGGGCCGACGGCCCTCGACGCCGCGCTCGCCCGGATCGAGCCGCTCGACGAAACCGCGATGGCGGCAACGACCGCGCACCTGGATCGACTCACGAAGCCCCCTGGCAGTCTGGGGCGGCTCGAGGAGCTGGCGGTGCTCATCGCCGGGATCACCGGTCGGCGCGACGCCCGCGTGGACTGTCGCGACATCGTCATCGCGGCGGCCGATCACGGCGTCGCCCGGCGCGCCGTCTCGGCCTACCCGCCGGAGGTGACGGCCCAGATGGTCGCGAACTTCGTCGCCGGCGGCGCGGCGATCAACGTCCTTGCCGCGGGGATCGGCGCGACGGTCACCATCCTCGACGTCGGCGTCGCGAGCGACATCCCCGCGCCGCGCGGCGGGGCTGCGCCCGCGGGCGTCGCGGCTCCACCCGCCGGCGACGCAACGGCTGCCGCCGGGGCGGGGCACCTCGTGCGGCAGCCGATCCGCGCGGGCACACGGGACATGACCGAGGCTCCGGCGATGACCCGTGACGAGACCCTGGGTGCGATCGAGGTGGGCCTCGACGTCGGTCGGCGGCTGGTCGACGAGCGGGTCGCAGCTCATCGGGGTCGGGGACATGGGTATCGGCAACACCACGGCCGCCAGCGCCCTCGTGGCCGCGCTCACCGGCTCGCCCGTCGATCTCGTCACCGGCCGCGGCACCGGGGTGGACGATGCCGGCCGGGCACACAAGGTCGCCGTGATCGAATCCGCGCTCGCCCGTCACGCCCCGGATCCGGCCGATCCCCTCGGTGTCCTGGCGGCGGTCGGTGGCCTCGAGATCGCCGCGCTCGTGGGCGTCATCGTCGCGGCGGCGGCAGGCCGCGTGCCGGTCGTCCTCGATGGGTTCATCACCGGCGCCGCCGCGCTCGTGGCGACCGCGATCCAGCCGGCGATCGCTCCGCGCCTCATCGCCGCCCATCGGTCCGTCGAACCCGGTCACGCTGTCGTCCTCGACCGGCTCGGGCTTCGACCGCTGCTGGACCTCGACCTGCGGCTGGGCGAAGGGACCGGAGCGGCGTTGGCGATGGGGCTGGTCGTCGCCGCGGTGGCGATCCGGGACGGGATGGCGACCTTCGAGTCGGCCATGGTCACGGATCGCTCCGGCCCGTGACCGAGGTCGTGTTCGTCCGCCATGCCGCAACCGCATGGTCGGGCCTGCGCTACTGCGGCAGGAGTGACCCATGGTTGAGCCCGCAGGGGCGCGTGGAGGCGGCGGCGCTTGCCGGCGACCTCGCGGCCACGATCGCGCCGGCCCGTCCGCATCGTGTCGAGTCCGCGACGACGCGCGCGGCAGACGGCCCGGGCCATCGCCGTCGCGGTCGGCGGCGCCCGGTTGACGTTCGACGCGCGCTGGGCCGAGACCGACTTCGGGCGGATGGAGGGGAAGACGTTCGAGGAGATCGAGCGCCTCGAGCCACGCCTCGCCGCGCGGTTGGTCGCGGGCGAGATCCCCACCGACTGGCCCGGCGGCGAGACGGCCCGGTGCCCTGGCCGGTCGCGTCGATGCCGCCCTTGCGGATCTGGACCGCACGGTGGCAGGGCCTGGCCGGCGCCCCGACCCCGGCACGGTGATCGTGGTGACCCACGCCGGTCCGCTCCGGTTGGCCCTCGCCCGGCTGGAAGGACGCGATCCACGCACGGTCACCCTGGTCGGGACGGGCTCGATCCACCGGGTCTCGTCGGCCTCGGCAGCGTGCTAGGCTCCGAGCGTGATGCCGCCCCGACCGCGCGCGCGAGGGCTGGCCGCTCCCGGACGTGGACGGTCGCGCTGGTCGTTGCGCTCCGCCGCCCTGCTCGGCACGGTCGCCGTGCTCGCCCTCGTGACGGCCGGATGTGGTCCGACGACCGAGGCGTCGGCGACGCCGACCCGCTCGGCCGCCGCGCTCACGACACCCGTACCGGGCGGCGCGATCGGGACAGAGCCATCCGCGACGTCCGCCAGCTCCGAGCCCAGTGTCGAGCCGACCGAGGAGCCTACGCCGGAGGCCACCGAAGAGCCGATCGGCTCGGCCGACTCGGGCGCGGCCGCCGCCTGCACCGGCACCGACGAGAACCGAGAGTTCTTCGTCGGCGTGGCCGACGCGGTCGACTGGCCGGTCTATTGCCCGGTCCTGCCGCGCGGCTGGTTCGTCGACTCCGGACAGTACCGGCTCGCCGGTGGCGGCTGGCTCGAGATCGCGTACCGAGGACCGGACGGGACACGGATCGAGCTGCACGAAGGCGCGTTCTGCGACGAGGCCGATGGCTGCGTCCCGGCCGGAGCGGACGTCGGCGAGGCGGCCTTCGGCGACCTCGATGGGACCCTCGTCGATGCGGGTGACGGGACCCTGGCGATCGTCGTCGAACGTGGCGCGTCACCGAGCTGGCTCCTCCTCGGCACGGGACTGGACGAGGCGGCGTTCCGGGCGATCGGCGCGGATCTCGGACGCGTCGAGGGCTGACCCGGGCGGATGCGAATCGCCGATTTCGCCCTGGAGCGGTTCTTCGCGCGCTGGGAATTCGCCGTCGAGCACCTGCTCTGTGCGTCCGATCTGCAGGGCTATCCGATGGCCGACCTCCTGGACCTGGCCGACCCGGAAGCACGCGGCCCTGTGGGATGGCTTGACCCTCGGCTACACGGAGTCGACGGGCCATCCGCTCCTGCGTCGCGAGATCGCGTCGCTGTACGAGACCGTCGAGGCAGACGACGTGCTGGTGTTCGCCGGGGCGGAGGAGGCGATCTTCTGCCTGGCGAACGTCCTGCTCGGGCCGACCGACCACGCGATCGTGACCTGGCCCGGCTACCAGAGCCTGTACGAAGTCGCGCGGGCGACCGGCGCCGACGTGACGCTGCACGAGCTCCGGGAGGAAGCCGGCTGGGCGATCGATCTCGACCTCGTCCGCCGGCAGGTCACGCCGGCGACCCGCCTGATCGTCGTGAATGCCCCGCACAACCCGACGGGGATGCTGCCTGACCGGGCGACCCATGACGGGCTCGTCGCCATCGCCGCCGATGCGGGCGCCCACCTGCTGGTCGACGAGGTCTACCGATTCCTCGAGTTCGACGAGCGCGACCGCCTGCCGGCCGGCGCGGACGCATCGCCGCAGGGGATCTCGCTCGGGGTCATGTCGAAATCATTCGCCATGGCCGGGCTGCGGATCGGGTGGCTCGCCAGCCACGACCGTGCCTTGCTGGAACGGTGCGCGGCGTTCAAGGACTACACGACCATCTGCTCGTCCGCGCCGTCCGAGGTCCTCGCACTCATCGGACTGCGCGGCCGCGACACGGTGCTGGCGCGCTCGCGCGCGATCGTGACCGCGAACCTCGAGCGCCTGGACGCGTTCTTCGACGAGTGGCCCGACCGCTTCAGCTGGGTCCGGCCACGGGCCGGGTCGGTCGGCTTCCCGCGGCTGACCGTGCCGGGAATCACGATCGACGATTGGGCGACCGATCTCGTCGAGGCGGAGGGTGTCCTGCTCCTGCCGGGATCGCAGTTCGGCTTCGGCGGCAACCACTTCCGGTTGGGCTTCGGGCGGACCGACCTGCCCGTGGCGCTCGACCGGCTGGAGGCCCACGCGGTGCGCACGCTGCGCTGAACCGTACGAGTCGCAACGTCGTCGCAAGCAGGGTCCGCGCCACGCTGATGCGCCGAAGGCCGGCGACCGACCGACGAGATCAGGCACCTCCGCACGAGAGGCCGATCCGCCATGGCTACGACGAGCAAGACGCGCACCCGCGTCACCGCCACCAGCAGCAAGCGTTCCGGGAACGGGACGCAGCGCAACGGGAAGCACTCCCCTGAGCCGAGGCTCGGCGAGCGCGCCCCGGAGATCCAGCGGTTCGGCACGCTGCGGTCGCTCCCGATCGCCCTTCCCGACAAGGCGAAGCAGGGGAGCTGCGCGGCACTGAACGAGATCCTGGCCGACTCGATGATCCTGTACGGGCTGTACAAGAAGCATCACTGGCTCGTCGCCGGTCCGACCTTCTACCAGCTCCACCTGCTGTTCGACAAGCATGCCGAGGAGCAGACCGTGATCATCGACGAGCTGGCAGAACGCGTCCAGGCACTCGGCGGGATCGCCGTCGGGGACCCGCGCCACGCCGCCGAGCTCACGACGATCCCCCGGCCGCCCGATGGGGCGGAGGAGGTGGCGGTGATGATCGATCGGACGCTGCAGGCGCACGAGATCATCATCGAAAAGGTCCGCGCGGCGATCACGACGACCGAGGAATCCGAGGACTGGGGCAGCAATGACCTGCTGATGGGTGACGTGCTTCGTCGCCACGAACTGCAGGTCTGGTTCATCGCCGAGCACGTGGTGGACGTTCCGCTCGTCGGCGACTGACCCGATCGACGCGGCGAGCTGGTCCGGCGGCGGCCGGTCAGGACCGTCCGGGCGCCATCCCGATGCGACGGGGTCCCAGGACGCGCGCACCGATCCCCACCTGGCGGTCCAGCCAGGCACGGAACGGCCGATCGCGCGGCGCGTGATCGACGGGGACCGGCGACGGCTCCCGACGGGCGAACGGCTCGCCCTGCAGCGCCTGCACCTGCGGCGGGACCGGTTCGGGGATGGATCGTGCGGGCGCGCCGGCCACCCGGGCACTCGCGGGGACGGTGCGGCCGTGCCACCCGAGATAGCGCGACGGCACGATCCGGATGACCTGGGAATAGGTCGCCGCGTAGCCCTCAGGCGTGAGACCGAGGGCGGCAAGCTGCTCGCGGTACTTCGCGAGGTGGCCGGCGGGCAGCAGCTCGGCGGTCGGGCGATCGAGGAGCTCCGCGCGCCCTTCGATCATGCCGATGTCGAAGTCGTCCTCCGCGTCCCCGAGCGCGAGCATGACCGCCGGGCGTTCACGGAGGTTGCGCACCTTCTGGGCGTCGGGCTTGGAGAAGACGAGCAGTGCCTCGCCGTCCCACCAGAACCAGATGGGGACGACATGCGGCGCGCCGCTCGGGCGGACGGTGGACAGCCAGACGATGGGTTCCACGGCAAGGAACCCCTGGATGCGAGCGGCGGCGAGATTGACGGCCTGGTCCATACCCGCAGCGTCGGCCAGGGCGGGGAAGCGGACCACGGACCTCGGTCGGCGCGGCGCATGGACATGTGACGATCGCCGGACGTGGTCCGCGGTCGCGTCCCGACGACGCGTGCGAGGGCGCAAGCGAGGCCGGTCCCAAGGCGGCGAGCAGGCGAACCGGATGCCGAGGCGGCGAGGAGGGCCTCAGCGCGGCTTGTCGCCCCCGAGCATCCCGCCGAGGCCACCGAGGAGGTCGTCCAGGCCGGCCGTCCCGCCGGCGGCGCCGGTCCCACCGGCGCCGCCCAGCAGGCCGCCGAGCAATCCGCCGAGGTCGGGCAGCTGCTCCTGGGCCGCGCTGTTCAGCCCGCCGTCGGGCACCTTCCCGGCCGGTGTGAGCATGTTCACGATCTGGGGAAGGAACGCGGCGAGCAACGGAAGCAGCGCTGCGATATCCAGCCCGGACTTGGCCGAGAGCCGCTGGACCTCATCCGATCCAAGTGCCGCACCCAGCTGGTTCGGGTCCACGGGCTCGTTCGGGCCGCCCCCGATCCAGCTGTCCACGGTGCCGCCGAGCCCGCCGGCCTGGAGCTTGCCGACGAGGGCATCGATACCGCCCTCGTCCTGGACCGCGCCGACCAGGTTGCTGATCGCCGTCGACGGGTCGCCACCCGTGCCGCCGGCGCTCGCCGCCAACTTCGACAGGTCATCCATCGTGCCGTCCTCCCCAGCGGGCTCCCGGCGGGGACGCCGGGACGGGATGGTACTCCTCAGTCGCCCGTGGTCGCCGGCCCGTCCGGCGCCGTCGGCGACGCATCGAGCTCCCATGGCCACGTCTTGAGACGCTTCAGGAGCCGGCGGCCGGTGAGATCGAGATGGATCGGCGTGACCGCGATCCGTCGATTGACGACCGCGTGATAGTCGGTGCCCGGCACGGCCAGCCCCGAGGGTGGCGGACCGCCGATCCAGAAGTACGGGATCCCGCGCGGGTCGAGGCGCTCGACGAGCTCGTCGGAGTAGACCCGCCGACCAAGCCGCGTCACCTCGACGCCCTCGCATTCCTCGGGCGTCACGGCCGGCACATTCACGTTGATGAGCTCGCCGCGCGACAGGCCGTGCTCGAGGATGTTGCGGGCCACGGTCGTGGCCGCGATGCCGGCCAGCGCGAAATCGGGGTGCTCGTAGTACTCCTGCGAGATCGCGAACGCCGGACAGTTGTTGATCACCGCCTCCATCGCGGCGCTCACGGTGCCGGAGTAGGTGATGTCGTCGCCGAGATTCGCGCCGTAGTTGATGCCCGCGGCGACGAGATCGAACCCCTGTCCGAAGTAGCCGAGGAAGGCCAGGCTCACGGCGTCGGTCGGCGATCCGTCGACCGAGAACGCCCCCGAGCCGTCGGCGAGGATGCGTTCGCGGACGCGCAGCGGCCGCATCAGGGTCTTCTGGTGACCGACCGCGCTCTGGTTCGTGTCGGGTGCCACGACCGTGACATCGCCCATCGCCTCGAGCGCCTGCTTGAGTGCGAGCAGGCCACGCGACTCGACGCCGTCGTCGTTGGTCACGAGGATGCGCGGCCGGCTCGTGTAGTGCGGCACGGGCCGCGCGGGCGTGCGCAGGGCTCGCGGACCGGCACGTGCGGCGCCGCCCGCGAGCGGCTCGCCGCGTTCCTTGTCCAGGTCGCGTCGCTCGGAGCGCGCCCGCTCCCGGGTCATGTCCGGCGGCGGATCCGGGCGTTCCCGGTCGGGTGGGCCGTCGCTCACCGCTGGTCGTCCGTCCCGACCGCATCCGTCGTGCCGTCATCCGCGGCCGGCTCGACAGTCGCCGGTTCGCCGGCCGGCGCCTCGAACGCCGCCGCGACGGCGGGTGGACCCGGCGACGCCGGAGCCGACATCGTCGGCGGTCGCCACGTCCTCGACGGCCAGGTCGTCCGTCGGCTCGTCCTCGAGATCCATCGCCTGCCCGGGCCCGGGTTCGCGCGGCACGTGCACCGGCCGCCCCTCGCGTTCGCTCAATCGGCGGGCCGCGCGTCCCGCGACGGTGCGGTCGCCCGACGAGCGATGCAGGAAGTGGAAGAAGAAGGCCGACGCCACGGCCGCCACCGGGATGCCGAAGATCGCGCCGGGGATGCCGGCGATGCGGGACCCGATCAGCACCGACCCGAGGACGACGATCGGATGGATGCCGACCGCGCCCTGCATGATCCGCGGCTGGAGGACGTTCATCACGATGAACCAGCCGACCATCATGAGGATGAAGGTCGGGAGGAGGACGTCGGGCTTGAACAGCAGCGCCACGATGACCGGCGGCGCCCAGGAGATGAACGGTCCGAAGAACGGGATCGCCTGGAGCAGGCCGGAGGCGGTCGACGTGAGGGCTGCCAGGGGTAGCCCCATGACCAGGTTGGTCCCGAGCGCGATCGTGAAGTACACGATGCCCATCAGCGCCTGCCCACGCAGGAACCCGCCGAACGACCGCGCGACCGACGTCTGGAGCAGGCGCGCCTCCTCGGCGTAGCTCGGCGGGACGAGGCGGAACAGGAAGGCCATGATCTGGTCGCGGTCGACGACCATGTAGATCGACAGGAAGAAGACGATCAAGGTCGTCCCGATCGCACCGATGCTGGCCACGGCGATGGACTGGAGCGGCACGATCAGCGAGGCCGCGACGTCATCGAGGTTGTCCAGCAGCACGAGCGCCTGCGCGGCCACGTCGATCTGGCCAAGGCCGATGCTGTCGAGCCATGTCTGCAGCGGCGCGACGATGGTCTCGATGTTCGCGCGGATGTCCGGCAACGAGGCGACGAACTGGGTGATCGACGTGGTCAGCGCCTGGGCGACGATGAGCCCGATCACGACCAGCGCGATCACGATGAGCGTGTAGACGAGCACCGTCGCCAACGCGCGCGGGAGGCCCGGGATCGCGGCCGCGATGCGGGTGACGATCGGGCTGATGATGAACGCGAGCAGCCACGCCAGGAAGAACGCCAGCAGGATGTCGGCGAAGAATCCGACCGCCGAGGCGGCCAGGTTCATCGCGATGAAGAAGAGGACGATCGTGCCCAGCACGAGGATCGCACCGACCAGCCGGTGCTCTCGACTGCCAGGCCGGATGTCCAGCATCGGCGTTAGCGCAGACCCATCTTCTCGCGGACCTCGGCCATCGTCGCGGCGGCGAGGGGGCGGATGCGTTCCGCCCCCTCCTCGAGGACGCGATCGATCCGCGCGTGGTCGGCCATGAGCTCGATGTACCGTTCCCGCGCCTCGGCGTAGTGGGCGATCACGCGCTCGGCGAGCAGGCGCTTCGTATCGACGCAGCCCGTGCGCGCGGTCCGCTCGCCGTCCCAGATCTCCTCGAAGTCATCGCCGAAGAAGCGATGGAGCTGGCAGACGTTGCAGACCTCGGGGCGGCCGGGGTCGGTGCGCAGGATGCGTTTGGTGTCCGTGACCATGCTCATGATCTGGCCGCGGATCACGTCCGGCTCGGCGAGGATCTCGATCGTGTTCCCGATGGACTTGCTCATCTTGCGCACCCCGTCCGTGCCGAGGACGAGCGGGGCATCCGTGAAGACCGCCTTCGGCTCGGGGAACGTGTCGCCGTAGACCGAGTTGAAGCGACGGACGATCTCGCGCGACAGCTCGAGGTGCGCCGCCTGGTCCTTGCCCACCGGCACGAGCGACGCCTTGTAGATGACGATGTCCGCGGCCTGCAGCACCGGGTAGGTGAGCAGGCCGTGGTTGATGTCTTCGGGCTGGTTGGCCTTCTTCTCCTTGTAGGTCGGCGTCCGCTCCAGCCAGCTGACCGGGGTGACCGTCATGAACAGCCAGGCGAGCTCCGTGTGCTCGGGGCGGTGGCTCTGGACGAAGAGCGTGCAGCGCTCCGGATCGAGGCCGAGCGCCAGGAGGGTCGCCGCCATCTCGCGCGTCCGCTGACGAAGTGCCGCGGGGTCGTGCAGGCTCGTGAGCGCGTGGTAGTCGACGATGCAGTAGATCGCCTCGTACTCCCGCTGGAGCCGGACGTAATTCCGGATCGCTCCCAGGTCGTTGCCCAGATGCGGGGCGCCCGACGGCTGGATCCCGGAGAAGATCCGGGGTCGCGGCGCGGCGGCGGCGACGGGCGACGGAGCGGGCGCGAGTTCGGTCGTCATTCGAGCGCGAGTGTAGCCGACGGCCCTCACCCCCCGGTACGTCCCGCGAGGCGCGTCGGCTACCATTCGCGCGATGTCCGAGCACCGTCACGCCCAGCATCGATGAGTCGCGCGCCGCTCCGCGTCGGGATGCTCGGGGCGGGCACCGTGGGTCGCGCGGTGATCGACGTGCTGGATCGCGATACCGGCCGCCTGACCCCGGCCGACGGTGCGTCGTTGTGCGTCGGGGGCATCGCGGTCCGCGACCTGGCCCGCGCCCGCGCAGCCGGCCTGCCGGCTGACCTCCTGACCGACGCCCCGGCGCACCTGGTCGCGGACCCGGGCATCGACGTCATCGTCGAGGTCATGGGTGGCGACGAACCGGCGCACACGCTCATCGCCGCGGCCCTCGGGGCCGGCAAGCCGGTCGTCACGGCGAACAAGCACGTGATCGCCCACCACGGCCCCGAGCTCGAGGCGATCGCCCGCCGCACGGGCGTCGCGTTCCGATTCGAGGCGGCCGTGGGCGGCGGGATCCCGGTCCTCTCGCCGCTGGCCGCCGATCTGGCCGGCAACACGATCACGCGCGTGCGCGGCATCGTCAACGGCACGACCAATCACATCCTCAGTGCGATGGCGGACGACGGTCTCGCCTACGCCGACGTGCTGCGCGACGCGCAAGCCCGCGGCTACGCCGAGGCCGATCCCGCGGGCGACGTCGAGGGCGACGACGCGGTGAACAAGCTCGTGATCCTCGCGCGACTGGCGTTCGGCGCATGGCTGGACCCGGCGACGGTCGGACGCCGGCCGCCGGGCTTGCGGGGCGACGGCGCCCCCGGCATCACCGGTGTCGCGGATCGCGATCTTGCCGGTGCGGCGGCGCTCGGCCTGGCGATCCGACTCCTCGCCACGGCAACGCCGGGAGACGACGGGATCGAGGCCGCCGTGCTCCCGACCGCCGTGCCGGCGACGGGCGCGTTCGGTCGGACGGTCGGGGTCACCAACCGGGTCGAGATCGATGCGGAGCCGCTCGGGACCGTCGGCCTGTCCGGTCCTGGTGCGGGTGGCGCGGCGACGAGCAGCGCCGTGCTCGGCGATCTCGTCGCGGTGGCGCGCGGCCTTGGCTCGACATGGGCCGGACTCGCGCCGGCCACGGGTCCGGCCGTCGCCGCCCGGGATCCACTGGCCGGGGAGCGATGCTGGTTCGCGGCCGTGGCTGGCGGCGCGACCCCCGGGTCGACATCCAGCGGCGACATCCATCTCGTCCCGTTCGACGGTGGGCTCGCGGTCCGGACGGGTGTGCGAACGCTCGCTTCGGCACGTGCCGCGCTCGCGCCGTGGGGCTCGGACGACGCCGACATCACCATCTATCCGATCGATGACTGACCGGACCGTGGCCGGCGTCCAGGCACGACCGCGGCTGATGGATCGCTATCGCCGGTTCCTGCCGATCACCGAGGCAACCCCGTCTCTCACCCTCGGCGAGGGCTCGACCCCGCTGGTCCGCGCGAGCCGTCTGGGCGCCGCGATCGGCGCCCCGAACCTGTACCTCAAGGTCGAAGGCCAGAACCCGACGGGCTCGTTCAAGGATCGGGGCATGGTGGTCGCGGTCGCCAAGGCGCTCGAGGGCGGGGCGCGGGCGATCGTCTGCGCGTCCACGGGCAACACGTCGGCATCGGCGGCGGCCTACGGTGCGGCGGCCGGCCTGGAGGTCATCGTGATCCTCCCCAAGGGCCAGACCGCGCTCGGCAAGCTGCTCCAGGCTCTGGCCACGGGGGCACGGGTCGTGGCCATCGATGGCAATTTCGACCAGGCGCTCGCGATCGTGCGCGGCCTTGCCGAACAGGACGACCATCCCGTGACCCTGGTCAACTCGGTCAATCCGTTCCGCATCGACGGGCAGATGACCGCCGCATTCGAGATCTGCGACGACCTCGGCCGGGCACCCGACGTCCTCGCGATCCCGGTCGGGAACGCCGGGAACATCACCGCGTACTGGGCCGGCTTCACGGCGTACGCCGCGGCCGGGCTGGTGCCCGCCACCCCGATGCTGCTGGGTTTCCAGGCGGCGGGTGCGGCCCCGCTCGTCCATGGGCGGCGGGTGGAGCGCCCCGAGACCGTCGCGACGGCCATCCGCATCGGGGATCCGGCCTCGTGGACCCACGCGATCGCCGCGCGAGACGCGTCCGGCGGGCGGATCGAGGCCGTCACCGACCAGGAGATCCTCGCGGCCTACCGCGACGTGGCGCGGCTGGAGGGCATCTTCTGCGAACCGGCCTCGGCCGCGAGCGTCGCCGGTCTCCGCAAGGTCGCCGCGGCGGGCCGGCTGGATCCCGATGCGATCGTCGTGGGCGTGCTCACCGGACACGGCCTCAAGGACCCGCACACTGCCGAGACACAGGTCCGGGGAGTCATCGATGCCGCACCGACGCTCGGCGCCGTCGCCGTCGCGCTCGGTTGGACGTAGGAGCTGCCATGGTCGCGCACTGGCTCGCCGAACTGGATGGCCGCCGGGTCGTCGTCGAGGTCCCGGCGTCCTCGGCGAATCTCGGGGCCGGCTACGACTGCCTGGGTGTCGCGCTGGCGCTCCACGATCGGATCGGGCTGGAGGTGCGCGGCTGGAGCCGTGGTGCGATCGAGCTCACGATCGAGGGCGAGGGTCGCGACGAGCTCGCCGAGGATCGCGAGAACCGGTTCGTCCGCGGGCTCGAGGCGGCGCTGGTCGAGGGTCGCGGCGAGCTGCCGGAGGGCGTCGGCTGGCGGATCGACATGCACAACGACATCCCGCTCGCGCGCGGGCTCGGGTCGTCGGCCGCGGCGACCGTGGCCGGCATCGTTGCCGCCGACGCGCTGATGGGCGGGGTGCTCGACCAGGCCGCCAGGCTGCGGATCGCGACCGAGGTCGAAGGGCATCCCGACAACGCGGCTGCGGCGCTGCTTGGCGGCTTCGTCGTCGCGGCCTCCACGCCCGATGGCGTCGAGGCGATCAGGTTCGATGCGCCGCGCGACTTGCGGGCGGTCCTGTTCATCCCTGACCTGCGCCTCCCGACCGATGCGATGCGGAAGGCACTGCCCAGGCAGGTGCCGCTCGAGGACGCGGTCGCCAACCTCGGCGCCGTGGCGGTCGGGGTCGCCGGACTCGCCGCGGGCCGCACGGACCTGCTCGCCCGGATGACCGTCGATCGACTGCACGAGCCCTACCGGGCGAAGGTGTACCCGCAGCTGCCGCAGCTGGTCGGCGCCGCACGCGGGGCCGGGGCCCTGGGTGCCTGCCTGTCAGGGGCGGGGTCCGCGATCCTGGCGTTCACCGATTCGATGACCGGCATCACCAGGATCGAGGCGGCGTTCGCCGCGGCGGCCGCCGACACGGAGCTCACGGGGCGCGTCGTCGTGGTCCAGCCGGAGCAGCGCGGCGCGCACGTCGTGCCGGGCGGCTGATCGCCACCACGCGCGGCTGACCGCCGCGCTCACCCCGGACCATCGGCGTCTGCCCGAGCCTTGACGGCCGCTCCACACTCTGGCCATGGACGGACTCATCGGCGCGGTCGGCGACGGCATCACGAGTCTGCTCGCGGGGACATTCGGGGCGATCGGGGCCGCGCTGCGCGGCATCGTCAACTCGGCCAACCAGCTCCTGCCGGGCGGGCTCCTCTGGGTCGTGGTCTTCATCATCCTCGCATTCGGCGCCTGGACCCTGGCCAAGCGCTAAGGGTCGGGTCGGCGCGCGTGCCAGGGGCACGGTCGTCACCGCCCTGCACGCGCCCGAGAAGGCCTTGACCGCTAGCGCGGTGTGCCGTGCGCTTCGATGAAGGCGAGGATCTCGCTCCAGGCCGCCTCGCTCTCGGCCGCGAACTCCTCGAACTTGCGGTCGAAGAAGCTGTGCGGGGCGCCCGGGTACGTCACGATCCGGCGCTCGACGCCCGCCGCACCGAGCGCGGCCTCGAACGCCGCGACGGCGTCCGCCGTGATCCCCGCGTCCGCGCCCCCGAACAGGCCCAGCACCGGATCCTGAATGACGCCGCGACATCGAGCGGCGCCGGCGCGTCGTTGCGCCACGGACCGGCGACCGTGCCGTACAGGCCGATGACCCCGGCGAGCTCAAGACCGAGCGTCGACGACAGGAACGCCATGCGGCCGCCCATGCAGAACCCGATGACGAAGACGTCGCGCGCTCGGGTCTCGCCACCCTCCGCCGAACGCAGCGCCCCCACGGCGGCGGTGACATCGGTCGAGATCCCCGACCACGTCGTCCGCTGGACGTGGGGCATGTACTCGAAGCCCTCCGGGCGCGGCTCGGCGCCCGCTGTCCGGCCGAACCAGTCGAGCGCCAGCGCATCGATCCCGCGTTCCGCGAAGCGCAGGGCGAGCTCCTCGTAGTACGGATGCAGGCCGCGCACGTCGGGGAGGATCACGATCGCGGCACCGCCCGGGACGCTCGCGCGAGCGTGGAACGCCGCGAACCGGTTGCCGTCGGGTGCGTCGACGTCGATCCGCCGTCCGTCGAGCGCGCCGCCGGCGATCGGGGTGATCGGTGGTCGGCTGTCATGGTCGAAGCACATCGCGTCCACCTCGTGTGCGGCTCGTGTCCGGTGCCCTTGCGGGGGCCCGAATCGTGCCACGGTAGAATGCCGCACGATGTCCGACCCCCTCGTCGTCCAGAAATTCGGCGGCTCCTCGGTCGCCGGCGCCGATCGCATCAAGCGTGTCGCCCGCCGGATCGCCCGCGAGCGTGCCGCCGGCAACGCCCTCGTGGTGGTCGTGTCGGCGATGGGCGACACCACGGACGAGCTGCTGGGGCTGGCCGCCGCCATCACCGACGAGCCCGATCCGCGCGAGCTCGACGTGCTCCTCGCGACGGGCGAGCACCAGAGCGCGACGCTCGTGTCCATGGCGCTCCACGCGATCGGCGTCCCGGCCATCAGTCTCACCGGTCCGCAGGCCGGGATCACCACGGATGGCACCTACGGGCGCGCGCGCATCGCCGGTATCGAGCCGCGTCGGGTCCGTGCCGAGCTCGCCGAGGGCAAGGTCGTCATCGTCGCCGGGTTCCAGGGGCGCAGCTCCGCGGCGGTCGCCGACAACGAGATCACGACCCTGGGTCGTGGCGGGAGCGATACGACCGCGGTCGCCCTTGCCGCCGCCCTGCGCGCGGACCGCTGCCAGGTCTTCACGGATGTCCGCGGCATCTTCACCGCCGATCCGCGCCTCGTCCCCGACGCCCGGCAATTGCCGCTGATCGGCTACGAGGAGATGCTCGAGCTCGCCCACCAGGGCGCCCAGGTCATGCAGGTCCGCGCCGTCGAGCTCGGCTGGGTGAACGACGTCGCCATCGAGGTGCTCAGCTCGTTCGAGGACGCGCCGGGCACGCTCATCAAGGAGGACCCGTTCGTGGAGCAACGCAACAAGGTCCGCGGTCTCGCCCACGACCGGAACGTCGCGAAAGTGACGGTCGTGGCGGTCCCGGACCGGCCGGGCATCGCCCGCGCCATCTTCGATCCGTTGGCCGACGCCGGCGTCAACATCGACATGATCGTCCAGAACGTCGGCCACGGCGGCGCGACCGACCTCTCGTTCACGGTGCCGCAGGTGGAGCTCGGCAAGGCCAAGAAGACGCTCGAGCCGATCATCCGCGACCTCGGGGCACGCGAGCTCACGACCGACGCCTCGGTCGCCAAGGTCTCGATCGTCGGCGCCGGCCTGCACAACGCGCCGGGCTATGCCGCACGGATGTTCGGGACGCTCGCGGATGCCGGCGTGAACATCGAGATGATCTCGACCTCGGAGGTCCGGATCACCTGCATGATCGCCGAGGACGAGCTCGAGACGGCGCTCCGCGCGCTCCATGCCGCCTTCGAGCTGGAACGCCCCGAGACGGTCGAGGTCGCCGCGGCCGGCTGAGCCGGATCACGGCCCGCGACCCCGCACGTCATGGTCGAATTCCTCGCCCGCCAGGAACGATTCGCCGTCGTCGGCTCGACCAACGACGTCGTGCGCGACTGGCTCGCCGCCGGGACGCCGGAGGTCTGCCTCGCGGTCGCGGACGAGCAGACGGCCGGTCGCGGCCGGGCGGGCCGATCGTGGGTCGGGCCGGCCGGTTCCGCACTGCTCCTGTCACTCGGTTTCCGTCCGCACTGGCTGCCGCCGGACCGCGTCTGGCGGCTGGCCGCCGCCGTGTCGCTCGCGATGGCGGGCGCGGCAGAGGCGGAGGCCGACCTGCCCGAAGGCACCGTCCGCCTGAAGTGGCCGAACGACCTCGTCGTCGAGACGGTCGACGTATCCCTTCCGCCGCTCGGGACGTCGCCCACGGAGATCCGCAAGCTGGCCGGGGTGCTCGGCGAGACCGAGGGCCTCGGCACGATCGATCCGCGGGTCGTCGTCGGACTCGGGATCGACACGGACTGGGCGGCTGCCGACTTCCCGGCCGAACTCGCAACGTCGATGACGTCGCTGCGCGAGGCGGCCGGCGGTCGGCCGATCGATCACGACGCGTTGCTGGGCGCCTTCATCGACCGGCTCGAAACGCACATCGACGCGTTGCGCGACGGGCGCTTCGACGTCGACGAGTGGACCGTCCGCCAGGTCTCGACCGGGCGTCGCATCGAGCTCGAGGCGGCCGATGGCTCGGTCGAGCGCGTGCTCGCGGTCGGCGTCGACGGCGCCACGGGCGCACTCCTTGTCGACGATGGCACGCCGGGTGGCGTGCGGGCCGTGCTGGTCGGCGAGATCCGCCATGCCCGGATCGCGGGCGCGGCCGGGACCGCCGCGAGCGCGGCCGGGACCGCCGCGAGCGCGCACATCCGCGGCCGGGGTGTAACGCGATGGCTCGACCGGCATTCAGGAGGGTGGGCAGACCGGAGGAGGTCGCCCGTCCGCGTCTCGCCCATCTCGACCGCGATCGGCCGTTGGTGGACGCCGCGCGGCTCGACCCGGCCCGGTTCGAGGCCCTGTATCGGAAGTACCTGGCCCAGGTGTACAGCTACGCGGTCTACGAGCTGCGCGATCGACACGAGGCGGAGGACGTCACCGAGCGGACGTTCCTGGCCGCGCTCGCCAACCTGCACGCCTTCGAGGAACGCGCGCGACCCGAGGACGGCGAGGGTGCGTCCACGTTCCGCGTGTGGCTGTTCCAGATCGCGCGCAACGCGGTCGCCGAGCGTCGCCGCGGTCGCCGCCGACGCCCGGAGACGCCGCTCGACACGGTCCCGGCCGCCGCCCGGATCGTCGATCCGCTCGACGTCGAGGCGGCGGTGATCGCCCGCGAGGACGGCGCGGCGGCGTGGCGGGCCGTTGACCGGCTCCACGGCGACCGGCGCCGGGCCGTCGTGCTCCGGTTCGTCGACGAGATGTCGACCGCGGAGATCGCGGCCATCCTCGGTCGCTCGGAGGGTGCGGTCCGCGTGCTGATCCATCGAGCCCTGCGGAGCGTGGCCCGCGACCTCGGCGGACGCCGGTGACGGTCCCGTGGCCCGGTCGCGACGAGGGCGAGGTGGAGGCCATCGTCGTGGACCGCTACCTCGACTCGCTGCTCACCCGCCGGCCGGCGGACGTCGCCGGCATCGACGATGACCTGCGTGCGACCGCGATCCGGCTCATCCACGACCTGCCGCGCTACCACCCGTCCTTCGTCTTCGCGGAGCGGCTTGCCGATCGACTGACCGCCCTCGCGGGCGGGCTCGACGCCCCCGCGCGCGGCGCGGTCGTCATCCCGCTGCCGACCGCCACGGCCGACGTCGACGGCCCGGCCGTCCACCCGGCCGCGACCCGACCCGGTGCCCGGCCGGTCGTCATCGGCGGCGTCCTGACATCGGCCGCCATCTCGCTCGCCGGGGCGGCGTTCGTCGCCTGGCGGCTGCGTCGCCCGGCCGGCGATCCGATGTCCCGCGCGATCCGCGCCGTCGCCCGGACGAGGATCGCCTGATGCCGCTGAAGCTGCCGTCGTTCCGCGCTCGCCGCGACGTCTATCCGCCGGACCTGTGGACCAAGTGCCCGACCTGTTCGACGATGCTCTTCAACAAGCAGCTCGAGAAGGCGCTGCGGGTCTGTCCGACGTGCGGGCATCACTTCCGGCTGTCTGCCGCGGCCCGGCTCGAGCACCTGCTGGACCCGGGCAGCTGGGCGGAGCGTGACGCCGGTCTCCAATCGGTCGACGCGTTGGGGTTCGTCGACCAGAAGCCATACGCCGATCGACTCGTGGCAGCCCAGCTCGCGACCGGCATGCGTGACGCGGCGGTGTGGGGTACCGGCGCCATGGGCGGCACGCGGATCGCACTGTGCGTCATGGACTTCGGGTTCATGGGCGGATCGATGGGCGCCGTCGTCGGCGAGAAGGTGACGCGCGCCGCGGAATACGCCGAGGCCGAGCGCGTGCCCCTCGTCATCGTGAGCGCGTCGGGCGGGGCGCGGATGCAGGAAGGGACGCTCGCCCTCATGCAGCTCGCCAAGACGATGGGCGCCCTTGAGCGCCTGCGCGAAGCCGGCGTGCCGTACCTGTCGGTGCTGTCGGACCCGACCACGGGCGGCGTGTTCGCGTCCTTCGCCGCGGTCGGGGACATCAACATCGCGGAGCCGGACGCGCTCATCGGATTCGCGGGCGCGCGGGTCACGGCCGGGACGATCGCCGCCGAGCTGCCGCCCGGGTTCCAACGCTCGGAGTTCCTCTACAGCCACGGGTTCGTCGACCGGATCGTGCCGCGTCCGGAGCTGCGCGACGCCGTCATCGCTCTCCTGCGCCTCCTGCCGCCGCGCCCGACCGCAGGGCTCCTCATCGGCGAGCCGGTCGAGGACGTGCCGGGCTTCCGTCCGCTCTCGTTCCTGACGACGATCGCGGATCGGGTGGGCGACCTCGCGACCGGCGAGTCGGACGGCGCCACGACCGCGACACCCGACGCCGTCCCGCCCGCGGCGGCCACCACGTCCGCCGCGCCCGATGGCCGGCGGGAGCGCGATGCTCGTGAGCGAGACCCACGAGGACGTCTGGGCGCGCGTCCAGGCCGCCCGCTCGCTCCGTCGACCCCGCACGCTCGAGTTCGTCGCGGCGATGATGGACGGCTTCGTCGAGCTCCACGGCGACCGGCTGTTCGGGGACGACGAGGCGATGGTCACCGGCCTGGCCCGGCTCGACGGCCGGCGGGTCGTCGTCGTCGGCCAGCAGAAGGGCGTCGACACCGACGAGAACATCCGGCGCAACTTCGGCATGCCCCACCCGGAGGGCTACCGCAAGGCGATGCGGATCATGGACCTCGCCGAGCGGTTCAACCTGCCCATCATCACGTTCGTCGACGTGCCGGGCGCGCACCCGGGTCCGGAGTCGGAGGAGCGCGGCATCGCCGAGGCCATCGCCACCTCGATCGGCCTGATGACCCGGCTGCGCACCCCGATCGTGACCGTCATCACCGGCGAGGGTGGCTCGGGCGGCGCGCTCGCGATCGCGGTCGGCGACGTGATCATCGCGCTCGAGAACGCGGTCTATTCGGTCATCAGCCCCGAAGGCTGCGCGTCCATCCTGTGGCGGACGTCGGATGAGGCGGCGACCGCGGCGGCGGCGATGCGCATGTCGGCCGCGGAGCAGCACGCGCTCGGCGTCGTCGACATCGTCATGCCCGAGCCGGGCAAGGGTGCCGACGCCGAGCCCGCCGAGACGGCCCGCCGGCTGAAGGCGATCATCGTCGATCGCCTCGACGCCCTCGAGGCACTGACGCTCGACGAGCTCGTCGAGGCGCGCTACCGACGCTACCGGTCGCTGGGGGCCTACACTGAGCTCGCCCAGCCCGAGGTCGCCGAACCCGCCAACCGCGGCCTGGCGGATCGCCTTCGCGACCTGCTCGATTCGGGTCGCCGGGGCGCCACCCAGGGAGTCCCCGGATGGTCGCGAGACGAGCCGCCCGCTCGTGAGGAGGTCTAGCGCGTGCCCGACAGCCCCTCGCCGGACGCCGCCCGACCCGTTCGCGATGCGGCCGCACGCGCGGCGGACCACGCGTCGATCGATCGCCTCGCCGGCGAACTGTTGCCGGCCCTGATCGCGAAGCTCGGGGCGACCGGTCTTGGCGAGCTCGAGGTCCACGAAGGGGACTGGCGTGTCCGTCTCCGCCGCCCGCCCGACGCGGCCACGGCCGGCGGCCGACCAGGCGGGAAACATGACAGGCGCGCCAGTGATCGCGACCGCAGCGAGCGCGGCGACCGTGGTGCCGACCGCGCATCGCGCGGCCACCATCCCGGCAACCCCGGCGCGGAGGCCGGCGCCCGGGCCGAGCGGGGACGAACGATCGCGACCTCGCCGGCCGTCGGGATCTACCAGCCGCGCGCCGACCTGCCCGCCGGATCCCGCGTGCGCTCCGGCGATCGGCTCGGGGCGGTCGACATGCTCGGCATCCCGCAGGAAGTCGTCGCTCCCATCGACGGTGTCGTGGGCGCCAGCCTCGTCGAGCCGGGTGACGCCGTCGAGTACGGCCAGGAGCTGATCCGCATCGAGTTCGCGGGCGGGTCGCCCAGCGCGTCAGCCGGTTCGCCGGGTGCCTCGTCGGACGGCACGAACGGCGTCGGGGGCTGAGCCGGATGTTCCGCAAGGTCCTGATCGCCAACCGCGGGGAGATCGCCCTGCGGATCCTGCGTGCCTGTCGCGCCCTCGGCGTGGAGGCGGTCGTCGCCTACAGCGAGGCGGATCGCGGGTCGCTGCCGGTCCAGCTGGCCGACGAGGCGATCTGCATCGGTCCGGCGGACGCGCGGAACTCCTACCTGTCGGCCCCGGCGGTCATCTCGGCCGCTCTCGTGACCGGCTGTGACGCCATCCACCCGGGCTACGGCTTCCTGTCCGAGGACGAGGGCTTCGCCGAGGTCGTGGCGGCCCACGGCCTGACGTTCATCGGTCCGCCGGCGAGCGTCCTCGAGCGATTCGCGAGCAAGGAGGGCACGCGCCGCCTGCTCGCGGCCCAGGGCCTGGCCACGATCCCCGGGTCCGACGGCATGCTGCGCGACGAGATGCACGCCCTGAACGAGGCGGAGCGCATCGGCTACCCGGTGCTCATCAAGCCCTCGGCCGGTGGCGGCGGCAAGGGGATGCGCATGGTGCGCACGCCGCGCGAGCTCGAATCGGTGCTGCGCGTGTGCCGCAGTGAGGCAAAGGCGGCGTTCGGCGACGACTCGCTGTACCTCGAGAAATGGCTCGACGAGAACCGTCACGTCGAGGTCCAGGTGGCGGTCGACCGCTACGGGCATGGGGTCCACCTCGGCGAGCGCGACTGCTCGGTCCAGCGCCGGCACCAGAAGATCCTCGAGGAGGCACCGACCCCGGCCCTCGACGCGGCCGCCCGCGCCGAGCTCGCCGAACGGGCGGTGCGTGCGGTGGTGGCCGCCGGCTACGAGAACATCGGGACGCTCGAATTCCTGGTCGACAGCAGCGGCGCCGCCTACTTCATCGAGATCAACTGCCGCATCCAGGTCGAGCATCCGATCACCGAGCTGCTGACCGGCAGGGACCTTGTCGCGATGCAGCTGCGGATCGCGGCCGGCGAACCGCTCGGCTTCAGCCAGGCGGACGTCACGCTCAGCGGCCACGCCATCGAGTTCCGCATCAACGCCGAGGATCCCGAGCACGAGTTCCGCCCCGACGCCGGGCTGGTCGAGCGCTACCACGCCCCGGGCGGGCCGGGCGTGCGGATGGACTCGCACCTCTTCAGCGGCTACGAGGTCCCGCCGTTCTACGACTCGTTGCTCGGCAAGCTCGTCGTCTGGGGCCCGGATCGCGCGACCGCGATCGCCCGTGGCCGGGTGGCGCTGGAGGAGCTCATCGTGGAGGGGTTGACGACCAACGTCGCGATCCACCGCGCGCTGCTCGAGTCCGACACCTTCCTCGACGGCAAGATGACGACCAACCTGCTCGATCGGGTCGGCAGCGCCGCCTTCCTCGCGGCGGCCGCCCGGACATGACACGCTCCGTGATCGACCGCGGCCGTGGTGCAGACCTGCACACGGTTCGCCGCTCGGTCCGTGCCCACCACGCCAGACTGACCATCGAACCCCCCAGGAGCGCCCCTTGACCGACGCGACGACCACCAGCCCCGAGACTCGACCGGCGGCCACATCCGTGGTCCACACGGTCCGCGAGATCGAGGCGCTCATCCCGCACCGCTGGCCGTTCCTGCTGGTGGACCGGATCATCGAGTACGACCCCGACGCGAAGCGGATCGTCGCCCAGAAGGCGGTCACCGCCACCGAGTGGTTCTTCCAGGGACACTTCCCGGGCCTCCCCGTGATGCCCGGCGTGCTCCAGGTCGAGGCACTCGCCCAGACGATGGCCGTCTACGTCGCGAAGCAGCCGGGGTTCGGTGACCGGATCGGGTTGTTCGCCGGCATCGACGACGCGCGGTTCAAGCGGATCGTGTCGCCGGGCGACACGCTTCGGCTCGAGGTGACGATGGACAAGCTCGGGTCGCGCTTCGGGCGCGGGCGCGGCATCGCCAGCGTGGACGGCGAGACCGCGTGCGAGGCCACGATCAGCTTCGTGATCCCGGGCGAGGGCGTGCTCCGATGACGCTGCTCGCGGCCATCTCCGATATCCACGGCAACCTCGTCGCCCTGGAGGCGGTCCTCGCCGACATCGCCCGCGAGAAGCCGGACGCGATCCTGGTCGGCGGCGACCTCGCCCTCAACGGGCCCGATCCGGCCGGCGTCGTGGATGCCCTGCAGGCGCTCGATGCGGCAACGACGCTCATCGTCCAGGGCAACACCGATATCGCGGTGGCCGACTTCGATTACGCCGCGGCGTTCCCGTGGATGAACGACGGCGTGCCCGACGCCTTCGCCGACGCGACGGAATGGGCGCACGACGCCCTCGGCCCGGATCGACTCGACTGGTTGCGGCGACTGCCCGCCGAACGCCGCTGGCGCGCCGATGACGACACGCTCGTCCTCGTCTGCCACGGGTCGCCCGGGTCGCAGACCGCGGGCTTCGACCAGGCGCTCGATCCGACCGTGACCATCGAGCGGGTCGCCCGGACCGACGCGCGGGTCATCGTCTGCGGCCACACCCACCTGCCGGAGATCCGCGACCTCGGCTGGAAGCTCATCGTCAACGACGGCTCCGCGGGCTACGTGTTCGACGGCGATCCGACCGCGTCGTGGGCGATCGTCGAACTCGTGGGTGGCGAGGTCCGCGCCGAGATCCGCCGGACGGCGTTCGACGCGCTCGCGGTGGCCAACGCCATCTCGGCCCGTGGACTCGCCGGTGACGTCTACCGCGCCGCGACGGTCCGAACCGGGAAGCTGGTGCGGTGAGCGCGGAGCTGTCCGGTCGACGGCGCGTGGTCGTGACCGGCATGGGCGCGGTCACGGCCCTCGGGCAACGACGTCGCGTCGACGTGGTCGGGCCTGGTCGACGGCCGATCCGGGATCCGCGCGATCGAGAACTTCGACGCCTCGCGGCTGACATCGCGGATCGCCGGCGAGGTGCGCGACTTCGACGCGAGCGGCGTGCTCGACCGCAAGGAGCTCCGCCGCATGGATCGCTACATCCAGCTCGGGCTGGTCGCCGCGCGGCAGGCGCTCGACGAGGCCGGCTTCGACGGGCGCATGGAGGGCGACCTCGCGGAGCGGAGCGGGGTCATCCTCGCGACCGGGCTGGGCGGCGTGGGCACGCTCACCGAGGGGATCTCCACCAATGCCCTCCGCGGCCCGGACCGGATCAGCCCGTTCCTCATCCCGATGGGCATCCCCAACATCGGCTCCGGCCAGATCGCGATCAACTTCGGCATGACGGGGCCGAACTTCACGACCGTCTCGGCATGCGCGAGCGGCGGCCACGCGCTCGGCGAGGCGTCGGAGATCATCCGGCGCGGCGATGCCGACGTCATGGTCGCCGGCGGCGCGGAGGCCGGCATCTTCGAGCCGCTCATCGGCGGCTTCTGCGCGATGCGTGCGCTCTCGACACGGAACGACGATCCCGAGGCGGCCTCGCGGCCGTTCGACACGGGACGCGACGGGTTCGTCTGCGGCGAGGGGTCGGGCGTCGTGATCCTCGAGGCGCTGGAGCACGCACAGGCACGTGGCGCCACCCCGCTGGCGGAGCTCGTCGGCTACGGCGCGACCGCCGACGCCTCGCACATCACGCTCCCGGCGCCGGGCGGGATCGGTGCCGTTCGCGCCGCGCAGCGGGCCCTCGTGAAGGCCGACCTGACGCCGGCCGACATCGATCACGTGAACGCGCACGCGACCTCCACCCCGGAGGGCGACAAGGCCGAGCTCCAGGCGATCCGCGCGATCCTCGGTGACCATGCCGGCGAGATCCCGATCACGGCGAACAAGTCGATGCTCGGGCACACCCTGGGCGCGGCCGGCGCGATCGAGGCGATCGTCACGATCCAGTCGATCCGCGAGGGCTGCGTCCCGCCGACGATCAACCTCGACGAGGTGGACCCGGCCGGGGAGGGTCTCGACCTGACGCCCAACCGTGCGACGCGCCACGAGATCCGGACCGCCCTGAGCAACTCGTTCGGGTTCGGTGGCCAGAACACCGCCCTGATCTTCACGCGGTGGGACGGATGAGTCTCGACGGAGACCCGGCGGCGATGCAGGGCGCGATGCCGCAGGCCGCGGCCGACGGGGCGGCCGCCCCGGGCGCGATGCCGCAGGCCTCGGCGGACACCGGCGGACCGGTCGGGTCCGGCGCGGCCGTCGCGGACGACGGCGACGTCGCGCTGCTGGCGCTGATCGACCGCCTGTCCGGGCTGCTCGACCACTCGGACCTGTCCGAGCTCGAGGTCGAGGCGGGCGACACGGGCTTGATCCTGCGCAAGCCCTCGGCCATCGCCGTCGCCGCAACGGACACCGCCGTCCGCGGTCACCGCGGGCGCCCCATCGCCGGGGGCCGAGGCGACCGCGACCGGTGGGGCGTCCGGCGAGCCTGCGACCGCCGGCCGGGAGCCCGCCGTCGCCGCGCGACCCTCGGTCAAGGCGCCCCTGACGGGGATCTTCTACGCCTCGCCCGCGCCCGGCTCCGCACCCTACGTGCAGGCCGGCGGCGAGGTCGCGGTGGGCCAGATCATCGGGCTCATCGAGGCGATGAAGCTGTTCAACGAGATCAAGTCGGACCTCGCCGGGCGGGTGACGCGCGTGATCGCGGAGCCCGGCACCCTCGTCAAGGCGAAGCAGCCACTCATCGAGGTGGAACCACTGTGAACGTGCCCGAGGCCGAACGGCGCTACGCCCACGTCACCGGCTGGGGCCGCTATGCCCCCGCCCAGGTCCTCACCAACGCCGATCTCGAGCGGATGGTGGACACCAACGACGAATGGATCGTGCAGCGGACCGGGATCCGCGAACGGCGTGTCGCGGCCGCCCACGAGACGACGGCGTCGATGGCCGCGGTGGCGTCGCTGCGCGCGATCCGGACCGCGGGGATCGAACCCGACGACATCGACCTGATCCTGCTCGCGACGCTGACGCCCGACTACTGGATGCCCTCGACCGCCGCCCTCGTGAAGGAGGCGATCGGCAACACGCGAGCCGCCGCGATGGACGTCGCCGCGGCCTGTTCGGGGTTCGTCTACGCCTACGCGACGGCGCAGGCCTACATCACGAGCGGGATGGCGCGCCACGTGCTCGTGATCGGTGCGGAGCTGCTCACCCGCTTCCTCGACTACACCGACCGGAGCACCTGCATCCTGTTCGGGGACGGTGCCGGCGCGGTCGTGCTGTCCGCGGCCGCGGAACCCGGCGGCGGCCTCGGCATCGAGATGACCACCGAGCCGCAGGGCGCCTACATGATCTGGCTGCCCGCCGGCGGGGCGAAGAGCCCGCCCTCCGCCGCGACCATCGCCCGCGGCGAGCACTACATCCGGATGGAGGGCAAGGAGACCTACCGCTTCGCGACGCGGACGCTCGCCACGACCGCGCTGGAGTCGATCCGCCAGGCCGGTCTCGAGCCATCCGACGTCGACCTGTTCATCCCGCACCAGGCCAACATCCGGATCATCGAGGCGGTCGCCAAGGGCCTCGACCTGCCCATGGACCGGATGTTCGTGAACCTCGACCAGTACGGGAACACGTCGGCCGCGTCGGTGCCGATCGCCCTGGCCGAGGCCGTCAACGGCGGTCGCGTCAAGGTCGGCGACAACATCGTCATCGTCGCCTTCGGGGCGGGCTTCACGAGCGGCGCCGTGACCATCCAGTGGACGGCCGACCCCGCCCGCGGCGTGGCCGGCGATGCCGCGGTGCGCCCCGAGGACGTCTCGGTCCGGCTGCCGGTCGACTGGGATTCGGTCGACCCGATCCCGGACGCGCTTGTCGCGTTGATGGCCCAGCCTGGCGCCGTCGACGTGCCCCTCGACGATGTCGTCCCGGGCGACCCGACGCCCGCGCATTCGGAGGTGCACGCGTGATCGATCTCGGCGGGAAGTCGGCGCTCGTGACCGGCGGGTCGCGCGGCATCGGCAAGGCGATCGCGCTGCGGCTGGCCGGCCAGGGCGCCGACGTCGCGTTCACCTACAAGGGCAATGCCGCCGCGGCCGGCGAGACGGTCGCGGCGGTCGAATCGCTCGGCCGACAGGCGACCGCGATCCAGGCCGACGTCCGCGATCCGGATTCGGCCGACGAGGTCGTGAAGGGCGTCCTCGAGGGGTTCGGCAAGATCGACATCCTCGTGAACAACGCGGGCGTCACGCGCGACGACCTGATCATGCGGATGACCGCCGAGGCCTGGCGCGAGGTGCTCGAGACGAACCTCTTCGGGGCGTTCTGGATGACGAAGGCCGTCACCCGCCCGATGCTCAAGGCACGCGGCGGGCGGATCATCAACATCACGTCGGTGTCGGGGCAGGCCGGCCAGATGGGCCAGGCCAACTACAGCTCGGCGAAGGCCGGCCTCATCGGGCTGACCAAGGCGACGGCGCGCGAGCTCGCCTCGCGGGGCATCACCGTGAACGCCGTCTCCCCGGGCTTCGTGCTCACCGAGCTGACCCAGGACCTGCCGGATGCGCTGAAGGACGAGATCACGGCGCGAACGCCGCTCGGGCGCTTCGGCACGACCGACGAGATCGCCTCGGCGGTCGCCTTCCTCGCCTCCGACGAGGCATCGTTCATCACGGGCCAGGTGCTCGCCGTCGACGGCGGCCTGGTCATGATGTAGCGGCGGGCCGATCGGCGGCCACGGCCGCCTCGCCGTCCGCCCGTTCACGGCCGGCCACGCTGGAACCGACCGCCTGGTACTCGTACCCCAGCGCGCGCATCGCATCACCGTCGAGCAGGCGCCGTCCGTCGATCACGAGCGGCGTGCGCAGCGTGGCATGCAGACCTGGCCAGTCCAGCGCGGCGAATTCGGGCCACTCGGTCGCGACGACCACCGCATCGGCGCCGCCGATCGCCTCGGCCGCGGAGCCGGCGATGACGAGGCCGGGGAGCTCGCGACGCGCCGCGTCCGACGCCTCGGGGTCGTAGCCGACGACGACCGCCCCGCCGGCGAGCAGGCGGCCGGCCAGCGCGACCGCCGGCGATTCGCGGGTGTCGTCCGTCCCGGCCTTGAATGCGAGTCCTAGGAGGGCGATGCGCCGGCCGGGGAGACCATCGAGCGCTGCCTCGATCCGCTCGGCGAACCGCCGCTGCTGGGCGCCGTTCGCATCCGAGGCGGCGACCGTCACGTGCATCGGCAGGCCGCGGTCGCGACCGGCGACGGCGAGCGCCTTCAGCTCCTTGGGCAGGCAGCTGCCACCGAACCCGAAGCTCGGACGCATGTACGTCGAGCCGATGCGCGGATCGAGCGTGATGCCGTCGAGCACGTCGTCGATGTCGGCGCCGAACTCCTCGGCGAGCGCCGACATCTCGCTCGTGAACGAGAGCTTGAGCGCGAGGAACGCGTTGGCCCCGTTCTTGATGAGCTCCGCCGCGGCAACGTCGACGATGATGAGCGGGGCCGCGAGGCGATCGAACAGGCCCGCGACCAGGGCGACGGCGGCCGGATCGGCGTCCGGGAAGCGGCCGATGACGATGCGGGTGGGCGTGCGGAAGTCGGCCATGGCCGTGCCTTGGCGGAGGAATTCCGGATTGGTGAGCACGTGGCTGGTGGAGGCGCCCGCCCAGGCAACGGCCTCGCGCGTGGACCCCGGCGGGATGGTGCTGCGGATGACGAGCGGCACGCCCAGGGCGGCGTAGTCGCGCAGGCCCGCCAACGCGGTCCGCAGTTGGGTCAGGTCGCTTCGCCCGTCCAGGCCGATGGGGGTGCCGACGCAGACCAGGACCGCGTCGGCGTCGGCGTCGGCGGGTCGGTCGGCGATGCGCAGCTGGCCCGACTCCAGCCCGGCGCGGAGTGCCTCGGGCAGGCCCTCCTCATGGATCGGGGATCGTCCGGCGCGGAGGATCGCGAGGCGGTCCGCCCGGTTCTCGACGAGCTCGACGCGGTGCCCGAGCTCGACCAGGCCCACGGCCGTGACGAGCCCGACGTACCCGGCGCCGATGACCGTGAGCTCCCGGCGCGCTGCCTCGTCCACGGGCCAAGCGTAGCAGCGCGTGGGTCGTGTCGCGCCGGTCGGATCAGCGTCGGAAGCGGGGCCGTCGGATGGCACCGGGCGAAACGGGGATTCGGGCGTCCCGTGCTAGACTTCCGCCGATTTGAGCGCTGAAATCCGTGGGGGGCGTCGGCGATCGCCGGCGCTTGCCACCCTTCTCTCCTTCCTCTGGCCGGGCCTCGGCCAGTGGTACGCCGGCTTCAACCGGAGCGCCGTCATCTTCGCCCTGCCGGTGATCGTGGTGGCCATCGTGGTGGTCGCCCAGCTCGTCGGTGGCATGGCCGAGCTGGCGGTGAGCATGCTCGCGCCGTCGACCGCGCTGACGGTCCTCATCCTCATCGGCCTGATGGCCGTCTGGCGGCTCATCTCGATGGGCGACGCCATGCTGACCTCGGGCCGTGGTCGGGCGTGGCGACGTCCGGCACCGCTGGCCACGTTCGCGGTGCTCGCGCTCGTGGTCGTCGTCGGCCATGCGGCGGCCGCCTCGCTCGCGTGGTCGTTCTATCGCGCGGGATCCGAGATCTTCGTCGCCGACCGCGGTCCGGATCGGACACCGCAGCCGAACGCCTCCGAACCCATCGGCGGGTTCGTGGCGACCCCGGCGACCACGCCCGAGACCAAGGAATCGCGGATCAACTTCCTGCTCACCGGGATCGACTCGTCCGAGCGGCGGACGCATGCGCTGACCGACACGTTGCTCGTGGTCAGCGTCGACCCGGAGACCGGCAAGGTCGCGATGGTCAGCTTCCCGCGCGACATCGCCAGGTTCGAGCTGTCGAACGGCAAGATCTTCCGCGGCAAGATCAACTCGCTCATGACCTACGCCGGCAACCACCCCAAGGAATTCCCGGACGGCGGCCTGCCGACGCTCGTCAAGGAGCTCGGGCACCTGCTCGGCATCCCGATCCATTACTACGCGGCGGTCGACCTCGAGGGCTTCGCCAAGATGATCGACCGGGTCGGTGGGGTGACGATCAACAACACGACCGCCATCAACGACCCGAGCTACGGCGGCTGGACGAACGGCCACCCGATCGGCTTCAAGCTGTCGGTCGGCCGGCACAAGCTCGATGGCCAGGAAGCCCTCGCGTTCGTCCGTTCGCGGATGGGCGTCAACGGCAGTGACTTCCGCCGCGCCCATCGCCAGCAGCAGCTCCTCGTCGCGCTCCAACGCAAGCTCATGGACCCGACGATGATCCCGAACCTGCCGGGGATCCTCAGCGACGCCGAGGGCACGATCGTCACGAACTTCCCGGTCGACCGGATGAGCGACATGCTCGCGATCGGACAGCGGGTGGACGAGGACGCCATCGAGCGGGTCGTGCTCAACACCCCGTATTCGGATCGTGCGCCGGCCAGCGAGAGCAACGGCCTGTACTACCTCAAGCTCGACATGGACAAGCTCGCGGAGCTCTCGGTCAAGATCTTCGGGGACGACAGCCGTTACGCGACGACCTCGGGCGCGGCCGCGCCGATCGCCCCCTGACCGTCGATCCGGAGCGCCGGGTCAGCGACCCTGGCCGCCGAGCATCGCCGGGATCGTCCGCACCATGATCTTGAGGTCGAGCCACAGCGACCAGCGGTCGATGTAGTCGAGGTCGAGCCGCACCCAGCGGTCGAAATCCGGATCGCGCCGTGCGGCCACCTGCCACAGGCCCGTGATGCCCGGCTGCATCGACAGCCGCCGCCGGTGCCAGATGTCGTATTCGTCGACCTCGCGCGGGAGGGGCGGGCGCGGGCCGACGAGGCTCATCTCGCCGCGCAGGACGTTCCACATCTGGGGCAGCTCGTCGATGCTCGTGCGGCGGAGCCATCGCCCGGTCGTCGTCAGCCGTGGATCGTCGGTCACCTTGAATGCCGGACCGCTGATCTCGTTCTGCGCCTCGAGCTCGGCGAGCCGATCCTCGGCGTCGGGGACCATCGTGCGGAACTTGACGACCTCGAAGGGCCGCCCGTGGAGACCCAGGCGGGTCTGGCGGAAGAGGATCGGCGCGCCATCGCGCGAGCGGATGCAGCAGGGCGACCACGAGCAGCAGTGGGCTCAGGACCACGCAGGCCCGCCGTGGCGAGCAGGACGTCGATGCTGCGCTTGGCGATCATCGCCAGCGTCCGGTCCGGACCGTGGACCAGTGACATGGACGCTGATCCCGTCGAAGTCCTCGACCCGGCCACCCGGCAGCACCAGCCCGGGCCCGGTGAGCGGGATGCGGACGATCCGACCCTCGTCCTCGCACAACCGGGCGATCGGCTCGACGAGCTCACGGTCGTCCTCGCCGAGACAGATCGCGACCTCGTCGACGATCCGGCCGTGGAGGACCGCTTCGATCTCGTCGAGGTCGCCCAGGACCGGCCGCCGCAGACCGCGGTCGCTGCCGGCCGCGCGGTCGCCCGGTCCGGCAAGATGGCCGATCGGCAGGAGCCCGAGCTCCGTGTGGCGGGCGATCGCGTCGGCGAAGGAGGCCCCCGCCTGGTTCGCCCCGACGACGAGGACGTAGCGGGTGTTGAAGCCACGGGCACGAAGCCGCAGGAACACGAGACGGATCGCCCAGCGGGTGGCGATCGTGAGGGCGGCCTGGGCCGGGAACAGGAGCAACAGGAAGAGGCGGCTGACGTCCGGCAACTTGAACAGGAAGAGGGCGGTGAAGACGACGACCGCCAGGAGCACGACGGCGGACAGGACATCGAGGGCCTCGCGCCGCGGCGACCATCGGACGCGCAGGCGGTACAACCCCTGGATCCACAGCACCACGACGACGGCCGCGCCATAGATGACCGCCGCGAGCAGCCCTTCGACCCCGGCGGTCGCCCACGTCGCCTCCCACGCGTCGAGACCGAACCGGACGATCGACAGGCCGATGAACAACGCCACCGCCATGGTCGCGTCGGCGATCATCAGGGCGACGTGGAGCGCGGCGATATGACGGCGGATCATGGCTCGCCGTCCGCCTCGCCGGTGGCGGCCGGGGTCGTGCCGCGCATCCGGTCGAACAGCCGCTCGTATCGATCCGTCACCGATCCCCACGAGAACTCGGCCATCGCCCGCGCGCGAGCCGCCCGGCCGAGCCGCTCGCGTTCGTCACGGTCGGGGACGAGACGCACGAGCACGGCACCGAGCGCCTCGGGGTCGTTGCGCTCGTAGTAGGCACCCGCGTCGGCGAGGACCTCGTGGTGCTCGGGCACATCGTTCGCCACGATCGCGGCGCCGCGACCCATCGCCTCGACGAGTGCCGGGTGCGTGCCACCGACCGCGGTCGCCTGGATGTACAGGCAGGCATTCGATTGGAGCTCGACGTACCCGTCACCGAAGATGTAGCCGGTCAGTCGCACGCCCGGCGTCCGCGTCGCGAGGTCACCGAGTCGTTGCTTGTACTCGGAGGCATACGGTGCGTCCCCGACGACGAGGAGCGGCAGCCCGAGACCCGCCAGGCCTCCGGCCGCTCGATAGCCCTCGATCACCGTCATCGCGTGGTTCTCCGGCTCGAGTCGGCTGACGTACAGGAGGTAGCCCCCCGCCGACAATCCTAACCCTGCCAGTGTCGCGCCCGCGTCGATCCGGGTCGCGTCACTGCCGTACGGGATGTAGGTCGTGGGGTTGCCGTAGCGCTCGCGGTACCAGCGGGCGATGACCCGCGCGTCGGAGACCAGCACGATCGGGAGGCGCGGCGACAACCAGGCACAGAACCGGTAGTACGCCCGTCCGACGCCGCTCCATTTGCCGCGTTGCCACTCCAGCCCGTCCACGTTGAGCGCGACGCGCGCGCCGCCGAGGCGCGGCACAAGCGCGAACGGCGCGTTGGCGTTGTTGCAGATCAGCACGATCTGGTAACGCCGGACCAACCCGTCGACGACCGAGAGGGCGGTGTGGACGACGGTGTCGAGGTACTTGTGGCGGATGGTCGGGAGTCGTCGCACCCGCATCCCGCGATGCTCGCTGATCCCCTCGGGGATGACGTGGCTGCGACCGTAGACGGTGACCTCGTGGCCCCGTTCGACGAGCCGCGACCCGAGCTCCTCGGCGAAGGTCTCGAAGCCGCCGTACGTCGCCGGCACCCCGCGGATGCCCATGATCGCGATCCTCATGCGCCGCTCACCGGCGATCCACTGACGGTCGTATCCGTCGCACCGGTCGCTCGCTGATCCGACCGAACCAGTCGATCACGGCGTCGTCGCTCGCGCGACGCGCGCGCATGACGGATCGGCGCCAGTCGCGCAGTCGACCACGGTCACCGAAGACGTCGGCCACGGCGGCCAGCGATCGCTGCTCGCGAATGGCGCAATATCCGACGATCCCGATGTCGCGGGCGAGGATCGCGTGCCAGTCGCGTCGCCAGCCGGTCGCCGTCTCGTTCTTGAGGATCATCCGCCAGCGGTTCGCGACGGACCGACGATTGATCGACGCCGGCAACGCCGCCCTGCGACCCGGAGCGACGCGCCGCCGGTGACGCGCGAGCGCCGCCGGCTCGTACCGGCAGGTCCACCCGAGCATCTGCGCCCGCCACGCCAGGTCCACGTCCTCGCGATACGCGAAGAACGCCTCGTCGTAGAACTCGCCGTCATGGGCCACGTCCTCCAGCATGGCCCGTCGGTAGAGCGCGGCCGCTCCCGATGCACCGAACACGTAGGCCGGCGTCACGTGGCGGCCGACGGCGGAGAGGCCGGTATCGCGGTCGAGCACGCGTCGGCTGCGCGACGCCTCCATGCCGGTCGAGTCGAGCACGTCGTCCGACCAATTCCTCGAAGCGGACCGCCATCCGGCGATCCGGGCCGGAACCGAAGCAGGCGGCCGCTGACGCTGCCTGCCGAGGGATCCGCGTCCAGCACCGCGACCGCCCGGGCGAGGAAATCGGGGGCGATGCGGCAATCGGGGTTGAGGACGAGGTGGAGGTCCGCCGGCGTCGCGCGGATGGCCTGGTTCTGGCCGGCCGCGAACCCGATGTTGGCCGGGGACCGGAGGATCCGGGCGTCGGGCATGGCATGTCGCGCGCGCTCCGCGCCGTCGTCGGAGGAGGCGTTGTCCAGGACGACGACGCCGTCGGGGGGACGTCCGTTGCGCGCCGACCGCGGCGAGGCAGGCTTCGATGTCCGCCGCACTGTCGTGCAGGACGATGGACACCGTACACGCTGGTCATGGGCCGGCCCGTTCCCTGATCGAGTCGGCGAGCACCCGTCCGCGCGACGCCCAATCGTTGGTCCGCGCCATCGCCAACCGTCGTGCTCGGCGACCCTCGGGCTCGCCGGCCAGCACGTCGGCGACCGCGCCGAGGAATGCCGGGCGTGTCGGCCGCCGCGACCCCGATATCGGGTGGCCAATCGACCACCGGGGGCACCGCGGTCGAGACGACCGGCGTGCCGCTGGCCAGGGCATCCCAGGCCTTCATCGCGTCCTGGCTCCGGGTGTAGTCGCTCGCCACGTGTGGCACCAGCAAGGCGGCCGAGGCGGCGATGAACTCGCGCGCCGCGCCAGTCGCCAATGCGCCTTCGACACTGACGTTCGGCCGTGCGACCAGCTCGTCCCAGCCGTCGGGTCGTCCCTCGATCGGACCGGCGAGCCGCAGCTTGACATCCGGGAACGCGGCGGCCACGGCAGCAAGCAAGGCGCAGTCCACGCGCTCGTGGATCCGCCCGACATACGCGAGGTACGGCGGCGACGCGACAGAAACCGTGTCCACGACGTCGGGCGCGCCGTTCGCGACGATCCGCACATCGCGTGCACCGAGGTCCCGCATCCGCTCAGCCATGAATGGCGTGTTCGCGATCACGAGGTCGGCGTTCGCTGCGGCATCCCGGTAGCCTCGCCGGACGGCGTCCCGGCGGCGTCGTCCACGGACGAGGGGCGAGAGGTCCCAAGCGTCATAGGCATCGAATACCAGGACGAGGCGCCGGGACGCGCTCGTCGTGTCCCCGCCCAGCCATTCGGCGCTCTTCGGGTCCGACACGATGACGACGATCGGGGCGTCGGGTCGCGCGGCCAGCTCCCGCTGGAGCACAGCATCCAGAAAACGCCGCTCCGCGAACCCGAACGGCCACGGGTGGAGCACGAGGTCCGTCCGTGGACTGGCGACCGAGGCCGGCCCGGGGCCCGGGGTGTCGTCGGCGGGGTCGGGGCTGGGGAACGACCGCGATGGTGGCCGGCCATGCGCCCACCCGGCTGAAGCCCTTCGGACCGCATGGCACGCAAGAAGCGACCCGGCCTGACCCGCGTCACGAGGACCGTCCGGGGTGGCTCGAGGACGCGCACGAGCGCGGCCATGAGACGTGCCGGTCGGCTGGCGAGCGCGGTCCGGTCATACGGTCCGACCGCGATCAGCGTCGGGATTGCCGTCATCGGATCGCGCACGAGTGCCACCCAGGGGCGGCATGGTTCGGCCGGGCCCGATCAGGGCGAGGACGACGGACCGCCCACGGGGGGCTGGCTCGCCGGCGGCTGCGACCCACCGGGCGTGGTCAGGCTGGCCTGCGCCTGCACGTACGCGACCTCGAGACTGGAACCCGGGGCCACCACGCCGATCAGCGAGACCTGGTCGATCGGGATGAGCACCTCCCCAGCGAGGTCGTAGGGATCCACGACGAGGCTCTGGACGACCAGCTGTGCGCCCGCCGGCTCCGACGACGCCGTCGGCGCGGCCTGCTCGCGCACGATGGCGGGGTCGCGCACGCGGAGCATCCCGCCGTCGTCGCTCACGATCCGACCGAGGTAGACCGTCCCGCCGAGGATGTGGATCTCGTGCAGTCCGCCGTCGGCCATCGTCCGCGCGATCGGCGACGGCCCGAGGACCGCCAGCCCGACGCGGATCCCGGCGATGACGAGGACCAGACCCACGACCACGGTCGCGATCGCGATGCCCACTCGCCGGAGGGACGGAAGCCGCAGGGTGACGGAGCGGCTCGGCGACCCGTCGGTCGTCATGCCGGCATGCGTGAGGTCATGACGCAAGGGTAGGGATACGCGCGGAGGCGCGTCAACGCGAACCGGGATCCACGCCGTCGAGGGTGGCGTGTGCGACGAACCCGACCGTTTCGCGCGCCCGTCGGGCGGCATAATGCCATCCATCGCAGCGGGTGGGACGGCGACCAGCCAGCTCACCTCGCCGTCGGGGCAGGGAGAGGTGGGATGAGAGGACTACTGGAACGATCGAGGTTCGCGACGTTGCTCGCGGTCGGGCTGGCACTGCTGGTGTCCGGCGTCGTCGCCGGGGCGGCGGGTGGCAACTTCATCCTCGGTCAGTCGAACAGCGCCGGCACCAGCAACACAAGCCTTACGACGAGCAGCACGGGCAATGCCCTGCTGGTCACCCAGAACGGGACCGGGACCGCGATCCGCGGCTCCACGGGCTCCGGATCCGGCATCGCCGGGTTCTTCACCTCCGGATCCGGCTCGGGGGTGTCCGGTGTCGTGGCGAACGCGAACAGTTACGGCATCTACGCAGCGAACGACAGCGCCAGCAACGGCGCCGGCGCCGCCATGCGCGTCAACGGCAAGGCGAATCGCGGCATCGTCGTCACGAGTGACGGCGACTCGGCGATCGAGGCCCAGACCGACACCGGCGTCGGCCTGAACGTGACCTCCGACAATGGGTCGGGGATCTTCGCCGTCGGGACCGGGTTCGCGGTGGGCGTCCAGGCAGATGGCACCGATGCCCTGTTCGGCATCTTCGCGTCGGGCAGCACGCTCGTCGCCACGCCGGCGATCGTCGGCACCAATGCCTTCGATGGGGGCATCGGTCTTTCCGGATCGTCCTCGGCCGGTATCGGCGTCGAGGGCATCGCCGAAGGTGCCGGACAGATCGATTTCGACTGTACCGATGCCTGCTATGACTATCCCGGTGGGGCATTCGCGGGCCATATCGGTGTGATCGGCCAGACCAATGGGCTCGGCCCCGAGGGCTATTCGCGGGGCGTTTTGGGGATCGCCGCGGATGCCGGCTTCTACGGCATCTACTCGCAGGGCGACGCCATCGTGGCGGGTGACCTCAACGTCAGCGGCACATGCACCGGCTGCACCGCAGCCGCGCTCGCCCAGAACGCGTCCGGCGCGACGATCCGACAAGGCGACGCACTGACCGCCGTGGGCGTGACCACGGCCGAGGATGGCAGTGTCGTCATCCAGGTGGCCAAGGCGAAGAAGGGCGACGCTATCCTCGGCATCGCCGACGTCGCGATGTCCCTGTCCGCCGAGAAGATCAAGGTTGACCCGATCAAGCACAAGGAGTACCGGATCGCTGAGGAGCAAGGGACGGCGAGCTCCAAGGCGATGACCGTGACCGCCAAGGAGCGGAAGTGGCTGACGGGGAAGACCTCGGCAGCCGACGGCGCGTTCCTCCGCGTCATCACGAGCGGCATGTTCGCCTACGACGGCGCGGCGCCCGCGACGGCCGACGCCGGCGACCTCGTTGCCGTCGGTGATTCGAACGGCAAGGTCGGCAAGGCCGGCGACGACGTCGCCAAGGGCGCAAGTGTCGGCAAATACCTCGGCAAGCTCAAGGACGACCGCGTCGTCCTGATGGTGGATCCGAGCTAGGAGACCAACCCGGATCCGCGACGACGGCCCCGGAGCACCGCTCCGGGGCCGTTCCATGTCTGCGATGCCCGCCCGACGATGGGTCAGCGAGGCGGATCGGATGCCGCGACCGGTGCGGCCACGGCTGGCCGCTGTGTGGCCGTCGTCCGCTGGGAGAGCCGATCCTCAAGGAAGGTCGCCCCGCCGAGGACCGCCACGGCCAGGTAAGGGAACGGCGATGCGACGATCAGGCCGCCGAGCGTCCCGTTCGACGCGAGCGCGATCGTGAACGCGTAGAGCGCCCAACCGGACACCGTGTCGAGGCGGACGGCGAGCGCGAACAGCCAGATCAGGAAGACGGCGACGACCGCCGGGACGATCGCCCAGCCGAGCGGACCGAAGTTCGCGTAGCTCTCGCCGAGCAGCCCCGGAACGGTGCCGCCGCCGGCATAGTGCTGGTCGAGCGCCTCCTTGAGGTCCGCATCGAAGGTCGTCTGCTTGCCCGGCATCACGGTCATGATCGGCTGCAGGTAGGTCATCCCGAGGCGCCATCCGATGGCCTCGGGGACGGCAGCCATGGTGGAGCGCAGGTTCTGGACCGGGACCCGCAGGTAGCCCTCGACCGAGATCACCACGAGCTTCGGGTAGTCGATCTCGGGCTTTCCGACGCTGGTCGCGCCGGGTGGCGGCGGTCCGAGCACAGGCAGCGAGGCGAGACGCACGGCACCCACCCCACCGGCCGCGAGGACGGCGGCGAGCGCCGTCACTGCCAGCGCGGCCGTCCACGACCATGGGAGACGGATACGGCCGCCAGCGAGGAGCGCGACGAAGACGGCGACCTCGATCGCCACGAAGGCCGGGGCGCGGTTGGCTGTCAGGGTCCACGCAGCCGCGACGGCCAGGACGACGAGGGCGGACGCGATGACGAGCAGGATGCGGCGCGAGCGGACCGCGATCCCGACCAGGAGCCACGAGCCCAGGAGCGTGAGCAGCCCCAGCACCCGGAGCGGCGCACCGCCGCGATCGGCCGCGTCGACGCGGCCCTGCTCGGCCGACGCCATGAACAGTGGGATGCCGCCGATCCGGATGAAATACAGGGCGAGTGCGATCGCGCCGATCGCCGTGAGCGCAAGCGCCAATATGGTCATCCGCCGATCCTGCGGCTGCCTGACCGGGGCGGCCCGACGGATCGATGGGCCGAAGCGACGCCAGCCCAGCGCGAGTCCGATGAGCAGGGACAGGAAGGCCACGCCGACGGCGAAGGCGACGACTGGCCCGTCCTCCCCCAACTTGTCCCAGGACGACAGGAGGGCGGCGCCGTAGACGACCGAATACGCGCCGAGGAAGGCGATCTGGGGTGACAGGGCGACCAGGCCCGCGCGCGTCACCGCATACCGGTAGGCGTCCCGGAGGCCCGTCGAGCTGGCGGCGCGCGAGCTTGGCAGCGTCCACCGCGGCATGGGGGAGACGGTACCACCAACGCCCGGGCGGCTGGATGCCGCCGGAGCGGCAGGGCGGGCGGCGGGTCGTGCCGACGGCCGGGACCATCGTACCGGGGGCCATTGCGGTGCGGTCTGGTAGGGTCGAGGCATGTCTCGCATCCTTGCCGCATGGCGGTCGATGACCGCCAGCACGCGCGTCCTCGCCGTCGGCGGGCTCGTCCTGCCGGTCGTCCTCGTGACGGTCATCACCGTCTCGGTCGTCGGCGCCGCCCGGCCACGCCACCCGCGCCGAGCGCATCACCGATCATCGCTGGCGAGCTGCCGACCGACGCGCCGTCGGCGTCGCCGTCCCGGTCGGCACCGGCCGCCTCCGCGGGGGCGTCCGCCTCGGCCGCACCGCCCACGGCGGACCCGCTGCTCGGGACCGACGGCCGGCTGACGGTGCTCCTCCTCGGATCCGATCACCGGGCCTCGCACCCGGGGCACCGGACCGACGCGATCATGGTCGTCTCGATCGATCCGACCACCGGCAAGAGCGCAGCGTTCAGCGTCCCGCGCGACATCGTGCGAGTTCCCGCTCCCGAACGGCAAGAAGTTCGGCAACAAGGTCAACGGGCTGTTCATGCATCTCCAGGCGACGACCAAGCGCGGCTCGGCGAGCATGAAGGCGGCGATGGCCGACGCGTTCGACATCGAGATCGACAACTACGTCCTGATCGGCTTCACCGGCGTCCAGCAGCTCGTCAAGGCGGTCGGCGGCGTCGACGTCACGCTCGAGAAGGCGTACTACGACCCGTATTACTGGGTGAACGGCCGCACCCGCGGCTGGGGCCTGCCGAAGGGCAAGAGCCACCTGAATGCGCGAGGACGCGCTGATCTTCGCGCGCAGCCGGAAGGGTGACAGCGACTTCGGCCGCGCCCGCCGGCAGCAGGTGCTCGTCATGGCCGCCGTGGCGAAGGTGCGCAAGCGCGGGTTCGACGACCTGCCCAAGCTCATCCGCATCGCCGAGGACGCGGTCCGCACCGACCTGCCGCTCGATCGGCGACGAAGGACCTGTTCGACCTGTTCTCGAGCGTCGAGCTCGGCGACGCGAAGCAGGCGGTCTTCGGGCCCAACAAGTACGCGGCGCGAGCCGGCGGCTACGACTATCGACTCAAGCTCGATGCCTGCCGCGCGTGGATCAAGAAGGCGTTCCCGAAGGTCCGTCCGTACGGCACATGGCCCGCCGCACCGGCCTCCGCCGCGCCGTCGTCCGCGCCGGCATCCCCGGGCGCCGCGCCCGTCGCTCCGTCAGCGAGCCCGTCCGGGGGCTGACACCCCGCGACCTATTCGAAGGTGCCGGCGTGCACCTGGTTCGCGATGGTCCGCATCCAGCCGATCATGTAGGGATCGCGTCGCTGGTCCATCGCGTAGTTCGTGTTCTGGAAGGTGTGGAACGCGATGCCCGACGACCTTCGCGTAGGTGAAGCCATGGCGGACCTGCTTGCGCAGCTGGGCCTCGGTCGGGCGCTGCTTCTTGTGGCAGGACGGCGCCAGGTTCTTGTGGGTCTGGACCATGAGCCAGATCGGCGTCCCCGGCGTCTTGCGGTTCACGACCGCGCGGACGTTGGCCAGGTGCTTCGGTCCGGTGGTCACGACGTCGACGCCCGTCCTCGAGCAGCCGTTGTTGGCGGTCTCGACCGGATACCAGTCGACCGTCAGGACATCGACCATGCCCTTGCCGAAGTAGTTGCCCGGCTGGTTGAAGTGCGGGATGTCGCCGAAGATCGCGGTGACCGGGTGGTTCGGGTCGGCCTTCTTGAAGGCGGTGTACATCGAGCGGATCTCGGTGACGGAGATCCGGTTCCAGGACGGTTCCTTGACGGTCAGGTAGCCCCACAGCGCGGGGTGGTTCTTCACGACGCGGACCCAGTAGGCGACCTTCGACGGGTAGACCCGGCCAAGGTCGTGACGGACGGTCTCGGGGAAGAAGTAGATGACCTTCAGGCCGCACTTCTGGGCGGCATTGAGGTAGTTGATGGCGTTGTTCGGCCCAGCCGCGTTCTTCATGACGTGGGTGAACCCGCCATTGCAGATCCCGCGCTTGTTGGCGAGGACGTCCTCGAGGCTGACGTTCTGGAGGATCATCGGCGCATCGGGCGTGCCGACCGCGAGGGCGGTGGCCGAGCCGAGCGTCCCGGCGGCCATGAGGGCCAGCACGGCGGTCGACAGGAGACGTCGGAGGCGGCCCGGGCGGCTCGTCTGCGTGGTCATGTGGGTGTCTGACTCCGGATAAGGATACGCGCGTGGATGATCGCCACCCGAGGATGGCATCCCGACCCGAGCCCGGCTATGCGGCGGTCGGGTGGTCGGCGCGGGTACATCGGTCCGGTGCGGGCTCGCACCGCGGGCCGCCCGCTGACGCCTGCGGCGCGTCGCGGCGGCCCGCCGCGGCCCGACCGTCAGTCCGGGCAGGCGCCCGCAGGCTCGGAGCTGCAGCTCGCCGGCGATCGCCTCGACGGTGCAGGCGCGGTCCCCGAGCCGCGTCAGGAGCGCCTCCGGATCGTCGCCGACGACCACGGGCTCGACCGCGAGCAGGCGCGCGATCGCCGCGTCCTCGCCGTCGGCCGCGGCAGCGAGATCGAGCCAGCGGAGGGCGGCGTCGGGGGCGAGGTGGAGCGGGACGGCGCGCCCGTCGGACGTGTCGGCGGCCGGATCGACCGAGAAGGTGACGGCCGATCCAGTGCGGTCCCGCATCGTGTCGAGCGGGGTCACGCCCGGCATCCCGCCGCGCAGCATCGTGGGCAGCAGGGCGTCCGGGGTGAAGGCGTGCGGTCCCGAGAGCACGAGGTAGCGCACGGGCGGGTCATCCAGCGTCTGTTCCCAGCCACGGCGTCGATACCCGAACAGCTGGGCATCGCGGAGCCCGAGCCACAGGTAGTCCGCGAGGTCGTCCTCGGGCTGGACGCGCCGGGTCGGCAACGTGGCGACCGTGACGGACCCGAACTCGTGCAACGCGACGAGCTCGCTGTCGCGGAAGGTCATCGCGATGCGATCGCCGGGATCGGTGTGGTCGGCGACCCACGTCACGAGCTCGCCGGCCAGCGGATCGGGTGATGCCCGACCGGCCGCGACCTGGCCGAGCAGCACGGCCCCACCGGTCACGACGGCGAGCCCGACCATCGCCAGCCGGCGGACCGGCCGTCCACGCGCCCGGCCGCTGGCAGCGAGCGCGAGCCGCGAGCGCGTCGACGATCACCGCACCCGCCGCACCGACGGCGATCGCCGACAGCACCGCGAGCCCGAGGTAGTTGCGGGCGTTGAGCCCCTGGAGCGTCGCGTAGCCCGCTGCCGGAAGGAGCGCCACCGCGGCGCCGAGGAGCAGTCGCTCGCCGGATCCGCGTCGCGCCCGGAGCAGGAGCGTGACCCAGGCCACGATGGCGACGATCCCGAGGGCGAGGGCCACGCGGCCCAGCTGCAGGTCGGCGCCGACCGCCCGACGCTCGATGGTGCCGAGCGCGTTGGTCGGGAAGACCACCCCGGCGCCGACCCACACGACGATCCACCACCAGGCTGCGACGAGCCGCCGCGGCGGCCAGGTAGATCGCCCACAGCCGGACGAGTCGTCGGGCCGGGACCAGGCCGGCGAAGACGAGCGGCAGCAACGCCAGGGGCAGGACGGTCTCCTTGACGAGGATCGTCAGCCCGAGCAGCGCACCCGCCACCGCCCAGCGGGCCGATGTCGGACGCCACAACGCGAGCACCACGGCGATCACACCGGCGGTCTGGGTCAGGTCGACCCGGAGCGTGGGCAGCAGGCGCCAGACCAGCGGGGTCGCCAGCAGCGCCACCGCGGTGCCGAGGGCGCCACCGGCGCCGCCGAGCAGCCACCCGATGCGGATGGCGCCGAGCAGCCCGAGGACCGCGATGCCGAGCCCGATGAGCCGTGCACCGTCGACCGGGTCGCCACCGACGAGGAGGCTTCCGGATGCCAGGGCGAGGCCGAACACGGGTGCCCGCAGCAGGAACAGGTTGCCCGACGGCGTGACGGGGCCGTCACCGGCGAAGGTCGACAGGCCGACGAAGAGATACCGCGCGTCGTCGGGCGCGAGCGGCGCCCACCCGAACGCGACCGTTCGCAGGACGACGACGGCCAGCAGCCCGAGCACGACACCCGCGGCGATCCAGCGGTCATGGCCGCCCGCACCGCCGGCCCCCGTCCACGGGCGCCGGGTGCGGCGTGCTCAGGTCCGCCACGCCACCGTCCGGCGCAGCTCGAGGAGGAGACCGTCCGGGCCACGGATGCCGCCGGCCGCGAGGACGCGCCACCCGACGACGAACGCGAGCAGCACCGCCAGGCCGTTGACCCCGAGGGCATGGGTCCGGGCGACGAACACGATCACGAGGGCGGCGGCGATGACGTCGCCCGTCCCGTCGCGACGGCGTGCGACGAGGGCGCCAAGGCGCTCGACGCCGACCCCCAGCAGCGCGAACAACCCGAGGCCGGCCGGCCCGAAGTTCGCCCACGCCTCGCCGACCAGCCCCGGCGCCGCGTAGCCGGGTTCGGTCTGGTCGGGGAACATCCGCGGGTAGATCCAGTAGCCGAGGTTGGGGATGTCCGGTCGGCCGAACGCGGGGCCAAGGCGCCGGAGCCAGGTGAGCCCGCCGAAGAACGGCTGCTCGTCGGGGATGACCGCCTGGAGCGCCTCGAGCGTGCGCGGCTGGATGTAGACGACCCGGCCGACGGTGCGCTCGAACGCGAACGCGAGCTCGCGGCCGGCCGCCTGGTCGTAGGCGCGCAGGACCTGGATGCCGCCGAACGCGACCACGGATGCCAGCCCGATCACGACCACCGTCCGGAGCGGCACGCGCCAGCCTGCGAGACCGACACCCACGACGACCACGGCGACCAGCTCCGCCGCCAGGTAGCGGCTCGCGAGTGCCAGGTCGAAGGCGAGGAGGACGCCGACCACCACCCACGCCAGGACGCGTTGCCGGGTCGATGACGCCGAGGTCAGCAGGACGGCCAGGGCGAGCGCCGGGATCGCCACCCGAAGCTCCTGGATCGGGAGGCCGGTGAGTTCGCTGCGCGCGCCGGTGATGTCGCCGGCGAGGAACGGCAGCCCGACACGCGCGATCGTCGGCGCGATCCAGAGCAGGCCGAGGACCGCGAGCGCGACGACGACCCAGGGCCGGATCGGCGCGGGATCCGGGCCGTCCGGCCGGGTGGCCGGCACGTCCGGCCGGGTGGCCGGCACGGTCGCGCCGGCCCTCCGCTGCGCGATCCGGTCGCTCAGCGCGAGCGCGATGCCGAACGCCGCCACGCACCCGGCGACGTACAGCGCCGGTCCGGGGCGGCCGTCGAGGGCGAGCAGGGTCGACCCGATCCCGAAGAACACCGCCTCGAGGCCGAGCCACGCCACGGCCGGATGCCACGGGTGCAGGCCCGTCCGACGTGCGGCGGGCACGGCCAGGGCGGCCGCCAGGACGAACGCTCCGACGAGGAGGGCGGCCGCGAGGATCGTCATCGGTGGCGACCCCGCCGCCTCGTCCTGCATCGCGGCGCCGGCCAACCGCGCGGCGGCCGCGGCCTGGCCGTCGGGCAACCCGGCGGACAGCAGCGCGTACGAGGCGACCCCCAGCAGGCCCAGCGGCAGGGTCGAGACGATCCGATAGCCGAACGCGATCGCGGCGGCCTCCGCGCCGGGGATCCCGGCGACGCCGAGCAGCGCCACGAGCACCAGGTCGGCGGATCCGAGGCCGAACGGCAGGAGTGACACCACGCCCGCGATGATCGCGAGCCCGAGGGCGCCCCATGCCGCCATCGGGTCAAGGGGCTGGCCGATCGCCGCGGCGACCAGCAGGAGCTGTGCCGTGTACGCGCTGAAGATGATCGCGGTCCACGCCGCGAACGTGCGCGGTGCGCAGCGGGTGCCCCAGCAGGCCGGCGACGGCCTCGTCGACGCGGCCGAGCGCGACCCCCGCCGTCATCCAGCGCTCGCGGCCAAGGAGCCTGCCCAGCGGCAGGCGCCGCACGAGCACCGACGGTCGAAGGCCCATCCGGTACAGCACGCTCGGGAGGGCGATCGCGACGACGAGCGCGGCCAGGGTCAACGGCCCGGGCAGCTCGAGCCACCAGCCCAGCCACAGGATCGCGGCGCTGGCGCCGAGATAGGCGATCGCGACGAACCGTTCGATGACGACGACCGCGGCACCGGTCGTGTAGTCCACGTCGTGGTGTGCACGCAGGAGGTAGAGCCGGGCCAGCTCGCCGACCGAGCCGGGCGTGACGTTGTTGATCGTGTTGGCGAAGGCGGTCATCGGGATGAGCGGGCGGACGGGCACGGGATGGCCGGCGGCGGCGAGCAGGGCCGACGACCGGGCCGCCCAGGCCAGGACGATGACGCCACACAGGAGCACGGCGACGAGGATCGGCCGGCCATCGGCCCCGACGAGCCGGTCACCGAGCTCCCAGGCCCGGGAACGCCACGCGACGAGGGCGAGCAGGGCGACGGAGATCGATCCCCACACGAGCGGATGGCGGAGTGCCCGCCTCACGACGCCCGCTCCCACACGACCGCGTCGTCCGTGCGCGTCGTCTCGGTCCAGCCGGTCGGCGGACCGGGGTCGGTGACGAACCCGGTGAGCGATTGCAGCGCGAGCCGATCGACCGCCTCGATGACGAGCGTCTCGCCGGGCTCGAGGTCGACGCTCACGGGGACCACGACGAAGTCGGTGCCGGGTTCGAGGGCGACCGCCGATTCCGCGAGCAGTCGATCGCCGGCGAGCAGCCGGAAGCGGCCGGTCCCGCCGGGGCCCGCGACGGGGACCACGGGCACGCCCTCCTCGTCGTCGACCGCCACGCCCGTGCCGACCTCCTCGGCGGGCAACGTGAACTGCGTCAACCACCTGAGCTCGAGGTCGATCGGGCCGCCGTTGCGCGGCCACCGGGATCGCGAGCCTGGCCCCCGGCTCCAGCACGAGCGCATCCCAGCCGTTTCCCTGGAGCGCGTGGCCCCCACCGGTCACGGCGTCCGCCCGGTCGGCCGCGACCGTGGCCGGCTGCCCGATCAGCCCGAGCCGGTCGTCCCGCCGTGCGAGCACGATGCGATCGGCGTCGTAGGCGTCGGCAGCGGCCACGAGCGCCGTGTTGGTCGCCCAGGAGCGCCGTCGCGAGGTCCGCTCGGCGCTGGGGCTGGCCGACGCCCGTGAAGACGGCCGGGTCGAACCCGAGCTTCGCGTAGCCGGGTGGCTCGACGGCGACCACGGCCGCTCCGGTGTCGTACCAGACGAGCGACGACCAGTCCTCGTAGGTGAGGACCGTCGGCCGCGGCGCGTCCACGGGCAGCAGGTCGGCCATGTCGGGGACGCGATCGGGGATGAGGCGGAGGTGGGCATAGCGGGGATCGGTCCACAACGTCCAGAGCAGGCGCTCCGTGGCGATCGTCGTGGGGAGGGACGCGACGAGGATGGCCCCGACGACCACGGGAGCCAGGATCCGCCGGCCGAACGGCCGTCGTTGCGACGAGCTCCTCGGCGCCCGCCACGAGGCCGATCGCGGCGAGGATGAGGCCGGGCTGGCTCGCCACGAGCCACATCCGCTGCGGCCGCAGCGCGTCCTCCAGTGGCCAGGTCGGCTGGTAGAGGATGGCCAGGATCCAGGGGACGATCCACCAGGGCAGCAGCAGGGTCGCGCCTTCCGGGCGGGTCGGGGGCCCACGGGCCAGGCGCGGTACCGCCCGGCCGCGGTCCGTCCGGTCGACGCAGGAACAGCAGCGCGACGCCGGCGCCGAAGATCGCGAGCGGCAGGATGAGGCCGAACTGGATCGGGTAGTTCCAGAACCCGATGCGGGCCGGCAGCAGCGCCTCCGACGACTCGATCGACACGCCGCCGTTACGCGCGATCGCGCCTGCGATGTAGGCGAGCCACGGCCCCACCAGCGCCGCGGCGACGAGCCCGGTCGCGAGCAGGGCGCCCACGGCCCGCAGCGCACGATCGCGATGCCGCCAGCCGAGGACCGCGACGTACCCGACGAGGGCGAGCGGGATCGGCAGCAGCAGCTGCACCTGGATGAGCCCCGCGACGCCGAGCAGGAGCCCTGCGATGGCGGCCCAGCCCAGGGTCCTGGTCCAGCGCCCACCGTCGGTCGCGCGAAGGAAGGCGAGCATCGCGAACGGCAGCAATCCGAAGACGAGGTCGCGCGGGTAGATCGGGTAGAACCCGTGACCCACCATGAACATCGAGTTGACCCACAGCCGATCCGGGGACAGGTCGAATCCGCCGGCGAACGCGGTCAGGGCCGCCGCGACGACCGCCACCTCGGGTCGACCGGTGAGGCGGCGCGCCAGCAGGAACGCCCCGAGCGGGATGACGGGCAGCCACAGGATCCCGAGCAGAGCGGTCGCGGCATCCATGCTCGTGCCGAGCGCGGTCGCCACGCCCGCGAGGAGCATGTGGAAGCCAGGCGGGTAGTAGGCGGGGAGGCCCAGGTACGGCCCCTCAGGCGGGAACGAGCCGAGGCGGATCGTGTTCGCGAGCCCCCAGTGGTACAGCAGGTCGCCGCGCACGTAGAAGGGAGCGAGGATCCGCGCGCCGCCGACGACGGTCGTGGCCACCAGGATCCCGAGCAACCACCAGGTCGTCGCCGGGAGTCCGGCGCCAGCGCTGTCGTACACTCGCGGCCGACCCGCGGACGCGGCGGTCGTCCGCCAGATCGGTGGTCACGCGCGCCGACCGAGGTACGCCGGACGATCCATGGATCCCATCGCGCTCGCAGCTTCCGCCATCTGGGCGACGATGGTATCCGTCCTCCTGTTCCTGCTCCCCGGAGCAGCGCTGGGCCCGCTCGTGCTGCCGGGTGCGTCGACCCCCCTCGCCCGCGTGGGCCGGGCGGCCGGCGTCAGTCTACTGGCGACCCTCATCGTGTGCACCCTGCTGGCCTGGGTCGGGCTGCTCTCGGCGCCGGCCGTCGTCGTGGCCATCCTCGGGATCACGCTGGTCGGCATCGTCGCCCGGCGGCCCACGATCCGGCGCCCGGGTCGTCGACGGGCGCGCTGGTGGGCGGCGGCACTCGTGGGGGCCGGCCTCGCGACCGTGCTCATCCTCGTCCCGTCGCGCCAGGCGGTCGGACCCGATCTCCTTCCGCTGAGCTCGACGACCTGGTACTACCTCGACCTCGCACAGTCCATGGCCGACCTCGGGTCGATCCCGGCGACGCTGCCCGAATGGGGTGCCGAGCGGCCGTTCCAGACCGACTACCTGCCGGTCACCGCGCACACCGCGGCAGCCCTCCTGACGCTCCCCGGTGGCTCGCTCGTCGCGCTCGAGATCTACCGGCTCGCCATCCTGGCCCTCGCCCTTCTCTTCGCGACGCTCCTGTTCCGCCGCTGGGTCTCCGGCTGGGCGGCCGCGCTCGGCGCGATCCTCCTGCTCGCGACCGTGCGCCTCGACCAGAAGTTCGACGGGTATCGGCCCGAGACGGTCGCCCTGGCGCTGGCCCTGTTCGTGCTGTACGCGGCAGATCGGGCGCTGGTCGAGCGGAGTCGCCGGGCGTTCGCCGTCGCGCTCGTCGGGGTCGCCCTCGTGTTCCTGAGCCACGCCGAGGTCTTCCTCATCCTGGCACCGGCGCTCCTCGGGATCGCCGTGGCGCGCATGGTGGTCGCACCGGGCCGGGCCGCCGGCCGGATCGGGGTGCGCTGGTCGCCGCGCCGCTGGCGGGTCGCGCCGCTCGGGCTCGCGGTCGCGCTGCTCATGGGTGGGGTGGCACTCGGCGCCGCGTCCGGGATCGTGGTGACGGGGGAGTCGCGGGTCCTGGGGTACGTCACCGGCGCCCCGGCGGACGCTGCCACCGTTGACCTCCCGCGTGGCCGACCCGGCGAGGTCCCGGCCGGCTGGACCTTCACCGACGATCCGACCTGGGACTTCTACACGGCCTCCGTCGCGCCCGCCCTGAACGGGCAGCCGCCGCCGGACGAGTTCACCGACACGCTCCTGCTGCCGCGCTCGTCCCTCCACATCTGGCCCGGTCTGGACGGGCGGTTCCGCTCCGGCCTGGCCGTGCTCCTCGGACTCATCGTGGCGCCGTGGCTCGCCTGGCCGTTCCTCGATGCGCGTCGTCGACGGCTGGTCCTCGGGTGGAGCCTGTTCGCGGCGATGCTCGTCGCGGGGTCGCTGCTGCTCTTCGCCGTCTCCGACACCTACGTGCCGCAACGGACCGGCGGGCGGCGGCTGATCCCGTATCTCCTGTTCGTGCCGGTCATCTCGGCGACGCTCGGCCTGTGGGCGATCGGCCGCCTGCTCGCACCCGGCTGGCAAGTCCTGCTGCCCGGCCGGGGCCGGGTCCTCGTCGCCGGCGCGGCACTCGCGCTGCTGACGGTCGGGGCGGTCTCGGCGTCGCCGCTCGCACCGGCCGGCGGCGAGGAGCGCGAGGCGGCCCTTACGCCCGTTGGCTACGACGCCTATCGCTGGATGGCGGCGGAGCTCCCGGCCGATGCCCGGATCCTTGCCAACGCGTACACCGACGGCGCCCTGGCCGCGGTGGCGGAACGGGTCGGCATCGTCGACGGCCGGGCCGTGTATCTCGAGGATCCGGCCTTCCTCGCGGAATCGACGGCCCTCGCGCTGGGGGCACGGGTCGTGTTCGGGACACCCGGAGCGCCGGGCGCCAGGACGTATCTCGATCGCGAGCGCGTGACCCACGTGCTGGTCGCGACGAACGGCCCGGGGGGCAACGATCTCGGTGGCTACCTGCTCTTCGACACCGACGAGGACGCGATCGCGGCAGACCCCCGGTTCCGCCTGATTCGCGAGTTCGGGGACGATCGGCTGCGCCTCTACGAGGTCCTCCCGGCCGCGGCGGCGAAGGTCCAGCACCCCGCTGGCTAGACTCTCCCCGATGACCGAACCCGTCACGGCGCCGCAGACCCGGCCGCTCGACGGCATCGCGGCGTTCTACGCGACGCTGTGGGACGAGGCGCGATCCGCGGCGACGCGCTGGCATCTCGCGGTGGTCGTCGAGATCGCGATGATCCTCGCCTGGTTCGCGATCCGGACCGTCGCCGACGTCGACGGCCGCGCCTACGCGCTGTGGGTCGTCGCCGCGGGCGCGCTCGCCCTGGTCGCCCCGATGTCGGGCCTCGTGGTGTTCATCGGGACGTCCGCCTTCTTCGAGCCCGATTCGCTGGCGCGATCCATGTCACCGCGGGAGCTCATCGTGCTGCCGCTCGCCGCGGGCGTGCTGATCCGCATCGTCGCCGATCGGTTCCGCTGGCGCCCCGAGCCGGCCGTCTGGGTCGCGCTCGCTCCTGCTCGGCGGGACCGCCCTGGCTGTGGCCAACACGTTCTCGCGGTTCAGCGAGGACATCGCGCTGCATGCGGCGCGGTCGTGGATCGGGAACATGGCGGTTCCGGTCGATCCTGCTCGTGGCCGCGGCATGGACCGCCCGTCTGGGCAACCCGCGTGCGCTGGTCGCCGCCTGCGTCACCGCCGTCGTGGTGGCCGTGGTCTGCCTGATCGAGTACGTCGCGCCGGGCACGGTCTCGAGCGGGCCAATCGCGTGGGTCGGGTTCTGGAAGGACTTCGGCGCGCGGCTCGCGGGGACGATCCCGTCGCCCAACGCACTGTCGGCACAGCTCATCGTCCCGACCATGGTGCTGCTGGCGGCGGTCGTCCTCGCGCGCGACGTGCGGCATGAAGGCGTTGGCGCTGGTCGGGCTGGTGCCGATCGCGCTGGCGCACTACCTCACGTTCAGCCGTGCGCCGTTCCTCGTCCTGTACGTGTTCCTGGTCATCGTCGCGTGGCGGTTCCGCCGCGCGGTCGGGATCGTCGTCCTCGTCGTCGGGCTGGTCGGCGCGATCGTCGTCCTGCCGACGTACCTGCAGCTCCGCGCGGGCCCGTCGTCGGAGGGTGCGGTCCAGCCGGGATCCATCCTCGTTGCCAGCGATGCGCTCTCGATTCCGGGCATGGGGTGCCGCGGCATCGATGTGGCTGGACGAGCCGCTGACCGGGCAGGGCTATCCTCGCGTACAAGGAAGTCGCCGATCGAGTTCGGGGATCCGGTGCTGGGATCGCCGCACAACGAATGGCTGCGCCTGTTCGCCGAAGGCGGCGCGTTCGTCGGCCTGCTCGGGACTCGCGTTCATCGGGACAGCGTGGCTGGTCGCTCGCGCCGCGTCCCCGGCTGGCTGGGCAGCGGGCTGCTGGCCGGGTTCGCCGGGTACGTCGTCTCGGCGTCGTTCAACAACCCGCTCCTGTTCGTCCGCGTCAGTGCCATCGCCTTTCCCGATGATCGGCGTCGGACTCGCGCTGGCCGCACGTGCCCGGGCTGCGCCGTCGGCCGACGACCCGCGCGATGCTGGCGACCCGGCCCCGGAGCCCGCGCCGGGAGCCGCTGCGGACGCCTGACACCGGTACACCGCGGCGGTACACTGCCCGCGCATGCCGATCAGCCTTCTGCGCCTTGCCGGGATCGCGCTCGCGATCCTGTTCGTCCTCATCGCGATCGGTCGGCTGCGTCGGCGGGGATCGGGCAGCCGCGTGCCGGCGGTGTCACTGCTCGTCGTCGGGTCTGGGCTGGCTGCGGTCGCGATCGCGCCGGATCTCGTTCGTCCGATCCAGGACATCCTCGGGCTCGAAGGCGAGCCCCTCGGCCGGCTCGTGACCCTGCTGGTGGTCACGACCGCCGTCGGGTTCCTCCTGATCCTCTACGCGCTGAGCCGCGCCGACCGGGCGAATCAGCGGGTCAGTCGCCTCGTCCGGGCGCTGTCCGCGGCGCAGCTGGAGGCGGCCCGCGGGGAGCAATGGGACGGCGTGCTCGTGTGCATCCCCGCGTTCGATGAAGCGGAGAGCCTGCCCGCCGTCATCGGCGAGATCCCGGCGACGGTCGCGGGGATGCCGACGCACATCCTCGTCATCGATGACGGATCGCGCGACGGCACGGCCGATGTCGCCCGCCGACTCGGTGCGCAGGTGGTCAGCCATCCCGGTGAACAGCGGCCAGGGCGCCGCGCTCCAGACCGGCTATCTCGTCGCCGAGCGCCTCGGTGTCGACGTCGTCGTGACGCTCGACGCCGACGGCCAGCACGATCCGGCGCAGATGGACCGGTTGGTCGAGCCGATCGTCCGTGGCGACGCCGACTTCGTGGTCGGGTCGCGGCGCATGGGCGAGGGCGAGAGCGACTCGCGGCCGCGCGATGCCGGCATCACGGTCTACACGCGGCTGATCAACCTTCTCGGCGGGCACGGACGTCAGCGACATCGCGAACGGCTACCGTGCGATCCGCGCGTCACGGTTGGCCGAGATCGCGTTCACCGAGGACCAGTTCCACAACCCTGAGCTGCTCCTCGGTGCGGCGCGCGCGGGTCTTCGCGTCGTCGATGTCCCGGTGACGATCCGGCGGCGGACCGCCGGCGTCACGAAGAAGGGGACGAACCTGCGCTACGGGCTCGGATTCCTCCGGGTCATGCTCAAGACCTGGCTGCGCTGACCGCGTTGCTTTGACGGCGCGGATCGGGTGGATCCCGGTGGGTGAGCTCCAAACCGGCGACCATCAGGTCGGCCCTCCGGCGGCGCCCGGCGCCGGCCTGGCACGCCCCGGCGTTGAGACTGGCGCCGGCTCGCGATCAGCCGCGGGCCCTGAATTCCGTGCGGTGCCAGACCTCGATCCCGCGGCCGCGGATGACGTTGAGCCAGCCGAGCGCGAACGCGAGGTTGACGACCGCGAACGAGCGCGCGAACGCGACGGGCCGCGGCGGGCGGCGCCCGGCGCCGACGAGCAGGTGCGCCGCGCCGGCGCACAGGATGCCGATCGCGACGAGGGCGGCGCGACGAGGTAGGCCGCGCCGCCCGCCGATGCCGAGCCACGAGGCCCGTCCCGGCCGCGACCAGCACGAACCAGGGCGTCGCCCAGCGCAGGAGCTTGTGCGACCAGATCGCCACCGCCGCGCCCGGGTGCCGCCACGGCGCGAGGCGCCCGACCATCGACAGGTTGGCCCGGATGCCGCGGGTCGCGGTCCGCGTGCGGTTGCGGAACTGCTCGCGGAGGCCGCTGATCGGCCGGTCGGTCGCGACGGCGCCGGGGACGTAGACGACGAGGCCGCCGTCCTCGCGGACGTAGAGCGGCAGCAGGTGGTCCATCGACGCCGTCGGCGGGACCGGCCGGTAGGCCGACGCGCCGGACCGCGAGCAGCGCGCCGGTCACGGCGGTCAGCAGACCGGCCCGGCTCTCGAGCTCGCGGACGCGCCGCTCGTAGCGCCAGTACAGCCCTTCCTGGGTCGACGTCGCGGTCGCCGCCTCGTCGCGCCACTCGAGCCGGCCGGTGACGCAGCCGACCCGCGGATCGCGGAGCGCCTCGGCCATCGCCGCAAGGCAGCCCGGCGCGAAGCGCGTCTCGGCGTCGGTCAGGACGACGACGTCGCCGCGCGCGGCCGCGAACAGGGCGGCCTGGGTCGCGGTCTGGCCGCCGCGGGGCAGGGCAAGCAGCCGGACGCGCGCGTCGCGGCGTCGCGAGCGCCGCCACGATCCCGTCGGTCGCGTCGGTCGACCCGTCGGAGCCGACGAGGACCTCCGCGATGCGTCGCCCCGCTGTCGGCCTGGGCGAGCGCGTCGGCGATCCGCTCGGCGATGTGCGCGGCCTCGTCGTGGACGGCGATGGCGACGGTCAGCGTCGGTGGGCGCACCTTCGCGTGCCAGGACGCCCGGGCGGACGCGCGCGACGAGGGCGACGACCAGCGGATAGCCGGCGTAGACCCAGGCGAGCGCGACGACGCGATGTCCAGAAGGCGATCTCGGCGAGCACCGCCAGAGCCTACGCGCTCGAGCGCCTCGGCGTCGCCAGGCGCCAGGGCAGGTCGGGCCACCAGCCGCGCCACGCGCGACGAGCCGGGCGAGCTTCCGCGTCGCGGGTGTGCGCGCGACGCGAAGGCGGGGCCGCGCTCGCGTCGGGCGGCGATCCGCGCCGGGTCAGCCGTCTCGAGGCGACGCAGCGCCAGCGGCCACCGCCTCCGCCGGTCGGATGCCTCGATCCGCTCGACGAGGTCGCCGGCGATCAGCTCCGCGAGCGCGCCGGTCGGCGTCGCGAGGACGAGCAGGCCCGCCGCGAAGGCATCGAGCACGACCTTGGGGAACCCCTCGGCCGGTGACGGGAAGACGAAGACGTCCGCGCGCCGCGAGCCGGTCGAGATACGCGGCCTCGCTCGGCGATGTGGCCGGCCCAGGTCACGCGTCCGCGCGCCGCCGATCGCCGTCGCGTGCCGCTCGCAGCCGATCGCCGGTCCGGCCCGTCGCCGAGGACGTCCAGCTCGAGGCGCGGATCGTCGGCCACGGCCTCGAGCAGCGCCTCGAGGCCCTTGCCGGGCGACAGGCGTCCCGCCCAGGCGAGTCGGATCGGGCGGCCGGCCGGCGGCCAGCCCGTCGCGTCGACGGCCGCGGACCTCGGACGGGTCGACGAGGCTGGCGACGACCCCGTCGCCATCGACGACGTCCGCGCCCGACCACGATCCGCCGGCCACCGACCGACGCCGCCCGCCCGACCAGGTCGTAGCCGGCGCCGACGGCCCGCGCGCCGATGCCGGTCGCGCCCGTGATACCGCGCCGCGGCCACATCGCGCGGCGCTCCCGGCGACCCACACGAACCGCGGCACCCCGGCGCGCACGGCGAGCGCCGCGGCCAGCGCCGCGTTCGAGGCGGGCACCTTGAGCCAGAGCAGGTCGGCCTCGGCCATCGCGCGACGCAGGATCGGCCGGTTGGCGCGCGACGAGGCGCGGCAGCGCGCCGCAGGTACCCGGCGATCCCGTCGAACGGTTCCGTGCCGACCACCCGGATCCGCGGGTCCAGCGGCAGGGTGGCCGGGCGGGGACGCGGCGGCCCGCAGCGGCACCGCCGACGTGATCGACGCGACCGGCGAGCCCGGCAGGTCCAGCAGCCCCGCGACGAACTGCTGGAACGTCGCGTTCGCCGGGTAGGACGCGCCCCTCCCACGAGACGTGCGGGTTGTCGTCGACGACGAGCAGCCGGATGCCCACGCCTACGTCTCCACGCCTAGGTCTCCTCGCCCGGCTCGTGCTCGCCGATGACGAGGTCGGCGGCCCCCTCGCCGCCACGCAGCCCGACGAGCGGCCCCGTCCGGCGGCCGCGCAGCCGGTCCGACGATCGCGCGCATGGCCCGGCCGAGCGCCACGAGGTCCGACCGCTGGAGACCAGCGTCTCGATCCAGCCGCGCCCCGACAGGCGATGGAACACGATCAGCGTCAGCAGCGCGGTGGCGATGTACGAGATGGACGACGCGGCGGCCGCGCCGCGGATCCCGTGGATCGGGACGAGCACGAGGTTCGCCGCGATGTTGAGGGCGAGGCCGGCGACGAGGATCAGCGTCCCGGTCCCGGGCCGGCCGCGCCCGGTGATGTAGCGCGACAGGACGGCGACGACGCTGTAGGCGACGATGCCGGGCAGGATGAGCCGCAGCGCGACGCCGGCATCGGCGAACTGCGGGCCGTACACGAAGCGGACGAGCCGGGGCCCAAGGATCCAGGCCGGGATCGCGGTGACGAGGGCGACGGCGATCGTCGTCCGGGTCAGGACCGATGCGATCCGCGACGGCATCGGCTCGCGGGTCGACGGCGCGGCTGAACATCACCGTGCCGAGCGCGTTCGGGACGTACCACAGCGTCTCGGCCAGGCCGCTCGTGACCGAGTAGATCCCGGTCTGGCGGACGCCGAGGATGGCGTTGACGATGAACGTGTCGGAGCGGAACTGCAGGCGCTCGGCGAGCGTGCCCGGGAGCGCACGGATGCCGAACCGCAGCTCCTCGCCGAGCAGTGCCGCCGACGGCCGGCCGCCAAGGATGCCGTCGCGCGCGGCGACCCACAGGATGAGGCCGGCGGTCAGGGCGAGCGCGACGAGGTTGACGAGCAGCGCGGCGTCGAGGTTCAGGCTCGCGATCGCGGCGGCGCCGACCACGAACAGCAGCAGCAACGCCCGGCGCGCGACCCGGATGAGGCTGTAGGAGAGGACCCGCTTGCGTCCGAGCAGCGCGAACAGGCCGAGCGCGAAGAACAGCTCGCCCGGGATCGCGATCGCGGCGTAGGCGAACTGGGCCCCCGACAGGTTCGGGATGATCTGGGCCAGCGGTCCGTCGGGCGGGCCGCCATCCGTCGGGAGGCCGTAGAGCCAGCCGGACAGGACGACCGCGAACCCGCCGACGACGGCGGTCCAGACGAGCGCATTGCCGAACCCGCGTCGGGCCGTCTCGCGGTCCCGTCCGGACACGACCGCCAGGGCCTGGTCCATCCCGACGCCGACGATGAGCGCAGCCAGCTGGGAGAACAGCAGGACCAGCGTGAACCGCCCCTTGGCCGACGGGCCCAGCAGCCGGGCGAGCGCGATATCGGTCCCGAAGATCAACACGGCGAGCCCGAACCGGGTGACGATCGTGACGAACGCGTCGCGCAGGAGCGGCGACGCCACCGGGGCTGGTCGGGCAGTGCTGTCCCCGGCGGCGAGTGGTCCACTCATCGACCGACCGCGCTCACTCCGAACCGGATGCCGCGTGCGGCACGACCGTCGCGAGGTCGGGGTCCGTCAGGGCCGCGGCGAACCACCGGGCGGTCTCGGCCAGGCCGTCGTCGAGGGACACCGCCGCCCGATACCCGAGCGTCGCGGCCGCCTTGTCGACCCGTGCCACGTTGCGCCGCACGTCGCCGGCCCGTGCCGGGCCGTAGCGCACGTCCAGGGGCCGACCGATCGCCCGCTCGATCCCGGATGCCAGTTCGGCCACGGTCGTCTCGACCCCGGTCCCGGCCTGGAACAGCTCGCCGGCCACCCGGTCCTCGGGCGCGTCGAGCGCGGCGATCACCGCCGCCGCGAGGTCCCCGACGAACACGAAGTCGCGCGTCTGGCCGCCGTCGCCATGGATCGTGATCGGGTCGCCGGCCAGCCCGGCCCGGAGCCACGCCGCCACGACGCTGCGCTTGTGCAGGGAGTGGGGTCCATACGCGTTGGAGAAGCGAAGGGAGCAGGCGGCGAGACCGTACGTCGCGGCGTACGCCTGCGCGTAGGCCTCGATGGCGAGCTTCGAGGCACCGTACGGGGAGACGGGGTGGGGGAGATCGGTCTCGTCGCTCGGTGGCTCGTGGTCGCCGGCCGCCGCGTTGGACGACGCGAACACGAACCGCCGGACCCCGGCGCCGCGGGCGGCCTCCAGCAGCCCGACCGACCAGGTGACGTTCGCCTCGAACGTGCCCAGCGGGTCGCGGACCGAATCGTCGATCCCGGCCCGCGCCGCGAGGTGCACGATCGCATCGACGCCGGCGACCGCCCCGTGGACCACATCGGGATCCGCCAGCGACCCCTGGACGAGGTCGTGCGGCACGTCGCGCAGGTACGCGCGGCTGCCCGATCGACAGGTCGTCGAGGATGCGCACGCGGTCGCCGTTCGCGACCAGCCGTCGGGCGAGGTTCGACCCGATGAAGCCGGCGCCGCCGGTGACGAGGACGAGCCGATCGGCCACCGAGGAGGCGCCCCGACCCGTCAGGCCGGGCTCAGCTCGCGCGGTCGTTCGGGCACCCAGCGGACGTTCTGGACCAGCGTCGCCGGATCGATGAGGTGGCGATGGTCGCGGATCTTGGCGAGCATCGTGTCGATGAGCTCGTCATCGAGCAGGTGCGGCTCCAACCCGAGGCCGAGGAGCTTGGTGTGCTGGGCGTTGTAGTAATGCTCCTCGAGCTCCTTGCGCGGGTTCGCGGTGTGCTCCACCTCGACCGTCAGGCCGAGCTGGGCGGCCGCGGTCCGGACCTGTTCGGCGAGCTGGAGCACGCTGAACTGCTCGGTGAACTGGTTGTAGACGCGCAGTTCGCCGGCATCGGCCGGGTTGTCCGCGGCCAGCGCGATGCAGGCGACGGTGTCGCGGATGTTGAGGTACCCGCGCGTCTGGCCGCCCTTGCCGTAGACCGTGAGCGGATGGCCGATGACCGCCTGGACGCAGAACCGGTTGAGGGCCGTGCCGAAGACCTCGTCGTAGTGGAAGCTCGTCGCCAGGCGCGGATCGAGCGCGGACTCGTCCGTCTCGACGCCGTACACGACGCCCTGGTTGAGGTCCGTCGCGCGAAGGCCCCAGATCCGGGTCGCGAAGTGGATGTTGTGGCTGTCGTGCACCTTCGAGAGGTGGTACATCGAGCCCGGCGTCTTGGGGTACAGGAAGGTGTGCTGGCGTCCCTTGTGGTCGACGGTGAGGTAGCCCTCCTCGATGTCGATGTCGGGGGTGCCGTACTCGCCCATCGTGCCGAGCTTGACGAGGTGGATCTCGGGATCGATGTCGCGGATCGCGAACAGGACGTTGAGGTTGCCGATCACGTTGTTGGCCTGCGTGTAGGCGGCGTGACGGACGTCGATCATCGAATAGGGCGCCGACGGCTGCTCGCCGTAGTGGACGATCGTGTCGGGGCGGAACGCGCGGACGACCGACTCGACGAACGCGTAGTCGACGAGGTCGCCCACGAACAGCTCGATCTCGCGTTCCGTGACCTCGCGCCACGCACGCACCCGCTCGTGGAGGGTCGGGATGGGGAAGAGCGGTCGGACGCCGAGCTCGAGCTCCCACTGGCGCTTGGCGAAGTTGTCGACGACGGCGACCCGCTTCCCCGCCTTCGAGAACGCCATGGCTGTGGGCCAGCCCAGGTAGCCGTCGCCACCAAGGATGAGGATCCGCTCGGTCACGCTGTCATCTCCGCTCTGGGGGAAATCGGGGCAGGGGCGATGGGTCGCCGGGGGCCGCGCGGGCCGGCCGAAGTCTAGCACGGGGTCGCCGGCCAGCCGGTCTGGCGATGCCTCGACGGACGTGTCGGTGCTACGCTCCGGGCGATGCGGATCGAACGCTTCTCGATCGCCGGCCTCGGTCATCTCTCGACGCTCGTCGCCGACGAGGAGGCAGGCGACGCGGCCATCATCGACCCCCGTCGCGACGTCGACATCTATCTCGAGTCGGCGCGCGCCGCGGGCCTGCGGATCACGCATGTCGTCGAGACCCACCTGCACAACGACTACGTCTCGGGCGGGCGCGACCTTGCCGCGCTCACCGGGGCCACGCACCTCATCGGCCGCGGCGCCGAGCTCCGCTACGAGCACCACGGCCTCGGCGACGGCGAGCGGTTCGACGTCGGGCGGTTGCGCTTCGAGGTGCTCGACACGCCGGGCCACACGCCCGAGCACGTCAGCTACACGATCGCGGACACGACGCGCGCGACCGACCCGATGCTGCTGCTGAGCGGCGGGTCGTTGCTCGTCGGCGCGGTCGGCCGGACGGACCTCCTGGGCGCCGAGCACGCGGTCCCGTACGCGCACGCGATGTACGCCTCACTCCACGATCGGATCATGCCCCTCGACGACGGCGTGACGGTCCACCCGACCCACGGCGCCGGATCGCTGTGCTCCACCGGGATCGGCTCGACCCCGACGACGACGATCGGCCACGAGCGCCGCCACAACCCGATGCTCGCGCCGATGGACGTGGACGCGTTCGCGCGCGCCCTGCTCGCCGGCCAGCCGGCGACCCCGCGCTACTTCGCCCGGATGCGGCCCACGAACCAGGCCGGTCCGCGGCTGCTCGGCGGGGTCGTGCCGCGAGGCGCCCGCGTTGTCCGTCGTCGAGACCGAGGCGGCCGTCGCGCGCGGCGCCCGCATCGTCGATGCCCGACGGGCCGCGCCGCCACGTCGCCGGCCATATCCCGGATTCGCTCTCGATCCCGCTCGACGAATCGTTCGGGACGTGGCTCGGCTGGGTCGTGGATCTCGACGCAGCCCATCGTCCTCGTGGTCGAGACGCCGGACGATCTCGACGAGCTCATGCGCCAGGCCGTGCGGATCGGCCACGACGCGGTGGCCGGCTATCTCGCGGGTGGCGTCGAGGCCTGGGAGGCCAGCTGGGCGCCCGGTCGAGGCGAGCGGTCGCCGCTCCATCGACGAGCTGGCCGCGTCGCTCGCCCACGGTGCGGACACGGGTCCCGACGCCCGGCCCCTGGTCATCGACGTCCGCCAGGCGTCGGAGTACGAGGCCGGGCACGTCCCGGGCGCCTGGCATATCAACGCCGGATCGTTGCCGGATCGACTGGCCGAGCTGCCGCGGGACCGCCCGATCGCGGCGATGTGCGCCGCCGGTTTCCGGGCATCCATCGCGACATCCATGCTGCGCGCCGCGGGCTTCGACCACGCGACGTGGGTGGACGCCGGGTTCTCCTCCTGGGCGGCGGCCGGCCACCCGGTCGAGTACGGGCGCGGTGACGGGCGCGGGCCGGCCGCCGATCTCGCCTCCGCGGCCGGAGCGGCCTCCGCCGGAGCCGCGGCCCCGCACCGCCACTGACGCACGGATGGTACGGAGGTACTACCCGGACCCCTGACCGATGGCGTAGGCCGGACCCGGTACCCGGGATGCGACGATGCACTCGATGAGCGTGCGTCGCCGCTCCAGTGGTCCCGGACTCGTCGCTGACGGGTCGGACCCCGGCCCCCCTGTGGCCGGGGCGGCGCCGCAGCGGCCGCCGCCGTCGCCCACTCGCAGCCTCGAGGCCGAGCTCGCCGAGCGCCTCGACACCGTCCTCGGCATCGCCGAGCGGATGGCCGCGTCCCACGATCGCAAGGACCTGTTCCGGACGATCGTCGACGAGACGAAGCGGGTGCTCCGCGCCGACTGCGTCACGATCCGCGTCCTGGTCGACGACCGCCTGGTCGTGGCGGCCTGGGCGGGCATGCCGGACGACGTCGCAGCCGCCCTGCCGGTCCTCGCGGATCGGGGAGAGCTGGGTCGGCGAGGTGGCGCGGACGGGCCGCGTGGCCGCCTGGTCCGACGTCCGCGACGATCCGCGACCTGGGTCGGAGCGGTACGACGGCATCCTCGAGTTCGCCGGCGACCTGATCGCGCCGCTCACCCACCACGACGTCGTCATCGGGACCCTGTCGGCCACGACCCGGGCGCCGCGGTACTGGACCGAGGGCGACATCGCCTTCGTCACGACGCTCGCGACCCACGCCGCCATCGCGCTCTCCAATGCCGAGCTGTTCGAGCAGACCGAGGCGCGCGCCGCCCAGCTCGGCGTGCTCCAGGCCGCCTCCGGCCGGCTCAGCCGCGCCTCGACGGTCGCCGAGGTCGGTCGCACCGTCGTCGAGGAGACGCGCCGGATCATCGACTACCACAACGCCCGGGTCTATCTCATCGAACCGCCCGACCAGGTCGTGCCGATCGCCTTCGAAGGCCGCGTCGGCGCGTACGACACGGTCGACATGGAGCTGCTCCGCTGCCGGCTCGGCGAGGGGTTCACCGGCTGGGTGGCGCAGCACGGCGAGCCGTTGATCGTGCCCGACGCCAACCGCGACCCGCGTGGCCAGACGATCGTCGGGCACGGACGACGTCGACGAGTCGATGATCATCGTCCCGATGCGCTACGACGGGATCACCGTCGGCGTGATCACGCTGTCCAAGCTCGAGCTCGACGGCTTCGACGACGACGACCTGCGGCTGCTCACGATCCTCGCCGACCAGGCCGCGACCGCGGCCGAGTCGGCGCGCTTGCTCGCGCGCACCCAGGATCTCGCCGGCGAGCTCCGACGGCTGCTCGACATGAGCAGCGAGCTGTCCGAGAGCCTCGACCCGCGCCAGGTCGCCAACCTCATGGCCGAGCACATGGCCAAGGCGATGGGCGTCGACGAATGCGCCATCAGCTACTGGGACCGCCCGAACAACCGCCTCGAGTCACTCGGCTATTACCCGGCCGTGCGATTCGAGGACATGGAGCCCTACTTCGACTGCTTCGGGTATCCCGAGACGGTGCGCGCGCTGGAGCGCCAGGAGACGGTCATCGTCGACGCCGAGGACCCGTCGGCCGATCCCGCCGAGGTCAAGCTGCTCGTGCGCGACGGCAATCGGATCCTCGCGATGCTGCCGCTCATCGCGAAGCGCCAGTCGATCGGCCTCGTGGAGCTCTTCAGCCACAACACGGTCCGCTGGGACGAGCAGCGGCTGGAGCTCGCCCGCACGATGGCCAACGAGGGGGCGATGGCGCTCGAGAACGCCCGGATGTACGAGGACGCCCGCAAGCTCGCGGACCGCGACCCGCTCACGAGCTTCTACAACCACCGATTCCTGCACGAGCGTCTGGGCGAGGAGGTCGTCCGGTCGCAGCGCGGGCGCCGGCCGCTGAGCATGCTGATGCTCGACCTCGACGACTTCAAGCTCGTCAACGACACGTTCGGGCACCTGTTCGGCGACCGGGTCCTGACCTGGGTGGCCGAGATCATCCGGGCGACGCTGCGCACCTCCGACATCCCGGCGCGTTACGGCGGCGACGAGTTCGCGATCATCCTGCCCGACACCGATGCCGCCGACGCGCGCCACGCCGCGCAGCGCATCATCGATGCCCTGCGCGACCAGCCATTCGTGGGCGAGGCGCGCGGGCCCGTGCCGATCGCCGCGTCCGTCGGCATCGCCACGTTCCCGGCCGACGGCCGGACCGCGACCGATCTCATCGCGGCGGCCGACGCCGCGCTCTACCGGGTCAAGCGCGACGGCGGCCACGACGCTGCGTCGGCCGGGGGCGGGGTCGCCGCATAGCCACGCCGGCGCCGCTCTCGCCGCGCGGGACGAACGTCCCCGGTTCGACGCCCGATCCAGACGAAGCCCAGGTGGACGCCGCCGACCGGCGGCCCCATCCTGTATGTCCGACGTGACCGATCCCCCCGCGCGCCAAGCGCGTCCCGACGACCCGTCGGATCGCCGGATCCGCCGGTCCCGCTGGCTGTTCGCGGTCGCCTTCTGCGCGGTGGTGGCCGTCACGCTCATCCGGCTCGTCGCCGCCGGCGGATCGACGCTCGATTGGGTCCTGCTGGGGCTCCTCGCCGTGGCCGGCGTCGCCGCCGCGATCCACACGGTGGCGGTCAGCGGCCTTGACGCCAGGCGGCACGTGGAATCCGAGTCGTTCGCCCGGATCCTGTCGGGCCTGTCCCGCTCCGTGTCGCCCGACGCGATCGTCGATGCCATCGTCGAGGAGCTCGGCCAGGCGACGGGCGCCGACCACATCGTCGTCGTGCGCCGCAGGCCGTCGTCGCGGCTGCTCGAGGCCCGGCTGGTGAGCGCCCGCGAGGGCGTCCCGGAATCGTCGACGCTGCTGCCGATCGCGGATCTGGAGGATCCGGTCGGTGGCGATGGCGGCTCGGCGGCACGCGACCCGCTCGCCAACGGGCAGCCGGTCGCCGAGCGGATCGCCCGACGCGTCCGCGATGTCTACGGGCTCGCGCATTCGCTCGCGGCGCCGCTGTCGACGAGTGAGGGCGTGTTCGGGGCGATCGTCCTGTCGCGACGTGCAGGGTCGCCGTGGCCCACGTCGACCGAGCGAGTCCTCGGCGCCGCGGCGAGCGAAGCGTCCGCGGCACTCGCCCGCGCCTACTCGCACCAGGTCGCCGAGGCGAACGCATCGACCGACGCGTTGACCGGGCTGCCGAACCGGCGCTACTTCGACGAGTTCGTCAGCCTGCTCGCCAGGCGACGCCGGGCGGAGGATGCGGTCGGGATCCTCATGGTCGACATCGATCGCTTCAAGGTCCTCAACGACACCTACGGGCACGCGACCGGCGACGACGTGCTGCGCGCGGTGGCGGGCGCCATCGTCTCGGCGGTCCGCGAGGACGACGTGCCGGCCCGGTTCGGCGGCGAGGAATTCATCGTGCTGCTGCGCAACCCGGATCCCGGTGTCGCGCTCGAGGTCGGCGAGCGCATCCGGTCGGCCGTGGGCAACCTCGACCTGCGCCGGTTCGGCGTGCCGTCGGTCAGCGTGTCGGTCGGGGTGGCGGTCGCGGAAGGCCCCGATGGGGACATCTCGACGCTGATCGAGACGGCGGACCGGGCGTTGTATCGCGCCAAGCGCGCCGGCCGCGACCGGGTCGTCGCCGCCTGAGCGTTCGCATCCCGCGTCTCGGCGCTGGGACGACGTCCCGCCGTACCATCGCCCTGTGCCACCCGCCGATCATCCGACCCCAGCACACGTGCCGCCGCGGCGCCTGTCGATTCGGACGCGGCGACGGCCGCGCGATCTGTCCGATCTGGCCGAGTCCGACGGCCGCGACGCCGACACGATCGCGGAGGGTCCCGCCGCTGCGACGGCCCAGGCCACGGCCCCCCATCACGACGATGACGAGGAAGTCACCCCCGCAGGCGACCTGACCAACGGCGACCTGGCGCGGATCTTCCACGCCATCGGCGACATGCTGGAGGTCAAGGGCGAGCTCGTCTTCAAGACCGTCGCCTACCACCGCGCCGCCGACGCGATCGGGCGCAGCCCGATCGATCTCGTGGCCGCCTACCGCGCCGGCGAGCGGCCGAAGGTCCCGGGCGTCGGGGCCGCGATCAGCGACAAGATCGCGGAGCTCGCGACGACCGGCCACATGGCGTTCTACGACAAGCTGGCGGCCGAGATCCCGCCGGGCCTCGTCGAGCTGCTGCGGATCCCCGGCCTCGGTCCCAAGTCCGTCCGCCAGATCCACCAGGAGCTCGGCATCGAGACCATCGAGGACCTGCGCCAGGCGGCCGAGGCGGGGACCCTGCGCACGCTCCGCGGCCTGTCGGCGAAGACCGAGCAGCTGATCCTCGAGGGGATCACCCGGCTCGAGACCAGCCCGCAGCGCATGCTCCTCCCCCGCGCGACCGAGACGATCGAGGGCATCGCCGCGGCCCTGCGTGGCACGCCCGGCCTGCGTGAGCTCGAGGAGGCCGGCTCGCTCCGTCGCCGGCGCGAGACGATCGGCGATCTCGACCTGCTCGCCGAGACCGACGACGGCCCGGCGCTCATCGAGCGGTTCACGAGCCTCGGTGTCGTCGATCACGTCATCAACAAGGGCGGCTACAAGGCCGCGGTCGGGCTGCTGCGCGGCCCGCAGGTCGACCTGATGGTCATGCCGCCGGGCGAGGCCGGCACGTACCGGATCCACTTCACCGGCTCGAAGGAGCACAACGTCCGCCTTCGGGAGCGCGCGCGCGACCAGGGCTGGAGCCTGTCCGAGAAGGGGTTCCAGCGGATCGGCGAGGACGGCGAGCCGCTGACCGGGGCCGCCGCGGAGCTGCGCACGTTCGCCACCGAGACCGACGCCTACGCCTTCCTGGGCCTCCCGTTCATCGAGCCGGAGCTGCGCGAGGACGAGGGCGAGATCGAGGCCGCGCTGGCCGGGCGCCTGCCGACGCTCATCACGCTCGCGGACCTGCAGGGCGACCTGCACAGCCATTCCGACTGGTCGGACGGCACCCACAGCATCGAGATCATGGCCGAGGCCGCCCGCCGGCGCGGCCATGCCTACCAGGTCCTCACCGACCACTCGCAGTCGCTCGCGATCGCGCGCGGGCTGACCCCGGAGCGGGTCGAGGAGCAGCGCGCGATCATCGCGGCGCTCAACGCCCGGTTCGCCGCGGAGGAGGCTGCCGGCACCGCCCCGCCCGAAACGCCGCCGGACGGGTTCCGGCTCCTGCACGGCTGCGAGCTGGAGGTGCGGGCGGACGCGACGCTCGACTACGACGACGACCTCCTGGCCCGGTTCGACGTCGTGGTCGCCTCGGTCCATGTCGCCCGTCGCCAGTCGCGTGTCGACCTGACCCGTCGGACCCTCAACGCGATCCGCAGCCCGCACGTCGACGTCATCGCGCACCCGTCCGGCCGCATGATCCAGACCCGCGACGATCTCGACCTCGACTGGGACGCGGTGTACGCGGAGGCCGCCCGCACGGGCACGGCCCTCGAGATGAACGGCTCGCCGCATCGGCTCGACCTGTCCGTCGAGCGCGCCCGCCGCGCGGTCGCGTCGGGCTGCGTCCTCTCGATCGATTCGGACGCCCACAAGACGGCCGAGCTCGACTACCTCGACTGGGGGATCAGCCAGGCGCGCCGGGCCTGGGTCGAGCCGGCGAACGTGCTCAACACGCGCTCACGCGCGGACCTGCTCACGTGGGTCGCGGCGAAGGGGAAGCGCCTGTGAACCTGCCGCGGATGCTCGATCCGGTGGAGGGGGATCGGCTCGCCCGCCGCGATCTGGCGCTCGCGGCGGTGACGGTCGTCGGCCTGTCGCGGCTCCTCGAGCCGCCGGGCGTCTGGCTCGTCGCGATCCTGGTCCTCGGCGCGGTGCTGGTGGGCACGCTCCAGGTGCTGGGCGATGCCTCGGCGCACACCGACGGCGGTCTCGGCGTACCGATCGAATCGTTGATCCTGCCGGCGGTCGCCGCGGTCGCCTGCGTCGGGGCGATGCGGCTCGTGCCGTTCGGGCTGTGGCTGGTCCCGGCCCTCGCCGTGACCGGGCTCATCGTCTATCGCTGCCTTGCCCTCGAGGCCCGGATCCTGGCCAGCCCGGCCGGGCTGTCGGCCGACGACCGGACGGCGGTCCTCGTGACGACCCTGATGGTGGCGTTCCTGGGCTTCGTCGGCGTGGCCGCGACCGTCCCGGGCGGGCTGGCCCAACCGGGCAGCGAGGGTGCCGGCGGCGGCCCGTTGGCCGGGGCGGACCTGGTCGCGCTCGCCGTGGGCGATGCGGTGATCGCGTTCCTCCTCGGCTATCGCGCCGCCGCACTTCGCCTGACGACGGTCCGCGACGCGCTCCTGTCCGCGGCCACGTACGCGGCTGCCATCGCCATCGGGGCGCTGGCCATCCGGGCGATGGAGATCCCGCGGCTGGTCGGCCCCGCACTGCTCACGCTCGCCTTCTACCTGTGGGACGCGTTCAACGCCACGTCGCCGACGCGTCGACGCGATGCGCGCTGGCTCTGGCAGACGGTGCTGCTGGCGGGTCTCGGGGTCGTCGTGGTGGCCTGGAACCTGCTGCTCCGATCCTGATCGCCGGGTGCCGCCGCGGGCGTGGCGTTTGACGTCCCGCCCAACCGGTGCTAGAAAGCGATGCTCGCGCTGCGGCTCGGATCCGGCCGCCAGACGCCCCTGATCCAACGACCGAGCCCCGGACCAGCGCGCCCCGAAAGGACGATCCGCCCGTGACCTTCCCCGACGTCGAGTCGAATGCCCAGAGTCCCGTCAACCTGACCCGCGTCAAGCGCCAGCTGGCCGAGCAGGCCATCGCCGACGCCTCCGCCGCGAACTGGACCGAGGCGGCCGCCACCAACCGCAAGCTCCTCGAGCACGGACCCGACGCCGAGGCCGAGAACCGGCTCGCCAAGGCGCTCTGGGAGCTCGGGATGCTGGGCGAGGCGCGCGAGCACTACCAGACCGCGCTCGCGCTCGATCCCACCAACCGGATCGCCGAGCGCAACATCGACCGGCTGAAGATGCTGCTCAACGCGGCCGGCGAGAAGACCGTCCCGGCCCAGGACGGCAGCAAGGCCCCCGTGTCGATCTTCGTGGAGGAGACCGGCAAGACCGGCTTCGCCTTCCTGACCGACCTCGCGACGCCCAAGGAACTCGCCCAGGTGAACCCGGGCGACAACGTCGACCTGACGCCCGAGAAGAACCGGCTCATCGCCTTCAGCAACGGTCGGCGCATCGGCGTCGTCGAGCCGCGCGTGGCAGCGCGCCTGCTCAAGCTCATGGCCGACGGCAACAAGTACGCGGCCGGCGTCACGAGCCTCGGTGACAAGGACGTCCGCCTCATCATCCGCGAGGTCTTCCAGGACCCGGCCAACTACGGCAAGGTGAGCTTCCCGACGGCGGCCAAGTCGACCGACCTCCGCCCGTACACCAAGGGCACCCTCGTGCGCGAGGAGATGGAGCTCGAGGACGACCTCGAGGACGACGAGGAGGACGAGGAGATCGAGGACCTCGATCGCGTCCTGCCGCCCGAGTCGACGACGGACGAGGCGTTCGAAGAGGAGCCGGACGAGCTCGACGAGCCGTGATCGACGCTCGCCGCCCGCGGGCGGCGAGGCGACGACTGGCGTCCGTTCGGTAGCATCAGCCCGACCATGAGCGGCCGGGCAGGACCTACGCGCAGCGAGACCGGCAACTCGCTGCCCGCGTTCGAGCGGATCGCACCGGCGCCGCCGACCGCGCTGCTCGTGGCGCGGATCGACATGCACACGGGGCCCGGCGACGTGGTCGCCGACCTGGCGGGGCGCGGCGGCTGGGTGGCGCGTGCAGCCGTCGACCGGCAGCGTCGCGCCGTCTCGATCGAGTCGACGCCGCTGACGCGGATGCTCGCCGAGGTCGTGCTCCGCCCGCCCGACGTCCGCCACCTCGACGCCGCGTTCCAGGGCATGGCCGCCTCGCCGCGCGGCGAATTGAGCCTCAAGGTGTCGGTCGGGGACCAGTTCGCGACCCGCTGCGCGACCTGCGGCCGGATGCTCGTCGCGGACGAGTTCACCTGGACCGCGGACGACGCCGATGGCCCACCGCGGCCGGTCACGCGCCACTACCGCTGCACCGTCTGTCGGGACCAGCGCGGCGGGTCCGAGCAGCGCCAGGCGGAGCTCGACCGCGACGACGAGCGACGCGCGGCGTCCACGGCCGGGTACCAGGCCGCGCGGGCGACGCTTCGCGATCGATTCCCGTCGGTCGAGGGTGCGCCCGCGCTCGTCGACGAGCTGCTGGAGCTCCACACGCCGCGCCAGCTCGTCGCCCTCGTCGCGATCATGGAACGCATCGAGGGCGACCTGCGCGCCGCGCCCGTCCTCGCGGCGCTGCGCCTCGCCCTCCTCCACGCGGTCCTGCCCGCCAGCCGCCTCGCCACGGGCGCCGGGCGCGGTGGCTCGCTCCGGGTGTCCGGCGGCCACGTCCGGCTGCCGGCAGCGACACAGTGGCGCGAGCGCAACCCGTGGCTGGCGTTCGAGGACGGGTTCCGCCTGGTCCGCGGCTTCGTGCAGCGCCTCGAGGGCGGGGCGCTCGGGCCGTTGCAGGCACGTCTCGGCGAGGACCTGCGCGCGCTCGGCGAGGGGAATGCCACGGCCGTGCTGGCCATCGCCAGCCCGGGCGCCCTGCGAGCGTTGCGCGACGAACGACCCTCGTACGAGCGGAGCGCGCCGAGCGCGCGCATCCGGCTGGTCCTCGGGCAGCCGCCGGTCCGACCCACCCTGGAACGGCTCGCCGCCGCCTATCACGGGACGTCGTGGGTGCTCGGTCGGGAAGCGGCGGCGATGCTCCCGCTGGACGCCCTTGCCGACAACTCGCTGCGGGCCCCGTGGTCGTGGCAGGCGGTCACCATCGGGCGTGCGCTCGCCGCCGTCGAGCCATCGATGGCCCGCGACGGGCGGGTCGTGCAGCTCGTCGACGGTGGTGCCGAGGCGCTGGCCGCGGTCGCCATCGGCGGCGCATCGGCCGGCTATCGCGTGACCGTCGCCCGGCTGGCCGATCCCGACGACGACACGGGCAGCGTCATCGAGCTCATCCCGCCCGGGGCGACCATGCCGCCGGGTGCGCGGACGCGGGCGAACGTCGGGCTGCCGCCATTGCCAGGCGGTGCGGGCGATCCCGATATCGTGCCGGGTCCCGGGATGTTCGCGCCGCCGGAACGGTTCGACCAGCGCCCGTTCTCGGCGCCGGAAGCGGCCCGCGTCGTCACCGAATCGGCGGTCGAGACCCTGCGCGCCCGCGGCGAGCCCGCGAGGTTCGAGCGGCTGTTCGGTGAGGTCCTCGTCGGCCTGGATCGGTCCGGTCAGCTGCGGCGCCTGGCGGCCGGCTCGCGACCCCACGGCGTCGAGACCGAGGACGCGCCGCCGGCCACCGGCGACAACCCGCCCGCCGCCGGCGATACCAGTGGTCCCCCGAGCACGGGCGCACGGCGCGGCGGACGCCCCGCGGTCGCGCCGGCGCCGCCGACCCGATCGACCCTGCCGTCTCGACGCCGGACGGCGGCGGTGCGCGCGCCACCGACGACCCGCCGCTCGGCCGCCGACCGTGACGCGACGGCGGACCCCGTGGAGCGGCTGCTCGGCCTCATCCGCGACGAGCTCGGCCGGAGCAGCCAGGAGCGACTCGTCGAGATCGAGCCGGGTCGCTGGTGGCTCGCCGACCGCACGGACATCGACGAGGCGGCGCCGCCACTCGCCGATCGCGTCGAATGGGCCGTGTTCAGCCTGCTGTCGACGGCGGGTCCGCTGTCGGAGCACGCGTTCTACGAGCGGATCGCGACGATGTTCAGCGGGCACGACCTGCCCGACGAGACCCTGGTCCGCGCGTGCCTCGACAGCTACCGCAGCCTGGCGAGCACGCCGGATCGCCTCGTGACCGGCGACGACCTCGTGCGCCGCAGTCACGAGCACACCGCGCTGCTGGCCGCGATCGCGGAGGGCGGTCACCGGCTCGGGATGCGGGTCTGGCTCGGCGAGCGCGAGCAATCGCGCCGGCACGGCCGGGGCACGCTCGGCGACCTGCTCGACGAGCGGGAGCGCAACGCCTACCTCGGCGGCATCAGCCGCGCGGCGGCCGAGCTCGCCGAGGTCGACGCCATCTGGTACGTCCGCGGCAAGGTCTCGTTCCTGTTCGAGGTCGAGTGGACGGCGATCCTCGGTGAGGCGCTCCTGCGACGGCACGCCCGGATCGGGGCCGATCCGTCGATCATCCGGTTCCTCGTCGTCGCGCCCGAGCGGACCGATCTCGTCCGCCACAAGCTCGAACGATCGCCGCTGCTGCGGACCGCGCTCGAGGAGGGCGGCTGGCACATCCTCAAGTGGGACCACCTGCGCACCTTCCTCGCCGGCGACCCACCGGACCTCGCGGAGCTCGAGCCGTTGCTCGGCCTGGACCCGGTCGTCGAGCGGGGCGGGGAGCAGATGCCGCTGTTCGGGGGCTGACGCGCCCGGGGAGCACCCGGCCCGTGCCGGGCGCTCCGCCCGACGCGCGGTCGTCCGCGCACGCCGTTGCCCTGCCTCCGCGCTACCCTAGACCGACTCGGGGCTGATCACGGTCTGCCGTGGTCCACGGATACCGGCGAACCTCGCGCCGTTGCACCTGGAGGCTCGACCACACGCCATGACCGATACGCCTTCACCCGTCGACGCGCTCGCGGATCGCTTCTGGGAGGCGCTCCTGGAGCTCGATCCGACGATGGCCACGTTCTACGGCGACGCGCGCTATGCGGACCGCCTCGAGGATCCCTCGCCGGCCGGTCGAGCCGCACGACGGGACCTCATGGGACGCACCGCGGCCGAGGCCGCCGCCATCCCGATCGAGGGTCTCTCGACCGAGGACCGGATCACCCGCGACATGCTCCAGGTCATCGGCGAGCTCGGGGTCGAGGAGGACGACCAGCACCTCCACGAGCTCCGCGTCGTCGACCAGATGGGCGGACCGCAGCAGCTCCTGCCGCAGCTGACCCAGTTCCAGAAGGCGGATACCCCCGAGGGTCTCGAGGCCTTCCTCGCGCGGCTCCATGCCTACCCGGCGTTCATGGCGGCCAACGCCGACATCCTGCGCGACGGCCTGGTGAGCGGCCTGACCGCGCCACGGATCGTCACCGAGCGCACGATCGCCCAGATCGAGCGGATGCTTGCCGTCCCGATCGAGGCGGCGATCATCCCGTCGATGGCGACGGTCGCCTCCGAGGCCGACCGTGAGCGCATCCGCGACGCCGTGCGCGACGCCGTCTATCCGGCCGACACGGCGTTCCTCGAGACGTTGCGCGGCGAGTACCGCCACGCGAGCCGCGAGGAACCAGGGATCTGGTCCGCGCCCGACGGGGATGCGCTCTACCGGACCGCGATCCGCAGCTGGACGACCCTCGAGATGGAGCCCGAGGCGATCCACCGGATCGGTCTCGACGACCTCGAGACGATCGACGACGAGCGACGCGAGATCGCCCGCGCGGCCGGCTTCGGTGACGACATCGGGGCGTACCGCGCGTCGCTCGAGGCCGACCCCGCGAACACGGCACGCACGAAGGACGAGCTCGTCGGCCGCGCCCACGAGGACATCGAGCGCGCGATGGCGGCCGCCCCGGGGTTCTTCGGCGTCCTGCCGCGGGCCGGTCTCGACGTCCGCGCGGTCGAGGAATACAAGGAACGCGACGCGCCGTTCGCCTACTACTACCCGCCGGCGGCCGATGGCTCACGCGCCGGGATCTACTACGCGAACGGCTTCGACCTGCCGTCGCGCAAGTACACGAAGCTCGCCTCGACCACCTACCACGAGGCGGCACCCGGCCACCATTTCCAGATCACGCTCGAGATGGAGAACCCGCATCTCAACACGTTCCGCCGGCTGGGCTCGCGGATGGTCGGCGGGGCCTACGTCGAGGGCTGGGGTCTGTACAGCGAGCGACTGGCCGACGAGATGGGCCTCTACCGATCCGAGGGCGAGCGCTTCGGCATGCTCGACGCCCAGGCCTGGCGGGCCGCGCGGCTCGTCGTCGACACCGGCATGCATGCGCTCCGCTGGGAGCGGCAGCGATCGATCGACTTCCTCAAGGCCGTCGGCCTGTCCGAGACCGACGCCGTGATCGAGACCGACCGCTACATCTGCTGGCCGGGCCAGGCGTTGACGTACAAGCTGGGCCAGCGCGAGATCGAGCGGCTCCGGGGCGAGATCTCGGCGCGCGACGGCTCGCGCTTCGACCTTCGCGCGTTCCACGACCAGGTGCTCGGGCACGGCTCGCTGCCGCTCGCGACGCTGGCGCGCGAGCTGCCGACCTGGGTGGCCACCCCGGCCTGAGCCCATCGTTGCGTTGCCGAGACGCACCACGAGGCAGGCCGCCGAAGGGGCGTGCACTTGCCGTCCACCATCGAACCGGCGCACGATAGCGGACCCCACCAGAGCGCACCTGTCCGCACCCCTGGAGGTCCCCGAATGTCACGTCCCCAGCACGCATCACGCACCCGCCGCGCACGGGTGCTCGGTCTCATCGTGGTCAGTGTCCTGGTCGTCGGGATCCAGCCCGCCACGGCTGCCGGCGGCGGGACCAAGACGAGCCAGGCGTCCATGCTGACTCCGGTCGGCGCGGGGGTCACCGTGACCCCGCTCATCACCGTCGGGGAGACCGCCGGTGACGACGGCTACGTCTTCGAATCGGTGCCGGACGGCATCGCGCTCAAGACGCGCGGCAACGGACGGGTCGACGTCTACGTCAACCACGAGACATCCAGGGTCCCGTTCCCGTACACGCCGTTGGCGCCGACCGAGAGCAATTCCCAGAACGACTTCGACAACGCCCAGGTCAGCCTGCTCGCCCTGAACCGGCACAGTGCCGGGGTCCTGACCGGCAAGATGGTCATCACCAGCGACCAGAACTACCAGCGCTTCTGCTCGAGCTACCTCGCCACGGCCGCCGAGGGCTTTGATCGCGAGCTCCTGTTCACGAACGAGGAGAGCGTTGACTGGGTCAACCGGACCGGCAATGCCTGGCCCGCCGTCATCGGCGCCGCCGAGGCTCGCCAGTCGGGCGTCGTCGTCGCTTTCGACGTCCAGACCGGGCAGGATCGACCGATCTGGGGCATGGGCCGCCACAACCACGAGAACTCGGTGGCGATCCCCGGCTTCGAGGATGTCGTCCTGCTGTCGGGCGACGACACCTTCACCAACAACCCGTCCCAGTCGCAGCTGTTCTCGTATATCGCCTCGGACGCGGACGCCGTCTGGAACGACGAGGGCGGCCTGTGGGCCTTCCAAGCGAACGGCCCGAAGCAGAAGTACGAGGACTTCGTCCCCGGCGACGCGTCCTCGGTCACGCGGTCAGTTCATCGAGGTGCCGCGCCTCATCGCGACCGGTCGGAATCGCCGACGGGTCCGACCTGATGGCCGCGCAGGTGCCGGCCGAATTCGGTGGGCCGTTCCCGCTGCCGCCCAACGACGGCACGTGGCAGCGCGACCCGAACGGGATCGGGATCGACGGGCCGCAATGGGTCCTCGAGAAGTGGTCCCAGCTCAACGGTGTCTTCGGCTTCATCCGCGTCGAGGACATCGCCTACGACAAGCGACCGGGCATGTCGAACGTCGTCTACGTCGTCGACTCCGGCCGGGGTACGGCCGGTGCCTCGCAGGCCGGCCGGTCGACCAACGGCCGGGTGTGGAAGCTCGTCCTCGATCCCGGCGACCCGAAGGTCGTGACCGCGATGTCCATCCTGATCGAGGGCGACGACAACCCGGTCAAGACCGTCAGCGAGGTCCACCAGCCGGACAACATCGAGTCGACGGTGAACGGCCTCTACCTGACCGAGGATCCGGGTTCGAGCCAGCAGTTCCCGGTCGGATCGACCGATCCGGCGGCGACGACCGCCCGCATCTGGCGCTACGACCTCGCAACCGGCGTCGCGTCGGTCGCCCTCAAGGTCGACCAGTCGGCCGATGAGGGTCCCACCGACGTCGACGCGACCACGTCCCCGGGCAATCTCGGGGCCTGGGAATCGAGCGGCATCGTCGATGCATCCGCGGCCTTCGGTCCGGGGGCGTTCCTCGTCGACGTGCAGGCCGGGACGCTGTGGGTGGAGAAGCGGCCTGGCGACGACAATGTCCCGCCCGCGGGCGCCGATTTCACGGACAAGCGTGCGGGCGGTCAGCTGTTGCTGGTTCGCATCCCCGGCGGCTGAACGGCGCGACGTTCGTCAGGTTCCCGCGAAGCCGGGTCGACGCTGAGGCGCAGCGTCGACCGGGTCCGGCAACGTCATAGCGCCCGCTCGCGCCCGAGCCACGGCGGATCCCGCGGGGGCCTCGGGCTCGACGGCGATGGCATCCACGGCGCAACCGTGTCGCGCCGGGGGTCGCGCTCAGGAGTCGAAGCCGATCCCCAGGGCGTCGAGCGTGCGCAGCAGGACGCCGCGTCGGCCCTCGTTGCGGTCGGCCCGGTCGAGCTCGGCGCGGACCGTGTCCACGGCGAGGGACCGCAGCGGCTCGGGCGGGAACGGGATCGGCGGGCTGGAGACGAGCCGCAGGCGCAGTCGGTCCTCGTCCGGTCGGAGCAGGAAGTCGCGGACGACCCCGCCCGCCCAGCGGCTCGCCCCGACACCGAGACCGGTGTAGCCAAGGGCGTACGTCACCCGGCCACCCATCGTCTGCCCGAACGTCACCGTGAAGCGCGTGGTCGTGTCGATCGCCCCGCCCCAGCGATAGGGGAACGCCAGCCCATCGAGCTGCGGGAAGGCCCGGAAGAACTGCGACTCGAGCCTGGCGAACGTGGCCGGCCGACGGTCGAGCTCCGGAGCCACGCGGCTGCCGAAGTGATGGATCGCGTCGTAGCCGCCCCACAGGATCCGGTCGTCGGCGGTCAGGCGGAAATAGTGGAACTGGTTGTTGGCGTCGCTCAGGCCCTGGCGACGCTGCCAGCCGATCGACTCGCGCTGGGCCGGGGTCAGCGGCGTCGACACGAGCGCGTAGTCGTAGACCGGCACGAACAACGGGGCGAGGCGGGTCAGCCAGCCGGAGTAGGCCGACGTCGCGACCACGACGTTGGCGGCACGGACGACGGCGTCATCGGCCGTCGTGACCTCGACGCCGCCGGCGCGGCGGCGAAGACCGGTCACCCGCGTGTGCTCGTGGATCGTCACGCCACGTGCCCGCGCGACGCGAGCGAGCCCGCGGCACAGCTTCACCGGGTCGAGCAGCACGTCGCGTCCCGGCGGCCGGTAGAGCCCGGCGTGCCACAACGGCGAGTGGACCTCCGCGCGCGCCGCGTCGGCGTCGAGGAACTCGAGCTGCTCGCCGTGCTCGGCGGCCTCGTCGACATACGCCCGGAACTCCTCGACCTGGTGCGGCTGGTCCGCGAGCGCGAGCGTCCCGGTCTCCTCGAGGTCGCAGTCGATGTCGTGCTCGCGCGTGAAGGCGATCAGCCCCTGCAGGTTCTCGATCCCCTCGCGTTCGAGGCGCTCGAGCTCCCCGGGGAAGTGCATGACGCCGTTGGCGATGCCGTGCGTCAGGCTCGCCTCGCAGAAGCCGCCGTTGCGCCCGCTCGCCCCGAAGGCGACGGTCTCCATCTCGAGCACCGCGACCCGCAGGCCGGGGTCCGTGTCGGTCAGGGCGATCGCCGTCCACAGACCGGTGAACCCCGCACCCACGATCGCGACGTCGACCTCGCGTCGCTCCCCGGGATCGAGCGGCGGATCGGCGGAACCGGCCGGAGCGGGGTCGCGCAGCCAGTAGCTGATCGCGTCGGACGGGGCGGTCATCGTCGGTCCATGGTGCCATGGGCGGGCGGGCGCGTATCACGCGGCGTGACGCGCCGCGGATACACGCGATTCGCACGTCTGCCACCATCGACCGACGAATGTCGTGTTGACGCTCGTTCCCGCGCTGTGGCACGATGCCGGGCGAACGTCCCGTATCGCGCAACCCCCGTTCCACGGACCGGGCCACGGCGTGTCTGAACCCGCAGCTGAGGAGCCCCATGGCCACGGAGCCCGCCGCCCGCCCCACACCGACCCTGCGCCGCGACAAGCAGGCGTCGCTGTACCGGCGCGCACTGGAGCACATGCCCGGCGGCACCGACTCCAACTTCCGAGCCTGGGGCGAGAGCACGATCTACGTCGATCGGGGCAAGGGCGGTCTGGTGTGGGACGCGGACGGCAACGAGTACGTCGACCTGCGCATGGGCTACGGCCCGGTCATCCTCGGCCACGGCGACGAGCGCGTCGATGACTACGTCAACGAGCGGATGCGGCGGGGCGTCAGCTTCAGCCTGACCAGCGAGGACGAGGTGCGCGCGGTCGAGCTCGTGTGCGAGCTCACGGGCTGGGTCGACAAGGCGCGGCTGACCGTGTCCGGCACCGAGGCGACGATGCACGCGATGCGCGTCGCGCGGGCCTACACCGGGCGCGAGAAGATCGTGAAGTTCGAGGGCCAGTACCACGGCGTCCACGACTACGCGCTGATCAGCGTCGGCCCCGACGACATGTCGGAGCTGGGCGACCCGGATGCTCCGGTCGCCCTGGCGTGGGGTCGCGGCATCCCGGGGGCGGTCGCCGACACGATCATCCCGGCGCGCTACAACAAGATCGACAACCTGCGCACGATCTTCGAGCGGCAGGGCGAGGAGATCGCGGCGATCATCGTCGAGCCGGTCCTGGGCAACGCCCAGGGGATCATGCCGCAGCCCGGGTTCCACAAGGAGATGCGCGCCCTCACCGAGGAATTCGGCATCCTCCTGATCTTCGACGAGGTCAAGACCGGCTTCCGGTTCGCCAAGGGCGGTGCGGCCGAGTTCTTCGGGGTCACGCCGGACCTCGGCACCTTCGCCAAGGCGATGGGCAACGGTTACCCGGCCGCGGCGTTCGGTGGCCGCGAGGAGGTCATGAGCGTCCTGCCCGACCACGTGAGCCACGGCGGCACGTACGCGGGCAACCGGATCGCCGCCGCGGCCGCGGTCAAGACGCTCGAGATCATCCGCGACACGAACGCGCTCGAGACGATCCACGCCACGGGCCGCCGGATGCAGGACGGCCTGCGCGAGCTGCTCAACCCGATCGGCATCCCGTACCACTTCACCGGTCACCCCTCCATGTTCGGGATCATGTTCCGCGAGGAGGAGGCGACCGAGTACCGCGACTGGGCGACGACCGATCACGAGCTCTACGACGCGATCGCCATCGGCATGCACGCGCGCGGCGCGATGCCCGAGCCCGATTCACGCGAGCCCTGGTTCATGTGCGAGGCGCACGCGGACGAGGACATCATCGATCGGGTGCTCACCGCGTTCTCCGATTCACTCGATGCCGCGCTCGAGGAGCGCGCCCACGGCGGGTTGGCCGAGGCGACGGGTGCGATGTCGCATCCGTCCGGTGGTTGACGAGGTCGCGTGACGATGGTCCTTGACGGTAACGCGGTCCGCTCGGTCGATCGGGCGGCTGCCCTGCTCCTGGCGCTCGGGGACTCCCAGGGCGAAGCCGGGGTGACCGAGCTCGCCCGGCGGCTCGGCCTGCACAAGTCCACGGCGTCGCGCCTGCTCGCCACGCTGCAGAAGCGCGGCCTCGTCGAGCAGGACGACGAGACCGGCAAGTACCGCCTCGGGCTGGTGGTCATCCGCCTCGCCGAGCGGGCGGAACGGACGCTCGACCTGCGGGGCATCGCCACGCCCGAGCTCGAACGGCTCGCGCGGCTCACCCACGAGACGACGGGGCTCGGCATCCTCGACGGCGATTCGCTGCTGACGGTCGCCCAGGTCGACGGCCCGAACCTCATCGCGGTAGGGGACTGGACCGGACGGTCCACGCCGCTCCACTGCGTCGCCTCGGGCAAGGTGCTCCTCTCGTCGCTCGCGGAGCGCGAGGTGCTGCGCATCGTCCGCCGCGGGCTGGTCTCGCACACGGAACGCACCATCGTGGCCCTCGAGCCGCTCCTCGAGGAGCTGGCCCGCATCCGGCGGCGCGGCTACGCGACGGCGATCGGGGAGTACGAGCTTGGCCTCAACGCGGTCTCCGCACCGGTCCACGACGCGCGCGGCAACGTCATCGCCGCCGTGGACATCTGGGGGCCCGCCTTCCGCCTCACGCCGCGGCGCGTGCCGGAGCTGGCGGCCCAGGCGCGCGAGGCCGCGGCGGCCATCTCCGTGCGCCTCGGCGGCACCGCTCCGGAGCGCCAGGCACCGACCCCGGTGCACGCCACCGCCTGACTCGCGCCCCGGGCAGGCCGCTAGGCTGTAGCGATGCCCGACTTCGCCGAGCCGCCCTGGAGCGACATCATCGCGGCCCTCGTCGCGAAGGCCGTGCCGATCCTCGTGATCGTGGTGGCGGCCGCGCTTGCGATCTGGCTGGCCGGCATCTTCGTCCACGGCATCGTCAAGACGCTGCTCGACCGTGAGGCGACCGAGGGCACCGCCCAGGAGCTCAGCGCGATCGAGCTCAAGAAGCGGATGGACACCCTCGACGGCCTGGGCGCCAACGTCATCCGCGCGCTCGTCATCGCGATCGCCGGGCTCATGATCCTCGCCCAGCTCGGGCTCGACATCGGGCCGGCGATCGCCGGTCTCGGGGTGGTCGGGATCGCCGTCGGGTTCGGCGCGCAGACCCTCGTCCGCGACTACCTCACGGGCGCGCTGATCCTCCTCGAGAACCAGTTCTCCAAGGGCGATGTCGTACGGGTGGCCGGGGTCGAAGGCACGGTCGAGGACTTCAACCTGCGCCGCACGACGCTCCGCGACCTCGACGGCATCGTCCATACCGTCCCCAACGGGGCGATCATCGTGGCCTCCAACCTGACCCGCGTGTGGGCCCGCATCAACGAGGACGTCACGGTCGCCTACGGCACCGACGTCGACCGGGCGATCGACGTCGTGGACGCCGTCGGCAAGGAGATGATCACCGACCCCGTCTGGAAGCGACGCATCCTCGAGGTCCCGCGGGTGGAGCGCGTGGAAGCGCTCGCCGAGTACGGCATCACGCTCAAGATCCTGGGTTCGGTCCGGGCGACCGACCAGTGGTCGGCCGCGGGCGAGTACCGCAAGCGCCTGCTCGCGGCACTCCAGGCCAGCGGCATCGAGATCCCGCGACCGCAGCGGGTGGTCCTCGCCCAGGACCAGGGAGCGGCCGCCGCGAGCTGGCTCGATGCCGGGGACGCGGACGGACCGGACGACCCCGCCGCCGGCACGAACTGACGGGCGACGGGGTCGACGAACGGATCAGGTCGGGGCGAACCCCCGGGAGCGGCCGATCCCTAGGAGCAGCCCACCCCGTTCTTCATCTCGGTGACCGCGGCCGGGATCGCGGCTCCGGCGGTCTTGATGCTCGCCACGACATCGGCGATGGCCACGTCGGTCGGCGCGTCGTCGACTGCCGCGGCAAGGCCGGTGAACGCCGTCTCGAGGGCAGCCTCATCGGCCTCCGGGATGTTCGCCGCGGCCGCCTTGACCGCGTCCCACGCGGTCCCGACCGCCGCACGAGACGCCTGGACGTCCTCGATCGACGCGGTGGCCGGGTCGCTGTTGACCAGTGTCTGGACCGACGCGCCGAATGCGTCGAGGCTGGCGCACAGCGCCGCTTCGGCGCCGGCCTGCGTCGAGGCGGTCGCGGCGGGCCCGGGCGAGCAGGCGGCGAGACTCAGCACGGTGCCGAGTGCGAGCACCGGCAGCAGCCGGCGGAACGAGCTGATCGTGGGCATGGAGTTCCTCCCCAGTGATGGCTTGGGTGATGGCGGGGCGTCCGACCCGTCGTGCGAAGTGTCTCACCGATCCGCTCCCTGCCACGTCACCCCGACCGGATGATGGCGGACCGACCGGGCGGATGCCCGCGTAGAATGGCTCGGCCAACGACATTCGAGAGGGTGCCAGCGTGACCGTCGACCAGAACCCGGAGATCGAGAACCTCCTCGCGGAAGATCGGACGTTCCCGCCCGACCCGGCGTTCTCGGCGCAGGCCAATGCCACGGCGGAGCTGTACGCCGAGGCGGAGGCCGACCCGGAAGCGTTCTGGGCGCGTCTGGCGCGCGAGCGCATCGACTGGGTCGAGGACTTCCACACGACCCTCGAATGGGATCTGCCCTTCGCCAAGTGGTTCGTCGGTGGGAAGCTCAACATCGCCTACAACTGCGTCGACCGCCACGTCGAGCGCGGCCTCGGCCACAAGGTCGCCTACCACTGGATCGGGGAGCCCGGCGACACCCGGACGATCACCTTCGCCGACCTCCAACGCGAGGTCAGCAAGACGGCCAACGCGCTCCTGGAGCTCGGCGTGACCACCGGCGATCGCGTGGCGATCTACATGCCGATGATCCCGGAGCTGCCGATCGCCATGCTGGCCTGCGCCCGGATCGGAGCGCCGCACACGGTGGTCTTCGGTGGCTTCTCCGCCGAGGCGCTCAGCGGCCGGATCAACGACTCCCAGGCCAAGCTCGTGATCACCGCCGACGGTGGGTGGCGGCGGGGCAAGCCGGCCCCGCTCAAGCCGGCCGTCGACGAGGCCCTCGAGTCCGCGCCGACCGTGGAGCACGCGCTCGTCGTTCGCCGGCTCGGCGACGCGGTCGAAGGCGGCACCGCGATGCAGGACGGTCGGGACGTGTGGTGGGACGAGATCGTCGAGCGCCAGTCCCCGGCGCACGAGCCGGTCGCGCTCGACAGCGAGCACATGCTCTACCTGCTCTACACGTCGGGCACGACCGCGAAGCCGAAGGGCATCGTGCACACGACTGCCGGCTATCTGCTGGGTGCGAGCTTCACCCACGAGATGGTGTTCGACGTGAAGCCCGATGACGTCTATTGGTGCGCCGCGGACGTCGGCTGGGTCACCGGCCACAGCTACATCGTCTACGGGCCGCTCGCCAACGCCACGACCAGCGTCCTCTACGAGGGCACCCCGGACACCCCCGACTGGGGCCGCTGGTGGCAGATCATCGAGGACTACAAGGTCAACATCCTGTACTGCGCCCCGACAGCGATCCGGGCCCACATGAAGCAGGGTGCCCAACACGCCCAGGCGCACGACCTCTCCTCGTTGCGCGTGCTCGGTTCGGTGGGCGAGCCGATCAACCCGGTCGCCTGGCTCTGGTACCGGAAGCACATCGGTGGCGGGACGCGACCGATCGTCGACACCTGGTGGCAGACCGAGACGGGCATGATCATGATCACGCCGCTCCCCGGGGTCACGACCACGAAACCGGGCAGCGCGACCTTCCCGTTCCCGGGCATCGAGGTCGATGTCATCGACAGCGCCGGCAACTCGGTCCCGCTCGGCGGGGGAGGGCTGCTGGTCCTCAAGCGGCCGTGGCCGGCGATGCTGCGCGGCATCTACGGCGACCCGGAACGCTACAAGGAGACGTACTGGAGCCGCTTCCCGGGCATGTACTTCGCGGGTGACGGCGCCAAGCGCGACCTCGATGGCTATCTCTGGCTGCTCGGGCGCGTCGACGACGTGATGAACGTGTCCGGCCACCGGCTCTCGACGACCGAGATCGAGAGTGCGCTGGTCTCGCATCCGGCCGTGGCCGAGGCGGCGGTCGTGGGTGGCCCCGATCCCGTCACGGGCGAAGCGATCAACGCGTTCGTGATCCTGCGCCTCGGGAACGAGGCGTCGCCGGAGCTGGGCGACGAGCTGCGCCGCCACGTCGCGACGAAGATCAGCCCGATCGCCAAGCCCAAGGGCCTCATGTTCGTGCCGGACCTGCCGAAGACACGCTCGGGCAAGATCATGCGCCGGCTGCTGCGCGATATCGCCCAGGGCCGCGTCCTCGGCGACACGACCACCCTTGCGGATGCCGGGCGTCGTGGACCTCATCCGATCGAACTCCGGGACGAGCGAGGAGTGACATGCCGTTCGACTTCCTGAAGCGGAAGAAGGACGCGACAGCCGCGCGCCCAGGTGATCGCTGAACGCACGGGTCCAAGGGAATGGGGCATCCCGTTCGATGGGCTGACCGAGGAATGGCGCATCGTCGGCGAGATGCACATCGGCGGGCGGCTGTCGGACGCGCTCAACAAGCGCGAGCCGATCACGATCTCGAACGTCCGCTGGGCCCCGATCGACGGGACCGACGCCCTCGTCGATGCGCCCGGGCTCAAGGCCGTGGATCCCTACGACCTCATCATCGTGCTGGCCGGCGAGGACACGCTGCCGCCACTCTCGGAGATGGAGCGCGACGCGCACAAGGTCCACAAGGTCTCGTACGACGTGGCCCTCGAGGTCCCGCCCTTCCGCGTCATCGGCACCGTCTACCTGTTCCCCGGCTCCGAACCGGATCGGCTGCTGGATCGGTCGAACGAGATGTTCGTGCCGGTCGTCGACGCGACGGCCTCGATCGGTGGGCGGGTCGTCGCCGACGAACTCGACGCGATCCTCGTGAACCGCTTCTACCTGCGTGGGGTCGAGCAGATCGACAAGCGCACCGGCGAGCGGCACCAGAAGCTCCCGGGGCTGCCCCTCGGCGGGACGACCTGGCAGGACCGTTCACGCTAGGTGCCGGTTCGGGCGGTCGTCTTCGACGTCGGTGAGACGCTCATCGACGAGACGCGCATCTGGGCGGCGTGGGCGGACCACCTGGGCGTGCCGCGCCTGACGTTCCTCGCCGTCCTCGGGGCGGTCATCGCCCGGGGTGGCGACCACCGCGACGCGTTCGAGCTGTTCCGGCCCGGGCTCGACATCGAGGCGATCCTCCACGACGACGCGGCCGAGGTGGTCAGCGCCATCACCACGGCCGATCTGTATCCGGACGCGTCGCCATGTCTCGCCGACCTCGCGGCGCACGGCTATCGGCTCGGCGTGGTGGGCAACCAGCCCAGCCGGAGCGAGGCGCTGTTCCGCGAGGGCGGGGTGGCGCTCGAGCTCGTGGCGTCGTCGGCCACGTGGGGCGTGGCCAAGCCCGATCCGCGGTTCTTCGCGCGGATCGCCGCGGAGCTGGACCTGCCGCCGGGCGAGATCGCCTACGTGGGTGATCGGCTGGACAACGATGTCGGGCCGGCCGCGCGCGCGGGGATGGTCGCGGTGTTCATCCGGCGCGGCCCGTGGGCGTGGATCGCGGCCGGGCGGACGATCCACCGGAGGCCACGATCGTGATCGACGACCTCGGCGAGCTGCGGACGGCGATCGCGCGGATCGCCTGACCCTCAGGCGCGGGCGGCGACCTTCGGGCGGGAGAAGAGGCCGAAGCCCGTCTTCAGGCTCGGGGCCTGGGCGGGGGTCCCGATCATGAGGTCGGCGAGGGCGTCGAAGTCCTCGGTGATCTTTTCCTTCGGGAACATCTCGATGACCGTCCGACCCTCGTTCGCGGCACGCACGAAGAGCAGCCCGCCGGAGCGCAGCAGGGCGACCGCGGGCATGCCCACGGTGCGCTCCATGTCGGCCACGGACACGCCGCTGTTGGCGCGGTTGATGACGAGCGAGAGTCGATCGCGGATCCCGAGCTCGGTCGCGACGCCCGAGAGCTGGACGGCGGCGCGGATGGCGGGGACGTCCGGCGTGACCGGAACGAGGATCCGATCGGCGGCCTCGAACAGCGCCTGGTTGAGGGCGCCGTACGACGGGTGCAGGTCGACGATGATGAAGTCGAAGCCGTTGCGTGCCGCCGAGATGGCCGCGAGGACGCGGTCCGGTTCGAGGATCTCGGTATGCAACGGCGACGCGGTGAGCGACACGACGCGCAGCCCGGACGGGTGGGCCGCGGCGAGGTCGACGAGCGATTCGACCGGGCCGCCCTCCTTCTCGTCGAGCCAGCTGTCGACGACCGTCCGCACGGCATCGATGCCGAGCGAGGTCGACACGTGACCGGTCACGGTGTCGGCGTCCACGAGCATGACCGTCTGGCCCTTCCGGATCTGGAGGGCCGAGGCGAGGTTGGTGGCGACCGTGGTCTTGCCCACGCCGCCCTTGGGGTTGAAGACCGCGATCACGGTCGCGCGGCGGGTCCAGCCGTCAGCCTCCATCGGGCCGCCCTGGAGCACCGGGCCCGGAGCCGTCGTCGACGGTCTGGCTGCGGATGCACATCGCCTCGACGCGCCAGCGCAGGGACTCGGCCGAGTAGGGCCGCGTGAAGTACTCGTCATCGGCGCTGCTCACCGTGGTCCCGGCGACCAGGTGGTCGATGGAGCGCGGCGAGACGACCATGAGGGCCGGCACGGCGCGGCCCGCGTCGTGCAGCAGGCCGTAGTACTCGAGCGAGGTGTCGAGGTCGGTCTCGCCGTCGAGGATCGCCACCGCGACGTCGCGACGGCTGTTCAGCAGCGCCTCGAGCTGGTCGGGATGGGCGATGGTGACGGCCGTGAACCCGGCATCGCGGAGCTCGTTGGCGACGGGCGTGGCTTCGTCCGGCGGCAGGGCGATGGCGACCGCTGGCCGCGCCACGTCAGCCCTCCGACTCGGGGTCGCGGGCGGTCACGGTGAGATCGCCATCGCGTTCCCCCGTCACGCGGGCGCCGAACCCCGGAAGTGCGCCGATGAGGTCACGCACGACCACCTCGGGGTCGTGTCCGACGGCGAAGACGAACTCGCCGTCAGGGCCGGACGAGACGCCGACCGACTGGACGCCGTTGGCGCGTGCCAGCTGGCGCTTGAACCCGGCGATGCTCGCGACGCTGACGAGGCCCGTGACGACGACGCGGGTCGTCGCGTGCTGGGCGGCCGCATCGCTGTCGGGGACGAGACCGGCCAGCCGTGCGGCGAGGGCGTCGTCGGCGATCAGCGGGATGTCGTCATCCGCCGGCACCTCGTCGGTGGTGAAGACCGCGGCCTCGGCCTCGGCGGCGGCGAAGTCCGGGGTCAGGCCCAGCGCGGCGACGCGCGGGTCGGACGGGTCGGTCTCGGCCTCGGTCTCCGGGTTGCCGATGGCCTCGGTCTCGGCGACGTCGGTCGCCTCGTCGGTGAACGGGGTCGTCATGGTGGCATCGACGTCGACCGTCTCGGCCACCTCGGCGGCCGGGCTCGTCCTCGACGGCGGCCTCGACGACCGCCTCGGCGGTCGGTGCCTCGACGGCGACGGGCTCGGGCGTCGGGCGTTTCGGTCCGCCAGGCATCGGCCGGCGTGTCATCGGTGTCGCGGACCACGCCGTCGAACGACGGCGGCTCGGGCAGGCTCTCGGCCATGGCCGCGAAGCGGGTGGGATCCTCCTCGGCCAGGAGCCGCTCGAAGAACGCCTCCATCTCGGCCTCGAACGCGGTGACCCGCGCCTGGACCCGCTCGATGCGGTACTCGATGGCGCCGGCATGCTCCTCGAGCTCGCCCTCGAGCCCGGCCTTGCGGTCGTTGATGCGCGTGTCGGTCTCCTCGCGGATGCGCGCGATCTCGGCCTTCGACCAGTCACGGATCGACAGGACGTCATCGTCCGCGCGCTTGCGCAGATCGGCCGCCTCGGACGCGGAGGCCGTGTGGATCTCCTCGATGTGCGTCTTCGCCTCGGCCGTGAACTTCGTGAGCGTGTCGGTCCGGGCGCTCTCGGCGGCGACCTGCATCGCCTTCGTCAGGTCGGCCATGAACTTGTTCGGCTTGCGGGCGCCGGCGGGAGCGGCGGGAGCGGCAGGCGCGGCGGGCGCGCTCGGCTCGGCTGGCTGGCTGATGGCAGTGGCCTCCGAAGTCGTGTCGTCGCTGACCTCTTCGGCGGCGGCCACGTGGTCTGGAGCGGACACGGCGTCGATCATGGTCGTTTCGATCTCCTGGTCGGCAGGTTCGGGTTCTGCCGTAGCGATGCCTTCGGCCCCCTCGAGAGGCTGGTCCCCGGTCTGACCGTCGGACGGGCTGCCGGGCTCGCTTCGTTCCGCGCTCCACGGGAGGCGGAATCCAGGTCGGGCGTCGGTCGTAGCCATGCGATGCGTTCCTCAGTTGAGCGACTGGGTCATAGCGAAGTTCTGGGGCGTGGTCCGCATCGTGCCAGCAGGGGTCGGTGTGGTGGAGTCCGCTAGTGGTACCAGCGGCCCAGCGCCGGTCGTACCGTCGGGTCCCTCGACGACACCGCGCCGCCCGGGCGTGTCGACGGGTCGCACCGCCTTTTCGACGGTTCGCGGGGGTGGCCCTACGATAGGGGCGATGGAACCCCTCGACCGCCTCGGGCGCCCGCTGCACGACCTGCGGATCTCGGTCACCGACCGCTGCAATTTCCGCTGCACGTACTGCATGCCCAAGGAGATCTTCGGGCGCGACTACGCGTTCCTGCCGCGCGACCAGGTCCTCTCGTTCGAGGAGATCGAACGGGCGGCCCGCGCCTTCGTGGCCCTCGGCGTGCAGAAGCTGCGGATCACCGGCGGCGAGCCGCTCGTCCGGCGCGACCTGCCGGACCTCATCGCGATGCTCGCGGCCCTGCGCACGCCCGATGGCGAGGAGCTCGACCTCACCCTGACCACCAACGGGGCGGCGCTGCGCGCCCTGGCGCGTCCGCTGGCCGACGCCGGGCTGCGTCGCGTGACCGTCAGCCTGGACTCGCTCGACGACGCCGTCTTCGGCGAGATGAACGGGATCGACTTCCCGGTGGCGAAGGTCCTCGACGGCATCGATGCCGCGCTCGAAGCCGGCCTGACACCGGTCAAGATCAACATGGTGGTGCGCCGCGGCGTCAACGAGACCTCGGTCGTGCCGATGGCCGCCTGGGCGCGGGAGACCGGGGTCACGCTGCGCTTCATCGAGTACATGGACGTCGGGCATTCCAACGGCTGGCGGCTCGACGAGGTCGTCTCCGCCGCCGACGTCGTGGCCGCGGTGACGGCGATGTGGCCGGCCGAGCCCGTCGATGCCGGCTATCGCGGCGAGGTCGCCGATCGCTGGCGGTACGCCGATGGCGCGGGCGAGTTCGGGATCATCTCGTCGGTGACGGTCCCGTTCTGCCGCGACTGCACGCGCGCGCGCCTGTCCGCGGACGGCAAGCTGTACACGTGCCTGTTCGCGGTCGAGGGCCGCGACGTGCGCGCGGTCCTGCGCGACGGATCGTCGGACGAGGCCCTCCTCGCGTTCCTCGCGGACACGTGGCGGGCCCGCGACGATCGCTACTCGGAGTTGCGGGCGCGCTCCACGACCTCGTCCGACCTGCCAAAGGTCGAGATGTTCGCGATGGGCGGCTGAGCACCGGTCGTCCTCGGGCGGGACCGACCGCCGGAGGCCCGCGCGGGTTCCGCGTTCCGGGGTCTCGTCCACAGGGTTATCCACACCCCCGCCGAGTTGGTGGATACGGCCGCGCGGCGCCACGCACAGTTCGTGGATAACCGCGTTGACCGTCCACACCGGCCCGGCCTACCTTGGTCGTGCCCGAAGGGGCCGACAGGATCAAAGGAACCGAGATCACATCAAGGACCTTCGTTCCATCGCCGGTCGCTTCGGGCGCTTCGTTGCCCGCGTCTCGCGGCTGTCTCACCACGGCCCCGGTCCGAGGGTCGCCCGACGGGACGCGATCGGCATCCCGGTGTCGATACTTCCGTCGGGCGGACGAAGTCTGCGGGCCTCGGCCGTCTACCCCTGGACGCGTTCCTGGAGGCCCGCATGCCCGACCACGCTGAGGCCGCGGCGACGACCGTCGACCCGTCGCGCCCCATCCCGCCGAGCGAACAGCCGGCGCGGCTCCGCGCGCTCGTCGCCGCGGTCCGCGCGCGCACCGACCTCGTCCCCGAGGTCGGGATCGTGCTGGGTTCCGGTCTTGGCGGCCTCGCCGACGATCTCGAGGACGCGGTCGCCATCCCGTTCGACGCGTTGCCCGGCTGGCCGGCCGCGACCGCGCCGGGGCACGTCGGCCGGCTCCTGCTCGGACGGCTCGGCGGCCGCGTCGTGGTCATGCTCCAGGGCCGGTTCCACCTCTACGAAGGCAACGATCCGGGGCTCGTCATCCAGCCGGTCCTCCTCTTCCACGCCCTCGGGGCCCGGATCGTCGTGCTGACCAACGCCGCGGGCGGGCTCGATCCGTCCTTCGGTCCGGGCACGCTGATGGTGATGACGGACCACATCAACCTGACCGGGCACAACCCCCTGATCGGAGCGAACGCCGACGAGCTCGGGGAGCGCTTCACCGACCTGACCGATGCCTGGAGCCCGCGCCTTGTCGCCCGGCTGCACGCGGCGTCGGTCGCCGAGGACGTGCCACTGGCCGAAGGGGTGTACATCGGTCTGACCGGACCCACCTACGAGACGCCCGCCGAGGTCCGGATGTTCGCGTCGCTCGGCGGCCACGCGATCGGCATGTCGACCGTCCTCGAATGCATCGCGGCGCGGTGGGTCGGCCTCGAGGTCTGCGGCGTCTCGCTCGTCACCAACGCGGGCGCCGGCTACACCGGCGAGCCGTTGACCCACGCGGAGGTCCTCGAGTCGGGCGCCATCGCCGGCCCGAAGCTGGCCCGCGTCGTCCGCCGCTTCCTCGCCGACCTCGGCGACGACTGAGGCCGGTCCGCCCGACCATGGCCAAGGGGACGTCGACCGCTCCGCTCCTCGACCAGCGGACGCTCAATCGCACGCTGCTGACCCGCCAGGGCCTGCTCGAGCGCGCGACGACGACGCCGGACGCGGTCATCACCGCGCTCGTGGGCATGCAGGCGCAGGAGCCGATCGATCCGTACGTCGCGCTCTGGACCCGCATCCGCGACTTCGACCCGCTGACCCTGAGCGACGGCCTGGCCGGACCGCCGCTTCGTCCGGATGGGGCTGATGCGGACGACCCTGCACCTGGTGACCACCGAGGACGCCCTCGCCCTGTACCCGATCATGTCCGACGTCCTGCGCCGTGCGTGGACCAGCTCGCCGTTCGCCAAGGCGCTGGGCGACGTGGATCTCGACCCCATGCTGTCGGCCGCGCGCGAGGCGCTCGAGCGGCAGCCGCTGACCCCGACCGACCTCGCGGCCGAGCTCGGGACGCGCTGGCCCGACCGCGACACGAACGCGATGGCCTATCTCGCCCGCTTCATGCTGCCGCTCGTCCAGGTCCCGCCGCGCGGCCTGTGGCGCCAGACGGCGCGTGCCACGAACACGACCCTCGAGGCGTGGGCGGGCCGCCAGACGGACGCCGTGCGCGATCGACGACGTCGTCCTGCGCTACCTGCGCGCGTTCGGACCGGCGACGAGCGGCGACATCCGGACGTGGTCATGGCTGGCGGGCCTGCGCCCCGTCATCGAGCGCCTGCGGCCGCGGCTGCGCGTGTACCGCGACGACGCCGGACGCGAGCTGTTCGACGTCGAGGACGGCGTCATCGCCGATCCGGCGATCCCTGCCCCGATCCGCTTCCTCCCGCAGTACGACAACGTGTTCCTGTCGCACGCCGATCGCTCGCGGATCAACGGCGTGATGACATGGGGCCTGGACTTCGGCTGGAAGGGCGCGATCCTCGTCGACGGCGGCATCACCGGCGCGTGGCGCGTCCGTCGGACCGGCAAGGTGACGACGATGACCGTCGAGCTCGGGCGGACGCTCTCGCCCGCGGAGCGCAGCGAGCTCGAGGCCGAGGCCGAGGCGCTGTTCCGGTTCGTCGGTCCCGAGACCGGGGAGCGCGACCTGCGGATCGTCGAGGTCGGCTGACCAGCCTGACCCGACGGACGGACGGTCAGGCGTCCAGCCGGTGCGGCGGTGCCTCGGCGGGCTCCCGGTCGGCGAGCGGATCCGTGCCGGGCGACGAACAGACGTAGAAGCGCAGCGGCGTCCGGCCCGTGTTCTCGACGCGGTGGACGAGCCCGGCCTCGACCCGGATGCCGGTCAGCGGTTCCAGGATCTCGGTGGTGTCGTCGACCGTGACCTGGCCGCGGCCCTCGAAGACGACGAGCGCGTGCTCGGCGACCGGGTGGCGGTGCCAGTCGTCGGCGGCGCCCGGTGCGATCGTCACCTCGCTCACCGCGAAGGTCGCGGTCCCGAAATCGCCCGGCCGGACGATGAGCCGCCGCGTGATCGACGCGTCCTCGACGACCGCTGCTTCCGCGCCTCGACGCACCGGCTCCGCGGCCGTGTCCCAGCGACGGAGGGTGAGGCCGGGCTGGCGCGGGTCGATCTCGACGGCCGCCAGCAGGGCGAGCGCGTCGACCGAGCCGATGTTGCGCACGAGGTGGTGCTCCGCCGGCGCCTCGTACAGGACGTCGCCGGCACGCACGATCGTCCGCCGCTCCAGGTCCTCGCCGTGCTCGAACACGATCTCGCCGGTCGCCAGGTAGACGACCGTCTCGACGCCGTGGCGGTGGGGGCCGATCTCGACACCCGGCGGGATGCGATCGAACTGGAGGCGGATGGTCATGCTGGCGTGCCCCCGGTCCGTGGCGCGATCATGCCGGTGGCGGCTCCGGGCGGGCATCGCGTGCCGCCGCCTTCTTCTCCGCCCAGGCGGCGAGCACGTTGTCCTTGTGCGGCCGGATCGGGCAATGCTCGTCGCGGTTCTTGAACTCGTCGCAGTACCCGAGGGGCACGCACTTGGGCGCCAGGAACGACCCGAGGAATGGCGAGACGCCGAAGATCTCGTGGCGCACGAGCTGGAACAGCCGGCGGATCTCCCACTGGGCCATCGTGCACAGGCGCAGGCCCGACATGTGGATGAGCGCGCGCAGGTTGGTCGTCATCACGAGGTTCGTACGGGTCGCGTTGGGGAAGACGAACCGCGCATCCTCGCCCGGGACGCCGGCCCCGAGCATCTCGTCATAGAGGCCGAGCGCGCCCTCGATCTGCTCCTCGTAGCGCATCTTCAACGCCGGATCGCCCTCGGCGATGGAGTGGGGGAGCATGGTCGCCGCGTCCTTGAACTTGACGTAGCGCTGGCTCTGCTGGTCGAAGGCCACGCCCGCCCGATGCCGGACGAGCTGGTGCGACAGGGTCCGCGACACGCCAGTGATGGCGAACGTGAACACGACGTGCTCGATGGTCGAGCCGTGTCCCGATTCGATCACCGACGAGATCAGCTTCTGCATCTTCGCCGGGTCGTACCCGCCGTCGACGGCCTTCGCGAAGATCTCCTCGGGGACCTCCTCCGAGTAGCACGTCCGGCATGCGGTGTAGATCAGCGGGACGTAGAACTTCTCGACGATCTCGCGATCCGGGAACAGCAGCGACACCTTCATGCCGAGGTCGCGCCGACCCGGGTTCTTGGGGATCTGGGTCTTGTCGCGCGCGGGCGACTGGCCGGGCGTCACGGGATCGGGAAGGGGCTCGGCGGTCATCGGAGGGTCAGTCTAGCCGAGCGGGACCGGACGGTCTGGTTGCGCGTCGGCGTCGCGACCGACGGCCCCCGTTCAGTAGTAGTCGGAGCAGGACAGGAAGTAGCCGCAGCGGCAGATGAGCTTGCACTTCCGCTCGTCCATGGCCGCGCCGCAGTTCGCGCAGGTCAGGATGAGCAGGCCCGGATCCGCCTCGGCCGACGCCGCCTGCGGCGGGTCGTCCTCGTGGATGACGATCGGCATGACGGCCAGCGGTCGGACCGGCTCACGGGGTTCGAGCATCGGGCTCATGGTACCCGCGTCCCCGCGCTCGCGAGCGTAGGCGACGATCTCGTCGAGACCCATCGCCGCGCCCTCCGCCGCGTAGCGCTCCAGGTCCTCGGCGCTCAGCGCCTTGCGCGGCGAGGGCGCGTTGTACTGCGCATACGTCTCCTCGACGAACGTCGCAAGGCCGGTCCCGGTCGTCTGCTGCAGATGTCGTGCGGCGCCGTAGAGCCTGCCCGCACGCGGGAGATCGCCGTCGGCGACCGCGACCGCTGCGAGGTCATCGAGGATCAGGGTGATCCCGGCGACATCGCCGCCCTCGGTGAACCGGTCCAGCGCCTCGGACGCATCGCGACGTGCCGCATCGACCTGCCCCCGGCCGACATGGACCAGCGAGAGCATGTGCAGCGACCAGGCCTCCATCGTCCGGTTGCCCGAGGTGCGATGCAGGTCCAGCGACCGCTGGTACCACGGCTCGGCCCCGACCGCGTCGTTGGTGAAGAAGTAGTAGCTGCCGAGCGCCCACAGGATGTTGGCCTCGCCGGAGTCGTCGCCGACCTCCCGGTAGAGCTCGAGCGCCCGTTCGAGCTTGGCCCGTCCATCGAGGAACCGCGTCGTGTGCTGGACCTGGTCGGCCGACGTGCCGGGCATCACGCCCATGAACGGGAGGATGTCGGCGTAGGCGTCGTTGTACAGGGCATTCGCGATCTCGCGCTTGTCGCCGCTGGCCTGCCACAGGTCGAGCGCCTCGCCGTACCAGTGCTCTGCGGTGTCGGCGTCGGCCTGCCAGTACGCGACGCCGCCGTAGCCCTCGGCGAACCGGGCAGCCACGACCGGCTCGAACTGCCAGCCCATGCGCCGCGATCGTGTCGAACCGGACGCGGGCCTCGTTGAGGTAGCCGCGCTGCTGCCAGAACCGCCAGAGCGCGAACGCGAGCCGTGCCGCGACCTCGGGGAGTGGCCGCGCGATCGCGTGATCCAGGGCGGCCCGCAGGTTGTCGTGGTCGCGTTCCAGTCGATCGAGCCAGGCTCGCTGGTCCGCACCGGACAGATGCGGAGCGGCCCGTTCGGCGAGCGCGAGGAACGCCGCGGCATGCCGGTCGCGGACGTCGTCGCCCTCGCCACGCGTCTCGAGCATCTCGCCCGCGAACTCCGCGATGGTGTCGAGCATCACGAAGCGCGGCTCGTCGGTCGTGTCGTCGATGCGCAGCAGGCTCTGGTCGACGAGCGCCGCCAGCCCATCGAACATGTCGAAGCCCAGGTCCGCACTCGGGCCGCACACGGCCTCGGCGGTCTCGAGGTCGCAGCCGCCGCGGAACACCGAGAGCCGGTCCACGAGGCGCCGGCCACCCTCGTCGAGCAGGTCGTAGCTCCAGGCGATCGCCCCGCGGAGCGTCTGCTGCCGCTCGGGCAGGTCACGCGATCCAGCGGTCAGCAGGGCCAGGTGGTGCTCCAGCCGGGCGAGGATCTGGTCGGGTGTCAGGAGCTTGATCCGCGCGGCGGCGAGCTCGATCGCGAGCGGCATCCCGTGGAGCCGCGCGGAGATCCCGGCGACGGCCGGGGCGTTGGCATTCGTGACGCTGAAGCCCGGCCGGATCGCGGTCGCGCGCGCGATGAAGAGACGCACGGCCTCGAACGTGTTGAGCGTCTCGAGGTCGAACTCGCGCAGCTCGCGGGGCAGGTTCAGTCGTTCCGTCTCGGTCAGTCGGGTGGTGTCCGGCGGTGCCGGGAGGCCCGGGACCGGGTACTCCTGCTCCCCGGAGATGCGCAGCGCGGCACGGCTCGTCGCGATGACCGTCACGTGCTCGCAGCGACGCAGCACCTCACCGACGACGGGTCCCGCACCGACGACCTGCTCGAAGTTGTCGAGCAGGAGGAGCATCCGCTTCGGGCCGATCGTGTCGACGAGGATGTCGATCGCCGGGCGCGTCGCGTTGTCGGCGGCTCCGAGCGTCCGCGAGATCGTCGGGGCCACGAGCGCTGGGTCGCGGACGGGCTCGAGCGCGACGAACCAGATCCCGTCCGGGTAGGCGTCCGCGGTCGCCGCCGCGACCTGCAGTGAGAGCCGCGTCTTGCCCGTTCCACCCGGGCCGGTCAGGGTCAGGAGCCGGGTCCGGGCCAGCAGCGCGCCGGCCTCCTCGAGCTCGCGTTCGCGGCCGACGAACGTCGTGAGCTGCGTCGGCAGGTTGTTGGGTCGGGCGTCGATGGATCGCGGCGGCGGGAAATCCGCCGGGAGGCCGTCGATGACGAGCTGGCTCAGGCGCTCGGGGGCGCGCAGGTCCTTCAGTCGGTGCTCGCCGAGGTCGCGGATCCGGACGCCGGCGGGCAGGCCGTCGGCGACGAGCGCACGCGTCGAGTCCGACAGCAGCACCTGGCCGCCGTGTGCCGCCGCGGCGATGCGGGCCGTCCGGTTGATGGCGTAGCCGATGACGTCGGTCCCGGTCTGCTCGATCTCGCCGCTGTGGAGCCCCATCCGGACACGCACGATCGCGTCCTCGGGCCAGGCTCTGGCCGGCGAGCGCGCGCTGGGCGTCGGCTGCCGCCGCGACCGCGTCCGAGGCGCCGGCGAAGATCACGAAGAAGGAATCGCCCTCGGTGCCCTGCTCGACCCCACCATGGGCCGTGAAGGCCCCGCGGAGGAGCTCGCGGTGGCGTTCGCGGATCTCGCGGTACGGCCCGGTCCCGACCTCGAGCTCCAGGCGGGTCGACCCCTCGATGTCGCTGAACAGGCACGTGACGGTGCCGCCGGGGAGCATCGGCACCTCGGTCATCGACGCGCTCCGGGCTCAGTGCCGGTGGGCGTCGCTGAGATCACGGAGCCGACCGGCGAGGCCGCGCAGGATGGCGAGCGCGACCGCCGGCTGCTCATGGACGACCGCCTCGAAGTCCCACGATGCGAGCGCGAGGCAGACGGTCGGCGTGACGGTCACGACCTGTGCGTTGCGCGGCCGACCGTCGAGCACCGACAGCTCCCCGAAGAAGTCGCCCGGACCCAGGGTCGCGACGGTCTCGCCGTCGCGGACCACCCGGACCTCGCCGATCGCGATGATGAAGAACCCCGTCCCGACGTCGCCCTGGCGGGCGATCACCCGCTCGGCGGGCGTGTCGACCTCGACGATCCGCGTCGCGATGCTCGCCAGACCGGCCGCGTCCACGCCCGCGAAGAGCGGCGTCGCGGCGAGCAGCTCGGTCTTGCGGTCGCGGGTGAGGGTCATCGGGTCCTCCGGTCAACAGGCGATACGGGTGACGGTGGCACGGCGCCGACGATGCCATTCGTCCGGCGCGGATACGCCGGTGATGCTGCGCTGTGCGACCGGGAGCGTCAAGGTTGGGGCCCGCTCGTGACGAACCGGTGTCGGGCACCGCTTCCAAGCGCACGCGCGGCAGTGGCACGATGCGCATGGGACGACCCGATTCGGGAGCGCGCAGGAGGGCGGCCGATGGCCGATCGGCAGGAACTCATCGACACGATCGCCGGGTTCGGGCTGTTCGCCGACCTGTCCTCCCCACAGCTCGCCGGGATCGTCCACACCTTCGAGGAGCGGACGTTCGCCGACGGGGAGCGCGTGCTCCGCCAGGGCGTGACCGGCAGCGGCTTCCACATCATCGTCGACGGCGAGGTCGCGATCGTCGTGGACGGCTCGGAGCGGGCGCGGCTCGGCCGTGGCGACTTCTTCGGCGAGGTGTCCATCCTGCTGGGTGAGCCGCCGATCGCCGACGTCGTCGCGACGCGACCGCTGCGCTGCCTCGTCCTCGCGGGCCCCCAGGTCGAGGCGTTCCTCGTCGCGAACCCACGGGTGATGTACCGCATCGTCCAGGCGCAGGCGCGACGCCTGCGGGCCGCGAATCGATGGCGGAGTTGACCGAGCCCGTCCGCCCGTTCCCGCCGGGGGCGTACCCGGTCATCGTCATCGGATCGGGGCCGGGTGGGCTGCAGATCTCGTACTCGCTCCGGCACCACGGCGTCCGTCATGCCGTGCTCTCCGCCGACCCGAGTCCCGGCGGCATGTTCCGCCGCTGGCCGTTCTTCCAGCGCCTCCTGTCGTGGACGAAGCCGCATGCCCCGGCGCCGCGGGGGTCGCGCGCGTACGAGCGGTACGACTGGAACAGCCTGCTCGCCGAGGAGCCGGAGGCGCGGGCACTCCAGCCCGGTCTCATGGACGGCACCTCGTACTTCCCGTCCCGGCCCGAGATGGAGGCGAACCTCGCCGCGTTCACGACGGCCACCGGGCTCGAGGTCCGCTACGACTGCCGCTGGACCGGGACGCGGCTCGAACCAGGCGCCCCCGGTGGTCGCTTCGTCGTCGAGACGACCGACGGCGAGTACCGGGCCGAGGTGCTCGTGATCGCGGTGGGCGTCTCGGAGCCGTTCACCCCCACGTTCGCGGGCTCGGAGCTGACCCACCACTACGCGGCCGTCCGCAGTCCCGAGAGCTACGCCGATCGGCGGGTCTTCATCATCGGCAAGCAGAACTCGGGGTTCGAGCTCGCGAACGGGCTCCTCCCGTCGGCGCGCCAGCTCATCATCTCGTCGCCGTCGCGCGCCAAGCTGTCGGTCGAGACGCGGACGCTGGTCGGGGTCCGGGCGCGCTACCTGCAGCCCTTCGAGGATCACGTCCTCGGCGGCGGCGTGACGATCCTCGACGCGGCCACCGACCGGGTCGAGCGAACGGCCGACGGGACGCTCCTCGTCCACGTCCGCCGCACCGACGGCGGCGGTGACCTCTCCCTCGAGATGGACGAGGTGATCGCGGCCACGGGTTTCGAGACGCCACTCATGGACCTGCCCGCGATCGGCTGCCAGGTCAGCGGCCAGGCCCGGCTGCCGGCCCAGACGCCGTGGTGGGAGAGCACGACGCTGCCGGGCGTCTACTTCGCGGGGACGATCGGGCAGGCGGCCAAGGGCCTGCAGAAGCACGGCAACCCGAGCAACTCGGGGGCGGTCCACGGCGCGCGCTACAACGCGCGGGTCCTGGCCGGGCACCTCGCGACGACGCGCTTCGGCGTCGCACCGACGTCCGCGCAGATCGACCCGGCGCAGCTGGTGGACTTCGTCGCCGGCGAGCTCAACGACGCGCCCGAGCTGTTCCATCAGCGCGGCTACCTCGCCCGCGTCGTCACCAGCGACCCTGGTGGCGGGCTGCGGGACGACGGCGTCCAGCCGCTCACGCACGTGCTCGACACGAGCGGTCCGGACTCGCTCGCCATCACGCTCGAGGCCGACGGCAGCGGAGCGATCTATCCGGTCCTCTACACCCGCATCGGCGGTGCCATGACCGAGCACGTCCTCGATCCCGATCCGCTGCTGCGCTACGACGGGGCCGAGACACGCCGGGCGATCGCCGGGGCGGTGGCCGGCCTGACCGGCGGTCGGGCGAGCGCCGAGGCCTAGCCGCTCGCGCGGATCGGGGCCAGCCGGGACAGCCGTTCCGCGGCCGCCGCCAGGGTCTCGAGCCGTTTCGGGAACGCGAACCGGAGTTTGGTGCGCCCGAGCTCGGGTCGCGAGAAGAACGACGAGCCGGGCACCGCGGCGACGCCGGGGTCGTGGATGAGGGCGCGGGCGAACGTCGCGTCATCGGCATCGGTGATGTCGCGGATGTCGGTCATGACGTAGTACGCGCCGTCCGGCTCGTGGATCCGGAACCCCGCGTCGCGCAGGGCGGGGACGATCGCGTCGCGTCGGGCGCGGTAGCCGTCGACGAGGTCGGTGTAATACGCGTCGGGCAGATGCAGGGCGGTCACCGCCGCGGCCTGGAGCGGGGCCGCGGCACCGACGGTCAGGAAGTCGTGGACGCGCCGGATGCCGACCGAGAGATCGGCCGGGGCGATCGTCCAGCCGATCCGCCAGCCGGTCACCGAGTACGTCTTGGACATCGAGTGGATCGAGACGGTCCGTTCCGCCATCCCGGGGAGCGTCGCGAGCGGGATGTGCTCGCCCGTGAACACGATGTGCTCGTAGATGTCGTCGGTGAAGGCGATGACGTCGTGTTCCTGGCACAGCTCGGCGATGAGGGTGAGCTCCTCGCGCGTGAACACCTTGCCGGTCGGGTTGTGCGGCGAGTTGACGACGATCCCGCGGGTCTTCGGCCCGAACGCGGCGCGCAGCTCGTCGGGGTCGATGGACCAGTCCGGCTCGTGGAGCGTCACGTAGCGCGGGATGGCGCCCGACAGGATCGCGTCCGGGCTGTAGTTCTCGTAGAACGGCTCGAAGATCACGACCTCGTCGCCCGGATCCAGCAGGCCGAGCATCGCCGCGATCATCGCCTCGGTCGCGCCGCACGTGACGGTGACCTGCGTCTCCGGGTCGATGGCGCCCCAACCGGGGAACTGCCGCGGCGTCGTCGCCGCGATCGCGTCGCGCAGCGGCTTGGAGCCCCACGTGATCGCGTACTGGTTGAGGTCCGCATCGACCGCGTCGGCGACGGCGCGCTTGAGCTCGGGCGGGCAGGGGAAATCCGGGAAGCCCTGGGCGAGGCTGACGGCACCGGCCGCGACGGCCAGCCGGTTCATCTCGCGGATGACCAATTCGGTGAACCGGTCGGCCTTGGCGGAGATACGGCGGCGGTCGGTCATTGGCGGAGTCTATCGGGCGATGGAGGCGCTCTGCCATCGACGGTGCGCGGCGTCGTGCGATGGTTGCTGCGTGCCAGGTGTGGCCGGACCTCGAGGATGTGCATCAGACGAGGTGGCGCGGGATGACCTCGTGCCAGTCGCGCTCGAAGAAGCGGGCGCCGTCGACATCGACCGTCAGGCGGACGGTCAGCTCGAAGTCGGTCGCCGTGCTCGTCTGGAACGAGTCCGCGTGGATCTCGATCCGCGTCAGCTCGCCGTCACGTGACGCCTCGCGCTCCTGCCAGCGATAGACCACGTGCGCCTCCAGCTCGGCCCGGGCCGGGTCGGCGTCCCAGGCCGTCATCCGCAGGGTCTCCGCCGAATAGAGCCGACGGCCGTCGGGCACGATCGCCTCGCCGCCGTCATGGACGTGGACCGTGACCGAGCCCGCGATGACGTCCTCGTCGATGCGCCAGACCGGGCGATCGGCCCCGGCGGGTCCCGCGCCGTCGAGCGCCTCGGCGGTGGGCCAATCGCAGCTCGGGCGCGCTCGTCCGGAACGGCGGCACCGCGGCGTCACCCGGACCGCCCGCGGGCGGGACGACCGGGAGCTCCAGGCGCGACGGGGTGGCGGCACCACGATGGACGCGGAACGTCGCCGGATAGGGCGACGGCCAGAGCACCGGCCACAGCGACGAGGCGAGGGCGACGCGGACACGATGCCCAGGCAGCCACCGATACCCGGCGGTCCGGAGCGGGATCCGGACCTCCTCGACGCAGCCGGCCACGAGCGCTTCCGGGTCCTGCGTGCGACCGCCGGTGGGTCAGGTTCAGGACGCCGGCGCTCACGAGCGCGACCGATCCCGTCCGGCGCCACGTCCGACAGCCGAACCGACAGCATCGCGACCGGCGCGTCGACCTCGACGTGGACGACGAGCTCGGGGACGCCGAGCACCTCGAGCGCCGACGCGAGCGGCTCGGAGGTGTAGGTCGGCCCGGCGTCCTCGTCCCGGCGGAGATCGCGGGCGAGCCCGTTCGGTGCATCGCCGGCGCCCCAGGACAGGGCGCCGCGCGTGCCGGTGGTCGGGCGATGCCGGAATGTGTCGACGCCGTCGGCGGTCGGCGGCGGCGCCGTCGGCTCGCGTCCGCGACCGCCCCGACGCCCGCCGTCCGCGACGAGCCGCCCGTCCCCGCCGAGGCGCCACGTCCCGGTCGCCGTCTCGGGGTGCGGATAGGCGGTCGCTGCCCGCCAGCGGCCCGGGAGCGACGTCGGGAACGGTTCGGGTGGCGCGTACTCGTGCTCGAACCAGACGATCGGCGGCTCGTCGTCCCAGCCGTTGTCGACGCCGCTCAGGTGCCGATCGAAGAACCGCGCGATCTCGTGCAGCTCGTCGAGGTTCGGTCCCGGCGCCGCATCGTGCGGCCAGCTGTGGACCCAGTTGCCGACGAGCGTGTGGGACGGTGACGCGCAGCGCGCCTGCATGCGGAAGGCGGGGTCGACATAGCCGTCGTGCCAGCCGCCGATGTTGAAGATCGGACCGCGTCGATGGCGTCGTAGTCGGGCGCCAGGGAGCCCTGCCGCCAGTAGGCCCGTCGGTCTGGTGGCGCAGCCAGGCGAACAGCCACGGCGGCGTCGCCTCGAGACGAGCCAGCCACTCGTCACGCCAGCCCGCGCCGCGGAACGACGCGTCGGGCGGCATCGCGTTCATCGCCACCTGGCTGACGGCGTACTGCGACAGCTCGCTGACCGTCACGCAGCCGCCGCGGTAGTGGACGTCATCGAGGTAGCGATCGTCGGTGGCCATCACCGGGACGATCGCGCGCAGGTGCGGTGGCCGCAGGGCGGCGACCTGGATCGACGTGAACCCGCCGTAGCTGATGCCCCACATCCCGATGATGCCATCGCACCACGGCTGGTCGGCAAGCCACTCGACGGCCTCGAAGCCGTCGCGCGTCTCGTCGGCGGTGTACTCGTCGATCGCCACGCCATCGGACGAGCCGGTGCCGCGAACATCGAGCCGGCAGAGCGCGAACCCGCTCGCCGCGAACCACTCCCCGCGGGTCGATATCCGGCGTTCCGGCGCCAGTTGTCCTTGCCGTACGGGATCATCTCGAGGATCGCCGGGAAGGCTGGTCCGGCGGCATCGGCGGCGCGCGCGGGGTCGCCAGATGTTGGCGGACAGCTCGGTGCCATCCCTGACGGGGATCCGCGCGTCCCAGTCGACCTGGACAGCGTAGCGAGGTTCGCTCGCGGGGCGGGCATCGGTCGCGGCATCCGCCGCGTCGGGGCATGGTCGGCGGCGAGTCGTACGTACATCGCCGGGAGTGTCGCGGGCGTTCGGGTCGCCCGGCACCACCGCCCGTGCCATGCGACGATGCCGGACATGGAGCGTCGGTTCGTGCGCCGCAGCCGACGCGTCGCCTACGAGAACCCGTGGATCACGGTCTGGCACGACGAGGTCGCCAGGCCCGACGGCAGCCCCGGGATCTACGGCGTCGTCCATTTCGCCAACCTCGCCGGCGGGGTCGTCGCCTTCGACGACGACGACCGGATCGTGCTGGTCGGGCAGCACCGCTACACCCTCGGCCGCGACTCCTGGGAGATCCCGGAGGGCGGCGTCCCGACGGGGAGACCGCCCTCGACGGGGTCCAGCGAGAGCTTCGCGAGGAGACCGGGCTCGAGGCGGCCGACTGGCGCGAGCTGTGCCGCGTCGACCTGTCCAACTCGGTGACGGACGAGCAGGCCGTGCTGTTCGTCGCCAGCGGGCTGCGCCATGGCGACGCGACGCCCGAACCGACCGAGTCGATCGCGATCCGCTGGGTGCCGTTCGACGAGGCGCTGGCGATGACGCTCGACGGTCGGATCACCGACGCGATGAGCGTCGTCGCCATCCAGCGTGTGGCACTGGAGCGGGCGATGAGGCGATGACAGCGGCGCGACTGGGACGTCGATCGTCGTCGGGCTCGGGGCGTTCGGCTAGGCGGCAGCCTACTGGGCATCCACGCGTCCGGATGTCCGCGTCCTCGGCCTGGAGCGCTTCGAGCTCGGCCACGCCAACGGGGCATCCGCCGATCACAGCCGGATCATCCGGCTGTCCTACCACCGGCCCGACTACGTCCGGCTCGCCAAGCGCGCCTACGAGAGCTGGTCGCTGGTCGAGGCGGAGGCCGACGATCGGATCGTGACGGTGACCGGCGGTCTCGACCTGTGGCCGGCCGATCCGGCCATCCCGCAGGCCGACTACACGGGCAGCCTCAGCGCCGAGGGCGTGCCGTTCGAGCTGCTGGATGCCGCCGAGATCACCCGGCGATGGCCCGTCTGGCGGCTCACCGATGACGTCACCGGTGTGTGGCAGGCGCACGGCGGCATCGCCGATCCGTATCGCGGTAACGCCGCCCATCGTCGTCTCGCGGCCGAGCGTGGCGCCACCCTGCTCGACCGGACACCGGTCGATGCCGTGCGCGCGGCCGGCGGCGCGTACGAGGTCGACGCGGGCGGCACGACCTATGGCGCCGGCCGGGTCGTGATCGCCGCGGATGCCTGGACCAACGAGCTCCTGGCGCATTTCGAGCGTCGCTTGCCGCTCACGGTGACCAAGGAACAGGTCACCTACTTCGCGCGCACCCGATACCGCAGCGTTCGCGCCGGATCGGTTCCCCGTCTGGATCTGGATGGACGACCCGTCGTTCTACGGCTTCCCGACGTACGGCGAGGCCGGCCCCAAGGTCGCCCAGGACTGCGGCGGCCAGCCGGTCGACCCCGGAGACGCGCACGTTCGACCCGGACGAGGCCATCCGCACCCGCGTTCGCGGCTTCCTCGCGGGCGGCTGCCGTCGGCCTGGGCCCGCCGATCTACACGAAGACGTGCCTGTACACGATGACGCCGGAGCGTGACTTCGTGCTCGATCGCCTGCCCGATGCGCCCGGCGTGGTCGTCGGCCTGGGCGCCGCGCACGGGTTCAAGTTCGCATCGGTCATCGGGCGGATCCTGGTCGAGCTCGCACTCGACGGGGCGTCGCCATCAGACGGGGAGCTGGGGGCGTTCCGCATCGACCGGCCGGCCCTCCTCGCGGCCGACCCGCCGCTGCGTCCGGATCGATCTGAGCGACCACGGCATCTGAGCGACCCACGCGTGCGAGCCGTTCCTTGCACGCGACCGCGGCGTGTGCGACGGTACCGCCGATTCGACCGGCGACGGTGACGGACCCCTGAGGAAGCGACCGTTCGCGGGAGGAGCGGCCGTCCTGGAGGAGGATCTCGATGCGATCGACCCCACGCGCCCGGCTGGGCCGAGTCCTGGCCGTCGCCGGCCTCGTCGGCGCGCTCCTGCTCCCGGCCGCGGTGCCGATCGGCGGCGGCGGAGGCGCCGGGTGCGTCCTTCGCGCCGGGACCGACCAGGATCTGCAGGTCCTGAACCCATGGCACTCGGTGACGTCGTCGACTACGAGGTCTTCACCCTCAACTACGACCTGCTGGTCGGGTTCGGCAAGAACTCGAGCCCGTCCCCGGTTTCGCGGAGTCGTGGTCCTCGTCGACAGACGGCATGACCCACACCTTCAAGATCCGCGATGGCATGCAGTGGTCCGATGGCACGCCGGCGACGTCCGAGGACGCCCGCTGGACCTACCAGCTGGTGCTCGACGCGGTCGCGTCGAGGACGGCGACCTGGGCTCGGCTACCTCGAGCCGTACCTGACTACGCCGGCCTCGACCGTGAGCGCGCCGGATGCGAGACGCTCGTCGTCGACGACCGAGTCCCCGCCGACCTCCTCACCCCGGCCTACGTGCCGATCCTGCCGAAGCACATCTGGGAGGGCCACACGCTCGACGAGATCGCCAACGCCGAAGCCGACGACTTCTTCCCGAACGACCGCCCGTCGTCGGGACCGGGCCGTACAAGGCGGTCGAGTGGGAGCCCGGCAAGTTCATCCGGTTCGCCCGCAACCCGAACTACTGGGGCCAGCAGGGCGCGGCGGACGAGGTGATCATCCAGCACTTCGAGAGCAACGAGACGATGGTCCAGGCGCTCCGCAACGGCGAGATCGACTACGCCCGCGGCATCGGCGCGGACGCGTTCGACGCGCTCGAGGGCCGAGGCGGACATCGTCACGGTCGAGGGCTTCGCCAACGGCTACTCGTACCTGACGTTCAACGGCTACAGCCGAGCCGATCGACGGCGGCGGCGCGTCGACCACCGGCGGTCGCCGATCCGGCGTTCCGCGACGCCCTCGGCTGGGCGATCGACCTGCCGCTGCTCGTCGACCGCGTCCTCGCCGGGCACGGCGACGCCGGGCACCAGCCTGGTCCCGCCGTTCCATGCCAACTGGCACGTGCCGCCGGCCGCCGACGCCCAGCGGACGTTCGACCTCGCGATGGCCGAGCAGAAGCTCGACGCCGCGGGCTACGAGCTGGACGCGTCCGGCGCGCGCCTCGACAAGGAGGGCAAGCCGATCAGCCTCGCGCCTGACCTGGCCGGCCTCCGAGTCCGAGCTGGCGACCGATCGCCCAGTTCATCACCGAGTGGTGGGCCGAGCTCGGGATCACGGTCACGCCGGCGTGACCGAGGACGACAAGCTGCTCGTCGACCTGTGCTCCGCCCGAATACGATCCGCCCGGCACAGGCGAACTTCGACATCGTACATGTGGGGCTGGGTCGGCGACGTCGACCCGACGTCGCTGCTCCAGCTCGTTCACGACGGACGAGATCGGCGGATCGAGCGACAGCGTTCTACTCGCAACGCGCGCTTCGACGAGCTGTTCGTCGCAGCAGGGCCAGGCGACCGATCCGGACGAGCGCAAGGCCATGCTCCAGGAGATGCAGGAGCTCGTTCTACGGCGAGCGCCCTAACACTCCTGTACTACGACTCGGAGCTGCACGCCTATCGGACGGACCGGTTCGGCGGCTGGCTGAACCAGCCGCCGAGACCGGCACGCCGCTGTTCGGGTTCGGCCCGATCGGCTACACGAAGCTCACGCTGGCGGGCGCGGCGTCGCCAGAGCCGAGCCTCGGCCGCGCCGCGTCGCCGGGCGCCTCGGCGGCGCCGTCGCCGGCCCCGAGCGCCGCGCCGACGCCGGCACCGGCCGCCGACAACGACCCCGCTGCTCCTCGGCGTCGGTGCGCTGGTCGTCGTGGCGATCGTCGGCGTCGGCCTCGTCCTGATGCGCCGCCGCGGACGACGGAGCCGCGGCCGAGGAGTGATAGCCGCGGGGCGACGCGCCGGCGATCACGGACGACGCCCGCCGGGGTCGCCGCGCCACCGCGCCTGCGGTCCCGGCGATGCGGACCGCGGCTACCTCGGCCGGCGCCTCGGCGCGGCGGTCGTCACGATCCTGCTGATCGTCCTCGATCAACTTCCTCCTGTTCCGGGCGATGCCCGGGTCGCCGGAACGGTATCCTGCGCGCAACCCGAACGTCTCGCCGGCAGCGCTCGAGGCGCACGCGGGAGCGCTGGGGCCTCGACAAGCCGCTCATCCCGGACCAGCTCGTGGCCTACGTCGTGGCGACGCGCGCAGGGCGACCTCGGGTACTCGTACGCCTCGCGCGGCCAGCCGGTGACCGAGGTCATCGGCGGCCGGCTCTGGCCGACGCTCCTCCTGTTCGGCCTGGGCGAGCTCATCGCGATCGTCGTCGGGCTGGCCCTCGGCGCGTACTGCGGGCTGGCGACGCGGCGGCCCGGTCGACCTACGTCGGCAACGGGGTCTCGCTCATCCTCTACTCGATGCCGTACTTCCTGCTCGGCATGATCCTGCTGCTGATCTTCGCGATCGACGCTCGGCTGGTTCCCGACGTTCGGGATGGTCACGGCCGGGCGCGACCTACGCCTCGGCGTTCGACCACCTCGCCGACCTCGGTGCGCCACCTGGTCCTGCCGGTCGCGACCGTCGCACTCGGGCTGATCGGCCAGTACTCGATCCTGATGCGCTCGTCGATCATCGAGACGCTCTCCGAGGACTACATCACGACCGCCCGGGCGAAGGGCTATCCAGAGCGGCCGGATCCTGCGCCGCCACGCGCTCCCGAACGCGCTGCTGCCGGCCGTGACGCTCGGTCGCCATCAACCTCGGCTACGTCGTCGCCGGCGCGATCACCGTCGAGGTCGTCTTCAACTGGCCCGGTCTCGGCACGCTGACGGTGGAGGCGCTGGCGGCCCGCGACTACCCGGTCCTGCAGGGCATCTTCCTGCTGCTGAGCGGTCTCGGTCGTGCTGGCCAACCTCGCTGGCCGACCTGGTCTACGGCGCCTCGATCCGCGGGTCCGGGCATGACCGCGCCGCCGGCCGCCGACGGCACGTCCTGCCCGGGCGCCGGCGGCTCGAGCGAGCGCGTCCGCGTCGGTCGCTTGCTCCGTCGGCGGGACGGCCTCATCGGCGTGGCGATCCTGGTCGTCTTCGTGGTCCTGGCGCTCGTCCCGGACCTGCTCGTCGGGCCGCTCGAGACGGCCGTCACCGCGACCGGCGGGCGCCTCGAGCCACCGAGCGCGGCCCACCTCGCTGGGCACCGACGAGCATGGGTCGCGACATGCTCAACCTGACCGTCCACGGCACGCGGATCTCGATGGTCATCGGCCTGCTCGCGACCGTGATCACGGTGCTCGCTCGGGGGCGTGATCGGGGTCGTCGGCGGGTTCGTCGGCGGACGGACGGACGGCGATCCTCATGCGGATCACCGACTTCTTCCTCGTCCTGCCGACGTTCGTCCTGGCGCTGATCCTCGCGCCGATCATCGCCGACATCATCGGCACGGGCAGCGACATCTTCGGGATCCGCACGACGCTCGTCGTGATCGTCATCGTCGTCGGGATCACGAGCTGGGCGTCGACCGCCCGGATCATCCGCGCCCAGACGCTGTCGCTGAAGGAGCGCGCCGTTCGTGGACCGGGCCCGGGTCATCGGCGCGGGCCGCGGGCACATCATGCGCCGGCACATCCTGCCGAACGTCGTGAACCTCATCGTGGCGAACGCGGTGCTGGTGTTCGCGGGCGCGGTGCTGACCGAGACGACGCTCTCGTTCGTCGGGCTCGGCGACCCGTTCCAGCCGTCGTGGGGCCAGATCCTCAACGCGGCCGAGGAGGTCGGCGCGCCGAGCCTCGGGGCGTGGTGGTACTTCGTCCCGGCCGGCGCCTGCATCGTGCTCGTGGTCTTCGCGTTCACGCTCGTGGGCACGGCGCTGGACGACCTGCTGAACCCGCGCCGGCGGACCGACGATGAGCCTGCCGATCCCGCCTGCCAGCGCGGCGACCTCGCCGCGGCGAGGCTCCGGCCGAAGCCGTCGACATCGGCGCCGAGGAGCCGATCGCCGAGGAGCCCGACGCCGCGCTCTGGCCGCGGCGGCGATCGAGGCGCTGCCGAACGCCGGCCGGCGCGCCAGTGGCCGCTGCCCAAGCAGGCCGACCCGACGCGCCGCTGCTCGTCGTCGACGACCTGCGGACGCATTTCACGCTCGAGTCGGGGACGGTCAAGGCGGTCGACGGCGTGTCGTTCCGGCTCGAGCACGGCGAGGCGCTCGGCATCGCCGGCGAGTCGGGCTGCGGCAAGACCACGACCGCGCTGTCGCTCGTCCGGATCCTGCCGAGCAACGCGACGATCGTCGACGGCAGCATCAGGCTCATGGGCATCGACCTCGTCGGCAAGACCGAGCAGGCGCTGCGGCGCTATCGCTGGCGCGAGATCAGCATCGTGTTCCAGGGCGCGATGAACGCGCTGAACCCGGTCCAGACGAGTCCGCGACCAGATCGCCGAGCCGATCGAGGAGCGCCTCGGCGAGTCGCCGAAGGCGGCCCGCAAGCGGGCCGGCGACCTGCTCGAGCTCGTCGGCATCCCGCGCAAGCGCGGCAGCGCCTATCCGCACGAGCTGTCGGGCGGGATGCGCCAGCGCGCGATGATCGCGATGGCGCTCGCCTGCGACCCGGCGATCGTCATCGGCGACGAGCCCACGACCGCGCTCGACGTCATGGTCCAGGCCCAGATCCTGGAGCTCCTCGAGCCGCTGCGCCACAAGCTCGGCCTGTCGCTGATCCTCATCACCCACGACCTGTCGGTGATCGCCGAGACGTGCGACCGGGTGATGGTCATGTACGCCGGCCAGGTCGCCGAGGAGGGCACCGGTCGCAGGAGGTCTTCCGGCGGCCGCGCCACCCGTACACGCAGAAGCTGCTGTCGGCGTTCCCCAACATCCACGCCGACCGGCGGACGCTCGACGTCATCCCCGGCTCGCCGCCCGACCTGCGCGATCCGCCGCCCGGTTGCCGCTTCGCGCCGCGCTGCGCCGTTCGCGATGGCGGTCTGCACGCGAGGTCGTGCCGCCCGAGACGACGTTCGCCGGCGTCCGCGTCGCGTGCCACCTCTACCCCGAGGGCAGCGACGGTCAGTCCCGGTCGACGTCCGCCGACCGCCGGATGCCGATCGGTGCGCGACCGTCGGTCGAGGTCGCCGATGATGAGCCGACGACCTGGTCCGGCTCGACCGGCCTCGAGGTCCATTTCCCGATCCGCGGCGGCCTGCTCGACGCGGATCCGGCGGTCGCCGGCGGGTGTCGTCCGGGCGGTCGACGGCATCGACCTGACGCTGCGCCGGGCGAGGTCCTCGCGCTCGTCGGCGAATCCGGCAGCGGCAAGACGACGACCGGGCGGGTCATCGTCAAGCTGACCCGCCAGACCGGCGGCGCATCGAGTTCGAGGGCCAGGACGTCAGCGACCTGTGGTCGGCCGCGAGCTGCGCGACTACCGCCGCCGCGTCCAGCTCATCTTCCAGGACCCGTACGAGACGCTCAACCCGAAGCAGACGATCTTCGACTTCGTCGCCGAGCCGCTCGTCGTCAACGGCCTCGGCATCGCACGGCCGACCGGCAGCGCCGGGCGCATCGGCGCGCTCGAGGCGGCGGGTCTGCGGCCGGCCGCGGACTTCGCGGCCCGCTATCCCGCACGAGCTGTCCGGCGGCCAGCGCCAGCGCGTCGTCATCGCCGGCGCGCTGGTCATGGACCCCGAGGTGATCGTCGCCGACGAGCCCGTCTCGATGCTCGACGTGTCGATCCGCACCGAGCTCCTGCGGCTGATGCTCGACCTGCGCGGCGAGCGCGGCCTGACCTACCTGTTCATCACCCACGACCTGTCGCTCGCCTGGGTCATCGCCGACCGGATCGCGGTGATGTACCTCGGCAAGATCATGGAGATCGGGCCGGCCGAGCCGGTCATCCGCGCACCCGCGCAACCCGTACACCGCAGGCGCTCGTGTCGGTGTCGCCGGCGCCCGATCCGCCGACGCCGGGCGTGCGGGCCCGCCGGACGATCCTCGAGGGCGAGACGCCGGACGCGGCGCACATCCCGAGCGGCTGCCGGTTCCACCCGCGCTGCCCGGTCGCCTTCGACCGCTGCCGGGTCGAGGAGCCGCCGCTGTTCGATGTCGGCGGCGGGCCAGGCCGCGGCATGCTGGCTCGCCGAGCCGGGCGCGATCCAGGACGGTCGTGCGTTGCCGATGGCGTCCGCCGCCGCGGCGGCCGCGGCGTCGACGTCCGTCGCGGGTCCGGCTCCGGGCGCGGATGCGTCGTCGACCGTCGACGGCCCGCCTTAGGTCGCCGGATCCATGCCGATCGGGACGCGACCTGACGACGCGTCCCCGCTACGCGGTCAGACGGCCGGCGGCTCGTCCTGCTGCGCGACCCCGCGATAGACGGCCCAGCCGAGCACCGCGCCGATGATCGGCGCGACGATGTAGATCCACAGGGCCCCGACGTCGCCGCCGACCACGGCCGAGCCGATGGACCGGGCCGGGTTGACCGACGCGCCGCTCAACGTCGCCGAGGCGAAATGGATCGCCGACGAGGGTCAGCGGGATCGCCAGCGCGGCGAGGCTCGTGGCGTGCTTCGTCGCCGCGAGGATGACCGCGACGAAGCCCGCGGTCAGGAGCACCTCGATGATGAGCGCGCCGGTATCGGTGATGCCGGTGCCGGGCTTGGTGACCCCGGCGGCCACGGCGGCCTGGCTGACGGCCACGAAGACGACGCCGGCCGCGGCGAGGGCGCCGACGATCTGGGCGACGATGTAGCCGACCGCATCGACCGGTGTCGTGCGCCCGTCGAGGACCGCCGCCACGGTGACCGCCGGATTGAAGTGGCCACCCGAGATGTGGCCGAACGCGAAGATCGCCGCGAGCAGGCCGAAGCTGAACGCGAACGGCACGACGAGGAGGTTCGGTGTCGGCGCGCTCGCCACCGCGAACGCGGGCACCGACAGGTAGCCGATCGTGAGGAACAGGAACGTGCCAACGAACTCCGCGAGGTACTTGCGCGTGCTCATCATTCCTCCTGTTGGGCGGTGCACGGTCGCACCGCCTTGGGCATCGCCACGATAACCGGTCAGTCCAGCCCGCGGCGAGCCGCTCGGAGCAGGAGCGCGTCACGCCACGTGCGGCAGAGCACCTCGATCAGCTCCAGGCGATCGACGGCGGCGACGACGTCGGAACCGACGGCCACCGCGCCGTGGCGCTCCAGCAGGACCGCGTCGGTCGGCGGGTCCGGTCGTTCCGTGAGCGCGGCGGCCACGCGCGCGGCGAGCTCGAGGCTGCCCATCTCCCCGAACGGGAGGAACGGCAGCCGGGGGAGCAGGAGCGCGGTCTCCGGGGAGGGCCGCCGGATCCGGCACCTCACCTGCGAGCGTCAGCGCCATCGATGCCGGCAGGTGGGCGTGGACCACGGCCCCGAGATCGGGGCGCGCGGCATGGACCGCGAGGTGGATCGCCAGGTCGGAGGTGGGTGCGAGGCCGCTGCGCGAACGCGGTGGATCGCCGCCTCGCCGGCGTCGTGGTGACCCGGACGGATGAGCACGAGATCGTCGGGCTCGAGCTCGTCCTTGCGCCGGCCGGTGGGCGTGACCAGCAGCCGCTCGGCATCGAGGCGGACCGACAGGTTGCCCTCGGCCGCGGAGATCAGGCCGCGCGCGCCGAGCCGCCGCCCGCCCTCGATGATCGCCGCGGTCGCCGATGGGATGTCCATGGCCGCAGCCTACTGTGGCGATGGGCCTCGTGGCGGCCGGCACGGCAGGCCCGTGCGGCAGGCCCGTTCAGGCGGCGACGAGTTCGATCGTCGAGGGGATCGGATCCGGGGCAAGCTCGACGTGCACGTCGCACGCCTCGCATTCGAGCGCGACGAGCGCCTCGGTCGTGGTCGCGGGGCCCGTGCACCACGGGCAATCGATGGTGAGCATGTCGTTGGTGCCTCCTGCGGTGTGTGCCGCGAAGACTCCACCCGGGTCGTGACAGCTAGGGTGTCATCGCCCCCGGATCACGCTCGATCGCGCCGTGCGCCCCCACGTCATCCGCCGGATCTCCTACATACCGGAAGCAGCCCGGGACGTGGTCGTCGACGAGTCCCACGCTCTGCATGAACGCGTAGACGATGGTCGAGCCGACGAACCCGAACCCGCGACGCTTCAGGTCGCGCGACAGGGCATCCGACGCCGGGGTCGTGGCCGGGATGCTCCCCGAGACCGCGTCCGGTGGCAGCCGCGCGGGCGGCGGCGGGACCATCGTCGCGAGGTAGCGATCGAACGACCCGCTCCGGCGGCCGTGGCCAGGAACGCGCCGGCGTTCCCGATCGTGGCATCGATCTTCGCCCGGTTGCGCACGATGCCCGCGTCGGCCATCAGGCGCGCCCGATCCGCATCGTCGAACGCCGCCACGACCCGCGGATCGAAGCCGTGGAACGCGTCACGGAAGGCCTCGCGCTTGCGCAGGATCGTCGACCACGACAGCCCGGCCTGGAACGACTCGAGCGCCAGCCGCTCGAAGAGCTCGACGTCGTCATGGCACGGCGTGCCCCATTCCTCGTCGTGGTACGCGACCATCAGCGGGTCGGCGTTCGCCGTCGACGCCCCCGACCACCAGCACCGCTGCAGCGTGTCCGTGATCAGGGCACCGCCTTCGTGTTGACGAGGGTGCTGCGCATCGACGCCGTGCCCGCCGGCCGGTTCGCGTTGAACACCGAGCGGAACACGTCGCCGGACACGGTCTTCGACCCGCTCGAGCCGATCAGCGTCACGCTGATGAGGCGACCCGACACACCCCGGCGGCGGAGGTCGAGCGCGGTCAGCGTCCCGACCTTCGTCCGCTTGTCGGCGGCGAACACGGCCGACAGCTGGGCACGGGTCAGCGTCGCGGTCTTCCAGGTCGCGTACGGCGAGGCCGCGTCATACGCCGTCCCGTTCGGCGGCGCGGTCCAGCGAGCCGCGCAGGTAGCTGACCTTGCTCGCGACCTTGGCACCGCTCGACGACACCCACGCGTTCTCGTTGTGCTCGGTCGCGCCGCCGCCGGCCGAATGGAAGAACGTGTTGGCGATCGTCGAACCGCTCTTGACGACGACGCCGGCGGTGACATCGATGGCGGCGGTCGTCGCCGACTTCTCGGTCTCCGTCCGAGATAGACCTGCGTGCTGGAATCGTCGCGGACGTCGTAGTACGAGACGCCCGGACGGAGCCGTCGAGCGGCGAACGAGCGGGCGGCGATCGCCTGCGCGCGTAAGCGCCTGGGTCGGCCAGCTCGACGGCATCTCGGCCGGCACGACGCCACGCAGGTACGACTCGAGCGGGAGCTCGTTGACGACGCTCGCCCGCGTGCGCAGCACGACCGCGGATGACGCCGCGATAGGTGTCGTAACTCGATGGCCGCGACCAGACCTGGAGCCGGATGGCGCTCGACGTGCCGCGCATCCGGAAATGCGACGTGACCGCCGAATGGAGAAGCACCCCCGTGACGCTCGTGACCTTCACGCGCCAGGTCGTCTTCGTGCCGGTCGTGGTCGTCACGACCTTCGGCGTCACGCGGACCTTGGCGTCCCTGGGAAAGACCTTGTCGACGCCATCGATCGTCCACGTGCTGCCGCGGGCGTACAGCACGAGCGGCCGGGTCGAGCTGGCCTTGAAGTCCGCCAGCACGAGCACGCGGATCTTCGTGGTCGCCGAGATCGACCCGAGGGTGGTCGAGCGGTAGTAGTGGGCGAGGATCTGGGCGGCGGTCTGGCCGGCGATGGCGCGCCCGCGCGCGCCGTACTGGCTCATCCCGACGCCATGACCGTAGCCGCGACCGTGGAACGTGACCGACGAGCCGAGGGTCGTGACGCTCGTGTTCATCGGCGGGGTCGGGCTCGGCGTCGGGACCGGCGTGGGCGTGGGGGTCGGGCGTCGGCGTCGGGCGCGCGGCGTCGGTGACGGCGTGGGCGTCGGGCTGGGCGCCGGCGTCGGGCTGGGCGTCGGCGTGGGCGTCGGCGTGGGCGTCGGCGTCGGGCGTCGGCGTGGGCGTCGGCGTCGGCGTCGGGACCGGGGTCGGCGTCGGCGTCGGCTCGGTGTCGACGGTCGCCGCGGCGAACCCGTCGGTCGCCAGCACGGGCGCGGGCGCGGCCATCGTCGCGGCGCCGACGGCCACGATCAGCAGCCACGCCAAGCCGAGCCAGCCCGGGCTGGGGCGATGGCGGCGGCGCTGGATGGCGTGCTGGTGCGGCATGGTCCCTCGTGTGGCAGGGACGGAGCGTGCGCGGCGAGGCACGACGCGCGCCATGGCCCGGAGGGTCACGGGGCGCAGCCGATGGACCTACCGGGCGGCTACGCTGTCGATATGGAACTCCGCTGCTTCCTTGGCCATGGGGCCAGTGGTGATGCGTCAAGCATGGCACCCTTCGTCCAGGGCCTGCGCGCCCGTGGCGTGGACGCGCAGCGCGATCGACCTCCCGCGCCGCAAGGCGGAGGACGCCCTCCCCGCGTTCCACGCGGTCGTGCCCAGCGAGCCCGGGGTCGTCGTCGGCGGTCACTCGTACGGCGGTCGGGTGGCCAGCCTGGCCGCCGCGGAACCAGACGCGCCGTACGCGGCGCTGATCCTGTTCAGCTATCCGTTGCACCCGCCCGGTGCGCCCGAACGGACGGAGGCCCGCATCGCGCACTGGCCGGCGATCCGCTGTCCGGTGCTGCTGCTCTCCGGGGAATCGGATCCGTTCGCGCGGATCGATCTGTTGCGGGCCATGGTCCCGCGCCTGGCCGACGCCGAGCTCGTGACGTATCCGCGTCTGGGGCACACGCTCAAGCCGGTGCTCGACGACGCGCTCGATCGCGTCGCGGCCTTCCTGCGCGATCGCTGACGGGTCCCCGGACACACGGCTGACGGCCCGGCGCCTCTTGCCGACGGCTTGACAGGCCCGTATCCTGTGGCCTCCCCAGGCACCGTCGCGATCGTCGCGCGGTTCACCCATCGCTGTCGCCGCCGGAGTGCCCAGCCGCGGCCCTGTCTCGCGCAACGCTCCGGCCCGACCGATCCGACGTTCGACGTGCTCACCACGTCGTTCCGGTAGGAAGGAGCTACATTGCGAGTCCGGACTGGCCGCCGTAGCGCGGTCGTCGTCGCCATCCTGGCGACGGCTCTGATCCTCACCGCAGCAGGTTCCGCGAGCCTGGCCGCCTGGCAACCGCCCGGGCTGAAGGCCTTCATGGCCGCCGTCGGGAAGGTCGAATCGGGTGGGCGCTACACCGCGCGCAACCCGGTCTCCGGGGCGTACGGCAAGTACCAGATCATGCCGTCGAACTGGCCGGCGTGGGCCAGGACCTACCTCGGCAACTCGAACGCGCGGCAGACTCCCGCCAACCAGGAGAAGGTGGCGGCCGGGAAGTTCACGTCGCTCTACAAGTCGCTCGGCAGCTGGCGGCGCGTCGCCTACTGGTGGCTGACCGGCTCGAAGCGCACCAGCGGCTGGTCCAGCTACGCCACCCGCTACGTCAACAAGGTGATGGCCCTCTACAAGAAGGGCGGCGGCGTCAAGGCCAGTCCGACGAAGTCGAAGGTCAGCGGCAAGCACTACAGCGAGCGCAGCGCACGGATCGACTACGACGGCACCTGGCGATCGGCCGGGCACCGCGGCTACACGGGTGACGCGGTCCGCTACGCGACCAAGGCCGGCGCGAGCGCGACGTTCACCTTCACCGGCAAGTCGGTCACGTGGTACGGCCCGGACGGTCCGACCCGCGGCAAGGCCAAGGTCTACCTCGATGGCAAGTACGTGAAGACGATCGACCTGCACGACGGGTCGTTCACCGCCCGGACGGTGGCCTTCCGCAAGACCTGGAAGAGCGCCGCGGAGCACACGCTCAAGATCGTGGTGGCCGGCACCGCCGGGCATCCCATGGTCGCGATCGACGAGTTCGTCGTCGCGAAATAGACCCGGAGGATTCGCGGTCGTGGCGGCCGCTCAGCGGGCCGCCATGACCTCGATCTCCACGCGGAAGTCCAGCGCGAGCCCGCGGACGCCGACGGTCGCGCGGGCCGGGTCGCGGATCCGGGAAGTACTCGCGGTAGACCGCGTTCATCGCGGCGAACTCGGTGAAGTCGAGCAGGTACACGGTGCATTTCACGACGTCGCGCGTAATCGAGGCCGACCGCCCGCAGCAACGTGCCGACGTTCTCGAGCATCTGGCGGGTCTCGGCCTCGATGCCGCCTGGCACCGCGCCCTTCTGGCCCGGGACGTCGCCGACCTGGCCGGCGACGAACACGAAACCGTTCGCCTCGACGATCGGGGAATAGGGGTAGTCACTCGCGGGGATCCCGGGCAGGTCCGGGACGGTCTTCGGCATCGATCCACCTCCTGATCGCACGAGTCTGGCGGATGGACGCTAGCCTGTGGGTCGATGGACGCCATCCGGACCCAGGGCCTCAGCAAGGACTACGGCGCCCGGCGCGGGACCGTCGTCGGCGCGGCCGGGCGGTGGTCGCGCTCCGGCCCTCGTCGATCTCGACATCACGGTCAACGAGGGCGAGATCTTCGGCTTCCTCGGCCCCAACGGCGCCGGCAAGTCGACCACCATCCGATTGCTGCTCGGATTCCTCCACGCGACCACGGGGAGTGCCACGGTCCTGGGTCGCGACATCGAGCGCGATTCGGTGGAGATCCGTCGGCGCGTCGGCTATCTGCCCGGCGGGATCGCGTTCTGGGACGGCCTCACCGGGGAGCGGCTGCTCGACGAGCTGACCGCCCTCGCCGGGCGACCGGCCACGCTGCGGGCCCACCTGGCCGACCGCCTCGAGCTGAGCCAGGCCACCCTGCGTCGACCGGTGCGGGCGTACTCGCGCGGCATGCGCCAGAAGCTCGGCATCATCCAGGCGCTCCAGCACGATCCCGGAGCTGGCCATCCTCGACGAGCCGTCGGAAGGGCTCGATCCGCTCATGCAGCGGGCGTTCTACGAGCTGCTCGACGAGCGACGGGCGGCCGGCCGGACGATCTTCTTCTCGTCCCACGTCCTGTCGGAGGTCGAGCGTGTCTGCGACCGCGTCGCGATCGTGCGCCAGGGTCGGCTGGTCGCTCTCGAGGATGTCGCCGGGTTGCTGGCCCGCCGGAAGCGGATCGTGGAGCTGCGCGTGGACGGCCCGCCGCCCGCGCTCGAGTCGGTCGCGGGCGTGAGCGAGCTCGTCGTCCACGAGGGCCTCGTGACGTGCCGGCTCGAGGGCGATGTCGGCCCGTTCCTCGCGGCGATCGCCGGTTCCCGGGTCGTGGACCTCACGATCGAGCCGGCCAGCCTCGAGGAAGCGTTCCTGGAGTTCTACGAGGACGCATGAACCGCGCACTGTTCGCCCACACCTGGCGCTCCAACCGGTTCCGGCTGGCGATCGTGGCCGTCGCACTGCTGCTGTGGGGTGCCGTCCTCCCGATCATCTACGACGCGTTCGGCGAGCAGTTCCGGGAGCTCATGGAGAGCGGCATCTTCCCGGAGCAGATGACGCAGTTCGGCGGGGGCGACATCTTCAGCCTGACCGGGTCGGTGGCGCTCGGGTTCATCCACCCGCTGGCCGTGGGCCTCAATCTCGTGTTCGCGGTCGGGTTCGCCGGCGCGGCGGTGGCCGGCGAGGCGCAGCGCGGCACGCTCGAGGTGCTGCTGGCCCGCCCGATCTCGCGGCGGACCGTGTACGGGACGTTCGCGGCGGCCGCGGCGCTGTTCCTCGCCGTCACCGTCGCCGCGCTCACCCTCGGCGCGCTCCTCGGCGCGGCGGTCACCGGGCCGCGTCGCCGAGCTCGGGGCCGGCAACCTGCCGATCGTCTGGCTCAACGCGTTCCTGCTGTACGCCGCCTTCGCGTCGATCGCGCTCGCGGCGTCCGTCTCGTTCGATCGCCTCGGCGCCGGCCATCGGCATCTCGCTCGCGGTCGTCCTCGTCTCGTACTTCCTCGACGCGATCGGCGACCTGTGGCCGGACGCCCAGGGACTCCAGCCGTTCTCGCTGTTCCACTATCTCGATGCCCAGGCCGACCTGGCGGGACTCCCGCGCTGGGGCGACTTCGGGATCCTCGGCGCCGTGATCGCGGTGGCGGTCGGCTACGCCCTCGTGGCGTTCCCGCGACGCGACCTGGCCGCTCCCAGCTGAGGACGGGTCGGCCGGCCGCGCTGCGCGACGCGGCGCGACTCCCGCGATCGCGCGGCTACAGCCGGCGGTCGGCGGCCTCGACGGCCCGCGCACACCACCAGGCCAGGTCGTCCGCCGCCCGGACGCCCGACGCCAGGGCGGTGTCGGCCTCCGCATCGAGCCCCTTGCGCCAGCCGCGCAGCAGGAGCCCGACGATCATCGCGAGGTCGACCTGCGCGTCCCAGTCGCCGACGCGCGCTCGAAGTCATCCGGCGGATCGAGCGATCCCGGCATCTCGAGCCCCCAGATCGCGGCCCGCGGTACAGCTCCAGCACGACGTCGGGCGTCGACCGGCAGCGACCGCGGAGTTGCTGACGAGGAACCAGCCGAGATCGATCGCGACCGGCGCCCGCGTGAACATCTGCCAGTCGATGAACGCGACCCGGTCGTCGGGGAGCAGCGCGACGTTGGCGAGCTTGAGGTCGCCGTGGAGCGCCGCATCGCGGCAGGCGACCGAGCGCGGCGACAAGCGGCGCCACGGATCGGCCGTCAAGCCGCATCGATGAGCGTCCCGCGCGGCGGCCGACGCATGGCGATCGAACGCATCCCAGCCGGCGAGGAACCGGTCGCCGACCGGGTTGCCCGCGGCGGCGTACGCCGTCGCCGATCGGCGGGTCAGCAGGCGTCAGCCGCTCGACGAGCGGGCACCACGGCGGCGACCCGTCGTCGTCCAGCGACGCCGGCCGGCGCCAGCGACCGTCTGCCCACGGTGTCCGGTGGAGCCGGGCGATCGCGTCGACGACGCCGCTCGAGCGTGCGGCAGTCGATCACCGGGTCGTGCCCGGGTCGCTCCCAGGCGATGAGCTCGGTCGACAGGTCGGGCATGAGGATCGCGACGCCGTCGCCATCTGCGGCCGCGCCGAGGTAGGCGAACGGATCGGCGCCGACGAGCGCCGCGCCGACGCAGCGCCGCCAGCCAGCCCTCGCGGAGGTCGGCGTCGTCGGTGGCCCGCGCGATCCAGTCACGCGCCAGCGAGGTCCGCTTGAGGACGTACCGCCGGCCGTCGGCGCCGTCAGGCTGGTGAACGTCGCACCGGACCAGCCGTCGTTCGGGAACTCGTGCTCCGGGACGAGGTCGAGGCCGTGCTCGGCAGCAGGTCGTCGAGCGTCCGGTCGCGCCAGCACCCGTCACGGCCACGGCCCTCAGCAGGGCGCCGGGACGTCGTCGGCGCCGTCCGGCCCGTCGTCCAGGTACACGACGTGGGAATCGGGGCAGTTGCGGGTCAGCACGACGACGAGCGGCTCCGTCGTCGAGGCGTTCTCCTCGACGTGGATCTCGCCGGCCGGGATGTAGACGAAGTCGCCGGCCGCCGCGTCGAAGGTGTGCTCCAGACCGGTCGCGCCCCACGTGTAGCGGGCCGCGCCCGACACGATGTAGATCGAGGTCTCGCACTCGCCGTGGTGATGGATCCGGGTCTTGTCGCCGGGCGCGGTCGACACGATCGACGAGTACAGCCGCTCGGACCCGACCGTGGGCCGCGAGATCGCGATCGAGCGCTCCATGCCGGCGTGCTGGCCGACCGTCGTGTGGCGATCGGCGGGCGTGACGCGGACGGCCATCAGGTTCCTGCGGGCGATGCCGCGTCGCGGCTGCCGCACCGGCCGCACGCGGTCGCGTCGCTGCTCCGGGTCGAGCCGCTCGACGAGCCGGAACCACTGGCACACGACCTCGGTCGTGTCGGTCAGCGCGAACCCGGGATCGCCGAGACCGGCCCGCACCTCCTCGATGTAGCCGTTCCAGAACCGCTCGTGGGCGACGCGCCAGTCGGCGGCGTCGGCGAACCCCTCGCCCTCGGCGCGGGCGAACTCGTCGGTGACGCCGGCGATCGTCGTCACCTCGCAGCGGGTGGTCTCGATGATCGCGACCGGTCGGAGATCCGAGTCGATGACCACCTCGCGGTCGCCGGGACGCGGGATCGACTCGCCCTCGATCTCGTACTCGACGAAGAGTCCGGCGGTCGCGACCTTGGTGCCGGCCAGGACGAGCGCCGTCAGCTCGTCGCGCAGCGGACCGGGGAACGCGAACGCCGTGACGGGCAGCCCGAGGTGCGTCCTCGGCGCGGCGGGCTCGGGATCGGACACGCGCACGATGATACGAGCGCGCGGTCCCCGGCGGACTACCATCGCGGGCATGCCTGTCCCGATCGACGACCCCGCCTGGGCCGCGGGGCGGCCGCGCCACCGGCTCATCGACGCCCCGTCGCCGCTCCACGCGCTGCCGCGGTTCTCCGCCGCGCTGGGACGGCCCCTCGAGGTGTGGATCAAGCGCGAGGACCTCCTCCCGATCGGTCTCGGCGGCAACAAGCTGCGCAACCTGGAGTTCCTCATCGGGGCCGCGCTGGCCGAGGGCGCCGACACGCTCGTGACGGAGGGTCGCCGCTGGTCCAACCATGCGCGGCTGACGGCGGCCGCCGGCGCCCGGGCCGGCCTCGCCGTCCACGTCGTCCTGTCCGGTCCCGCGACCGAGCCGCCCAATCCGGGCGTGCTGCTGGATCGACTCTTCGGCGCGACGGTGCACCAGGCCGTGACGGATGCGCGGCAGGAACGCGAGGCCCTGCGCGACCGGGTCGTGGCAGGCCTGCGGGCCGACGGCAGGCGCCCGTACGTGATCGGCGTCGGGGGTTCCGGCGCGCTCGGGGCGCTCGGCCAGGTCGCCGCCGCGGCGGAGCTGCTCACGCAGGCGCCGCCGTTCGACGAGGTGGTCGTGCCGTCCGCGACCGGCGGGACCCAGGCCGGGCTCCTCGTCGGACTGCGGGCCGGCGGGGCGGGCACGACGGTGCGCGGCGTCGCGGTCGCACGACCGGCTGACGAACTGCGCGACCTCGTCGCGGCGACGCTGCGCGATCTGGGCGACGTCGACGGACTCCCCGTCGTCGACCCGGCCGAGATCGTCATCGACGGGACCCAGCTCGGCGCGGGCTACGGGCGCACGACGGAGGCCGCCGAGGCGGCGACCCGGTTGCTTGCCCGGACCGAGGGCATCCTCGTCGACCCGATCTACACGGCGAAGGCGCTCGCGGGGCTCATCGACGCCGCGGAGCGGGACGAGCTCGCCGGACCGCGCGTGCTGTTCTGGCACGCCGGCGGGACCACCGGGTTGTTCGAACCGCTCGACTGATCGCCGTAGCGGTCGCGGGCGGCGGCACGACGACCCGCGTCGGACGACGGCCCGCGCCGACGGCGCGACGGCCCGGCCGCTACTCGCCCGATCGCCAGGCGTCGCGCAGCTTCATCCGACCGGCCGTCTGCAGTACGGCCCCGGCGTAGACCCGGGCCCCGATCGCGAACAGGATCCAGATCCCCGCGACCGTGACGGCGATCGACACCGCGATCTCGATCGGCGAGATGGCATCGAACGCGGCGCGCAACGGCACCACGAACGGGGCCGACGGCGGGAAGAACGTCGCGACCACGGCGACCGGTCCGTCGGGGTCCTGGATGACCGAGAAGATCGCCACGAAGTAGCTGATCATCGCCACCATCGTGACCGGCGTCGAGGCGTTCGACGCCTCCTCCATCCGCGACGCGAGCGCGCCGAGGAACCCGAGCGCCGTCGAGTAGAGCGCGTAGCCCAGGACGAACCAGACCGCCAGCAGGACGATCGCACCCGGGGTCGTGGTCGGGAGGACGAGCGCGTCGGTGAAGGACGCGGCGGCGAGCGCGGCGGCGATGAAGACCGCCAGCTGGACGAGCCCGAGCATGCCGATCCCGAGCACCTTGCCCATGAGCAGGTCGCGCGCGCGGACCGTCGAGAGCACGACCTCCACGACCCGGCTCTGCTTCTCCTCGACGACGCCGGTCAGCACGGTGAACCCGAAGCTGAAGATGCCGACGAGGATCAGGACCGCGCCGATGTTGGCGACCAGGAACCGCGCCTGGTCCGCCTCGGTCTGCGGATCGAGCGCCTGGACGGCCGGCGGCTGCTGCGCCGCGGCCAGGGTCGCCGGATCGACGCCGGTCTCCGCCAGGACGGCGTTCACCCGCAGGCCGATCACGGCGCCGGACACGAGCTGGGCGATGCCCTGGTCCTCCTCCTCGGCGAAGCGGACCTCGCCCGGCCCGGAGAGGTCGGCCGGGACCTCGGCGATCGCGTCGACGTCGCCGGCGGTGAGGGCCGCGTCCGCGGCGGCGTCGTCCGGGTAGGGCGTCACGACGATCTCGCGGTCGAACTGCGTCGCGGTGGCGGACAGCGCCGCGTCGAGACCATCCGGTGCCGGTTGCACGACCCCGATCCTGGTCGCCTCGTCGTCACCGAACAGGAGCGCCGGGACGACGAACGATCCGATCACGAGCAGCGTGGTGAACAGGACCGAGAGGATGAACCCGCGGCTGCGGCCGCGTTCGAGGATCTCGCGCCTGGCGACCAGCCAGATGCTCCGCGGTCGCGTCATCGGAGGACCTCCCCGGTGGAGTGCGCGTCCCCGCTGGATCGCGCGTCGGCGGTGCTGCTGCCGTCGGTCGCAGGGGTCTCGACGGCGACGGCTTCCATGAACAGCTCCGACAGCTTCGGGCGGCTGATAGGCGAACCGGCGGACCTCGCCTGCCGCCTGCGCCCGCACGAGCATCGCGTCGAGATCGACGTCCGCCGGGACGAGCAGCTTCACCCGATCGCCGGCGCGCTCCAGGACGACCCCGTCGCCGGCGCCGTCGAGCCAGCTGCCATCCGAGCCCGCGACCTCGACCTCGAGGTGCCGCCGGCCGGACGCCGCCTTGAGCTCCTCGATCGCACCCGCCGCGACGATCCGCCCGCGGGCGATGATCACGACGTCCTCGCAGACGTCCTCGACGAGGTCGAGCTGATGACTCGAGAACACGACCCCGACGCCTGCCGCGGCGCGTTCGCGCACGACCTCGGTCATGGTCGCGATGCCGATCGGGTCCAGACCCGAGAACGGTTCGTCGAGCACCAGCAGCTCCGGGTCGTGGGCGAGCGCGACGGCCAGCTGGACGCGTTGCTGGTTGCCGTGCGACAGCTCCTCGAGCTTCGACTTCGCTCGATCGGCCAGGCCCATCCGGTCCAGCCAGCGCAGCCCGGCCGCCGTCGCCTCGCGACCACCCATGCCGTGCTGCTGGGCGAAGTAGGTGAGCTGCTCGCCGACCCGCATCCGGGGATAGAGGCCGCGCTGCTCGGGCATGTACCCGAAGCGCAATCGTGCGTCCCGATCGACCAGCTTGCCGGCCCAGCGGACCTCGCCGCGATCGGGGCGGGCCAGTCCGAAGATGCAGCGCATGGTGGTCGTCTTGCCGGCGCCGTTGGGTCCGAGGAACCCGACGATCCGGCCCGGGCGGGCGGTGAATGACGCGCCGTCGAGCGCGACGACGGGTCCGTAGCGCTTGGCGAGGTCGGTGATCTCGAGCATGGGTCCCCTGGCGGTCGTCCGAGGAGGATATCGAAGGCAGGCGTTTGCCGCCCACGAACGAACCCCGGGTCGACGGACCCGGGGTTCGATGTTCGGCGGTCGGGGCAGCGCTACCCGGCGGTGAGCGTGCCCGTCATGTCGGGATGGATCTCGCACCAGAAGGTGTAGCTTCCGGCGGCCAGGGCCGGAACGGCATTCGTGACCTTGGTCTGGGTGACGACCTCGCCCTTGAACACCTCGGTCCCCGCGGCGTCCTTGATGGCGATGTTGTGCGGTGCGGATTCCTGGTTGTCCAGGACGATGTCGAACGCCTCGTCCGCCGGTGCGGAGATCGACGTCGGGTCGAACTTGAGGTCCTTGGCGACGACGACGATCGCGTCACCGGCCGCCCCCGACGGTGCCGGGCTGGCCGGGCTGGCCGGTGTCGCCGCGGCGCCACCGCCCGAACAGGCGGCGGTCAGGACGGCGAGGGCCACGAGGCCGAGGCTGAGGACGAGGCGCTGCATCAGTGGGTGTCTCCTTGGACCTGTGACGTGCGGGGTGCGGGTCAGGCGCCGGCGCCGACGGTGCCACCGCGGCGGGTGACGAGGGCGGCGAACGAGGCCAGCTCGCGCTTGATCACGGTGATCGGGTTGCCATCCATCCGGGCGAAGTCGATCGCGACGAGCACGATGAGGGCGACCTCGATGCCCTTGGCGATGTAGGCCAGCTGGAAGTATGGGCCCTGGATGGCCCAGCCGACGATCGTGGTCGCCGCGTAGCCGATCAGGCCGAGACGGACGACCCAGCGGAACCGGACGGCGAGGGCGAGCGGGATGACCATCGCGACCGCGGCCGTGAAGTAGCCGAGCGCGTTCAGCGTGAACAGCAGACCACCCAGCGTCAGGTGGATGTAGCCGGTCGCCAGGGCGAGGGCGACGATGCCGGCGCGGATGACGACGTCGCTGGCGCGAAGGGTGGCGGGAGAGGCGAACATTCGGTCGGGACCTCGTGATGGGGCGCGTTGCCCGGTCATGTGCCGGTGATGGCTGCATCGTCGGTCGAGGGAGCATCACCGCGAGACCGGCAAGGGACGCCGAAACAGGCGGGACACTCGACGTCGGACCGCTGCGACCGGCGTCCAGCCGGCGTGCGACCGTGGTCCAGTCGCCTCTCGGCCGGATGACGTAGCCGGGCTCGGCGAACGGCGATGCCCACGACCGACGAGCCCGTCGTATCCTCGGGGCCTAGTGGCTGCACCGACGGGATCGCGCCGATCCACCAAACCCGCCGAACCCGACGCCGCGTCAGAGACGACGCGCGCCGACCCGCCCGCGCGTGCGCGTGCTGGCTGCGCCCGCGTCGCGCGCGTGGCGGCTCGGCGAAGCCGTCCAAGCCGGCAACGGCGTCCAAGCCGTCGGCCAAGGCGGCGAAGCCGGCGACCAAGCCGTCGGCCAAGTCCGCAAAGGAATCGACGACGTCGTCCAAGCCGGCGACGTCGGCCGCCGCGGCCACGACGGCACCGCCCGCGTCGACGCGTTCCGGCCGTCCGACCGATCCCGACGGCGGGGTGGGTGAGACCCACGCCCTGCTGACGGCCGCCGTCGACGAGGCCGCCCGCCTGCTCGACGCGGACGGCGCGATGGTCTATCTCCTCGATGAGGCGACCGGCCGGCTGCGGTTCGCGCACGATGCCGGGATCCGCAGCGCGAAGAGTCGGGCGTGGGTCCGCTCCATCGAGCTCGAACCCGGGACGGGGATGTTCGGGCGGGCCGTCGCCGAGCGCTCGGTCGTCGTCACCGAGGACTATCCGTCCGACACGTCGTTCCGCCACGCGCAGGACCCCGACCGGGTCGTCGACGACATCGGCATCCGCTCGATGGTCGTCGCGCCCCTCGTCGCCGGCGACGCGATGTTCGGGGCGCTCGGGACGTTCTCCCGCCGCCCCCACGCGTTCGATGCCGCGCAGATCGCGCTCGTCCGCTCGCTCGCCGACCATGCCGCCGCGGCGATGGCCAACGCCCGGCTCATCGAGGCACTGGATCGATCGCGCACGGAGCTCGCCGAGCGCGCCGAGGTGGAACGCACCCTGCGCGAGATCAACGCCCGGATCTCGGGCGCCGCCGATCTCTCGGGCGTGCTCCAGCGCACGGTCGACGAGGCCGCCCGGCTGCTCCGCGCCGACGGCGCCCGGATCGATCTCATCGATGCGCGCTCGGGATTGCTGCGATGGGCGTACGCCTCCGGGGCGGTCAAGCCCGACCTCGACATCTGGCCCGACGATCCCGACGAGACCGTGGACCAGGGCATCTCCGGGCAGGCGGTCAGCACCGGACGGGCGTTCTGGACCGGCGACTACATCCACGACGAGCGGTTCCCGCACGGCATCGGCGCCGACACCTACATCAAGGCGTCGGGGATCAGCTCGGTGATGGCGGCGCCGTTGATCGGGGAGGCGGGGCCGTTCGGGGCGCTGACGGTCTTCGTCGGCGAGATCGATGCCTGGTCCGAGACGGACGCCGCGCTGCTGGAGGCGATCGCCGACCAGGCCGCCATCACGATCACCACCACGCGACTCATCGAGGAGCTCGCCTCGTCGAAGACGGAGCTCGCGCGAACCGCCGACGCCGAGCGGACGCTGCGCGAGATCGCCGCGACCGTGAGCGCGATGCGCGACGAGGACGAGATCCTCCAGGCGGTCGTCGATGCCGCGACGCGGCTGCTCGGCGGGACCGGGGCCATGGTCGACCTCATCGCGATGCCGTACATGGCGGGTGCCTGGTCCAACCGCGGCGTCGACGCGCGGATCCGTGCCAATGCCGCGCTCCAGGACGAGTTCGCGTCGACGCCGGAAGCCGGCGTGTCGGGGCTGGCGATGGCCAACCGCCGCGTCGAACGGACCGGCGATTACCTGGCGGACGAGCGGTTCGACCACACGGCCGAGCGCGATGCCTTCGTCCGCAAGGAGGGCATCCAGTCGGTCATCGCGGCGCCCCTCCTGCCGCGCGGCGACGTCATGGGCGCGATCACGGTGTACGCCGACGTCGCGGACGCGTTCGACGATGCCGACGCCGCGCTCCTCACCGGTCTGGCCGACCAGGCCGCCGTCGCCATCGCGAACGTGCACCTCATCCGCGAGCTCGAACGCTCGCGGACGGAGATCGCCCGTCGCGCGGATGCCGAGCAGACGCTGCGCGAGATCGCCGCGCGCGTGAGCGCGATCCTGGACCCCGCCGAGGTCCTCCAGCGCATCGTCGACGAGGCCGCCCGCCTGCTGGAGTCGGACGGGTCACGCATCGACCTGTACGACCCCGAGCTCGACGCCCTGCGCTGGTCGTACGCGGCCGGTCCCGCGATGGCCATCGTGCCGGACTGGGCGCGCACGAGCGGGCTCAAGGCCAACCAGGCCGTCGCCGGTACGGCCTTCGCCGAGCAGCGGCCGGTCCGCACCGACGACTACCTCGCCGACGATCGGTTCATGAAGGACGACATGGCGAGCGCCTTCGTTCGCGAAGCCGGCATCCGGTCCGTGGTCGCGGTCCCGCTCGCCGGCGATGCCGGGCCGCTGGGCACGCTGTCGGTCGTGTCGCGCCAGCCGGGCGCCGTACGACGAGGCCGATACCGAGGTCCTCGCCGCCCTCGGCACGCAGGCATCCATCGCGATCACCAACGCCCACCTCATGGCCGAGCTGGAGCGGTCGCGGCTCGACATCCAGCGGCGCGCCGACGCCGAGGGGACGCTGCGCGAGATCGGGGCGCGGATCACCGCGATCCGCGAGACGGACGAGCTGCTCCAGCTCGTCGTGGACGAGGCGCGGCGCCTGCTGCGCGCCGACGGTGCGCTCATCGACCAGTTCGATCCCGAGAGCGGCACGCTCCAGTGGGCGTTCGACGCCGGCCTCCCGGAGGTCCAGCGCGAGGCGGTCAAGATGACCAACCTGCGGCTGGGCGAGGGCGTGTCGGGCAAGGCCGTGGCCGAGCGACGGGTCATCGTGGTGGGCGACTACCTCGACGCCGAGTTCCGCCACGACGAGCTGGCCGACTCGCTCGCGGTCGGCGCCGGCGTGCGGGACCTGATCGTCGCGCCGATCATCGGCGACAGCGGGCCGCTCGGGGCGATCGAGGTGTTCAGCAAGCGGCCGGAGGCATTCGACGAGATCGATGCCGCGGTCCTTGGCGGGCTCGCCGAGCAGGCCGCCATCGCGATCACGAACGCCCGCCTCATCGACGAGCTGGAGCGCTCGCAGACGGCCCTCGCGCGACGAGCCGAGACCGAGCGCTCGCTGCGCGACATCACCGCCCGGATCGCCGCGCTCCACGACCCCGACGAGATCCTCACCCGCGTCGTCGAGGAGGCCAAGCGGCTGCTGCGACGGACGGGGCGCACCTGACCCGCATGCACGAGAGCGGGACCTACCTCGTCCCGGTCGTCGCCGCCGGCGAGAGCGACGAGGGCACCCGCTCGTGGCTGCTCGGCATGGAGTTCCCCCTCGGCGATGGGATCAACGGCCTCGCCGCCGAGCTCGGCACGCCGATCTGGACGTTCGACTATCTCGTCGATCCGCGCATCCCGCACGAACCGTCCGACCTGCGCGCCGCCGCCCGCCTGGGGCTGCGCGGCATGGCGGCGGCCCCGTTGCGGGCGCCCGGCGGCGAGGTCATCGGCACGCTCGCGATCTCGACGGCGGAACCGCGCACGTTCGAGGCCGACGAGCTCGACCTGCTGCAGGGTCTCGCCGACCAGGCGGCGATCGCCCTCACCAACTCGAACCTCCTCGAGCGCATCACCCGCGAGGAGGCGCGCTTCCGCGGGCTCGTCCAGACGATGCCGGACGTCATCTGGCGCGCCGACGCCGAGGGCGTCTTCACGTTCATGGCCGACTCGGGCGAGACGCTCTTCGGCTGGCCGATCGAGGAGGTCATCGGCAAGCACTTCGAGTTCCTGACGGAGGCGAGCACGATGCCGATCGCGCTCGAGGCGTTCGCCGCATCCGCGCAGACGCCGGAGCTCATCGGGCGCGTGCCGCTCGTCCTCGTTCGCCGCGACGGCACGACCTTCAACGCCGAGGTCACGGTGACCGGGGTGTTCGAGGACGACCGCTTCGTCGGGGCGCAGGGTACGGTGCGCGACGTCAGCGAACGGGAACGGCTGGAGCGCGAGCTGCGCGAATCCGAGGAGCGGTACCGCTACCTCGTCCAGAATGCGCCCGATCTCGTGTGGTCCATCGATGCGGACTCGCGGTTGCGCTTCCTGTCCGACGCGTGCGAGCGCCTGACCGGCTTCAAGCCGGAAGAGCTCATCGGGCAGCACTTCGGGTCGATCGTCCACGAGTCGTCGCGCGAGGTCGCCGAGATCGACTGGACCCTCGCGATGGCCGCGCCGTCGCAGGAGCTCCGTGGCCGGATCAACCTGCAGCATCGCGACGGGAGCGCCGTCCCGTCCGAGTTCATCGCGGTCGCCACGCTCGACGCGGATGGCCGCTTCGCCGGCGCGAACGGGTCGGTGCGCGACATGCGCGAGCACACCCGCCTGGAGCGCGAGCTGCGCGACTCGCAGCTGCGCTACAAGACGCTGGCGTCATCGTCACCGGACCTCGTGTTCGCGACGGATGCCGAGGGCCGCTACACGTTCCTGAGCGACCGCGCGGCGACGATGCTCGGCTGGGACCTGGCGACCTCGCTCGGGCGGCCGTTCTCCGACTTCGTGGCGCCCGGCTGGGAGGAGGCGGCCGCCGCGAGCTATGCCGCGCTCATCGCCGATCCGGCCGCGGTCCACACGGCGCGCATCGACTTCCTGCGCGGCGACGGGAGCCCGGTCCCGCTCGAGATCAACGTCATCGGCAGCTTCGAGGACGACCAGCTGACCGGCATCCACGGCGTCGCACGTGACGTGTCCGAACGCGAGCGGCTGCAGCTCGAGCTGCGTCGATCGGAGGAGCGCTATCGCTTCCTCATCGAGAAATCGCCGGATGCCATCTTCGCGACGGACGCCGACGGCAACTTCACGTTCATGTCCGCGGCGATCGAGCGGCTGACCGGGCTGCGCGCCGAGGACCTGATCGGGCAGCACTTCAGCACCGTCATCGACGCCAAGACCCTGCCGCTCGCCGCGGAGCGATGGGCCGCGCTCAACGCCGACCCTGCGCTCGAATCGCAGGCCAGCCTCGTGCTGCGCGGCCTCGATGGCCGCCTGACCCCGGTCGATGTCCGCGCGATCGGGCTCGTCGCCGAGGATCGGTTCGTGGGGATCCAGGGCGCCACCCGCGACGTCAGCGTCCAGGTCGGTCTCGAGCGAGAGCTGCGTCGCCAGGCCGGCGAGCTCGCGGCCGGCGAGGAACGTGCCCATCTCGCGCGCGAGCTGCACGACTCGGTCACCCAGGCGCTGTTCTCGATGACCCTCGTCTCGCGCTCGGTGGAGCTCCTGCTCGATCGCGACGCCGACGCCGCCCGGGTCCAGCTCGGGCAGCTCCGCGAGCTGCAGCGCGAGGCGCTGGCCGAGATGCGCGCGCTCATCTTCGAGCTCCGCCCCGGCAATCTCGAGCAGGACGGCCTCGTCCGCGCGCTCAAGACCCACACCGCGGCGCTGCAGGGCCGCATCGGGTTGCCCGTCGTCGTCGAGAGCGATGTCGACGGCCGGTTGCCGCTCGAGGTGGAGGAGGGGCTCTACCGGATCGCGCAGGAGGCCCTGCACAACGTCGTGAAGCACGCGGCGGCTCGCCAGGTCCGGCTCGAGCTGCGCCAGCGCGGCGACGGCGTGACACTGCGGATCGAGGATGACGGCAAGGGCTTCGACCCCGAGGCGGTCCCGGACGGCCATCTCGGCATCGCCGGGATGCGCGCACGGGCCGACCGCCTTGGCGCGACGCTGCACTGCGACAGCCAGCCCGGGCGCGGGACCCGCATCGAGGTCGAGCTGGCCGCGGCCGCGATCGCCGCGGCCCGGGCGACCGCTGCGGCCGCCGCGTCGGCGTCGGCGGGTGCGTCCGAGCTGCCCGACGCGCCAGTCGAGCCGGTCTCGATCCGCGACGGATGACGTAGCCCGCCTGCATCGTTCCGCCGACAACGACCCGGCGAAGGTCCGTTCCCGCCGATCGGGCGCGGCCCCACCATCGAATGCATGCCCGACCCTGTGTCGTCGTCTGCCGAGCCGCTTCGCGTGCTCGTCGTGGATGCCGACGATCGGGTCCGCGAGAGTCTCACCGGGCTCCTTGCGATCGGCGGCCGTCTGACGGTCGTCGGCAGTGCCGGAGACGCCGGTGCGGCGCTCGACCTCGCCATGTCGTCAGAGCCCGACGTGGTCGTCGTCGATCCACGCATGCCCGATGAGGACGACGGTGACGACCTCGTCACCCGGATCCGTGCATCGCTCCCCGACGTCCGCATCCTGGCCATGAGCTGGACGGACACCCCCGAGCGCGCGGCGCTCGCGAGCGGGGCCGATGCCTTCGTGCGCAAGACCTTTCGACCGGCCGAGCTCATCGCCGCGATCCTGGCGACGAGCCACCGAACCGAACCATGAGCCTGATGGGAGACGGTCCTTTGCTAGACTCCGCGACAGCCCCCGCCCAGGACCCGCCGTCCGGTGCGGACCCGGCATCCATCGCAGACCCCGCCCTCGGCGCCGCTGCGTCAGGAGTCCACGTGAACGACACCACCCGCATCCGCGTGCTCATCGTGGACGACCACGCGGTCGTCCGGCAGGGCCTCAAGGTCTTCTTCGACCTCCAGCCCGACATCGAGGTGGTCGGCGAGGCCGCCGACGGCTCGGAGGGCGTGGCGATGGCCCGCCGGCTCGAGCCCGATGTCGTCCTCATGGACCTGCTGATGCCGACGATGGACGGGATCACCGCGATCGGCCGGATCAAGGCGGAGCGCGCCGAGACCGAGATCGTGACCATGACCTCGTTCATCGAGGAGGAGAAGGTCACGGCCGCCCTCGAGGCGGGCGCGTCGGGCTACGTCCTCAAGGATGCCGAGGCCGAAGAGGTCGCCGCCGCGGTGCGCGCCGCGTACGCGGGCGAGGTGCACCTGGATCCCGCGGTCGCGCGGCTGCTGGCCCAGCGGATGCGTGCCAAGAAGTCGCCGGACGACGAGCTGGCCGAGCCGCTGACCGATCGCGAGCGCGATGTCCTGAGCCTGCTCGGCCAGGGCATGAGCAACAAGGAGATCGGCTCGACCCTGTTCATCACGGAGCGCACCGCGCGGACGTACGTCTCGAACATCCTGGGCAAGCTCGGGCTGGCGTCGAGGACGCAGGCGGCGCTGTATGCCGTCGAGCACAAGCTCGTCGAGGCGCCGAAGACCTAGGCCGTCGGGCGGGCAGCCCCTCGCCGAGCGCCGGGCGGGCCCTGGGCGACGGCGCCCTCATTCGACGTCGATCACCCGATACGTGACGCCGCCGCGCGGCGTCTTGACCTCGACCACGCTGCCGGCCCGCGCCCCGACGAGCGCGCGCCCCACGGGTGACGCCACCGACAGCCGGCCCGCGCTCGGATCGGCCTCGGCCGTGCCCACCAGCGTGTAGGTGTCGGTCATCCCGTCCACCTCCACGGTGAGGCGGGACCCGAGATCGGCGCCGCTGCCCGCGCTCGGGGCGACGGCGATCACCGCGGCGCGCAGCTGGGCCTCGAGGGACTGGATCCGGCCCTCCAGGAACGACTGCTCCTCGCGAGCCGACGTGTAGTCGGCGTTCTCCTTCAGGTCGCCGAGCTCCTTCGCGGCGCGGATCCGCGCGATCACCTCGGGTCGCTTGACCCGGATCAGCTCGTCGAGCTCGGTCTGCATCCGCGCGGCCCCATCGGCGGTCAGCGTGGCCGTCTCGCCGGCGACCGCCGGTCGGCCCGGCTGGACCCCGGCAGGCGGGCGCGGCGACGGCGTGCCTGTGCCGGCCGCACTCGTCGCCCGTTTCGGCGCGGCCCGGGGTCGCCGCTCCGGCGGTTCGCCACGGGCACCCTCGGCGTCCCCGTCGGGCAGGACGGTGACGCGTGTCGGCGGCGGGGGAGGTTCCGCGGTATCCGGCAACAACGAACCGGTGATGCCGCTCGCGCGGCGCTCGGTCGTGGAGCGCAGGTTGGCGAACGGCAGCACGACGGCGGTGTCGGGCAACGCCGCCCGCTCCGCCGCGGGGACCGCGGCAGCGAACGCCGTCAGCAGCGCATCCTCGTATTCCTCGGTGGCATCGGTCGCGGTCCACCACAGGCGCGTCGACGGCAGCACCCGCAGCACGTGCAGCCAGTGCCCGCCCGAATGCGGCCGCCGGTCACCCAGGACGGTCCCCTCCATCGCCGCGACCCGTCCGCTGAGGGTCGACGCGCTCGCACCGATGTAGAGGACGGTCTGCGACGGGAGCCAGAACGAGGCGAGCCGTGCCGCGAGTGCACGAGAGGACGGGTGCGCGCCGTCGAGCGCCAGGCTCGGGACCCGCTCCAGCCATTTCCCGACCCGCGTCAGCTCGATCGGTGCGGTCGGCAGCGGTGCCGGCAGTTCGACGATGAACACGCCCGGCCGGCGCGTCGGGAGGGGTCGACCCCAGGGCAGGGGTCCGTCGGCCATGAGGCCGACCTCGCGGAGCAACGCCGCGGCGGTCAGGTGGGTTGGCACCCGGGGATGGTACCTGTGACGACGGAGCGCTATCGTGCGCGGGCATGGCATCGTCCCAGCCGCGCCGGGCGGCCGCCCGCCGGGCGCTCCCGATCCTGTTGCTCGCCGCCCTCGCCACCGCCAGTTCGGTGACCGTCGACCCGGCACGTTCGGCGGAGGGCAGCTCGGACGCGGCAGGGTCACCGCGCCCGAGCCCGAACCCCGCGGCCGCACTGTCGGCGACCGGGCAGGCGGCCGTCCCTGCCGCGGCATCGGCGGCCTCCGAGGCGCCGACCGCGGACCCGCCGGCGCCTGTCGCGGTCGACCTGCCGGTCACGATCCGCCAGCCGATCGTCCGCGGACCCAGCGCGACCGCCGCCACGCGGCTCGCGTTGCAGCGCCGGCTCGACGGGATCCGCGAGAAGTACGGGATCCCCGGGTTGTCGGTCACGATCCTGTTCCCGGACGGCACATCGTGGGCCGGCACGAGCGGCCTCGCCGACGTCGCGACGAAGACGCCGGTCGTCCCGGAGACCGCGTTCTCGCTCGCGAGCGTCACGAAGACGTTCACCGCGGCCCTCATCCTGGACCTCGCCCAGGAGGGCGACCTGTCCCTCGACGCGACGGTCGCCACGTACCTCCCGGAAATGAAGCTGGATCCCCGGATCACGGTCCGCCAGCTGCTCGACCACACGAGCGGCCTGCATGACTTCTTCTTCCACCCCAAGATCGACAAGGCCCTGCTGACCGCACCCGAGCGGCGCTGGGACGAGGCGGCCGCCCTGCGCTACGTCGGCAAGCCGTACTTCAAGCCCGGCGCGCGGCTGGCACTACTCCAACACCAACTACCTCGTCCTGGGCCTCCTGGCCGAGAAGGTCGGTCGCGCCGACCTCGACGACCTGCTGCGCGATCAATTCTTCGAGCCGCTCGGCCTCCGGCGGACCTGGTACCAGCCGACCGAGCAGCCGGGCGGCCCCGTGGCCCATGGCTATCGGTTCGAATCGGGGGATGCCAAGGACCGGCCGATCGACCTGTCGGATGGGTCGTCGATGGTCCCGTTCTCCTCGGTCGTGACGGCGTCAGCCGCCGCAGGCGGCATCGCGGCGAGCTCGGGCGACGTGGCCCGCTGGGCGCGGGCACTGTTCGGCGGCGGCGTGCTGCGCGCCGACACGCTGGCGGCGATGCTCGGGGACGTGACCCGCACGCAGCGATACCACCCCACCGTGCCGTACGGCCTGGGTGTGCAGCTCACCGAGATCAGCGGTCGACCGAGCATCGGCCATTCCGGTCGCCTGCTGGGGTTCCGCTCGGTCGCTCGGTGGCTCCCGCGGGAACGGGTCGCCATCGCCGTGCTCACGAACCAGAGCCGCACGGATCCGGGGATCGTCGCCCGGGCTCTCCTCAAGATCGCGCTACGCGCCCCGGACGGGTGCGCCTGCGTCGATCGGCGCTGAGACCCGGCCGGTGCCTGGACGCACCACCGGAGCGTGCACGACGGACGAACGGCCGCGGCGGCCCGGTACTCACGGGTCTGGACGGGCGGTCCGCGACGCGCGACCCTGAAGGCCAGTCCGGGGAAGCGATGACGATCCACGTCGATGCCTACACGAGCGGTGGAGTGGCCAGCGGCCTCCTCGCGCGCCCAGGCCACCTGCGCGAGACCCTCGAGCACGAACCGACCCTCGACCTCGAGCGCGCCACCTGGCGTGACCTGTCGGTCGCGACGCCACGGCCGGCGGGCGAGCTGTCCATGCCGATCGACGACGTGCTCGTCGCGGTCGCCGACGAGGACCTGACGGTCGCCGTCCACGCCTCGTGGCACGCGATCCGCCTCGAGGTCGGGCCCTACATCATCGAGGGCGAACTGCCGACCCTGCCCGGTTTCGATCCCGGTCGCGCCCTCACGCGCCCGAGCGGTGAGTTCGTGGTCCTGCGCGATGTCCGCCTGTCGATGCTCGCCGATCCGACGTTCGGCACGGCGCTCGGCCACCACGCCCTGGTGAACCGCTACGGCGTGGAACGCGTGACCGCCGACATCATGCTCGGCTTCTTCTTCCCGGGCGCCGTGATGGACGGCCTCGAGGTCGCGTCGGCCTGAACTGAGGGGCTAGCGCCCTCGACTGCCGCCCGCGGCACCGGCACCGGTCCGCCGTCGGACGGGCTTGCGATGCGCGTGGTGATCGGCGGTGACCCGCGCGTGTCCCGCACGCATCCCGAGTGGCCGTGGCTCGGTGTTGCGGTCGGGCACGAAGCCTTCCTCGACCGTCCACGGGATGGCCCGCTTGAGCATGCGCTGGACGCCCCGCAGCAGGTCGACCTCGTCGATGCAGACGAGCGAGATGGCCTCGCCGGATGCGCCGGCGCGGCCGGTGCGGCCGATCCGATGGATGTAGTCCTGCGGGTTCCACGGCAGCTCGAAGTTCACGACGAGCGGCAGGTCCTCGATGTCCAGGCCACGCGCCGCGACATCGGTCGCCACGAGGACCCGGATGTCGCCGCTCTTGAAGCCCTCGAGCGCGCGCGTCCGCTCCGGCTGCGATCGATCGGAGTGGATCGCGACGGCGTCGAGCCCCTCGCGGTCGAGACGGGTCGCCAGGCGTGACGCCGCGAGCTTGGTGCGGGTGAACACGAGGATCTGGCGCAGGTCGTCCTTGCGGATGAGGTGGGCAAGCAGGGCCTCCTTGCGGTCCCGATCGACCGGGTAGACGAGCTGCTTGACCATCTCCGCGGCCTGGTTGCGCGGCGCCACCTCGACCGTCGCCGGGTCCCGCAGGATCGTGCCCGACAGGCGGCGGATGTCGTCGGAGAACGTCGCCGAGAACATGAGGTTCTGGCGGCGCTTCGGCAGCAGCTCGATGATCCGCTGGATATCCGGCAGGAAGCCCATGTCCAGCATGCGATCGGCCTCGTCGAGGACCAGGATCTCGACCTGGCTCAGGTTGGCGACCTTCTGGCCGACGAGGTCGAGCAGCCGGCCCGGCGTCGCGACGAGGATCTCGACGCCGCCGCGGAGCGCCTTGATCTGCGGGTCCATCGGGATGCCGCCGTAGACCACCGTCGAGCGGAGGGGCACGGTCCGGCCGTACGTCCGCACGGATTCGTCGACCTGCATCGCGAGCTCACGGGTCGGCACCAGGATGAGCGAGCGGACCGGGTGTCGGGCGGGCGAGAACGACGTGTTGGCGTGCTGGCGCAGCCGGTCGAGGATCGGCAGCGTGAAGGCCGCCGTCTTGCCGGTGCCGGTCTGCGCGGCGGCGAGGACGTCGCGGCCTTCCAGGACGATGGGGATGGCGGCTGCCTGGACCGGCGTGGGGGTGGTATAGCCCTCCTCGGCGACGGTCTTGAGGAGGTCGGCCGACAGGCCGAGCGTATCGAAGGTCAAGCGTTGCTCCTGCGTGGATCCCGATCCCGACGCGGGCGCGGGGCGGGAGCGCGACGGTGGCTCAGGCGCTCGGGACGCGCGTGCGTACCCGGCGTGGGCGACGCGAGCATAGCCCAGATCGGGCCGGACGGGCGACGAGCAGGCCACGGGCCCTCGCGCCCGGCGATCCGCCGCGGCTCCCGATCGGCCACGCGGGTGCCGTCCGCCATCCGGACAGGACCGGACCCCACCCGGGCCCACACGGGCTGGCCCGATGTCCGGGCCTGACCCGTACCAACGGGGGCGGACGGGGGCTTCCCATGGCTGGCATACTCTGGTCCAGCCCCCAGGCCAGGCATTCGACAGACAGGCATAAACAGAAGAACGCCGCCCCCACGGCAGGAAACCTGTCCATCGTCGAGTGTCGACCACTCGACGGCAGCAGACCGGCTCACCCGGTCCGCCCCGCCCCCCGACCCCGCTCACCCGGGATCCGGTCGCCCATCAAGCACGCCCACGCCACCTCCTGTCGCCCGCGGCACAACGCACCGTCACCGTGCCCCATGCGCGGTGTTCCGGCAGAGAGGAGGCAAGAGTCTTGCCAGTCCAAGAGCACGGCGCCCAGCGGGCGTCCTCCAAGCGGTCTCGTCGTCTGACCGTTCTCGCCCTCGCCGCGGCACTGGCCGTCGGCCTCGGGACAGTGGCGCACCCGGCCCCGGTCGCAGCCGCCAGCCTGAAGGTCGTCATCGTCGTCGGCCCCGTCGGCTCGAGCACGAGCAAGTACATCTACAGCGCCAAGAAGTACGCCTCGCAGGCCCGCTCGTACGGTGCCAGCGTCACCGAGATCTACAGCCCGAACGCCACGTGGTCCAAGGTGAAGGCCGCCGCCCAGGGCGCGAACCTGTTCATCTACCTCGGCCACGGCAACGGCTACCCGAGCCCGTACGGCTCCTTCCAGAAACTGACGAAGGACGGCCTCGGCCTCAACGCGCGGTCGGGCAGCGGGAACTACAACACGAAGTATTGGGGCGAGTACTACATCGCCCGCGACATCGACTTCGCCAAGAACGCGGTGGTCATCCTCAACCGGCTGTGCTACGCCTCCGGCAACTCCGAGTGGGGTGCGGCCAACCCGACGAAGACGACCGCGAAAAAGCGCGTCGACAACTACGGCGCGGGCTTCCTGCGTGCCGGTGCCAGGGCCGTCTTCGCCCATGCCATCGAGAGCGCGTCGTACACCATCCGCGCGCTGTTCCGCTCGAACCGCACGATGGACTCCATCCTGATGAGCCATCCCGAGGCGAGCGGCGCACGCGACTTCAAGTTCGACTCGGTCCGGACCGCGGGCTACCGCGCCCACCTCGATCCGCCGCGAGCGAGCAAGTACTGGCGGTCGTTGATCGGCAAGCTGTCGATGACCGCGTCGACCTTCCGCGCCGGCGGCTGATCCGGCACCGCCGGCAGCCAACTGGACACACGGAGGCCCCGGACCGGGCGGACCCCGCCCGGGCCGGGGCCATGGTTCGTCCCGAGCTCGTTACAGGGCCGCGGCGTGGGCGACCACGCCGAGCATCGCCAGGATGAGCAGCAGCACGATGAGGAACGACGGGAGGAGCCCGTAGGCATCCACCCGGAGCGTCTGGGTCGAGGCCATATCGATCTCCTTCCGGGTTCGCGATCGCCGCTCGTGTGACCGGCGATGCCCACATCCTGGCCGGACGCGGTCGCGCGCGCCAGCGGACCTCCGTGGAGAACCCGACCGGCCGAACGGCCTCGTGCCGCCTCGACGGATGACGAGGGTCAGGCGCGGGCGGCGGCCATGCTCGTTGCCGACCCGGGGGGCCGCGAGCGCGCTCGGATACGGCGCCGCCTCGACCGCGATCTCCTCCATCCGCGCCGCGTAGAAGCCGTAGCGCCGGCGCGCCTCGCCATGCCGACCCGCGAGGCGGAGGGCCTCGACGAGGCCAAGGTGGGCACCTTCGTCGAACGGGTCGCGCTCCAGGATCCGCAGGTAATACCGCGTGGCGCTGTCGGCGTCACCGGTCGCGGCTGCTGCGGTGGCCAGCGAGCGGGCGATGCTGATGTACGTCGCCTGCGCCTCCTCGCGCATGGTGACGGCCCAGTCCTCGTACGGATCCTCCTCGAGGAAGTCGCCGCCGTAGAGCGCCTCGGCCGCCTCGAGCTCCAGGCTCGCGCTCGCCGGATCCCCGCTGCGGCTGGACCGCGACGCGGCGGCCGCGCCGTCGAGGAATCGGGCGATGTCGAGGTCCACGTGGTCGAGATCGAGTGCCAGCGAGCTCTTGTCGGCAACGACGAAGTGGTCAGCGGGATGGCGTCGCTCCGGATCCAGGACGGAGCGCACGGTCGCGAGGGCCACCGACAGGCGATTGCCCAGCGGCTCGGGATCCTCGTCCGGCCAGAGCAGCTCGAAGAACGTCTCGCGGGTGGTCGGCCGGCCGCGGCGCGCCACGAGGATCTTGAGCAGGTCGCGGGCCTTCTTCGACTGCCATGCGGTCGCCGGCACGACCTCGCCGTCGCGCGTCACGCGGAACCGTCCGAGCGACTCGATCGACAGCGGCGGGCGGGCGGCCCGGTCCAGGTCGTCGACGAGGGCGGCAGCCTCGAGGCCCGGCCACGGGCACCGAGGGCGCGGAAGCGGGCCTCCGCGTCGACCGCCGCCGCCCGCCCCTCGGCGCCACCGACGACCTGGGCGAACACGAGCCGGTTGCGCGCGACGCCGTACGGGGCGGGCACGCGCTCCCAGATCGCCGTGGCGGAATCGACCAGCCGGCGCGCCTCGGCGCGATCGTCGGAGGCCAGGGCCTGCAGCTCGAGCCCCGCCGCCAGCCCCGGATCGTCGCGTCGGGTTCCGGCCGTGGCGACGACCTCGGCCGCGTGCGCCACGCGCCGCGCCGCGATCGCCCAGGGCGAGGGCCACCCGCGCGGCACCGATCCGGAGGTCCACCGGGTCGAGTTCGCGCCCGAGGTCGAGCGCCCGGGTCACGAGCCGGCGCGCCTCGTCCGGGTCGTCGAGCGCGATCGCGCCCGCAAGGCCCATGCAGGCCGGTGCGAGTGCGTGGTGGTCGGCCGCGTCGGCGGCGGCCTGGATGGCCCGTTCGAACGCGACCCGTCCGAGGAACGTGTCGCCGCGCATCACGTGGAGGGCGCCCTCCCGGGTGAGGGCGTAGGCGACCGATGGCGACGCGATCCGCTCGTAGATGTCGCGTGCCGCGGTGAAGTCCGCGAGCGCCTCCTCGAACCGGCCGATCCCCTGCTTGGCGCGGCCGCGGTTGACGAGGGCCCGCGCGTGGAACGCGGCGAAGCCGACGGTCTCGGCCATGCGGACGGCGGCATCGAGGACGTCGAGCGCGGCGGCGAAGCGCCCTGCCTCGAGCTCGAGGATGCCGCGGGCGTTGCGGATCCGCACGATCTGGAGGGCATCCCCGGCGCGCTCGGCGGCGGCCAGGGCGAGGGCGAACTCGGCGGCCGCCAGGACGGGCTCGTGATCGAGGTCGTGGCTCATCCCGCGCGCGGTGTGGGCCGCCGCGAGGGCGCGCTCGTCGCCGCACGCCTCGGCCGTGGCGAGGGCACGGATCGCGGCATCGCGGCTCGCGGCAAGGTCGCCGCGGTGGTAGTGGGCCGAGGCGGTCCACGCATCGAGCATCGCCTCGTCGGCCGGAGCCAGCCCGTCGACGACGGCCGCACCGTAGATCTCGAGTGCTTCGCTGTAGGCGCCGCGCAGGCCGTGGACGAGACCCATCCGCCATGCGGTCGCGGGATCGAGATGGCCACGCTTGTCGGCGGCGCGATCGAAGGCGGCATACGCCTCGCGCCATTCACCGCGCACGAGGTGCGCCTCGCCGCACGCGCGTTCCAGCCGGGCGGAGCGGGCCTCGGGCGCGACGAGCGCGGTCGCCTCGATGACCTTGCGCGTCGCGCCGCCGATCGTCAGCGTCGGCCCGTGGGTCGACAGGAATCGCGCGAGCGCCGCGGGATCGTCCGCGGCGATCCAGGCATCGAGTGCCGCCTCGAGCAGGCCCTCCGCCTCGTACCACGCGGCGGCGCGCGCCTGGATGGCCCGGATCTCGTCGGCCGGGAGCGCCAGCCGGCTCAGGGTGAACTCGCGCACGAGCCCGTGCAGCGCGAACCAGCCCTCACCCTCGGGGTGGGTCTGCAGGAACAGGGCGCGGCGCGCAAGGACGCCGAGGATGTGCTCGGCATCCGGGCTGCCGACCGCGACGAGCAGCGGCGCCGAGAACCGATCGAAGTGCACGGCACGGGCGATGAGGTCGCGGGTCGCGACCGACGCGCGCGAGACGACCTCCTCGGCGAGGTAGGCGAACAGCGGCCCGTCGGGATGCTGCAGGCGCTCGAGCGCGACCGCTCGCCGCTCGACGGGAGCGCCCCGATAGGCCTCGAGCGCGAGTCGCACGGCCGCCGGCCAGCCACCGGTCGCGTCGTGGATCCGCGCGGCGACGTCGGTCCGGGTCTCGGCCGGGAGTCCCTCGTCGGCCAGCACCGTGTCCACGATCGCCGCGATCTCGTCGGCGCTGAACGAGAGGGCCGGGCCGCCGAGGTCGAGGACCTGGCCCTGGCCGCGCAGCCGCTCCACCCCGAAGGGCAGCTCGGTCCGGGAGGTGATCAGGAGGTGCAGTTCGGCGGGCGCGAGGCGCACCAGGCTCTCGACGAAACGCCATGCCTGGGGCGCGCCGTCGAGCACGTGCAGGTCGTCGAGCACGAGGACGAGATCGCCGTCGATCCGCTCCTGCAATGCGTCGGCGATGAGGGCGGCCGCCGCCTGGGCGCGCTCGAGCGCCTCGGTCTCGCCGGTCGCCTCGATCGAGCCCTCGACCGCGCGGGTGAGCTCGAGCGGAAGGTCTGCGAGGTGGCGACGCAGGGCCGCCGCGAGACCGGCCGTGAGCGTGCCGAGATGGCGGTCCGTGGCATCGAGGGTGTACCACGCGGTGGGGACCCGTCCCGCGGCCTGTGCCGCTCGCGCGACCTGTGCCGCGAGGGTCGACTTGCCGAAACCGGCGCCGGCGATGACGACCGACAGTCGGCGCTCCAGGCCCGCGCCGAGGCGTCGCTCGAGGTCGGTGCGCCGGAGGGTGCCGTGCGGATCGGTGGGTGGCAGGAGCTTCGCGGCCCGGCCGGCGGCGCCCAGCCGCGCGACACCGGGCGTCGCGGACATGGCCGGGACACGGTCGAGCGCGGGCATCGGATCCCCAGGCGTGACGGTGCGCGGATCGATGACCGGATGGTAGCCCGCGGGGCGGGGCGGTGGCGCGATCACGCCGGTCCCTCCCGGCAGTCCCCGCGTCGCCGCCGAACGGGCCCGATCGACGTCATCGTCGGCCGTCTGGACGAGGTGACCGGTGGGGCAGGTCATCGGGGGCTCCTCGGAGTGGCGCGGGCCGCCGGCGGGACGTGTGGTCCAGCGAACGGCTCCGCGCAGCATCCGCCCAGACGGATGGCGGGTGGAATGGTCTCGCGGCCGTCCGTGACATCGTCAGATGTCCATGCCCACGGTCGCTGACGACAACGAAATGCATCTAGACATTGACAAAAGGAAAGATGCGTTGCTATAAATACGTCCATGCCACACGATGTGATCGCCACCTGTCCCGTCTGTGCCAACGAACTCGCGGTCACGCGGCTGCATTGCGCCAGGCTGCGGGACCACGCTCGAAGGCGAGTTCAGCGTCGGACGCTTCGGGCGCCTGAGCCGCGACCAGCTGACGCTCCTGGAGAGCTTCCTGCGCTCGCGCGGCAACCTGCGCGAGATGGAGCGCGAGCTCGGGATCAGCTATCCCACCGTCCGCGGACGCGTCGAGGCACTGGTTCGTGCGCTCGGCTTCGGGCCGCGCGACGGGGATGCCCTCGAGGAACCCGGCGACGACCCGACCCTGGTGGTCGCCATCCCGACCGACACCCGGGCGCTGATCCTCGAACGCGTGGCCCGCCACGAGATCACCGCGGAGGACGCCGCGACGGCCATCCGCGCCATGGGAAAGGACACGAGATGACCACGGCAGCCCACCCCACCAGCATCGAGCACGTGATCGGCGCAGGCGGTACCTGTGTCCTGCGCGTGCGCAGCGGCGACACGCGTCTCATCGGCATCCCGGGTGACACCGTGCGGATCCGGTCGATGGACGGGCGACCCCTCGACACGTTCGACGTCGACGCCGCCGACGGCCGGTTGACGGTCCAGGCGCGCGGCCGGGTCGACCTGCCGTTCGGGCGGAGCGGCGGCATCCGGACGGTCGACCTCGTCGTCGAAGTCCCGGCCCGCGCGACCCTCGTCCTGGAGGGAGCGAGCGGCGACATCCAGGCCAACGGCCTCATCGGCGAGCAGCGCTACCGGACGGCCTCGGGCGACATCCGCCTGACCGGTGCCGGCGGGACGATCTCGGCGGAGGGCGTCTCGGGTGACATCGATGTCACGGCCATCGCGACCCTGGCGCTGACCGCGCGGACGGTGTCGGGCGACCTGTCGGTCCGCGCCGCGACCATCACGAGCCTGCGCGCGACGACGACCTCGGGCGACGTTCGGGTCGCCGGTCGGCTGGATGGGCCGGGGCCGTTCAACCTCGAGACCGTCAGCGGCGACGCGCTCCTTGCGCCCGCGAACGACATCCGACTCGAGGGCGGGACCGTGGTCGGCGACATCCACGCGGACGTGCCGGCGCGCACCGAGGGGGCGGCCGGCCAGCGCGTGCTGGTGACCGGCGCCGGCGGACCGACGATCTCGTTCCGCAGCATGTCCGGGGACCTGCGCCTCGTCCGCGCGACCGCATTGCCGGACGTCGACACGTCGGCCGCACCGGATCCGGCGGACGCACCCTCCGATGCGACCGCGTCGGCGCAGCCGGACGAGACGCCCGCCACGCCGCGCCGGCCTGTCGGGTCGTCGGTCGACCCGGACGAGGATGCGCGACTCACGATCCTGCGCGCGCTCGAGCACGGCGAGATCGATGTCGTCGAGGCCGGTCGCCGACTGGAGGCGCTCGATGGCTGACGACGCCCTGGAGCGCGTGCTCCGCATGGTCGCCGATGGCAGCCTCACGGCCGAGGACGCCGCCCCGATCCTCGACGCGCTCGACACGAGCGATACCGGTCCCGTCGATCCCGCCCCGGCCGGCAGGTCCGCCACATCTCCCGGTGGCGGACCCGGTCGGGCCATCCGCATCGAGGTGACCGAAGCCGGACGCAAGGTCGTGAACCTGCGCGTGCCGCTGGCCCTGGGCCGTGCAGCCCTGCGTCGCGTTCCGGGGCTCTCGGACGCGACCGCCGAGCGCGTCCGCGAGGCCGTCGAGGCCGGTGTCACCGGGGCGATCCTGACCGTCGACGAGGGTGCCGGCGACAGCGTCCGCATCGTCATCGAATAGGCCCGATCATGCAGGTCCCGGTGGCCCGCGAGGCCGATGTCCACGTCCCTGGCGCCGCCGCCGACGGCCGGTTCGTCGGCGTGCCGTTGCTGCGGCCGCTGGCCATCCGCGGATTCGATGAGCCCGCCGCAGCCGGTGACGACGCCGGGCGCTGACTCCCGCGGACGTGCCGCGTACCATGCCCGCCATGACGACCATCGATCGACTCCCGTTCACCGGCGATGACGAGGCGGACCGACTCCTCGTCGCCGAACCGCTCGCGCTGCTCATCGGGTTCGCCCTCGACCAGCAGGTGACGGTGCAGAAGGCGTTCAGCGGTCCGCTGGAGCTGCAGCGCCGGATCGGCCACCTCGATGCGAAGCGCATCGCCGCCATGGACCCGGCCGCGCTCGACGCGGCCTTCCGCGAACGGCCGGCCCTCCATCGCTTCCCGGGCTCCATGGCCGGCAAGGTCCAGCAGCTGTGTGCGGCGATCGCCGCCGACTACGACGGCGACGCGGCGCGGATCTGGACCGAGGCCGCGGACGGCAAGGACCTCGAGCGACGGCTGCTGCGGCTGCCCGGCATCGGGGAGATGAAGGCGAAGTCGATCCTCGCGATCCTCGCCAAGCGGCTCGACGTTCGACCGCCGGGCATGGACGAGGTGCTGCCGACCCACCCGACGCTCGGCGACGTGGACTCGGCCGAGGCCCTGGCCGCATACCAGGCCGGCAAGCGCGCGCACAAGGCCGAGCTGCGCGCCGCCAAGGGCTGAGGTTCCCGCCCCGCCTCGGGCTGCGATCCGGTCACCCGGGACGCGTCTCCCGCCAGCCCGTCGCTGCGCGTCCGGCTCCGGACGCCGAACGACCCCGGTGCTGGACCGGGGTCGTCGGGGGAGGGCCTGCGGGTCGCGCGTCAGACGCCGGGTACGAGCCAGGGTCGACGGTCGTCGTCGCCGATCCCGGGTCGGCTGTCGGCGCCGTGGCGCAGCGCCGCGAGCCCGAGGACCACGAGGGGTCCGATGAAGAGGGTGGTCGCGGCCAGGACGGCCACGATCGTGTCGACCGACATCGTTCGCCTTCCTTTCGAGCCACCGGTCACCCGAATGGCCTTGACATTGGATTGATGTGGTCTCATATTGACCCGCATGACGGACCAATCCAATAGCCAATCTGGCATGATTGGACTGAAAAGGCAGTCGATGGTCTCGGCGGATGCGTTGGCGGAGATGCTCGGCGCCTGGGCCGACGGTGCGGACCCGCTCAACGAGCAGCTGGCGACCGCCCTCGCTCGCGCGATCGACCTCGGGCTCCTGCCTCCGGGCACGAGACTCCCGGCCGAGCGCGAGCTCGCCCGGGCTCTCGCCCTCAGCCGGACGACCATCGTCGCCGCGTACGACCGCCTGCGGCTGTCGGGGCTCGTGAAGAGTCGGCAGGGCAGCGGGACACGAGTCGCCGCCCGCCGGCCCGGGCTCTCGCAGCCGTACCTGACCTCCCTCGAGAGCGTCGGTGCCGACACCATCGTCGTCCCGTCGGCCGGATCGGACCTGCCGAGCGTCGGCCTCCTGACACCCCTCGTCGACGACGCCATCGAGCTGACGGTCGGGGCCCTGCCGGCCGCGCCGCATGTCGCCGAGGCGATGGCGATCGCGGTCCGCGAGGATCTGCCGGCCCTGATGCTCGACAGCGGCTACGACCCGTTCGGGCTGCCGGCGCTCCGCGTCCAGATCGCCGCGCATCTTCGCCGGCTCGGCGTCCCGACCGAGCCTGACCAGGTGCTCATCACGAGCGGCGCGCAGCAGGCCCTCCACCTGGTCGGCTCGCAACTCGGCGGCCCCGGCTCGTCGGTGATCATGGAGAACCCGACGTACATCGGGGCGATCGACGCGTTCCGCACGACCGGCAATCGCCTGATCCCCATCCCGGTCGACGCGGATGGCGGCCGAGTCGACGTCGTCGGGCTGCTCGCCTCGAGCGCGCCGGTGCGGATGGTGTACGTCATCCCGACGTTCCAGAACCCGACCGGATCGATCATGCCCGAAGCTCGGCGTCGCGACCTGGCGCGGATGGCCGGCGAGTACGGGTTCCAGGTGGTCGAGGACCTGACGCCCGACCTGACGATCGGGATCGACAGTCCTCCACCGATCGCGGCATTCGACCCGGGCGACCGGGTCATCACCGTCGGTTCGCTCAGCAAGCTGGCGTGGGGCGGTCTGCGGGTCGGCTGGGTCCGGGCCTCGCGCGAGGACATCGATCGACTCGTCGCCGGGAAGATCGTGGCCGACCATTCCTCGAGCCTCATCACCCAGGCCATCGGTGCGCGCATCTTCGAACGACTCGACGAGGTGGCCGAACGGAGCCGCCGCGCGAGCCGGGAACGCCGCGAGGTCCTGACCGCGGCGCTCGCCGAGCGTCTCCCGGACTGGACCTGGACGGAGCCGCGCGGCGGCCTGTCGTTGTGGGTCCGCCTGCCGGGCGCCGACGCGGTCGCGTTCAGCCGCCTCGCGGCCGGGTTGGGCGTCGTCGTCCGCCCGGGCCCGCTCGCGTCGCCCGACGGCGGGTTCCGCGACCACATCCGGATCGCCTACGGCTCAGAGCCGGATCGGCTCGTCGACGGGGTCGAACGACTCGCCACGGCTGGGCGGCGTACACGCCGGTCACACGTCCGACGCGCCCGACGCTCTCCGTCAGCGTCTAGCGCGCCACCGGCCGCCCCGATCGGGCGTTGCTCGCCGGCCCGGTCAGGCGACGAGCGTCGCGACCAGGTGCTCCAGCTCCGCGGCGGGGTCCTCGCACAGGCCCGTGTGGACGGGCGACGTCGTGATCATCGTGCTCGACGGCGAGACGAGCCAATGGAACCGCTCGGCGATCGATAGCTTCGCGATGGGACCGGCGGATGGATCGCCCGCGACGATCCGCTCGATCGCGTCGAGATGGGGTCGGATGACCGCCGGGTCAAGGTCGGGCGCGAGTGCCGCCAGCCGGGCCTCATCGAGTGCGATGCGGACGCCGAGGTAGCGCCGGGAGCGGCAGAGGAGCACGACCCCGACGTTGAGGCATTCCCCGCGCTCGACGCGCGGCACGACGCGGACGATCGCGTACTGGTACGGGCTACGCGGCTCGTCTGGCACGCTCGGCCTCCTCCACGAACGTGCGCGGCGCAGCCAGCCGGCGTCCGAGATAGCGGCGGTAGGCCGCTCGCTGCCCATCGGCATCGCCGGCGAGCGCATCGTCGGGCAGCCAATCGGCGGGGATCGCGCCGACCAGCCCGTCGATCAGCCCGGTCGTGAGCCGCGGCGCAAGTCGCGCGTCGGCGTCCTCGATGGACCCCGCGAACGGGAGCAGCACGTGGTCGCGGATCCGCTCGAACGGCCCGAGCGCGTGCGTGTCGGGATCGCGCCACGCGTGATGGACGTACAGCGCTGCGCCGTGGTCGATGAGCCAGGTCCGACCGTGCCACACGAGCAGGTTCGGGTTCACCACGGTCCGGTCGGGGTTCGTGACGAGCGCGTCCAGCCAGACCAGGTCGGCGGCGAACAGGGGATCGACCACCGGCGACGCGGCCGGGTTGAAGGTGAGTGCGCCGGGCAGGAAATCGAGCCCGAGGTTCAGGCCGCCGCTGCGATGGACGAGGTCCTGCAGCTCCTCATCGGGTTCGGCGTCGCCGAGACCCGGGTCGATGTCGACCACGACGAGCTCGGGGACGGGCAGCCCCACGGCACGTGCCAGCTCCCCGGCCAGCCATTCGGCGACGAGCGCGCGCGGTCCCTGGCCGGCGCCGCGGAACTTGACCACGTACAGCCCGTCGTCATCGCCCTCGACGAGTCCGGGCAGGGACCCGCCCTCGCGCAGCGGCGTGACGTAGCGGGTGGCGACGACCCGTCGCGGACCCGTGACGGTGGCGGACATCGCGGAGAGCCTACCCGGTCGAGGACCAGCGCATCTCCGTGCAGGCCCGCAACGGTTCCACGCCCGCATCACCGCACACGGGCTACGCTTGCCTCGCCAACGAACAGGAGTTTCATGACCGATCTCGCTCGCCGCCTCGATCCAGGCGACACGCTCGCCCCGGATGAGGCCACTGCCAACGACGCCGCGCTGCTCCAGGAGCTCGAACCCGAGGCCGGTCGCCTGTACGACCGCCACGCCCGGGTCGCCCAGGAATGGTTCCCCCACGAGTACATCCCGTACCGGCTCGGCCGGGACTTCGACAAGGATCCGTGGACCCCGGACCAGCCGCGTCTCACCGGCGTTGCGCAGACGGCGTTCGAGATCGGCCTGCTGACCGAGGACAACCTGCCCTCGTACCACCGGCTCATCCACGGGATGTTCGGCAAGGGCGACGGGGCATGGATCAACTGGGTCGGCCGCTGGACGGCCGAGGAGGGTCGGCACGCGATCGTCCTGCGCGACTACCTGACGGTGACACGCAACATCGACCCGATCCTCATCGAGCGCGGCCGGATGGCGCAGCTCCAGCAGGGCTACGACCACGCGTCGCCGGGCACCCTTCGTGGCCTCGCGTACGTCGCATTCCAGGAGCTCGCCACGCGGATCTCACATCGGAACACCGGTCGCTATTCGGACGACCCGGTCGCGGACAAGATCATGGTCAGGATCGCGGCCGACGAGAACCTGCACATGGTCTTCTACCGCGACATCCTCGGCGCCGCCCTGCAGATCCAGCCGTCGGCGGCGGTCCGCGCGATCGTCGACGAGGTGCTCGCCTTCGAGATGCCCGGTGCCGGGATCCCCAACTTCGTTCGCAAGGCGGCCCAGATCGCGAAGGCCGGCATCTACGACCTGCGCGTCCATCGCGACGAGGTCCTGCTGCCGATCCTGCGCCATTGGCGGATCTTCGAGCTCGAGGGCCTCGATGCCGCCGCCGAGGACGCGCGACGGCGACTTTCCGAGCACCTCGATCGACTGGATCTCGCCGCGCAGCGGTTCGAGGATCGACTCGCGACCTCCACGGTGCCCCGGATCACGTCAGCGGGCTGACGCCGGAGCCGGCAGGCGAGGCCGCCGGCGGACGGTGGCGCCCCGGCCGGCCGCGACCGGGCCGGGTCACCCGATCGTCGTCCCAAGCCAGCTGAGCACGGCGCCGAACGCGGTCGCGAGGAGCCACAGCGCACCGATCACCATCAGCACGAGGCCCGCGAAGAAGGCCTGCTGACCCTGCGTCGACGCCTCCGGATCGAGCGCGTGCCTGCGGAACAGGTCCAGGTTGCGCGTGTTCGAATGCGACACGAAGTCGTAGATGTCGCCGATGAAGGGGATCACCCCGATCGCGAGGTCCACGAGCAGGTTGACGACCATCCGCGCGAGGACGATGCGTGGGATGCCGAAACGGGCCGCCTCCGCGATGACCCAGCCGCCGAAGATCGCGGCCACGGCGTCGCCGACGAACGGGATGAGACCGATCAGCGGATCGATCCCGACGCGCGTCGACGAGCCCGGCACCTTGATCAGCTCGTCGAGCACGTTCGTGACCCGCCCGAGCCGCCGCTCGACCGCGCTGAAGCGCTCCCGTCGGCTCTGGCCGACGAGCTCGCCTTCGATCGACGCCCCCATGGGTCTCGTCATGGGCGCATGGTAGGTGCGCACGCCTCGCAACGGCCTGCGCGCATGGACACTTGTCCATGCCGGATCCGCGACGGACGCCGAGTGGCGGTGGCACCCGCCGGGCCTACGTTGTGATCGACACGAATACGGACTGCCGGACACAACGACCATCGTCCGGCGGCGCGTCGACCCTCCGGCGGGATGCCGGGCGGCGGCGGAGCCGGCATCCTGACTGGACGGCGGACCGATTTCGAAGACAACTGAAGAACAACTGAAGAACAACCGAATACGCAGCAAGACCATCGGCCGCCAGGCTCTCGGGGGGTATGGCGGCCGATCGGATTCTGCGCGGTCTCTCGCCGACAAATCGCCAGTCGCGACAGGTACATGACGGGATCTGACAGGTACGTCGGTCAGACTAGACAGATGAACCTACTCGCGCAGATCTACCAGGCAGATCGTGAACGTGAGATCCGGACTGCGGTCCGGCACCGACGCCTCGTCGTGCACGCCGAGACGCCGTCGAAGCGGGTTCGGGACGAGCCCGCGACGACCGGCCACGGCGTGCCCCGTCAGGCATCCACGCCGCCGCTGACCCGATAGCGCTCCACCACGCGGGCTGCCGTTGCGGCGACCCGCTCGCGGAGCTCCACGGGCTCCAGCACCTCCATCGCGGAGCCCACGCTGAGCAGCTGGCCCGGCACCTCGTCGGGCCAGCCGATGCGCATCCGGAGCCGCAGCCAACCGTCGGGATCGGGCTCGTCGAGCCGCTCGGCGGCGTCGACCGCCCGCGAGCCGACGGCAGTCGCCAGGCGTCCGACGCGGTCCGCCGGGATGCGCACCACGACCTCGATGGTCGGACTGTCGCGTTCGTACGCGGCGCTCGACTCCTCCCAGTAGGCCGCGAGATCGAAGTCCGGCGGCCGGCTCGGTTCCTCGTCCAGCATGGTCGCCGCGAGCACCCGTGACGCCCGATACGTTCGGAACTGGCCGTCCGTGCTGCCGACCACGTACCAGACGCCGCCCTTCAGGACCAGCCCGAGCGGCAGCACCGTCCGCTCGACGGGCGCCGGCGAACGGTCGTAGGTGATCGCCATCAGCCGGCCATCCCACACCGCGGCGGACAGGGTGGCGAGGTGGGGGACCGGCTCGTCGGGGGCGAACCAGCCGGTCGCATCGAGGTGGAAGCGCTCCACCAGCCGCGATGCCCGCGAGCGGAGCTCCGGTGGCAGGGCCGCCATGACCTTGAGCTGTGCGGCCGCCACGACCGTGCCGAGACCGAGCTCCGCGGCGGGCCCCGGCAGCCCGGCCAGGAACAGCGCCTCGGCCTCCTCGGCGGTCATGCCGGTGAGTCGCGTGCGGTACCCATCGACGAGCCGGATGCCGCCGAGCGGGCCACGCTCCGCATAGATCGGGACGCCCGCCGCGCTGAGCTCCTCGACGTCGCGGTGGATCGTCCGGACGGACACCTCGAGCTCGCGGGCGAGCTCGGTCGCCGTCAGGCCGCCACGTGACTGCAGGAGCAGGAGCAGGTTGACCAGGCGGCTGGCTCGCACCCCGACACTATACCCGGATACGTGACGTAAACCGTCATGTAACCGCGGGATCCGGCGATCAGGCCGACAACGGCTCCACGGTGGCCAGCGGGTCGGCGAAGACCGTGTACGCCATCCAGGTCGGGTCCCCACCGGCACGGACCGCCGCACGCGCCTCGCGCACCGCGTCGCCGATCGGCATCCCCTCCAGGAGCCGGCTGTAGACCTCCTTCGCGAACCCGAACGCGGGCTCGTCGTACACCGACCAGTACGCCCCGATGAAGGCGCCGGCCCCGGCCTGCACGAACCGTCGCGCCCAGCCGCCGATCCCGGTCAGCGACATCCCGCTCTGGCCGACCTGGCAGGCATTGATGAAGACGACCGGATGCGGGATCCCGACGTTCACGGCGCTCCCCGAGACGTCCTCGGGAGTGAACTCCTCGTTCGCCGCGAGGACGATCGCCGAGCGATCGGGGTTGGCGTTCTTGGCGACGCCATGGCCGGTGAAGTGCCACCCGTCGTACACGCCGGCCACGAACGCGTCCTGCACCTTCGCGAAGGTCGGATCGATCGCGGTCACGACGCGTCCGGTGGCGGCCAGCGACAGCACGAAGTCGCGCTCGGCGCCGGCCAGCGGCAGCCCCGAATCGGCGGGGACGATGAGCGCCAGGTTGGTGAGATGGAGGGGTCGCTTGAACCCGAAGCTCGGCAGCCAGCGGGTCATCGAGAACGCCTCGCACAGGAACGGCCCCTCGACGACCTTGTTCGCCGTCCTTGCCCAGGAGCCGGCACAGCTCCCAGGGGATCCACGGCTCCTCGGACTGGACCACGACCGAGCCGATCCGGTCACGGAGCGTCCAGAGCGTCTCGCGGAGTTCGGCGGGCAGGAGCGTCTCGCTGAGGTACGAGCCCTTGGCGGCGAGCCGGCGCTCGGCGACCTCGCGTTGCTCGGGGGTCTCGAGCGGGAGGTCCTCGATCTCCTTGAAGAACAATTCGAAGAAGGCGGTCGGATCGACCTCGAGGCGGAACGGACCGAACGGGCGAAGGTTGAGCTCGTGCGCCGGATCGGGCGCCGACAGCCGGATGATGAACTCCAGTGCGCCGCCCACCTCGCGCTCCTCGATGAACATCGACAGGTCGGCCTGCTGCGGGCTGGCCGTGCCCAGGGCCGCCATCGAGCTCCGGCCGACGCTCGAGGCTGTTCGGCCGCGGCCGCGACTTGCGACCGCAGCGGTGACGGTGGGCGTGAACTCGATCATGCCGAGGGGTTCGCCGTGATGGAACACGAGCACACGGATGAGCCCGACGCCCTCGTCGACCGCCTTGAGCTTGAATTGCAGGGGCATGCTCGGTCCGGCGTCCGGGACCACGAGCGTGCCCTTCGCCTCATCGACGATCGTGAACCCCTTGCGGGGCTGGACGAGGATGTCGATCAATTCGCCGGCCTTGACCTCCGCACCGAGACCGACCGCATGCGGACCGGGCGGGCCCGCGACGATCGACACCAGCAGCCACTCGACCGATTCGACCGCGACCGTGTCGGGGAACTCCGCCTCGACCGAGCGCTCGGGGCGTCGGCAGGGCCGCCACGGGTCGCGCCGTCGGCAGGCGTCAGCGGCTTCGGGCCCCGATGCCCGCCGCGACGGACCGGCCCACCGTCGGTGGTGGCGGGTGGCGGGACGGCGGCGGGTGGCGGTACCTCGGCCGGCGGGACGGCGGCGGGCGGCGGTTCCGCACCGGAGGTCTCGGCGACCTGCGAGCGATCGACGAAACCCGACGGCCCAATCGCCGTCCAGGACCACGGCGCGCTCGGCGACGGTCGAGGGGTCGTCGGTCGCCGTGGCGGTCGGTGTCGACGTCCATTCATGGAGGCCAAGCACGGACTCGACCGTCCGATCGGCATCGCTCGTCTCGAGCATCGCGCGGACGGCGCCGAGCGGGAAGAGATACCAGTACGGTCGACCCTCGGCCTGCCGGGCGACGATGACATGGGTCGCCCGCGCGGCCTCCGGTGTGTCGAGGAGCCGCCGAGCGTCGGCGCTCGTCGCGGCCGCGACGAGCAGCACGAAGGCCCGGGAGACGAGATGGTCGAGTGGCATGGCCTCCCCCGATGCATCCAGCGGCCCACGACGTGCGTGTCGCCATCGCGGGATCGATCGCACGATAGCACCGGGGTGTCGGCTGTTTGCTTGCATCTGCGCGGTAGCCTTACGACGCGCGGAATCCCGCGCAGGGGGTGAGCCGTGGACTACCTCGACTTCGAGATCGAAGTCGCGGAAGGAACGGCGGGCGCGTACGCCGTGAGGGTGCTGCATTCGCCCGCTGGGGAAGCCAGCGGTCAGATGCGCCTGCCGTTCGACGGGCTGGCGCTCCAGAACCGACTCCAGGCGCTCCAGATCGCGCTGCTCCGCTCCGGCGGGACACGGCGCCGGATCGAGACACCCGAATCGCGGACGGTGCAGACCTTCGGGCAGGAGCTCTGGACGGCCCTGTTCAGCGGTGACGTCCTGGCCCGATACGAGGCCAGCCGCAGCGAGGCGAAGCGCCAGGACGCCGGCATCCGGATCAAGCTCCGGTTCGAATCGCCGGCGCTCGCCGCATTGCCGTGGGAGTACCTCTTCGACGCCGGCCGGGGCGATTACGTCACCCTGTCGGCCGGGACGCCGCTCGTGCGCTACATCCCGTTGCCGCAGGTGATGGCGCCCCTCGAGGTCACCCCGCCACTGCGCATCCTCGGTGTCGCGATCAGCCCGAGCGACATGCCGCAGCTCGAGCTCGATCGCGAGCGCCAGCGACTGGACCTCGCGCTCGCCGACCTGCGGGTCAAGGGCCTCGTGGACCTCGAGTGGGCGACCGGCGGAACATGGCGCGACCTGCAGCAGATGCTGTGGAAGGGCCCGTGGCACGTATTCCATTTCATCGGGCACGGCGGATTCGACGAGCATCGCGGCGAGGGCCTCGTCGTCTTCGCCGGCGACGACGGCAAGGCCCAGTACATGTCGGCGAGGAATCTCGGCCGGCTGCTGGGCGACCACGAGCCGCTGCGGCTGGCCATCCTCAACGCCTGCGAGAGCGGCCGCGGCGACCAGACCGACGTCTTCTCGAGCACTGCGGCCACGCTGGTCCGGCGTGGGACCCCGGCCGTGGTGGCGATGCAGTACGAGATCACCGACATCGCGGCCATCGAGTTCAGCCGCTCCTTCTACGAGGCGGTCGCGAGCGGGATCCCGGTCGATGCGTCACTGGCCGAGGCACGCAAGGGCGTCGCGCTCGCGATCCCGGACACGCTCGAGTGGGGCACGCCCGTCCTGTACATGCGGGCGCCCGATGGCGTGCTGTTCAAGCTGGGTTCGCTGCCGCCTGCCGCAGCGTCCGGGGCTGACGCGGCCGGTGCGGCGGGTGCGGCCGCGGCCGGCGCGGCGGCGACTGATGCCGGAGGGGCGGCCGGTGCTGACGCGGCGGCCGCCGCCGGGACAGCGGGAGGCACTGAGCCCGCCGTCGGGCCTGCGGCCGCGGCCGGGGTCGCCGCGGCGCTCGCTGGGGCGGGTGCCGCTGCGGGTGCTGGGGTGGTCGGAGGGGCCGATTCGCGTGGGAAGGCTGTCGAGGACGTGGCTCCGGCCGCGGTCGGGGCTGCGGCCGCCCCGCCCGCCACGCCACCCGCCGACGTGGAGCCGGAAGAGCCGGAGGCGCCGGCTGATGGGCCGCCCGCCGAGCCACCACCGCCCGTCGTCCCACCCACGGCCAGCCCGGCGGGCGAGCCCGCCAGCCCCGTGATCGGTGCCGCGCCCGTCGCCACGCCGGTCCCGCCCGCCCCGGTCACGCTCGCAGGGACCGGTCTCGGCGGGATCCGTAACCTGCCACCGATCGCGCTCGTGACGTTGTTCGGCGCCATCGCGATCGTCGGGATCGTGCTCATCGCGGCGCTGGCCGCCGTCGTCTCGCCAGGCCCCTCGCCCAGCCCATCCGGTCCCTCGCCCAGTATCGCGCCGACCGCGAGCGCGTCGGGCGCGACGGCGTCCCCCTCGGCCGAGCCCACGGAGGCATCGATCGAGCCGTCCGTGGAGCCGTCCACGCCGCCGACCACGCCTCCATCCCGGCCACCGGCGACGCCCGCGCTCGGGTTGTCGCGCGAGACGATCGGGTTCGGGATCCTGTTCCAGAACGATGGCGATGGCGACGACGAGATCTACCACCTCGATCCGGCGGACGGCGATATCGATCGACTGACCCGCAACGCCGTGGATGACCGCCTGCCCAGCTGGTCGCCCGACGGTTCGACGATCGCCTTCACCCGCGGGGGCGATATCTGGCTCATGGATCGCGACGGCAGCGACCAGCGACAGCTGACCAGCAACCCGGCGGACGACCGTGGACCGAGCTGGTCGCCGGATGGGTCGCAGATCGTGTTCAGCAGCAACGTCGACGAAGACGACCCCGCGAACCACGATCTCTTCACCGAGGTGAGCGACGGATCCGATCCGCGGGTGCGGTTGACCGGTGACCCCGGGCATGACGACCGGATGCCTGCATGGGGGCCCGACGGCGGGTCCATCGTCTTCACGAGCGACAGCGACGGCGATCGCGAGCTCTACCTCATCGCGGTCGACTCGGTCGCCCAGCTACAGCCAGTCCCCCAGCAGCTCACGTTCGACGACGGGACCGACCGGAACCCGAGCTGGTCGCCGGACGGCCGAACGATCATCTTCGCCCGGCAGCCGTCAGGTGCCACGCGGGACATCTGGACACTGCGCCTCGATGACCTCGTGGAGACCCAGATCACGACCGACACGGCCGACGAGGGCAATCCGGTGTTCGCACCGGACGGCACCTGGATCGCGTTCTACCGCAAGGTCGGCGATGCGTTCCACCTGTTCGTCGCGCGGGCGGACGGGAGCCAGGCGCGCGACATGACCCCGTCCATGCGTGGCACCAGTCTCGACCCGAGTTGGCGCTGATGCCGACTGCGGAACGCATCGCGACCGACAGGGCGATATCCCGGGGCGGTGGCGGCGGGCCTGGCCCTCATGTGGATCGCATGGGTCGTCCTCGCGACCCCGGTGAGCGCGCAGACGGGGGCGCTCTGCGTCATCGAGATCGACGGCCAGTCCCTGGCGGGGGCGAACCAACCGGACCGCGCGATCCAGGTCGGCGCCGACGAGGAGGTCCTCGTGGTCGGGCTCGCCGCGGTGCCGGTGAGCCGCGCCGACGTCGCGATCAGCGTCTGGCCGGTCACCGTCCCGGCCCGATCGGAAACGTTCTCGCCCTCACAGCAATGGACCGGCGTGCTGCCGGGTCGCCGATTACGCCCAGTTCGGCACGGGCCTGTACGAGGTCGTGGCCGGCACCGATGTCGAGGGCTGCGGTGCACGCGGCTGGGTGAACGTCACGGGGCGCTCGCCGCTGGAGACGCCGGCCGGCTGGGTGGCGCTCGGGATCGCGGCCGTCGGGGTGCTGATCGCCATCCGGGCCGTCCTCAACCGGCGCACAGGCGGCCTCGTGGCCGTCGTCGGTGGCGTGATCGCCGGCATCGGGCTGCTGCTGCTCGCGCAGCAGGCGGGCGTCGCCGGGATCACGCCGATGTCGGCCGTGCTCTGGACCGCGATCCCCGGCGCCATCGGCGGTGTCGCGAATGTGCTGGTCGGCGGGGCGAGCGCCGGAGCGGCCAGCGGGGCAGGTGCGGGCGCGGGAGCGGCCACCGGGGCAGGAGGCGGGGCCGGTGGCGGGGCCGGTGGCGCGGGCGCGGGAACCGGGGCGGGCGCGGGAACGGGGATCTGGGGCGGGAACCGGAGCAGGAGCGGCCGCGGGTCCCGGCGTGGGCACGGGCGCGGGCGCGGGTGCCGGCGGCACGGTCGCGGCCGGAGCGGGCGCGGGCACGACCGCACCGCCTGCCCCGACGACCCCATCCGCCCCGACCCCGCCCGCGCCGACGACACCGACGACACCGGTCGCCCCGGGGACCCCCGAGGATCCGCCCCGGACGATGTACGCGAAGCTGTCCGCGCCCGATGCCGTCGTCGTCGAGGTCGCATTCGATGTCGTCGTCGGGCTCGCCGATCGACCCGACCCGCGCGTCGTCGGGGACGTGATGACCCGGCCGCCGTCGAGTGTCGGTGCCTACGTCATGACGATCCAGCTGGTCGCGGACGGCATGCGCCTTGCCGATCCCGCCGGCACCTGGCGGGTCGACTTGCCGGTGACGGCCGACGCGCCGTACCCGGAGACCACGATCCGCCTCGTCGCCGACCCGACCGTGGCACCCATCACCGCGACATCCGTCCGGGCCATGTACTCGGTCGACGGGAACCCGATCGGTCTTGCCGTCCGGTCCGTCGCGATCGTCCGGTCGGCCGCCCTGCTCGAGGCGGCCCCCGTCGTCGAACCGGCCGGCGGCGTGGACCTGTCGCTGCCGGCGGGCCAGGTCGCGCCCGACCTCACGGTCCGCATCGAGCGAGCGGAATCGCAGGCCGACGGTCGACTGCACGTGCAGCTCCTCGCGGCCGACCCGGCGATCGACACGCCCGATGCCCCGATCCTCATCGATATCGGCGGCGACCCGGCCAGCGACCTGCGGCGGATCGTCAACGAGATGCACGAGGTCGAGGGCAAGCCGACGCAGTTCGCCGCGCTCCGCGGCATCGGGCTGACCATCGCCGAGCAACTCCCGATCGAGTTCTGGGACGTCCTGGCGACGATCGCGGCGCGGGTGCAGGGCCGTGCCCCGACCATCCTGTTCCTGTCGGCCGAGCCGTACGTCCCGTGGGAGCTCGCCGTCGTCGACCCGCCGCTCGATCCCGCCCGACCGCCGTTCCTCGCGGCCCAGGCGACCGTGGGTCGCTGGCTGCTCGGCCAGCGCCGCCCGGCCCTGCCGCCGCCCATGACCGCGGCGCGAGGCGACGATCGCCGCCGTGTCGGGTGTCTACCAGCTGCCGGGCTGGCAGCGACTCCTCGACGCGGAGGCGGAAGCCGCGGACCTCGTGACCGCGCACCAGGCGACGCCGATCGACGCCACCACGGCCGACGTCCTCGACCTGTTGCGCGGCAAGCCCATGGCCGACGTGATCCATTTCGCGGTCCACGGCGCGTACGACGCCGAGGCCGCGATCGATGGCCTGGTCCTCGTCGACGGTTCCGCCCTCGATCCACTCGTCGTCCGGGGCACCCAGCTCCACGGTCATCCGTTCGTCTTCCTCAACGCCTGCCAGGTGGGCGCCGGCCATCAGCTGCTCGGCGATCACGCCGGTCTCGCTGCCGCATTCCTGTTCGCGGGAGCGGCCGGCGTCATCGCGCCGCTGTGGTCCATCGACGACAAGATCGCCCGCGATGTCGCGGCCCGCTTCTACCAGCGTGCCCTGGCGGGTGAGGCACCGGCCGAGATCCTGCGCACCGAGCGGGCGGCGTTCGTCGACAGCCCGGACACGATCTCGTCGACGTACCTCGCGTACCAGTTCTTCGGGCATCCCGGGCTGCGGCTGCAATAGGGAACGGCCGTCGCCTTCGCGACGGCCGTCCGTTGTGGTCTGATCGTGCGCCGACCTTTCGGTCGGCGCGCCCGTTCGGTCAGCGGAACCCGATCCGCACCAGCGTCGGCTCGCCGCCGAGGATCCGGATCTCGTGGGTCGGCGCGCGGGACGCGCGATCGGTGGATGGCTGCGGTGGGGCGACCATCCGGCGCATGGCCCGCGGGGCCGTCTTGATGTCGCCGTTGTCCAGCAGGCTCTTGACGAAGGCTCGTGCCTGCGCGTCCACCTCGCCCTGGGCCGGCGTGATCTCGCCCAGGGTGCCCGTGAGGGATCGACCGCCGCGTCGGGTGGCCACCCGGGCGGATCCCGGGACCATGACCCGCACGCCCTCGAGCCCGCGCCCATCGAGGGCCAGGGGCCGGTAGGCCGCGACGTGGGCGATGTCGCCCTGTTTGGACTCGACCTGGGTGACCTCCACCTTCGTCCCCGGCGCGACCGCCAGCCGGCGCCGGAGCTCCGTCTTGGCCGCGGTCGCCGCCTTCGGCAACGGCTCCGGTAGCGATGCGGCGGCCGCCGCCAGGGTCATGCCGTGCGCCTCGAACGCGTCCCGGATCGCCTGGATGTTGGCGCCGTTGTTGATCGCATCGTCGGACTGCAGCATCCGCTGCCCGACGCCGGCGAACGTGTTCGGCGCTGCCGGCACGCGGCGGATCGCCCCGATCAGCAGCTCGCCGGCCGTGCGGGATGCTTTGCGCAGACCGTTCGAGTTCTTCGTGCCGGAGTTGTAGATGTTGCGGATGGTGTCGTAGAACGCACCGGCGAAGACCCGGGCGAAGCTGTGGACCTCGCCGCTGAGCTCGTCCGCGGGTGCGTTCGAGGGCAGCGTCGTCGGATCGGCCCAGCTGAAGCGTGTTGAGCGCGTGGCGCAGGGCGCCGACCTCGACGTTGCTCTGCGCCGAACTCGCGGGCGATGGCATCGCCCAGGCCCTCGGCGAGGCTCTCGACGAAGTGGTTCGCCGACAGGTCGGGCGTGGCCTTGATCACCGCGTCCCGGATGAGCCTGTCCTCGAACGCGCGTGAGGATGGCGACGCAGTCCCCGAATGCCTCGTGCAGGGCGCCGACCTCGATGAACGGCACCTCGAAGAAATCGGGCCGGATCGCGTCGAGGAAGGCATGCCCCTGCTCGTGCGTCACGACGTCGACGCTCTCCGCCGAGTTGACGGTCACGCCGTCGAACGTGTGGGAGAAGAACTGCAGGCTCGCCCGGTCGTAGAACGCGTTGAGGTCGTCGCCCGCGTCGGTCCAGACCGGGAGCTGCTTCTGCTCGCCGAACCATCGCCGCAGGAAGGTGCCGTCCAGCGCCTTCCAGGTCCGCAGGCCGGCGATCAGCGCGAGCTTCGCCTGCCAGAACTGGAACTCGGGCGTCTGCGGGTCGTACTTCCCGGGGACGCGCCGTCGGCTGGACGTCGAACTTCGCGATGTCGCCGGGCGGATAGTTCTGGGCGGTGATCGACCGCTTGGGTGGTCCGCCGCTGGCCAATGGGTCGTTCGGGATATACGAAACGGTGGCCATGGGTCGCTCCTTGCTGCCGTGCTTCCCGGGCGTCGGCACGATATCGAACCCCGCGTCGTACTGCCCCCACAAACCTGCCGACGGCAGGGCTCAGGCTAGCACCGGCCCCGGGCGCGATTCAACCCGCAAGTCGGTCATCTGGCCGACAACTGCCAACGTCTTGCGGGGCGAGCGGAGCGGGTCTACGATCGCCCCAGCCTCGGGGGAGGGACGTTCGGATGGGCATCTTCGGACGCGCGTGGGTCTGGGGGCTGATCGGCTTCGCCCTCCTGATGCTCCTGTACCTGATCCTGGCCCTTCTGGGCTGGCCGGGCGACCCCGATTCGTGCACCCTGCCGGGCGGCAACTGCTATTGCGAGGCCTTCCCGCCGCCGTCGCGCCGGCGCCCTCGTGAAGCAGCCGGCCAATACCTGGTCGGGGCTGTTCCCGGTCATCGCCGGCCTCATCGTCCTGGCGATCACGGACCGCGACCGGACCCTCGCGGCAGCCGCCAACCCGATGCACGGCGGCCGCTTCTACGCGCTGGCTGTACGGCGGCCTGCTCGTGTTCCTGGGCCCGGGCTCGATGTTCTTCCACGGCGGGCTCACCCATTTCGGCGGGTGGCTCGACAACTTCTCGATGATCCTCTACGTCACGTTCATCCTGGCCTACGACGCGGCCCGGATCTGGCGCTGGGATGACCGGATCGGCCTGTTCGTCGGGGTGTTCGTCGGGCTCAACATCGCGCTCGCGCGTGCTGACCTGGGTCGTCGAGGGGTCGGGCACGATCCTGTTCGCGGTCCTCGCCGGTGTCGCGGTCGTGACGCGAGATCATCATCCTGTGGCGGCGGCCCGGCGGCATCGATCGCTCGTTCGCGCCGTGGCTCCTGGCCGCACTCCTCTCGTTCGGCGTGGCGATCGTGATCTGGGCGCTGTCGGCGACCGACCGCCCGCTGTGCGATCCGAACAGCCTGCTGCAGGGCCACGCCGTGTGGCATCTCCTGGCGATGGCGCTCACGCCGTTCTTCGTGTTCCTGTACCTGCGCGACGAGACGCGGGCGACCGCCTAGGAGTCGCCGCGTCCCGGGTGTGCGCGGCTCAGGTCGTCGGCGGCTCGGCCGGCGGTGCCGGGGGCGCGGTCGGTTCGGTCGGCGCGGTCGGTCGGTCGGAGCGGGGTCCGGTCGGCGCGGTGGTCTCGGTCGGCGCGGTCGGGGTCGTCGCCGCGGACCGAGCTTCGCGGCCCACGTCTTGCACAGCGCCTCGAGGGAGTTCGGCGCGACCTTGCCGACGACGATCGTCGCCACGATCCCGGCGATCATCGGGGCGATCGCGAGCTGGCCGACGAGCAGGGTCGCGACCGCCGCGGTCACCGTCGTGACGTCGGTGTTGAGCGTCGAGAGGATCCGCTGCAGGTGGAAGCCCTGGTTGGACTCGGTGCCGCAGATCAGCGCTCTGGCCGGCCGTGGCGATCCGCAGGAACGCGTTGCGCCCGAAGGCGACGAGATCGGGGACGGTGATCCCGAGCTCGCTCGGCGCGATGGTCGCCGGCGCGAATGCACCGGCCACGGCCGGGTTGCGCTCGAGGGACTTCATGTGCAGCGCAAGCGTGCGATACAGGGCGTCCTCGTCGTCCGCGTCGACCTCGATCGCGGCCACGGCAGCATGCATCGCGTCGGTCATCGGTGGGTACCCCCCTTGCTGTCGACTGGGCTGTCGAGCGTGATATCGGTGCCATCGTGCGCCCGCCCGTCAAGGGTCGGTGCGAAGGTCGTGGTGAAGCCCGTGCGGCGGATGACCCGTCGACCCGGACGCGTCGGTCGTGACCTCGTGGGTCGACCGTGGCGGGGGACCGGCCGGGCCGCGCCTGACCGGCCCGCTGCGCGCCAGCCCGCGGACCGCGCCGTTGGCGATGAGGTTGCGGGTGAAGGCGCGCGCCTCGTGGTCCAGCGAGGGATCCGGGTCGGGCACGGCCACGCCGACGACCGTGTCCGTCTCGTCGACCTCGACCGCCGCCGTCACGGGGACCGGGATGTACACGGAGGCGAGATCGGGGTCGTCCTCGTCGACCGGCACGAGGCGCGACGCGCTCACCTGGTAGGTCGCGCCGCCGTCCGGCGTTCGGCGTGGTCTCGAGGACGTGGACGGGCCCGATCAGCTCCGTGGCCCCGGCCGCGACGCCCTGCCGATCGACCAGCACCTGCTCGAGCTCTGTGGCGTCCATGCTCCGACTCCCCATGCCCGCGGAACGGCGGGCTCCTCGGCCGGGTCATCTTATGACCGGCCCGACACCTTGTCACCTCACGGGTGGGTCCGCTACCGTGGAGACCGTCGTTCGGCGCGGCGCCGACCCGACGTGATCCGCGGAGGTCGCCCGTGGGGGACCGGCGTACCCGTCTCCGGTTGTGGGTCGTCCAGGCAGCGTTCGGTGACTGCCTCGTGGTCGAGGCGCGCGTCGGCGCGCAGACGCGGCGCATCCTCGTCGACGGCGGCCCGGGCGGGACGTACCAGGCGTCGCTCCGGCCCGTCCTCGTCGACATCGCACGGGCCGGCGGGCGGATCGACGTCGCGGTCCTCAGCCACATCGACAACGACCACATCCTGGGGCTGCTCGACCTGTTCGAGGAGCTTCGCCATCCGCCGGGCGGCGGGCACGGCGCGTCGTGCTGCCGGCGATCGACGGGATGTGGCACAACTCGTTCGCCCAGGCGGTCGGCGGTGCCGACATCGAGCCGAAGGTCCGCGCCGCGCTGCGTGACGCCGGGCGGCTGGGCGCCGCGATGCCGGCCGTCGCCGGCGTGCTGCGCGGCGTCGGCGAGGGCGACGCGCTGCGGGCCGCGGCGCTCGCGCTCGGCATCCCGCTCGACGCCGGGTTCCCGGGCGGGCAGGTCCTCGTCGGCACCCGGCCGTCGCTCGGGCTCGAGCCGCTGGCGGTCACCGTCGTCGGACCGAGCCGCACGATCCTCGACCGGCTGCGGACGCAATGGCTGGGCTGGCTGGCACGCCACCGCCGCGTGGGCGTCGCGCCGGCCGAGGGACGCCGCTCGGCGGTGGCGCTGGATCGGAGCGTCCCGAACCTCGCGAGCATCGTCCTGCTCGTCGAGCTCCAGGGTCGCAGCATCCTGCTGACCGGCGACGCCCGGGCCGACCAGGTGTTCGACGGGATGGCCGAGGCCGGCGTCCTGGACGGCGACGGCCGGCGCCACGTGTCCGTCCTCAAGATGCCCCACCACGGGAGCATCCGGAACGTGACGGCCGACTTCCTGCAACGGGTCACGGCCGACACGTACGTCATCTCGGCCGACGGCCGCTACGGCAACCCGGACAAGGAGGCGCTCGAGCTCATCGTCGAGGTCGCGCACGACGCCGGCCGGCGCATCGAGCTCGCCCTGACCAACGTGACCGACTCGTCGGCCGATCTGCTCGCGAGCCATCCGCCGGCGACGTACGGGTACACGGTGCGGACACTGCGGCCGGGCAGCCACGCGCTGGCGATCGACGCCAAGGTGCGCCGCCGGTCCGCCTGACGCCGTGGACAAGCTCCGCCGGCCGTTCCTCGTCGCCGCCCTGATCCTGGCGATCCTCGCGCTCATCGTCGAGCTCGGGACGGGGTTCGCGACCGCCTTCTTCCCGATCGACGAGCCGCCGGGGATCGGCATCCCGTACCTCGCGATGGTCGACGGCATCCTGGTCTTCACGCTCGCCCACATGACGATCAGCCTCGTCGTGCCCGAGCGGGTCGTCGGCCGCGCTGCAGGGCTGCGCCACGCTCGTGACCGGGTGCCTGATCCTGCTCGCCGCGATCGTCGCGATCTTCCTCGCGATCACGCTCGTGCTGCTGATGATCGGCCTGCTCGCGTCGTTCTTCGGCGCCGCGATCTACCTCGCGGTGTGGGGCGACTTCCCGCGTGGCGGCGCCGCGATCATCCTCGCCCTGCTGCTCGTGCTCAAGATCGTGATGGCGGTCTGCCTCGTCCTCGCCCACCAGCGGTTCCTGACGATGAAGGGGCTGATCGCCCTCGTCATCACCTCGCTCGTGCTGAACATCGTGATCGCGTTCCTGCACGACTTCCCGCCGGGCTTCCTCGTCAGCATCACCGATGCGATCGCGGCGATCATCGTGGCCATCCTCGCGATCATCTGGGCCGATCGCCCTGGTCGTCGGCGGGCATCGTCGGCGTCCTCCGCGCGATCAAGCCACCGCAGATCGGCGGCGGCGACGGAGAGCGTCAGCCGATGATCCGCAGGTCGCAGGACCCGCACTCGAGACGCGACGAGGACCGGGCTCGAGCCGGCCACGGAGATCTCGAAGTCGCCGTCATCGACGGGGGAACGTCTTCGCTCTCCGGGGTCGTCCGGCTGCAGCCCGCCGTCGATCTCCTGGACGCACCGTGACGTCGACGGGGTTGTTGAGCACGGCAAGCTTGAGCACGCGCGGCCGGAGCACCTGGGGCTCCACGGTCAGCAGGCAGTCCGAGGCTGATCGAGATCGTCGCGCCGATCACGGTGCAGCTGCCGCCGCTGACGCCACGCACGTCGACGTCCTGACGGTCGCACCGGGGCGTTGATCACGTTGCCGAGCGTTCGCCGCATCGCTCGGGTTCGGGCGGCGGGTCCTCGTTGAGGCCGCGGAACACCCCGGCGCCGCACGACACGAAGCCCAGGATGACGATGACGACGATGAGGATGAGCAGGGGCTTCGGGACGTCCTTCATCCCGGCCGCTCCGTCAGAGGCCGCCCGTCATGCGCCAGCGGGCGTACGCGCGGCCACCCAGGGCCGGGACCGCGATCGAGATCAGCGCGGCAAGCAGGATGGCGAGGATCGTGACGGCCGGGCTGTCGGAATCGATGGCGCTGACGATGCTCAGGATGATCGAGAAGACGACGATGGCCCACACGGGGAACAACACCGCCAACGGCACGGCCGTCCGCCACGGATCGCGGAACCCGCGGATGCGCAGCACCAGGCCGGCACCCACCGACGCCCCGATCCACATGCCGATCATCCCGAGGGCGAACGCGAGCAGGAACGCCACGATCGCGACAGCGATCGCCGCGGCGATATCCGCGAAGATGTCGCCCGTGCCCTCGATCGCGGACAGGAGCACGAGCAGCCCGAGGCTCGCGCCGATCGCGCCGAGCGGCAGCCCGCCACCCATCGCCCCGAGCACCGTCTCGAGATAGCCGCGGCGGCTCGGGCTTGGGCGGGGGCGGCGGCTCGACCGGGAGCTCGGGGACCTCGAACGCGACGACCGGGCCATTGGCCCAGTCGTCGTCCGGGTTGATGACCGATGCGACGTCGAGCCTGAACGGATACGTGCCCGCGGCGGCGTCCGCCGGCACCAGCACCGCGACCGTGACCTGCTCGGTCCCCCCGATGGGGTAGTCGCGCTCCGCGGTGCCGACCACCGACAGCCAGGCCGCCTGCGTCGGGTCGAGCGCCGTCGGCGTGGCTCGCACGCGGACGGCACGGCCCGTCTGGTTGGAGACCGTGAACGCCGCCTGGCCGGTCCGATCGGGGCCGAGCAGGACGCTGTTCGTGGGGCTGGTGATGACGAATGGCGCAGCCACCCTCAGAGCTTACCGCCCGCCCGGATGCGCGCGTACGCCCGTCCGATGAGACCGGCGATGACGACGACGACGAGCGAGCCGATGACGACGGCGATGATCCCGGGCGCCGGCGGCGCGAGCGGGATGGCTTTCGCCAGGATGGCCTGGAGCAGCGTGACCAGCACGAACGCGACGACGCCGTAGGCGAGCCCCGTCCGCCACGGCGCGGGATCCGGGATCTCGCGGACGATCAACGCGGCGACCGCACCGACGCCGCCGCCCAGGGCGAGCCCGAGCGACAGCTCGCCGATGAAGAGCAGGCGGAAGAGCCTGCCGACGACGGCGATCGGCAACCCGAGGAGCAGTCGCCACGAGGATGTTGGCGATCATCCCCAGCACCGCCGCGAGGATCCCGCCGGCCAGCGCCCCGAGCACCGTCTCGAGGTAGCCCTTCCGAACGGGCGGCTCGACGATCACCGGCGGCGGTGGCTGCGGGATCTCGAAACCGACCGTCGGTCCGTGCGCCCACTCGTCGTCGGGTCGATCGGCCGAGGCGGCGTCGAGGCGGAACGCGTTCTGGCCCGGCATCGCGGTCGGCGGCGCGGCGATCCGGACGTTGAACACCTCGGCGCCACCGGGCGGGAACAGCCGCTCGGCGTCGCCCTCGATCACGAACCAGTCGGGCGGCGTGGGCGGGAACGGCGACACCGACGCCCGGACCCGCGCCGACCGACCGAGCTGGTTGCTGACCGTGAAGACCACGAGGGCCGTGCGATCCGCATCGAGCGTGATCGCGTTGGTCCCCGTCGTGATCGAAAAGGCGCTCGGCATCGCCTAGCCCACGATCGCGATGTGCTGTCCGCTCACAGCGAACCTCCCTGCAGCTCGGTCGCCCGAGCACGTCCCGGGCCCGCCACGAAGACGAGCTCGTAGGTCGCGTACGCCGGTTTCTCGGCGACGATCACCCGCTCGATGAGGGGGCGGAACGCCTCGGCCGCGGCCGGCGCGAGGATCCGCAGGTGGAATGGCCGGGGGGTCGGCGGATCGCCGGTGACGTTCTCGATGACGTCGAACCCGGCGACGCCGGTCGCGGTATCCAGGAACCGCAGGAGCCCCCGGGCGGTGCCGCGCCAGCGAGCCATCTCGACGGCCGCCGCCACGAGCTCGCGCAGATGGCCCATGCCGCTCGCGAGCGGGGTGGCGGTCGCGGCCGACTGGTCGGGCGTCGCCAGGAGCAGCCAGTCGAGATCGACCCAGCCCGCGAGATATGGGACGAACCGGGGCGGTGCCTGGCGCGGGTCGAGGTGCTCGTGCAGTCCGTCGAGGACGTCCTCCACGGGCTCGTGGAGCGCCTCCATGGCCTCGAGGAGCGCGGTCAGGCGCCGATCGGGCTCGACGATCCCGGCCGCCACCGGATCGAGCGCCGACTGGAAGACCCCGGCAGCAGCCCGGCGATCGCGGCGCTATCCATCGCTCGTCGTGACCTTGATGTCGTTCAGCCCGTTGACCAGCAGCCAGGTCGGCGGGATGGTGACCTCCTCGTCGAACTCGCGGCCCGAGGGGTCGTCGTACGTGCCGCCGCCATCGATGCTGCGCCGGACGCCCTTGATGCCGCCGGCCATGATCACGCCGTCGCCGGACCCCGATGGCGACGGCGCGGCCGCGACGGTATCGACCGGGTGGAACTTGCTGACGTCGAACAACGGCAGGTTGCTCTCGACCCCCGGCTTCTGCCAGGAGGCGTTGGGCGCGACCGTGTCCAGGCGCAGGACGCCGGCCTTGTAGCTCGAGGCGAGGACCGTGCCCTCGAGGAACGCGAGGTTGAAGCAGCTGCCGCCGGTCCAGCCCTGACTCCAGGCGCGCCATCCCTCGACCGGGTCCTCGCGACCGAGCAGCTGCCACGAATGCGCCCCCTCGCCCTCCTTGTCGCCGGTGGTGGCGACCCCGGCCCACAGGAAGCGATTCGGGCCGTCGCGCTGGACGGCGAGCGCGCGGACGTCATGGTTCTTGAGGCCGATCTTGCGGAACGAGCCGGGGTCGCCGCCCTCGCTCGAGAGGTACAGCCCACCGAGCTCCTGTGCCGCGACCGCGACGCTCGTCTCGCCACGTGCCTCGCGCGACACGGCGACCGCGTACAGGCCCATGTCCTGATCGGACGGCTCGACGAGCATCGGGACGGGGTCGGCGCCCTTGGTGATCGGCAGCTGGTAGAGGCCGACGTCGGTGGCCAGCAGGACGAGCGACTCGTTCTCGCGATCCATCCACGCGATGTCCTCGACGCGGACCGCCGTCGGGTCGCCCGGGCGTCCACGTCGCCCCGGCGTCGCGCGAGACCGAGACCCGCGAGCTGCGCGGTCCGAGGTGGGTCACCACGGCCACCATCCCGGCTCGATCCGGATGCGCCTCGATGCGGGTGATGGTCTCGCCCGCGAACCGCGTCATGGCCTCCCAGCCGTTCCCGTCGTTGAGCGAGCGGAACAGGACCGAGCCCGCGCCGGCGTACCAGGTGTGCGCCTGGAACGGATCCGCCGCGAGGCTGGTGACGGCCTCGTTGGGCACCTCATCGACCACGAGCTGGACGCCACGCGCGTAGCGGACCCCGGGCTCCGAGAGGATGATCTTGTAGACGCTCGACGCGTAGAGGGACTGGCCGAACGGCCACCCACCGGCGTTGAGCCGTGTCGGCAGCGGATTGATCGTCGCGTGCAGGCGCTCGTCCACGCGGCGCTCGACCTCGGCGCGATCCTCCTCGCGGTGGATCACGATCTCGGCGCGGACGTGGACGTTCTTGTAGCGCACCCAGTCCACGAGCGAGGTGGTGCCGAGCGGTCGCCGCAGGTCCAGGTCGGCGCGGACGCGTTCCAGTGCGAGCGGCGTCTGGAGGCCGACGAGCGTCTCCGCCGTGACCCCGATGACCTCGGCCGGATCCGGCTCCATGCTCTGCGGGGCGCCACCGGACAGGCTCGGCACGAGGAACACCTCCACCGCACCGGGCGTGGCATAGGCCCACAGCTCCGCCTGGGTCACGGCCTTCGCGCGGGCGACCGCCCCGATCCGCTCCGCGACGAGCTCGAAATCGCGCGCCGTGACCGCACGGCTGAGGGTGTGCAGCTCCTGCGGTCCGCGGATGAGCGCGTTCTCGAGCGTCTCCGCCGCCCGCCCGCCGGTCGCGGGCTCGAGGTTGACGACGGCCACCCCCTTGATCGACTGCTTGATCGTCGTCAGGACGCCGGCCGCGACGTTGCCGTCGGCGCCGCCGCCGCGGCGGTACCACACCCGGATGTCGCGATCGCGGGCGGGGATGGCCGCCGAGCGCCTCGCTCGTGTCGTTGAGGATCTCGTCCGACTCGTCGACCCGGGTGCGTGCGGCTGGGGCGAACATGATCGTCCCGGCCAGCCGGTCCGACCATGTAGACGTATCGATCGGCGCCGAGACCGGTGAAGTTGTCCACGCGACGCCAGACGCGGTAGGTCACGCCGTCGTGCTCGGTCGCGGGATCCCCGTCGGCGAGCTCGCCGGGCGCGGCCTCCACGGCGACGATCAGGTCCAGCGGGATCGCCGGTCGGGGCGATCATCGGCGGCCGCGCCACGGTCCGCACCAGCCCGGGATCGCCGGTCGCCCTGCCCAGGGACTCGGCCTCGACCGACTCCGCGTGGTAGGCCCGGACGAGTCGCCTCGTCCGCCGTCGCGGACATGGTCGCGGCCTCGGCGGTCACGAAGACGGGTGGTTCGCTGCCGCTCACCGGCCGGGCGACCGTCACCTGCGTGCCACGCGGGATCTCGATCGGGCCGAGCACGCCCTCCTCGCGGCTGAACGTGAGCGTCACGGCGGCCGCCGCCGGCGGCTGGAGCCGAACGCCGATGAGCCGCAGGAACTCGATGAACAGCTTGTCCGGGACCCGGTTCAGGCGGTAGATCAACGTCTCCGTGAGGTAGGCGAACACCTCGACCAGGACGATGCCCGGGTCGCCCGGCGACAGGTCGGACCATTCGGGCGCGTCCTGGCGGATCCGCACCACGCGCGCTCTCCACGAGCTGGCGCCAGGTGCGGTCGTCGAGGTTCGGTGATTCGAGCGGCATCAGCGCGCCTCTCCCCTGAGATCCAGCGGGTAGGCGAGGGCATCGATCCGGCGCGTCGCCCGGACGCGATAGTCGAGGACGATGTTGAGTCGCTCGGGATCGATGCGGATCGCGACCGGCGTCCACGCCGAGGACCTCGACCCGTGGCTCCCAGCGCGTGACGGCCTGGCGGACGTAGTGGATCGCCAGGCCGGCCGTCGTCTCGTCGTTCGGCGCGAACACCAGGCGACGCAGGGAGCAGCCGTAGTCGGGGCGCATGACCCGCTCGCCGGGCGAGGTCGACAGGAGCAGCAGCAGCGACTGCCGGATCGACGCGTCGTCCTGGACCATGTCGATCCGGCCCTGCGGCGTCACCTGGAACCCGCCGGACGGACGCGCCCTCCTCCAGGACGATGTCCGGATGGACGAACCGCCAGGCCCGGTAGCGCGCCGCGCCGCTCATGCCGTCGCCGCCACGAGGCCCTGACCCGGGATGCGGACCTTGTACTGGACGACGCCCGGCGGGGTGCCGTCGGTCAGGCCCATCACGGTGTCGAGCGCGATCTTGTGCCCGTCGATCTTGAGGAACGTGGAGTAGCCGACGGTCACCTTCAGCGTCGACGTGCACGGCTTGATCGTGGGGCCGATGTTCGGGCAGCTCGAGATCGACCGGCCCTCGGGGTCGTTGTCGACGAGCACCGGTTCGCCGCCGATGCGCACGAGCGACTGGGACGGCTGGTTCTGGATCGTGCCCAGCTCGTGGAGGCAGACGAGGACGGCCTGGTCGGTCAGCCAGCGCATCAGCCGGTCTCGAAGTCGACGGAGGCGGCCACGATCCGCACCTTGCGGCCGGGCGCCTCGATGGTGAGATCCGTCGCGGCGTGGATGGACACGAGCTCGGGCGCGAGCTCGACGTAGCTGCCCGCCGGATCCTCGATCTTGAGCGTGCGTGCCTCGTCATCGAGCGTGATGACGTGGCCGCCCGACGTCTTGAGCGAGTACCGCTTGATCGCGCCGCCCTCGAGGCCGCTGTCGAACGGGCCGTCGGCGCCGTACAGGCCGCCGAGCACGATGCCCGACGCCGGATCGCCGTGGGTCAGCAGGACGAGCACCTTGTCGCCGGTGTCGGGCAACGCGACGAGGCCCTTGCCGCCACCCGCGCCGACGCTCATGACCTCGAGCCAGTCCGATTCGAGGTCGCCGAACGACGCGAAGCGTGACCTGCACGCGTCCGAGCTGGTCCGGGTCGTCGGCGCTGGTCACCTCGCCGACGGTCATCGCCGACGCATACGGCCGCGTCGTCGTGGCCGGCGGTTCGCTCGAGATCTCGGTCAGGTAGCCCGAGATCGCGCGCGACGGTATGGCGCGTCGCGGTCAGCACGTGCGACCCCGGCGACGGCGGGGTCGACGCCACTCAGCTCGACCGCGCAGCCGGGCCGCAACCGCGGATCGCCCAACGCCACGCCGCGCAGGACGACCTCACCCGCGACCCGCCGATCGAGCTCGCCCTGGGCGAGGCCCTGGGCACGGGCGTCATCGGGTGCCCGTTCGTCGACGAGTGCCATCTCGCCGCTCCCGCCGACGAGATCGGGCGGCACCTCGGCGGGCGTCGTCCGGCCGGTCCGCGCCGCGTCGGCGGTCGCCTGGTGCGCCTCGACCCGGGCGAGGTCCCACCCGCGCGCGCTGACGGTCCGGATCGCCGGATCGCCGTTCAGTCTCGATGCTCGCCTCGAGAAGGCTCGTGCCAAGGACCAGCGGCACGGTCTCGCCGCTGCCGGCGAGCGACATGAGCCGCAGCGTGTCGCCCTCGACGTGCAGGTACAGCCCGTTCCGCTCCGTGACCTCGAGGAGGAGCTCGAGGTCGTTCTGGCGGTGCTGGGCGAGCCGTGTCTCCGCCGGGCCGTCGGCCAGCGCATCGACCGACAGACCGACCGCGCCGGCCAGGTCGGACGCCAGGGCGGACGGGGTCTTGTCGAGATGGATCGTCGGCGCACCGCGCTTGCGCAGCCGATGCAGCCTGTCGTAGCCGCGCACGTGGATCACGCGTCCGCGGTCCGGCTCGTAGACCCGCTCGACGGCCGTCACCTCGCCGTCGAACAGCGACTGGTCGTGCTCGGCCAGCCGAAGCCGAAGCGATCCGCCCGGCAGGAACGCCGTCGCGAGGTCGGCCTCGGGGGACGGGTCGACGAACGTGAGCTCGGCCTGGGCCGGTGCGGACAGCGCCTGGCGCACGACGACCTCGGCGAGCGCGGCGGCATCGGCGGGCCGCAACGGGCCGCCGTCCCCCTCGACGGTGACACGCGGCAGGGAGCGGATCGCGAGCGTCATGCGAGCGCCCGGACGACGTCGATCGGCGGGATCCGGAGCACCTGCGGCGGCGGGACCTGGAGCGGATCGGCGACGCCGTTGTAGACCGCGATGACACGCCACAGCCCGGGTTCGCCGTAGTACCGCGCCGCGATCTCGTCGAGCCGCTCGGCCGGGGCGTCTTCGCTGCCGACGACCTCGTGGAAGATGAGCTGGTCCTCCGGGACCTCCGGGATCACGAGCGGTGCCGATCCGGGCTGCCGCTTCGCCGGGCAGCGGCTCCGCCTCGGCCTGCGGCACGATCGGCTCCCCGACGCGTGCGAGGCGCAGGTGCAGCCACGATCGTTCCGGGACGCCGGTCGTGGTGAACTGCTCGAACCGCTCGGCGACCGCCGCGACCAGCGCGGGCACGTTCCAGGTCTTGCCCCACACGAACCGGACCAGGCGCGGGACGCCGTACTCGTCATCGCCGAACGCGTTCTCGGACAGGTCCCACAGCCGGCGGGTCAGGTCCTGGACGTTGCCGCTCGGGAGGGCCTCCTCGCCGGCGATCGTGGCATCGAACAGCAGCTCGAGCTCGATCTCGGTCCGCCCGCCGCCCGTCGCCAGGAGGGGATCGTCGGCGAGCCGCGTGCCGGTGACGAGCCCGCCCGCCGTGCGCCGCGTCCGCAGCCCCGCCGACCGACGGACGACGACCGTGTCCGGGTTGAGGAGGCAGTCGATCCGCTCCCCGGTCCGCTCCACGATGAAGGCCACGCGTTCCATCAGCGACGCCGCTGTTCGCGATCGAGCCGGGCGGTGCGCTCCAGCCGGCGCTCGATCGAACGCCAGTCGGGGTCATCCTCGGGCGGGTCATCGGGAAGCTCGGGCCAGGCGGGCAGTGCGAGCCGCGCGACCATCGTGGTGTCCGGTGGGGTCGCGGCGACCCGCCAGCCCTCGGTGCGTGCCGGCCAGCGGGTCGGTGGGACGCGCGCCGATCCGGGTGCGATGGGCCACGGCAGCGAGGCGGGTGGCGGGAGCGCGCGGAGCCGACGGCTCGAACGCCGGACGGGGTCGGCGGGTCGTCGGTGTGCGTGCGCTGCGCGGCGGGCCGAGCGGACGCGCGATCCCACGGCGCGGAGCGCGCGACCGTCGCCCGGGTCGAGGCATCGAGCAGGTCGGGCCATGCCGGCTCGGACACCGCGCGGCCTTGGCACCTGCGGCTCGCCGGCGTCGTCGGGCGCGATCCGACCGGATCCGGGATGCCTGCGGGGGCGTCGAGGCTTGGCCACGGCGCGGTCGCGGCGGCGCCCGGATCGCCGTGCGGTCGGCGGGCACGGGCGTCGCGACGTCCGGCGGGCGGTCGATTCGCCCGGCCGGGTTCCTGCGAGGCGGGGTCGGGCCAGGACGGTCCGTCGTCGTCGGCCGAGGACCCGCGGTGGTCCCGCGGTGGCGTGCGGAGCCGGCGTCCGCGAGGTCGGGAGCCGCGGCACGCGACGGATCCGGCCAGCTCCTGCGACGCGGCCGGCCGGCCCCGACGTCCTGCCGGGGCGGCCGGGCTCGTCCGCCACGAACGCCACCGGGGCCGGTGACCCGGGATCGACGCCGGCGCGCGCCGGCGGCCCGCCCGCTCGGCTGTCGTCGACGGCCGACAGCGGCGGCACGCCCGGCAACGCTTCGACGATGCGCGGCCGGTCCGTGCGGGATCACGTCGGGCTCGGCCGCCCTCCCGGCGGTCCCGAGCACGCCGTCGTCGGTCGTGGCCAGCGGACCGCCCGGGGCGAGCAGCCACGGCGCCCGCGCCCGGATGTACGCGAGCCAGTGCGCCGGCGGACCGGCGCGTGGACCCGCGCACCGGCTCCGGCGTCGGCTGGGCTGCTGTCAGACCCGTCGGGGGCGGCGTCGTCCGCGGCGGCAGCGATGTCGTCGGTCGGCTCGACCGGCCTCCTCGTTGCCGCCAGCGGGCCGCCCGGGCGTCCCGCGAATCCATGGCTCAGGCGCGCTGCAGGGACTCGAACACGAGCGTCATGCTCTCGATCGCCACCTCGCGACCGAGGGCGTCGAGCGGCGCGCCGCGCCACTCGGACGGCCACGCGCGGATGAGGTCCCAGCGCAGGGCCTCGGTGACGTCGTCGGTGTCGAGCATGAGGACCGAGACGTTGCGACGGTCCGGCTTGCCGTTCACGCCGCTCATGAACCAGTCCCACAGCTCGGTCGACGAGGTCAGCCCGTAGCGGAGCGTGACATCGCGCGTAGTCGACCGGGCCCGGGATGCGATGCACGACGTGGCCGCCGCCCTCCTGGTAGCGGAGGGCCTGGACCCGGACGCCGAGGCCGGTGCACTCGGTGAAGTGGCCCATCGTCACGCCCTGGATGACGAGCTTGAAGTTGTAGGCCCGGTACGGATCGATCCAGACACCCGGGGTCGCCGCGGCCGGCGCGGTCCCTTCGGGCGGGGTCTGTGCTGCCTCGGCCACCTCAGCCTCCCTCCTCGGTCTCGGTCCCGCCAGCGTGCTGGCTGATCTGGAAGATGACGAACTCGGCGGGCTTCACCGGCGCGATGCCGATGATCGCGACCACCTGCCCGGCGTCGATGACCTCGGGCGGATTGGTCTCCTCGTCGCACTTCACGAAGAACGCTTCGCTGGCCGTCGCGCCCATGAGCGCGCCGTCGAGCCAGACCCGCGTCAGGAACGCCCCGACGTCGCGCCGGATCGACTTCCACAGCTCGCGATCGTTCGGCTCGAAGACGATCCAGCGGGTCGCCTCCGCGATCGACTCCTCGATCATGTTGAACAGGCGCCGGACGTTGAGGTAGCGCCACTCGTTGGCCGAGTCGGCGAGCGTCCGCGCGCCCCAGACCCGGATGCCTTCCCGGGCGAAATAGCGGATGCAGTTGACGCCGTACGGGTTGAGGGCGCCCTGCTCGGCCTGACGGTCAGCCGCTGCGTGACGTTGAGGGCACCCCGGATCGGCTCGTTGGCCGGCGCCTTGTGGACCCCGCGGGTCGCGTCGTTGCGGGCCCAGACGCCCGCGATGTGGCCCGATGGCGCCACGTCCACGAGCCCGCCACCGAGGGGGTCGCGGATCGTGATGCCCGGGAAGTAGAACGCCCCGTAGCCGCCGGGGCTGACGCGCGGCCGGAGCCCGGCCTTGCCGTCCGGCGGCGTCGTCGGCGCGCCTTCGTCCGCGGCCGCTCGCGGCGACGCGCGGTGATCACCGTCGGTGAGCTTCCCGAGATCGTCGACCTGGAGCGGTCCGTCGAGGATCGCGACGCGATCCTTGAGATCCTCGCAATGGGTGAGGATCGCCTCGTACGACGCGACATCGTCGTACCCGGGCGCCGCCACGATCGCGATCTCGTCCTCGAGGGCGAGGGCCGTCAGGCCGGCGTCGACGCCCGTCGCCTCGGCGGACGTTGACGACGAAGCAGCGGCTCCCGCCGTTCTGGAAGAAGCCGAACACCGCGTGCGAGAGCGGCGTGCTCGCGCTCGTTCTCGTCGGTGTAGATCCGGGTGAACTGGAGCCAGTTGTTGATGGCCGTGGCGAGCGCCGCGGTTGGCGTCGGCCTTCGGTGCGACCCCGATGAATCCTGCGGTCCGCGTCCCGACGGCCTGGATCGGCCGCGGTCCCGCGGCGACCTCGACGACGTAGACGTCAGGCGTGAGCGTTTCGACCATGTTCGCCCTCCAGCGGGTCCATGTGGATGACCATTGACGACGCGGAACCTGGCTTGGTGGGGACCGGGACGATGACCTCGACCCCCTTGGCGCGAACGCGCAACCGGCTGTCGACCGGCGAGCCGGGTACGCCCTCGAGGCGGAACCGCCCGCGCCGGTCGGTGGTGGTGGAGTGGTCGAGACCGACGACGCCGACGGTCGCGCCGGACAGCGCCATCTCGCGCGGGTCGAGCACGACGCCGCTCACGACGATCCGCGGTGCGGCCTCGATGACCAGCGGCACCAGGACCGGCTTGACGATGGGCTCGGCACGCTCGCGGCGGAGCGATGCGCGCAGCACGAACGACGGCTGCGCGACGGCGCCGAGCGCCGTCCACGTGGCGGGTGCGACGGGCTCCGTGGAGCACCTCGAGATCCGGCTGGTCCATCGCCGCGAACGCGAGATCGAGCAGCAACTCGTGCGCGTCGGCCGGGTCGTCCGCCCACGTCGTCACGAGGTATCGGAGCCAGAGCTGGAGCGGCGGCCGGATGGTGCCGCGGGAGGGTGGCCGGGGAGCGACTTCCAGCAGGTACACGCTCACGCCACGCCCCGATCGTTCGCCTACGGGCGCGTCCAGCGTGAACTGGGCGGACGGGTCGACCGTCCGTACCCATTCCTTGAGCAGGGCCTCGTCGTGACCTGCCACCCACATCACCCCCGGGTTCGGCACACGCTGCGGGCACTCTATCATCGGCATCGCGCGTCGAACACCCATGACGATGGTCAACGGGCCGACACTTTCCCGACGGCCCTGGACGGTGTCAGCCGGCCTTCGCCTCCGCGAGCAATCGATCGGCGAATCGGTCGGCGAGGGCCGCGATGGTGAGGCTCGGATTGGGGCCGACGGCGCCCGGCATGACCGAGCCGTCGGCGACGTACAGCCCGGGGTAGCCGAACACCTCGCCGGCGTCCGAGACCACGCCCTCGGCCTCGTTCCGTCCCATCGGGCAGCCGCCCAGCGGGTGCGCCGTGATGACCCGCCGCCCGAGGTGCCACAGCGGGTTGTCGCTGAAATCGCCGCCGAGCGCCTTCGCGAGGGACTGCATGCGCCGCCCGGACGCGCTCGAAGTAGGCGGTCGAGCGGTCGATCTCCCAGTCGGATTCGAGCCGGTCGCCGCGCAGGCGGAGCGTGCCGTCGGGGACGTCGCGACCCATGCCGGCGAGCGGCAGGATCCCGGCCGAGATCGGGCGGCCGATGATGTCGGCGATCTCGGTCGAGAGGTTCGTGTCCGGGGTCCGGCGCAACGCGTCGCGCAGCAGCCGGAGGGCGACGGCCTTGACCCGGTGCAGCATCCCGGGCGTGTCGGCGACCTGCAGCATCCAGTTGACGAAATCCGGGTAGCCGATGTCCTGGACGTAGAACCCACGGCCGTCGCCACCCTCGGCCTCGTCCGCGAACCGGACGGCGCTCGTGATGACCGGGCCGTTGGCGGGATCGATGAGGATCGGCTGGCGCTTGCCGTCGACCACCTGGGTCGGGTTGCGCACGATCGTCAACAGGTCGCCGTTCCCGCTGAACCGCGTCCCGAGGAGACGCGGCAGGCGGGGCAGGTTCTTGAACATGCAGGTGCGTCGTGCCGAACGTCCCGGCACTGAGGATGAGCCGGTCCGCGCTGATCGAGCGGATGGCCAGACGCCCGGTGTCCATCTTGCGACCCTCGCGCTCCGGGTCGTGGCGGACGTAGCCCACGGTCCAGCCGCCGCCCTCGCGCGGCGCGAAGCGACGGACCTCGCTGAGCGGGTGGATCTCGGCGCCGAGCCTGGCCGCCTCGGACAGGTAGTTGTAGTCGAGCGTGTTCTTCGAGCCGTAGTTGCAGCCGATGTCGCACTCGCCGCACAGCCGGCACGTCGTCCGCGTCCGGCCGTGCAGGTTGGGATGCGCCTCCTTGATCGGCTCGCCCATGACCGGGTCCTCGCCGGGGTTGGCGAACGTGACCGCCAGGTTCGGCGTCGTGGGCTCCCAGCCGAGCTGGCGCGCCGCCGCGTGGAAGGCGACGGTCCGCGGGGTCTTGTCGTAGGGCGCGTGGGTGAACGGGAAGGGCTGCGCGGCCAGCATCTGCTCCGCGCGGTCGTAGTGCGGATCGAGATCGGCGCGGGTCACCGGCCAGTACTCGTGCCCGCCGGCCTCGAGATCCTCGCGCGCGAACCACGCCGCGTCCTTGCGCAGCAGGACGTTCGCGTAGATCAGCGATCCGCCGCCGAGACCGCTCGACACGAGGGCACCGATGTTCTCGAACTGCCAGACGTTGTACATCCCGTACAGACCCTCGCTCGGGTCCCAGAACGACAACCCGAACGCGCGCGGGCTGCGCGGGAACGAGCCCGGGGGATAGGCGCGACCGCGTTCCAGCAGGCAGACGCGCAGGCCGGCCTCGCGCAGCCGGTACGTCATCACCGACCCGCCGAATCCCGACCCGACCACGATCGCGTCGTAGTGGCCTTGCGGATATCCCTCCATCGTGTCCTCCCCTGGGTCCCTGTCAGGTCGTGTCGTCGGGTCGGCGCCGGTCAGTCGTCGCGCCGGTGCGGGAGCAGCGTCGCGCGACCTACGCGCTGTCGTCGTCAGGCGTCGCGGTCACGGCGGCCGCCGGCTGGCGCACGGCATGGACACCGGTCGGCACCTGGACCACCGCGTGCCCGACGCTCGGTGCGGCGCGCGCCCCCGCCATCCGCGCGGTCTCGCGGTAGTACTCGCCCCACCACCGGGCCGATTGCCAGATCGCCTCCGGGCAGCTCGAGGCCGAGGCGAGCCCGGGCGTCAGCTCGATCCCCGCGACCGCGTAGGCCGCCTCGACGAACGCGGCGCTGGGCATGCCTCGACCGGCGAGCAGCGGGTTGCCGTCCTCCACGCCCCAGGCGTAGGCCAGCCACGCCACGACGAGCGCCGGCAGGTCGATGATCGCGCGCTGGCGGCGCACCTCGTCCGACGCCGACCGCAACGCTCCGTCGTCGCCGCCCGCGAAGGCGATGACCGCGATGTTCGGGTACCGCGCCGGATCGTCGAAGTCCGCGATCGTCATCGACCGGATCGCGTTGTTGGCCGGGACGTCGGACGGGTCGGGACCGGCGTCGTGGGGCACGGTCAGGATCTCCTTGCCGCCGAGCAGGAGACCGGCCAGCGACCATGAGCTCGGTGTGAGGTCGTGGCGCACGATCGACTGGGCGAACCGCAGGCGGACGTCGACGAGGCTCGCCCCGCCGACCAGCAGCACGCCGTCGGTGACGCCCGCGCGCGCGAGCCACGCGCTGTTCGTCTCGCCACGGGTCGGCCGCAGGCGGGTGACGCCGCGGTTCGGCCCATCGGCGGTGGACGCACGCATCGACAGCATCGTCGGACTCCTCAGTGCACGTCGGTGGTGAAGACCGGCGTGCCCACGGCGGGCTGTCCGGCACGGATGGGCCACGCGGTGGCGGTCAGGCGGACCGCCGGTCCGACCGCGCTGAAGCCCACCGTCATCGCGTGGTTCGCGGTCTGCTCGTACGCCGAGCCCGTGATGCGGGTCTGCGGGACGCCCGGCACGGGGATCGCCGGGAAGAGGTCCGGGGTGGGCTTCCAGTGGCCGCCGACGAGGGCGCTCACGAGCGAGATCGGCGAGGCGATCAGCTCGATGAGGCGGCGCCCGCTCGGCAGCTGGCACGACGCGGCGCGCCCGAAGTGGACGTCGCCGGTCAGGACGATGATGTCGTGCGGCGTGCTGACGAGCAGCCCGACGAGGTCGCGGTACTGGCGGAAGTCGGGCAGGGACCAGTCCGCCACGTAGCCCTTGAGGCCGGCCTCGGTCGCGAAGATCGGCTGGCCGAGGACGAGGATGCCCGGCCCGGCGAGCCCGTGGACCCACGTCCGCAGCGCGTCGTACTGGGCGGGTTCCATGACCCGCAGCCGGTCCTCGGTGCGGGCCATCCGGACGTCGCCGACGAAGATGGACAGGCCACCGATCGCCACGGTCTGGCCGGGCACCGGCGTCTGGAAGAGGCCGGTACAGCCGCCGCGCCGCATCCAGCCAGGCCGCCCGACCCGTGGCGGTCCACGTGTCCCGGACATGGGGCGCGATGGACGGCGCGTTGTTCCACAGGTCGTGGTCATCGGACGTGAAGGCCATCGACGCGAGCTGATGCACGCGCCGGAAGCCGGACAGCGGCCCGGCCTGGCTCCACGTCCCGAGGTAGGTGGCAAGCAGCTCCCCGGCCAGCTCGTCGGGCTGGTGCGTCCTGGTCAGGTAGTGGAGCGCCGGGGAGTCGAGGTAGTTCTGGTCGCCGCACAGGATCGTGAGGTCCGGCCGCGCCTCGGGCGGTAGGCGGGCGAGCGTGGACCCCGCCGCGCCCCCGGCGTCCTCCGGCGCGCAGAAGCACGAGCCGAACAGCACGGTGAAGGGCTTCTCGGCGACGGACGGCAGCGTCGCCGGGAGGGTCGTGATGGTGGCCGCCGCGACCTGGCGGCCGCCATCGAGGAGGCGGACCGGGATGCTGGCACGGTGCGGCAGCCCCTCGAGCGGGACGCGCTGGGCCTGGAACCGGCGACCGGCGGCCGTGAACGTCTCCCACGCGGCGGGCACGGCCCGTTCGGTCGGCCCGACGGCGAGCCGCAACCCCTGGACCGGGGCATCCACGACCCCGATCCAGACGCTCGACCGCCCGGCCGGTGCGAGCTGCGGCACGAGCAGGTGCCGCTCGCTGTCCGGCTCGGTCATCGCGCGTGCCCGCGTGGCGCGGCCGAGAGGCGTGTGCCGGCGGCGCCGGCCATCAGCCTCGTGCCCGTTCGCGTGGCGATCGCGTCGGCCGCGGTGCGGAGCTTGCGTTCGAGCGCCTCGAGATAGCGCAGCTCCTCGTTCCGGATCGCCCGTTCCACGCGGGCCATGTCGGCGGGCGTGAGGACCTGGCGCAGCAGCTCGACCGGGACGGCATCCGGGCGCGGCTGACCGCCGACCCCCATCGCCCACGACGCCGCGCGACCCCGACGGGGCCGGCCACCGCCGAGCCCGAGCCAAGCCCGAACAGCTGGCAGATGAACGGCAGCGCGGAGCACAGCCGACCGAGGTCGATGAGCGGGTTCGGGTTGCCGATCGGATCGACCGGGTCGAGCGCCCCATCGCCGTCCGTGTCGCGCCAGCCCAGGTGCGCCGGCGTGAAGCTGCACATCGCCCAGGTGTTCGCGGCCATGAGACATGGCGTGAACGACGGTCGCGCAGCGTTCGCAGTTGCCGTTGACCTCGCGCAGGTACCCGGCCTTCGTGTCGCACGAGCAGTTGCTCGCGGCGTATTCGTCGGGGCAGCCGAAGATGTGCCCGGTCTCGTGGGTGAAGACGCGGTCGATGTTGTCCGGGCCCCAGCCGTCGTTGGCGTAGTGCATCACGAGCCGGGGCTTGCTGGCGTAGGCGAAGTGGTTGACCGGGTACTTGGTGAAGAACGCGACGTAGCCCCACTTCGTCCCGAGGTTGCTGCGGATGGCCTTGACGTATTCCTTGACGCCGCTGAAGTTCGGGGCGAACCCGATCTTGGCCATCGCCGGGTCGCGCCAGTGCGCCTCGAGCGGCTCGTAGCCGCTGAGCGCCGGGTTCGGCGCCCGGGTGATCTGCACGGTTCGGATGTCGTAGGCGAAGGTCACGCCGGCCTTCGGCTCACGGCTGCCGAGCCAGGTCAGGCCCTCCTGGACCTCGGCGACGACCTTGGTCCGCTCGGCCTCGGTGAACTGCAGGTCGGCGGTCGGACCCTCGACGATGATGATGCCCGACCGCGACCGAGCCGATGAGGTACAGGCTCGTCTCGTCGAGCAACGCCCCGAAGCCGACGCTCGGCGCGACGTCGTCGACATGGGTCATCTCGCCGTCGGGCGGGATGAGCGGCGCCGCTCCGACCGCGTCCCAGCGCTCCCCGTCGAGGGGTCGCCGCTGTTTCGCGTTCGCATAGCCGCGCGAGACCCGCAGGTTCCAGGCGGCGAGCCCGACCGTCTCCGTCGCGCTCAGGCCGCGCGGCTTGTCGCGCAGCGCCGTCGTGTGCACCGAGCGGACGCCGCGTTGGGCGGCCACGCCCCGGGCGACGGTCGTCGGGACCTCCCCGATGAGCACGCGGGAGCCGTAGCGGTGGAGGACCCGTCCACCCGCTCCCTCCACCTGGTCCGTCGTCCCGTGGACGTCGGCGACCCCCCGTGCGTCGAGGATGATCAGCCCCTGCTGGGCGATCTCGTCACGCTTCGCCATGGTCTATCCTCCCAGCGTCCCGATCCGGCATCCTCGATCCAGGAGCCACGATGGTCGAGCGGTTGGTGATCCTCGCGGCGACGATGCCGGCCGACGACGCGCGGGCGCGGCTGGCCGCCGCCGGCGGTCAGGTGCTCCAGGCATTCGGCGCTCGCGTCTGGGTCGTCGACCTGTCGCCCGAGGGCGAGACGCGACTCGCCGACGATCCAGCGGTCCTCGGCGTGTTCGCCGACGCGGTGCCCGACGACGCGGTGCCACGACGCGGTCCCCGACGACGACGGTCGCGCTGGACGACACCGAGCGCATGGGGATCGCGGCCTGGAACCTGCGCCAGACCTCGTCGTTCCGGGCGACGCGCGCCGCGCGGCGGGGCGAAGGTCGGTCGTGGGGCGATAGCGTCGAGCCCGAGGGCTGACGGATCCACCCCGGCAGGGTGGTCGACGGCCCCGACGGCGAGCGACCCAGCCACCCGCCTATCAAGCGCCCGGCGCAGTGCCGGTGTCAAGTGGGACGACCGGCTAACCGCCCTAGCCGGTCCTGGGTGTTCCCTCGGTCCCGCCTTCGCGCAGGAATCGCTCGATCTCCTCGATCAGGTCGTCGCCCGACGGCAGCCGCTGCTCGTCGACCATCGATTCGAGTCGCTCGACGTACGCCCGGGTCGTCTCCTCGAGCGCGGTCGCGGTATCGAGCCGCGTCCGCAGTTGCTCGGCCTCCTCGCCCAGGACGCCGGCCGCCAGCTCGACGTCCAGGTGCCGGGCCAGCGCCTCGAGCAACGCGACCGATGCCGCCGGGTACGGCCCGGAGACGTAGTGGGGGACCTGGGCGAAATAGCCCACCGCCGGGATCCCGGCCCCGGCCATCGCCATCTCCAGCACCGAGATCGTCGCCGCCGGCACGCGCAGCAACCCGGCCGGCCCGGGCTGGATGTCGCCGCGCAGGCGGCCCGGCTCCGACGTCGTCCCGATGATCGGCACGGACCGCGTATGCGGCACGGCCGCGGGGATCGCTCCGAGACTGATCCACTCCACGACGCCGAGGCGACCGGCGAGCTCGACCATCTCCGTCGCGAGCGCCTGCCATCGATCGTCGGGCTCCGGCCCGGAGATGACGAGCAGGTCCCGCTCGCTGGCGCGGATCCGCCGGATCGAGAGCTCCGGCCAGGCCAGCGCCGCGAGTCGACCGTCGATGATCTCGAGCGTCGGGACGACGCGAGCGGTAGTCGAACAGCTGGTCCGCGTCGAACGTCGCGACCACCGGCGCGTGCTCGCCGAGGACCTGGTCCAGCGCGTTCGTGGCGGCACTCCCGGCGTCGACCCAGCCGTCGAACGCCCCGACGAGCGTCGGCGCGATGAGGTCCGCGGGGTCGCCGGCACTCCCGGGCGCGGCGAGCGTGTACAGGCTCACGCGAGAAGGATAGACGGCCGCGCCGTCACCCTCGGCCGGCGACCGCGATCGGCGGCGGCGCGCACGCGCTCGACGAGCTCGGCCGGCTCGACGACGACCGCGTCGGCACCCAGACCGAGGGCCGCCTCGACCAGCACGTCGACCGAATCGCCGCGGATCCGACACTCGACCCATCCGTCGGGATCGGGCGCGCCCTCGGACTCGATCGAGGCGAACCGCCAGCCCAGCCGGACCCGCGGCATCACCGCGGGGGCGTAGCGGATCGTCGCCCGGTGGACGGGCAGCGCGGCCGTGAACTCGTCGCGCGACCGGCTCCAGAACGCCGCGAGGTCGAAATCGGCCGGGCGATCGGCGGGTTCGTCGAGGACGGTGACGGCGCGCAGGCGCGAGGCGCGGTAGGTCCGGGCGACCCCGTCCACCGCGGCGACGAGGTACCAGACGCTGCCCTTCGCGACGAGTCCGAGCGGGTCGACGATGCGCTCGACGACCTCGAGGTCCATCGCCCGTTCGTAGGCGATCGACAGCCGACGACCACCGCGCAGGGCAAGGTCGAGCAGCGGGACGAACGGAGCGGCCTCTTCGCGTCGCCGCCACCCGGTGGGATCGATGTGGAGATAGCCGCGTGCCGACTCCGCCACGCGGCGGCGCGCCTCGGGCAGGCCGGCGAGGAGCTTGAGCAGGGCGCGGTCGGCGGCTTCGCCGAGGCCGAGATCGCTGAGCAGTCCCGGCGACGTCGCGATGACGACGCTCCGCAGCTCGGCTTCCGTGAGGCCGGTCAGGTCGGTGCGATACGGCTCGGTCAGGGTCCATCCGCCGTGGCGGCCGCGCTCGGCGTAGACCGGCACCCCGGCCATCGCGAGCGCCTCCATGTCGCGATGGACGGTCCGCTCCGATACCTCGAGGCGGGCCGCCAACGCCCGTGCCGGCAGGCGGCCGTGGTCCTGGAGGAGCAGGAGGATGGAGAGCAGGCGATCGGCGCGCATGACGTGGCCGAGTATCGCGCGAAATCATGACAACGCGTGTCGAGATTTCCGTCGTAGGGTGGGAGCGACTGACGAACCGACGAACCGACGAACGAACCGCACGATGGAGCACTCGATGACGAACGACACCACGACGACCGCGACCCGCCCTGTGCCGACCGCCGATCGGCCCGTGATGCCGCCGGACTACGGCATCCCGCGATCGACCAAGGGGCTCCTCGACTGGGAGCACCTCGAACGGCGACTGACCGACGCGATGGTGTACTGGATCGCGACCTCCGGCCCCGGCGGCGTGCCCCGCGTCCGTCCGCTCGACGGGATCTTCGTCGACGGCACGCTGTACGTCGGCGGCAGTCCCGAGACCCGATGGGCCCGCGACCTCGCGGTCAACCCGCGGGTCGCCGTCCATCTCGACGACGGCACCGATGTCGTGATCCTCGAAGGCGAGGCGCGGCTGCTCCACGGCGTCGCCCGCGGAGCTCGCGGAACGGCTGGCCGCGGCCTCCAACGCGAAGTACCCGCAGTACGGCATGACCGCGGAGAGCTACGCGGGACCCGGCCCGTACGCGATCACGCCACGGGTCGCATTCGGCTGGACGAGCTTCCCGAAGGACGTCACCCGCTTCCGATTCGGGGCCTGAATCCGGCACGATCCCGACCCGATCCGGGAAGGTTGCGATTTCTCGACCGACTGCGAATCGAACCATGGTTGCTGGAATCGGCGCGATTCGGCACACTGCGCGGCGTTGCATCAACCAGTAGATTCGCGCAGGAGGATCTCCCCTTGCGGAGAATGGTCACGTGGCGCGCGCGCAGCGCAGGCGCCCTCTTCATCTCGCTCGTCGTCCTCGCCTCGATCGTCCCCACCGTGGCGGCGGACGGCGGGCTGGAAGTCACGACGCCCTATCCCGCGGTCGCGGTCGCGCCAGGCTCCAAGGTCAGCTTCGACCTCACGGTGTCCTCGGTGCGGAACGCGAACGTCTCACTCGCCCTCAGCCGGCGTGCCGGACGACTGGAGCGCGAGCCTCATCGGCGGCGGCTTCGTCGTCGACGGGGTGGCCGTGACGGCCGGCGACGAGAACACGGTCCGCCTGGATGTCAATGTCCCGGCCACCGCGAGCGCGGGCACCACGACGATCCGGGTCACGGCCCGTGGCGGCGGGGCGCAGGACGTCCTGCCGATCGACATCCGGGTCAATGCCGAAGCGGCCGGCGTGGTCTCCCTGACGACGAGCACACCGACCCTGACCGGCGCGTCGGACGCGAGCTTCACGTTCGATCTCCAGTTCCAGAACGACACCGCCCAGGACGTCACGCTGTCGGCCGTTGCGACGGGCCAGCCCGGCTGGGACGTCAAGGCGACCCTCACCGGCGAGACGCAGGCCGCATCGACCGTCGTCGAGGCGGGTGCGACGCAGGCCATCTCGGTCGCGGCGACCGCACCCGAGGGCACGGCCGCCGGGACCTACCCGATCCAGGTCGAGGCCCGTGCCGGCGAGCAGACAGCGACCGCCGATCTCGGGATCGAGATCACGGGGTCGTACTCGATGACGCTCGCGACCCCTGGCGGCGTCCTCTCGACGAGCGGCGCGGCCGGCGCACCGACCACGCAGGTGTTCGAGCTCACCAACACCGGCACGGCGGCCGTCACCGAAGTCGAGATCACGTCCAGCAAGCCATCCGGCTGGGACGTGACCTTCGACCCGCCGACGCTCCCGTCGATCGAACCGGGTGCGGTCGGGACCATCACGGCCACGATCACGCCATCGAGCGAGGCCGTCGCCGGTGACTACGTCGTGTCGTTCACGGGGAAGAGCACCGAGGGCAACGCGGATTCGCCGGCGCAGGTCCGGTTCACCGTCGAGACATCGGCCCTCTGGGCGCTCATCGGGCTCGGCATCATCGTGCTGATCCTGGGCGGCCTGTTCTACGTCTTCCGGACCTACGGCCGACGATGACCGCCAGCCCGCGCATCGCTCCAAAGCGACGTCCGGGCCGCCGACTGGCCGCCGCCCCGGTCCCGGGCGTGCCGGGCGGCGTGGATGCGGCGTCGGACACGATCCGGATCCGCACCCGCGGCCTGACCAAGCACTACGGTGACCTCGTCGCCGTCGATCACCTCGACCTCGAGGTGCACGCCGGCGAGATCTTCGGGCTGCTCGGCCAGAACGGCGCGGGCAAGACCACGACGATCCTCATGCTCCTCGGCCTGACCGAACCCACCGAGGGCGCGGCCCGTGTCGTCGGACTCGATCCGGCCCGTGGCCCGCTCGAGGTCAAGCGGCGCGTGGGGTACATGCCCGACAGCGTCGGGTTCTACGGCGACATGACCGGCCGCCAGAACCTGCGCTACACGGCGAAGCTCAACCGCATCCCGTCCGCCGAGGCCGACGCCACGATCGATGAGGTGCTCGAGCAGGTCGGCCTGACCGACCGCGCCGACGACCGCGTGGACACGTACTCGCGGGGCATGCTCCAGCGCCTCGGCATCGCCGACGCGCTCGTCAAGGATCCGGACGTGCTCATCCTCGACGAGCCGACCACCGCGATCGACCCGATCGGCGTCGTCGAGGTCCTCGACCTGCTCCGCCGGCTCGTGAACGAGCGCGGGATGGCGATCCTGCTGTCGAGCCACCTGCTCAACCAGGTCCAGTCGGTGTGCGACCGGATCGGGATCTTCGCCTCCGGGCGGCTGATCGGGCAGGGGACCCTCGAGCACCTCGCCGAGCGGTTCGGCGATGGGCGTTCGCACCTCGAGATCGGCTTCGACGTCGAGGACGGACCCGAGGCCGACCGCATCCGCTCGATCATCGCCGGCGTGGCCGGTGTCGAATCGGTCGGGTCCGGGCGTGCGGCCGATCGACCCGTGGGTCATCACGATCGCCCCGGGATCCGATCCCGCGACCGTCCGAACCGCGGTCCTCGCGGCCGTCGCCGAGGGAGCCCTGCCGCTGACCTCGATCCGGGCGCTCGTGCCGTCGCTCGAGGAGATCTACCGACGCGCCGTCCAGCGTCCCGCACCCGATCGCGAATGCGCGGCGAGCGGGCGCAGCGGCCCCCGGGGCGTCGGACGCGACCGGTTCGACGGGCGCGAAGGCGGAGGCGACCATCGCGGCCGCCACGCCGCCGCGATCCTCCGGACGGGTGCCGCCGGCGGTCCACGTCCCCGCCGCCCAGGCGACGCCGCCGGCCGCCGCGATCGATCCGGTCGTCATCCCGGCGCGCGAGACCCCATCCGATGCCGCCGAGCCCGAAGGTTCGCTCGATGCGTCGTCCGACGACGCCGCCGCTGCCGACAGCGACGAGGAACGCGCGTGACCGCCACGACGCCGCCCGCGGCCGCCGCACCGACGACGCCGACCGCTCCGGCACCCGACGTCGAGTCCGCCACGACCCGTCAACGGTCCGTGCCCCGCAGCGGCTGGATGGTCGTCGCGGCCAAGGAGTTCGGCGACCACCTGCTCTCGGCGCGGTTCGTCGTCCTCGTCATCGTGCTCGGGCTCGCGGCGGCCATCCCGCTGTACTTCGCGGCCGCCGCGATCCGCGACGTCGCGTCGAGCGTGAGCGATACGCAGGCCGTCTTCATCGCACTCTTCTGGCTCGCCCCCGACGTCGGCGACCAGTTCAGCCTGCCGTCGGTCGCCGGGTTCCTGGCCTACGTCGCCCCGCTGCTCGGCCTCGCGTTCGCGTTCGACGCGATCAACGGCGAGCGTGCCGAGGGGACGCTGCCGCGCCTCCTGTCGCAGCCCATCCATCGCGACGACGTCATCAACGGCAAGTTCACGGCCGGTCTCGCGGTCATCGGGCTCGTGCTCGTCTCGGTCGTCGGCGCGATCGCCGCGTTCGGCCTCATCCGGCTCGGGATCGTGCCCGAGGCGGTCGAGGTGCTGCGGATCGTCCTCTGGCTGCTGCTCACGTTCATCTACGTCTCGCTCTGGCTGGCGTTCGGCATGCTGCTGTCCGTGGTCGTGCGCGGCGCCGCCACGTCGGCGCTCATCGGCTTCGGGGCGTGGCTGCTGCTCACGTTCTTCGGCGGGCTCATCGTGTCGCTCATCGGCGGCGTCATCGCCCCGCTGACCGGCACCGCGGAAGAGGTCCTGCGCAACAACCAGCTGCAGGAGACCCTGCGCCGGTTCCTGCCGGACACGCTCTACCGCGAGGCGTCGCTCGTGCTGCTCAACCCGCAGGTGTCGAGCGTCTCGACGCCGGCCACGATCGGTGGGTACGAGCAGGCCCAGCAGCGGATCCCGTCGCTGCTGTCGCTGGACCAGAGCTTCATCCTCGTCTGGCCGCAGGTCGTGGGCCTCGTCGCGATGATGGTCGCCTGCTTCGCACTGGCGTACGTGATGTTCATGCGCCAGGAGGTCCGCGCCTAGGCCGACGGCGGGAACGTGCCGCGGGCGCGGAGCCATTGCGCCGCTGGCGTAGATTGGCCACGTCAGCAGCCCGTATCCGGAGCGTGTACGATGGACATGGACACCGGCATCACCGCGGTGGTCGTCTTCCTCGTGACCGCGGGCCTGGCGACCCTCGGCGCCGGACTGCGCCGGATCCCGTGGCGTTACGGCGTCGTCGTCGGTGCCGGGACCGGACTGGTGCTGGTCGCCGTCTGGGCCGCGAACAGCCAGCGACCGATCGATCCCGTCACCCTCGTGCTCTTCGGCGCGATCGGTGGTGCGGTCACGCAGATGGCGTTCGACCGGGGGCAGCGAGAGCGCGATCGGATCTCCGGGGAGATCACGGCGATCAGGTCCACGCCGCCGGCCTGATCCGGCGCTAGCCCAGCGCTCCCGCCGACAGCCCGAGCTCGCGTTCGGCCGCGCCGGTCGCCCACGCCACGACCTGGTCGCGGCTGATGGTCGTCGCGTGGGCCACGACCTGCAGGGCGAGACCGTCCAGCAGCGACAGGATCCGCCACGCGGCGGCCGCCGGATCGGCGCAGGCGAACGAGCCGTCCGACACGCCCGCGCGGATCGTCCGCTCGAGCAGACCCTGCCACTCGAGGTTCAGCCGTCGCGACGTCGCCTGCAACGCCGGCCGCCGGGCCGCCTCGGCCCAGGCGTCGAGCCACAGCTGGAACGCCCAGTCCTTGTCGGCCGGCGTGTAGGTCCGGAAGAACACCCGCAGCGCGTCGACCGGTGACGCGGCCTCCGCCATGAGGCGCGCCGAGAGACCCAGGTCCTGCTCGGCGACCCGCTCGAACGCGGCGGCGAGCACGTCGTCCATCGATCCGAAGTAGTGGTGGATGAGCCCGGACGAGGTGCCCATGGCCGCCGCCACGTCGCGCACGGTGGTGGACGCGAGGCCCTTGTCGACCGCGACCTCGAGCGCCGCCGCGACGATCCGCTCGCGACGCTGGTCGGGGGTCATGCGCGTTCGGGTGGTCGCCGTCATCCTGGTGCGAGTCGTCGTCACGCCCGCAGGGTAGAACGATATTGCGCACACGTCCAATAGCGGATATCGTGCCGGGACACCATCCGACCAACCCACGAGGGCCAGCACGGCGATGATCCGAACGTCCCCGTTCCACGAGCGCACGAGTGCGCTGAACGAGACCCACCTGTGGAGCCACTGGTCGGGCTATCTCGCAGCCGACCGCTACCAGATGTCGGACAAGTTCGAGTACTTCGCCGTCCGCAACGCGGCCGGGCTGTTCGACTCGAGCCCGCTCTACAAGTACCGCATCGCCGGGAAGGACGCCGAGACGTTCCTCGCCGGCATCCTGGCCCGCGACATCCGCGCCTGCCCGCCCGGGCCACGCCCAGTACACCTGCTGGCTCGACGACCGCGGCTTCGTCATCGAGGACGGCGTCATCCTGCGCACCGCGAAGGACGAGTACCTGCTCACGAGCGCCGAGCCCAACTTCGCCTACTTCGCCGACCGGATCGGGCGGCTGGCCGTGACGATCACCGAGGTGAGTGACGAGGTCGGCACCCTCGCGCTGCAGGGCCCGCGCTCGCGCGACCTGCTGGCGAAGCTCGTCCCGCAGATGGAGAAGATCCCGTACTTCGGGCTCGCGAAGGGCGAGATCGGCGGGGCGGCAGTGACCGTCAGCCGGACCGGCTACAGCGGCGACCTCGGGTACGAGATCTGGATCGACCAACCCGACGCGCTGCACGTCTGGGACACGCTGTGGGACTCGATGGACGGCCACGGCGTGCTGCCGTTCGGGCTCGCCGCGCTGTACATGCTGCGCATCGAGGCCGGGCTGCTGCTGCTCGACGCGGACTTCGACTCGAGCCGCTACGCCTGGAACGACGCCCACCGCTCGAGCCCGATCGAGCTCGGCTGGAGCTGGATGTTCAAGGACCTCAAGACCGACGACCGGGCATTCATCGGCCGCAAGGCACTCGAGCGCGAGATCGCCGACAAGACGTCGCGCTGGAGGATGTCCGGCCTGATCGTCGACTGGAAGGACTACGACCGGGTCTACAACGAGGCCGGGCTCATCCCGCCCAAGGACCACGCCCCGGTGGTCGAGGACTGGATGCTGTACGACGACGACTACGAGCGCGTCGGCTATGCGACGAGCTTCATGTATTCGCCGATGCTCCAGCGGCATATCGCGATCGCCCGCGTCCGGCCCGATCTCGCGAAGATCGGCACGAAGGTGAACCTCGAGTTCACGGTCGACCATCATTACGAGCAGGTGGCCGCGCATGTCGCCCGGCTGCCGCTCTACAACCCAGAGCGAAAGACGGCCTGACATGACGACGACGACCCCGACCAAGCGATCGACCAGGGGCACCGGCAAGCCCGCCACGAGCAAGGCCGACCGGACCTATGACGCCATCGTCATCGGTGGCGGCCACAACGGCCTGGTCAACGGCGCCTATCTCGCCAAGTCCGGCCTCAAGACCCTGATCATCGAACGGCGCCATCTCGTCGGCGGCGCCGCGATCACCGAGGAGCTGCGTCCGGGCTTCTGGTTCACGACCTTCTCGTACGCGCTGTCCCTGCTGCGGCCCGAGATCATCCACGACCTCGAGCTGACCAAGCACGGCTTCATGCCGTTGCTCATGTCGACGACGTTCGCGCCGGACGGCGAAGGCGACTACCTGCTGTTCACCCAGGATCACCAGCAGAACATCAAGGAGATCGCGCGGCACTCGAAGCACGACGCCGACGCGTACGACCAGTACAGCCACGACGTCGAGATGGTCTGCCAGGCCATCAAGCCGCTGCTGGACCAGGTCCCGCCCGACATCTTCAGCAACGACCCCGAGGAGCTCATCGCGCTCGCCCAGCTCGGGTCGCGGTTCCGCAAGCTCGACAAGCGCGTCCTGCACAACGCGGTCCGGCTGCTGACCGGCAGCGCCGCCGACTTCCTCGACGACTACTTCGACTCGGAGCTGCTCAAGGGCTATCTCGCGTCGTCGAGCATCATCGGCACCAAGGTCGGGCCGCGGTCACAGGGCTCCGGACTCGTGCTCCTGTACCACTCGATCGGCGAGCACGACGGCGAGTTCGGTTCGTGGGCCTTCCACAAGAAGGGGAACGGCGGGTTCACCCAGGTGCTGGCCCGGGCCGCGCAGTCGTTCGGGGCCGAGATCCTGCTCGAGTCGCCGGTCGAGGCGGTCATCACGAAGGACGGCCGGGCGACCGGCGTCGCCCTCGCCGACGGCACCGAGTACTACGCCGACACCGTCGTCAGCGCGCTCGATCCGCGGCGGACCTTCCTCGAGCTCGTCAACCCGCGGGAGCTGCCCGACGACCTCGTCGAGAACATCCAGCGGTTCCGCTTCCAGGGGACCTCGTCCAAGGTCAACTTCGCGCTCGACGGGCTGCCGAAGTACCCGGCCATGGGCGATCGCGGCGACCAGTTCCGCGGGTTCACCAACATCGGCCCATCGATGGACTACCTCGAGCGCGCCTTCGACGACGCGAAGTACGGCTGGTACAGCCAGAACCCGTACATCGACATGGCGATCCAGTCGACGATCGACGCCGACATGGCGCCACCCGGCAAGCACGTCATGTCGTGCTTCATCCAGTACACGCCGTACAAGCTGCGCGAGAGCGACTGGGACGCCGAGAAGGAGAACATGGGCGACACCGTCCAGCGGACGCTCGAACGGTTCTTCCCGGGGTTCGGCGATCTCGTGCTCCAGCGCGAGGTCGTCACGCCGCTGCACATCGAGCGGACGGTGGGTCTCAGCCGAGGGCAACATCTTCGCCGGCGAGTTCTTCGCCCCGCAGATGTTCTTCTTCCGCCCGGCACCCGGCTGGTCGCAGTACCGGACACCGATCGACGGCTACTACCAGTGCGGCTCCGGCACGCACCCGGGCGGCTGCGTCATGGGTGCGCCCGGCAAGCTCGCCGCGGGCCAGATCCTCAAGGACCGCGCCAAGGCCCTCGCCTAGGACCCGGCCGGGGCGGTGTCCCCGGGTGTCCCGGCGGCTGTCGCGCGGCTGCGCGCGACCCCTCGCCGCGCACGCGCCTCGCCGACACGACGGAGGGCCGGCGGCTTGCGCCACCGGCCCTCGCTCCCAGGGGTAGTCCGAGGCTAGGCCCCGATCAGCGCCCCCGCGGCATCGACGACGAACCACTTCTCGCCGACGCCCTGGCCGTTGGTGTCGCCGGCGGCAGCATCGCTCGCGAAGTAGTACAGCGGCCAGTCGCCGTAGACGACTTGCTTCGTGCCGTCGGTCCGATCGACGACGCTGATCAGGCTCGCGTCCAGGCCGGCTCCGGCGACCGCGGCCGCGGCGTCGGCCACGGTGAGTGGCGGCCAGGCCGTCGCGCAGTCGTCGTAGCACGTCGGCACGCCGCCGGTGTCGGGGGTGAAGCCGTACAACGTCTTGCCCTCGGCGTCCACGATGATCGAGCCGAGCGCGTTGTCGGCGAGCGCGATCGTGTCGGCCGCCGCGGGGGCGGAGGCCGCCGCCGACGGTGCTTCGGACGCCGCAACGGAGGGCGCCGCGACGGATGGGGCCGCGGACGGGGCCGCGGACGGTGAGGCGCCGCCACCGGAACAGGCGGCGAGGATCGCGCTCAGGCCGAGCCCGAGTGCGAGCAGGCGGGTGTGTTTCGACATTTCCGGAGGGTCTCCACGATGCGGGGCTGTATCACCCTCCTCTACGGCTGTTCGGACGCGGTCGGTTTCGCGTCTGGGCCCGGTGTCGGACGTCCGACAGCCCTCAGCCCCGAGGCCAACGCGGCGTTCGTGGCGCCGAGCGGGGGAGCGCCGACCAGTCCGCGCGGACCGGCGAGAAGATGTCGATCACGACCGCGCCGTCGGGTCCGGCGACGACGTCGTGGAGCGCGTTGGACGGGATCCGCCACGTCCCGCCGGGTCCGAGGACGCGCGTCGCTCCGGCGATCGTGAACGTCACGCTGCCCTCGATCACCATGCCGAGCTGCTCGTGCTCGTGCTGGTGCTCGGGCACCACCGCGTCGGGTGTCAGCTCGACCAGCGCCAGGCTGGCACGCTCGCCGGCCACGACCCTGGCCTGGACGGTCTCGCCCCAGATGTCGACGGCGGGGACGCTGGTGATGTCGACGAGATCGGACATGCGGCACCTTCGCTGACGGGTGTTGATGTTGGCGGGTCGCGATTCTGGCACGCCGCCATCGGGCCGGTCGCCTCGCGTACGATGGCGGCCATGGCGAGCCCGAGCGGCGTCCTGTTCTTCATCCACGGCGCCAACGAGACGTCGGGCGGTCTCGTGCGGAACGTCTCGCGGATGGAGGACCAGGTGCGTGCGCGCGGCTGGGACGTCCGCATCGTCGCGCCCGAGTGGCGACGCCAGTCCGGGCTTCGGCTGGGCAACTGGAAGAAGGCCGTCTATCGCGGCGGCAAACCGTCGCCGTGACCATCCCGAGCCTCGGCGCGGTCGTCCGCAAGGACGCCGTCATGAAGATGGTCACGTCGTATTTCGAGCATCGGCGCGACACCCTCATCGACATCATCGGCGCGCAGTTGCTGGCCGATGCGATCGGCTATCGCCAGCATCGCGAGTCGATCCATGCGGTCCTGCGCGCGGAGCTGACGAAGGCCGCGAAGGCGGCGCGCGGCCGACCGCTCCTGCCCGTCGCGCTGAGCCTCGGTGGGATCGCGCTCGTCGACCTGCTGGCGACCTGGGAGGACGCGCCGGTCGAGGCATGCGTCACGGTCGGCTCGCAGGCACCGATCCTGTACACCTTCGACGCCATCCCATCGATGCCATACGACGAGAACGATCCGCCGCGGCTCCCTGTTCCGTGGCTCAACATCTACGACACCCGGGACTTCATGTCGTTCATGGCCGAGCCGCTCTTCCGCCGATCCGACGGCATGGCGAGCGTCGTGGACCTGCGGGTCCGCTCCGGCAAGGACTTCCCGAAGTCGCACAGCTCGTACTGGGAGGTGCCGGCGGTGTGGGATGCCATCGCGACCGCCTTCACCTGGAAGCGCGCCCAGTCGATGACGGTCAAGGAGGCACGCGATCTCGGGTTCGAGGCCCGCAAGGCGCCTGTGCCACGCGGCAACGGTTCCGGGACCGCCGATGAGGCACCCGCGGGGGGCCACCGACGAGGCACCCGCGGGGACCACCGACCAGGCGCCCGCCCGCGCACGACCGCGGCCGTCTCCGGCACACTGCGGCCATGACGAACCAGGGATGCGGCGTCGTCCTGCTCGTGCCGCACCCCGATGGGCGCGCGGTCCTGACGGTGGATGGTCGCCTGCCGAGGACCATAGTCGAAGGCGACTACTCCGTCACCGCCTGTCTCGATGCGATCCGATCGCGGCTCGGCGTCCTGCCGTCGGTCCTGCGCATCAGTGCGGCGCGGATGGCCCGCAACGGCGAACCCGGTCTGGTCGTGGTCACCCTCGACACCATCGGCCACGACGCGCCGCGCGGTCTGGCCTGGACGGGCGTCGACGAGCTCGCAAAGGAGCTCGCGGACGGGCGCGCGACCGCCGACGCACCCGAGGTCGCCCGCCTCGCTCGCGGCTGGCTCGCGCGCCTGGCGCACGGCCCGACGAAGCTCGACCCACCCTGGACGCGACCCGGCTGGCTCGATCGCGCGTCCGGCTGGATGGTCGACGAGATGGCCGCCCGCGGGACGCCGGCGATCGGTGCGCCGCGGATCGTCCACCTGTGGGGCATCGCGATCGTGCTGCGCGCGGAGACCGCGACGGCGCCGATGTACCTGAAGGCGAGCACGCCGTCGTTCGATCGGGAGGCGGCCGTCACGGCGTTGCTCGCCCGCGAGACGCCGGACCTCGTCACGGGCGTGGCCGCGGCCGAGGTCGACGAGGGCTGGCTGCTCATGGACGACCACGGTGGCCATGGCCTCGGCGCCGAGCCGCCCGACACCTGGGCGGCGGGTCTCGAGACGATGGCCCGCCTGCAGCGCGATATGGACCGGGCGGACCGCCGCGTTGCTCGAGGCGGGGGCGCAGGACCGGCCCCTGCGTGGATTGGCCGACGCCCTGCCGACGATGCACGAGACGCCGGCGCTCGCCGACCAGCTCACGCCCGAGGAGACGGCCACGTGGTGCGCGGCCGTGCCCGCGTTCGTCGCGGCATGCGAGCGCCTCGATGTCCTGGGACCCGGCCCGACCCTCCTCCACGGCGACCTGCATCCGTGGAACGTCGCCGTCCGGCCGCAGGGACCACTCATCTTCGACTGGACCGACGCGGCCGTCGGGCACCCGTTCTGCGATCTCGGGATGTACGTCACGCGAGCGGCAGACCTCCAGTCCCGCCGCGCCTTGCGCGACGCGTACCTCGCCTGCTGGACGGACGAGCTGGAGCCGGCGGCGCTCGCCGAGGCGGGCGACCTGTCCATCCTCGTCAGCACGCTCTACCAGGTCCAGTCGTACATCGGTCTCGTCGCCAGCCTGGATCCCGACGACATCTGGGACCTCGGGATGGCAACCGGGTCATGGGCCCGCGCGGCGATCGCCACCCTCGCCGACGGGATCGATGTCCGCCGGCCGGGGCACGCGGACGGATGACCGTCGACATCTCGGCCGTCACGGCGCGCCGGTTCGTCCTCGGGCGCAGCGGCCTGTGGCCCGGCCGCCGCTGGCGCGGCCTGCGCGGCACCGAGCAGGCGATGCGCGCATTGGAGCACCTGCAGCTGGATCCGCTCCAGATCATGGCGCGTGCCCAGGACCTCATGCTCCACAGCCGGGTCATCGACTACGCCCAGGAGGACTGGGCACGCCTGACCTACGAGCGACGACGCTTCTTCGAGTGGGGCGGCTGGCTCGCGGTCCGGCCGATGGAGGAGCTGCCGCATTGGCGGGTCCTCATGCGCCGCGAGCGGACCGGCGGGCACCTGGCGACGGTGGCACGCGAGCATGGCGCCGCGATCGCCGAGATGCGCACGGCCCTGCGCGAGCGCGGCGAGATCGCCAATCGCGACTACGCGATGCAGGATCGGACTCGCGTCGACCATTACCGCGGCCGCAAGGACAGTGCGCTCGCGCTCCACTACCTGTGGCGCACCGGCGAGGCGATGGTGACCCGGCGCGACCGGTTCGAGCGCGTGTATGCGCCGACCGATGCCGTGGCTCCGGCCCACCTGATCCGCGAGAGCACGGATGCCGAGGCCGACGACTTCGTGCTGCGCAAGGAGATCGCCGCCGACGGCCTGTCGCGCCTCACCGGCATCACCGGGGTGTTCGGGACATTGCGGCGCCCCATGGATCAGGCCGAGCTCAAGGCCTGGCGGGCGGAGCGGCTGGCCGACGGGACGCTGATCGAGGTCCGCGTCGAGGGTTGGCGCCGGCCCTTGGTGGCGCTGGCCGAGGATGCGGCGACGCTCGAGACGATCGAGGCGGGCCGCCGGCCGCGCGGCTGGAAACCGCTCGAGACGACGACCACCGAGGAGGCGACGTTCCTCGCGCCACTCGACCCGGTCAGCGCGCGTGGTCGCGCGAAGGAGCTGTTCGACTTCGACTACGTCTGGGAGGTGTACACGCCGGCCGCGAAGCGCCGCTGGGGCTACTACACGCTGCCGATCCTGTGGGGCGATCGGCTGGTCGCCCGGTTCGATGCGAAGCTGGAGCGCGCGGAACGCCGGCTCGTCGTGAACGGCCTGTGGCTCGAGGACGAGGCGACCGGACGCGACGAGGCGTTCGCCGAGGCTCTCGCTCGCGGGATGACCCGTTTCCTGCGCTTCCTCGGCGCCGAGCGGCTCGATGTCGCCGGTGTTCCGCAGGCCGGGCTGCGACGGCGCCTCGCGCGCGAGCCCTAGGGCCCGGGCGGGCAGGGAGGCGAGAGCCGGCCGGACCGGCGCGGACCCGTCAGCCGTCAGGTCCCGGACAGACGACGACCCGGGCCGACTGACGACCCGGGTCGAGATCTTGCTGGTCGAGCGGGCCGCCGAGGCGACCCGGATCGACCGGTACGACTACCCGCGCTGGCTGCGGAAGCAGTCGCTGCAGTAGACGGGCTTGCCGCTGGTGGGGCGGAATGGGACCTGGGCTTCCTTGCCGCAGGACGAGCACGTCGCCGCGAACATCTCGCGGGGGCCGCGGTCGTAGCCGCCGCCACCGCCACCGTAGCTGCCGGCGCCGCTGGAGTAGCCGCCACCGTACGAGCTTCCGCCGTACGAGCTGCCGCCACCCTCAGAGTTCCGGGCTGCCTTGCGGCTGGCCCGGCACGACGGACACCGACGCGGCTCGGTGAAGCCACGCTGTGCGTAGAAATCCTGCTCGGAACCGGTGAACACGAATTCCTGTCCACAGTCCGCGCAGGTCAGATTCTTGTCGTTGTACAAAAGAAGAGACTCCTCTCGATCAGTCGACGCGATCCCGTCGGGGTTTCTCGCGTCAGTCGTGAGAAGGAGTCCGAGTGCGTGGCGTCGTGCTGTCGTGTGCTGGCCACGGACGCTTCCGTGATACCAGTGACTATCGTACACGATGTCAAGCCCCCTGGCCCACGAGGGACCAGGAGGCAGGCACCGTTCGCGCGATCGGCGCCTGACCACGTATCGTTGACCGATGTTCGGGTTCCTGGAGCGCGACCAGCCCGGTCTCGCCGCCGTGTACTTCCCGGGGTCGGCGCCACCGCCCGCCGATGCGTTCCTGCGCCTGCGCGATCGAGGGTACGACCTCGCCGACCTTCCCGCCGACGACGCGCTCTGGGCACTCCGGCTGACCCACCCGACGCTCGGGACGGCCGAGCTGGCCTGCCCGCGCGAGACGCCGCTGATCGACGACGCGATCCGGTACGCGAGCAACCTCTCCGATGCCGAGAAGGCGGCCGCCATGGGCGCCGCATCGAGCGTCCTGCTGCAGGTCCCCGGCCAAGCGAAAGAACGTCCTGCGCGATCGCAAGGTCATGCTCCGGATCGCCAACGCGGTCCTGGGCGACGACGGCGTGATGGTGCTGGATCTCGCGTCGCAACTGCCCTGGTCGCGCGCCAGCCTCGCCGACGAGCTGGCCCACGACGCCGACCTCGACATCGAGGCGATGTACTGCCTGCACAGCGTCCAGTCCGAGGACGAGAGCCGGACCGACTGGCTCCACACCCACGGCCTGGCCGAGCTCGGTGGGTTCGATGTCGACGTCGTGGCGCCGCACCCGGAGTTCGTCGACAACTGCGCCGACCCGTTCCGCGCCATCGCGACGATGATCCTCGACCGCGAGATCGCGCCCGATCAGGGTCGGCTCACGTTCGGCGCCCCGGGCGGCGAGGCGCGGCTCGTCCCAGCGGCCACGTTCATGCGCGAGGCCGGCCCCGAGCTGCACGACCTGCGCGACGCCCCCGACCACGACGCGAACCGCTCGGTCCTGTGCGAGCCGGTCGGTCGGAAGCTGTTCGGCTTCGGTCGGGGCGATCGTCCCGAGCCGCTCCACCTGGCGCGCCGGCCGCCACCCGACCGATTCGTGGTCTATTTCCCGACCTCGACGACGACGCTCATGGCGGAACGGGCGCGGGGCACGGTCGGCGTCCTGCGCGACCGCCTGGCCGAGTTCGCCGAGTTCGAACCGGTCGCGATCGTGAAGCTCGGCTACCCGACCACCGGCGGGAGCCACGAACACCTGTGGTTCACGGCGCACGCGATCGGGGAGACCACGGTCGACGCGACGCTCGAGAACGAGCCGTTCGGGGTCGACCTCCAGGTCGGGGAGCGCGCCGAGCGACCGCTCGACCTCCTGACCGACTGGGCCATCATCACGCCGGCCGGCTGGATCACGCCACGGTCGATGATCGCGGCCCGACGGCTGCGCGAGCATGCCGACGAGATCCGTGCCTCGATGGCCGAGGCGAAGGCCGAGGCACAGGCCGGGACGGGATCGGCCGAGGCGCAGGCCGGGACGCGATCGGCCGACGGCCGTGCCCACCGAGGGGGCGGGCCAGCAGGCGCCGGACGCGACGCCGGACGCGACCGCCTAGGGCGCGCCCCCGGGTCGCGTCGCCCGGCTCCCAGTCGCGATCGAGCGCGAGGGCGAGCCGTTCGGCACGAGAGAGGACGCCGACCCGAGCGGCCTCGCGCACGAGCCCGACGCACACGGCCTCGGGGATGGGTTGCCCGGGCTGGAACGTCAGGTAGCGCACCTGGCGGAGGTGGAGGTGGGCACCCTCGAGCCTGTGGTCGGGATCGTCCATCCACGCGCCGTACTGGAAGCCCAGGTGGATGTGGATGGGCTCGGGGGCGATGTACGCGAAGAACGCGCGTCCGCCGACCGATCGGGAGCTCGTAGCCGATGAGCCGCCACCCGCCGCGCACGCGTTCGATCGCGTCGGGGACGGCACGCCGGACGACGGCGCGCAGGATCGCCGCTTGCGCACGGATGTCGTCGGGGTAGCCCTCGAGCAGCGCCTCGGGCGGCATGGCGTCCATGTCCGCCGAATCATGCCCGATGTTCGGGCGCTGGTCGGGATCGGGAGAACGAGGATGGCCGCCGGACGGTGCCCGACGGCCATCGTTTGCGCCTCAGCCCTGGAAGTTCGCCGCTGCTGCAAGCAGCACGGCTACCACCGCACCGAGGGTCATGGCCGCGCGGGCGACATCGCGCACACGCGGGGAGATCAGGACCTCCACGGTCCACCTCCTGTTTCGGCAGCCCGGCTACCTGCGTGAGGCCCGTGGCTTTGCGTCCCCGCCTCGCGACGGGTTTGCCATTGTCGACCGGCCCCTACCGCGGACGGTGTTGACCGAGGGCAACAGGATATGGCCGCGACCATCGATCGCGCGAGAGGCCTAGTCGGCCCATGGGTCGCCCGTACGTCTGCCCGGTCGGCGGGCAGGACCCCGCTCGTCGAGGCGGTCGGAACGGCGCGCCGACGCCCCGCGTGTAGCATCGATCACATCGGGGCCAGCCCGAGACGGGGGAGGGAATCATGACGCTCGTGGCAGCGATCGCCGGCATCGTGGGTGCCGTCGCGATCACCATCGGCTGGATCGTCGGGATCCTCGGCTACAACAGCCGGACCGACAAGCCGTTCGGGCGGCGGTACTCCCCGTTGACCCACCTCGTGTCGGCGCTGGGGCACGCGACCACGCCGCGGGCGACGATCTTCAACGTCTGCATCGTGATCGGCGCCATCGCGGTCGGGCTCGTGTTCGTCGGCGTTGCGCTCCTGGTTCCCGACGATGCGATCAAGGTGGTGATGCTCATCGGCGGGATCATCGCGGCGATCGCCGGGGTCCTGGTTGGCATCTTCCCGAGCGGCAAGCCGCGCGAGGGCTCGGTCCACCACCTGCTGTTTGCGATGGGGTTCTTCATCCTGAGCGCCGCCGTCGTCGGGACGCTCACCGCGTTCCTCCTGTTCGGCAGCGTCCGCGGCGAGGGCATCGCCGGTGGACTCGCGATCCCCGGGATCCTCGTCGTCCTCGCGGCCGCCCTGATGCTCATCGCCGGACTCGTGAAGATCGTCCGCGACGACAGCGACTGGTCCGTGCCGGACCTCGTGGACAACGTGCCACAGCCCGACCCGGTCCCGCGGGTCATGCTGCTGCCGGTCGCGGAATGGTCCTACGTCGCGCTCCTCAACCTCTGGACGGTTGTGATCTCGGTCTTCCTGTTCACGCGCCTCTGACACGGTTCTGCAAGACCCGGGCATGCGGGTCCATGGCAGAATCACCGGTACGTGGCGACCCGATCGACGTCGTCCACGAAGGCCGGGCACGTGCGCGACGCCCGACGACCCCATGCCACGTGGTCTCGTGTCGCGCTCGTCCGCGGTCGATGGCCCCCCGACCCGCGACCAGGCGACCACGAACCGATGAGTTTCTCGGCGGTCTGTCGTCTCTTCTGATGACCAGCCCACCGAACCCGGAGACCGATCCAGTGACCACCAACGACACGCCCAGGGCAACACGCCGCGAATGGATCGGCCTCGCCGTCCTCGCCCTGGCCTGCCTGCTCTACGTCATGGACCTCACGGTCCTGCATCTCGCGGTCCCGGCCATCAGCGAGGACCTGCAGCCCAGCAGCGCGCAGCTGCTGTGGATCATCGACATCTACGGCTTCATGGTCGCGGGGTTCCTCATCACGATGGGCACCCTGGGCGACCGGATCGGTCGTCGCAAGCTCCTCCTGATCGGTGCAGCCGCGTTCGGCGTCCTGTCGCTCCTCGCCGCGTTCTCGGTGAGTGCCGAGATGCTGATCCTCAGCCGCGCCCTGCTCGGCATCGCCGGCGCCACCCTCGCGCCATCGACGCTGTCGCTCATCTTCGTGATGTTCAAGGACCCCCGCCAGCGGGGCGTCGCGATCGGCATCTGGATCTCGGCGTTCTCGGCCGGCAGCGCCATCGGGCCGGTGCTCGGCGGCGTGCTGCTCGAGAACTTCTGGTGGGGCTCGGTGTTCCTGCTCGCGTTGCCGGTGATGGCGCTGCTGCTCGTCCTCGGGCCGATCGTGCTGCCCGAATACCGCGATCCCGACGCCGGGCGGCTCGACCTCGCCAGCGCGGCGATGTCCCTGGTCGCGGTCCTGGCGGTGATCTTCGGCCTCAAGCAGATCGCCCAGGATGGGTTCGGCCCCGAGTCGGTCGCGTCCGTGCTCGTCGGGCTGGGTGTCGGCGTCCTGTTCGTTCGCCGCCAGCTTCGTCTCGACGACCCGATGATCGACGTCCGCCTGTTCCGCATCCCGTCCTTCAGCGCGTCGCTCACGATCAACTTCCTGAGCATCTTCGTGGCGGTCGGCTACTTCCTGTTCGTGGCGCAGTACCTGCAGCTGGTGGTGGGGCTCTCGCCGCTCGAGGCGGGCCTGTGGTCGCTGCCGTCGGCCATCGCCTTCGTCGTCGGCTCGAACCTCGCGCCGCGCATCGTGCGCCGGGTTCGTCCGGCCTACGTGATGGGGGTCTCGCTCTCGCTCGCGGCCGTCGGCCTCGGCATCCTGACCCAGGTCGCCGGTTCCGATGGACTCGCCGCGGTGGTCCTCGCCTCGGTCGTGATCTCGCTGGCCCTCGCGCCGGTGTTCACGCTGACGACCGAGCTCATCGTCGGCTCCGCGCCGCCCGAGCGGGCCGGCGCCGCCAGCGGCATCTCGGAGACCGCGTCCGAGCTCGGTGGGGCGCTCGGCATCTCGATCCTCGGGAGCATCGGGATCGCGCTGTATCGGCGCGACGTGACCGAGGGCCTGCCCGCCGGCGTCCCCGCCGACGCAGCCGACATCGCCCGCGACACCCTCGGTGGCGCGGTCGCGGTCGCCGCCCAGCTACCCGGCGAGGTGGGCTCGAACCTCCTGACGGTCGCCCAGGACGCCTTCGTCGGCGGCATGGCGCTGGCCGCCGGCATCAGCGCGGTCCTCGCGATCGCCATCGCGATCCTCGCGGTCGTGATGCTGCGCAACGTGGGCTCCGGCGCGGAGCGCGAGGCCGCCGGACGAACGGCGGCATCCGATGCGGCCGATACTGACCTGACCACCGAGGACGAGGACGTGGAGGGCAAGGCGGCCGCCGTCGCGTCATCGCCGCGCCCGACCGCCGATCCCGTCCGGGATCGCGACCGCGAACCCCGGCCCGCCAGTCACGACCGCCGACCGACCGGCCTGCCGGTCGCGGAAGCCTGATCGATCCGACCCCACATCGAGCACAGGAGAACGCCATGACGTCCTCGACCTCGCAGCAGACCACCGCCATCTCGATCGAGCAGCTCCGCGCCGACCTGCGCGGTCGCGTGATCGGCCCCAGGGATCCCGACTACGACGAGGCGCGAACCATCGTGATGGGTGGCATCGACCGACGCCCCGCGGTGATCGCCCGCCCGATCGACGACCGTGACGTCCAGCACATCGTCGCGCTCGCGCGCGACACCGGCGTCCCGCTTGCCGTGCGCAGCGGTGGCCACAGCGGCGCCGGCCACAGCGTGGTCGACGACGGGATCGTGCTTGACCTGCGCGACATGGTCGCGCTCGACATCGACGCCGACGCGCGCACGGCCTGGGCGGAGGCCGGCCTGACGGCCGCCGCCGTCACCGCCGCGGCCGCGGAACACGACCTGGCCATCGGTTTCGGTGACACGGGATCGGTCGGGATCGGCGGGATCACGCTCGGTGGCGGTGTGGGATATCTCGTCCGCGAGTTCGGCCTCACGATCGATTCGCTCCTCGCCGCCGACATCGTCACGGCCGACGGCAAGCTCCTGCGCGTCGATGCCGACCAGCACCCGGACCTGTTCTGGGCGATCCGTGGAGGCGGCGGCAACTTCGGCGTCGTGACCCGGTTCAAGTACGCGCTCCAGCCGCTGCCGGCGTTCGTCGGGGGCATGCTCGTCCTGCCCGCGACCGCCGAGACGATCGCCGGGTTCATCGCCGCTGCCGAGGCCGCACCCGAGGCGCTGTCGACCATCGCGAACGTCATGCCCGCTCCGCCGATGCCGTTCCTCCCCGAGGAGTCGCACGGCAAGGTCGTCATCCTGGGGATGCTCGGCTGGGCCGGTGACGCCGAGTCGGGCGAACGAGCGATCGCGCCATTCCGCGCGCTCGCGACGCCGTTCGCCGACATGGTCCGGCCGATGCCGTACCCGGAGATGTATCCGCCCGAGGATGATTCGTACCACCCGCTCGCGATCAGCCGGACGATGTTCGTCGACCGGGTCGACGAGGCCGTCGGCGCGACGATCGTCGAGCACCTCGAGGCATCCGACGCACCGATGCGCGTCGCCCAGCTGCGGGTGCTCGGCGGGGCCATGGCCCGCGTCCCGGCCGATGCGACCGCCTTCGCCCATCGCTCGAGCCGGATCATGGTCAATGTCGCCTCGTTCTACGAAGGTCCGGACGACATGCCCATCCGCCAGGCGTGGGTCGACGAGTTCAGCGCGGCCCTACACCAGGGCGATGACGGCGCCTATGTCAACTTCCTGGCCGACGAGGGCGAGGAGCGGGTCCGCGCGGCCTACCCGGGCGCGACCTGGGACCGGCTCGCCGAGATCAAGCGCCGGTACGACCCCACCAACCTCTTCCGGCTCAACCAGAACGTGACGCCGGACGGGCAGGGGACGACGGTGCGGGCATGACCTACCCGGACCCGCGGTATCTCGGGGAGGGTGGGGAGGTCAGCGCGGTCTACCGCCCGGCCGACCACGCCCCCGAGCTGACGTTCCAGAACGGCAACACCGCCCACTACCTCGCAACGGGCGCCTCGACCGGCGGTCTGTTCGGGCTGTACCGGTGGGTCATGAGTGCCGCGCCCAGCGGCCCGGATTCCCACTACCACCGGACCATCGCGGAGTCGTTCTACGTGCTCACCGGCACGATCCGGATCTTCGACGGGACGCGCTGGAACGAGTGCCGCCCCGGCGACTTCGTGCACGTGCCCCCGGGCGGGCTGCACGGCTTCCGCAACGAGTCGGGCGAGCCCGCGTCGATGCTCCTGCACTTCGCGCCGGGTGCGCCGCGCGAGGCGTACTTCGAGGGCCTCGCCGAGTTCGCCGTGTCGGGCAAGCCCGATCCGGACGAGCTGGCCGACTTCTACCTGAGGCACGACAATCACTGGCGTTGACCGGTGCGCCATCGGCGGCTGACCGGCGCCGGTCACCGTAGGAGGCCCTCGATGCGGTTCCGCACCACGATCCTCAAGAACGAGGGCACGGCCACGGGCATCGAGGTGCCGGCCGAGGTGGTCGAGTCGCTCGGCAAGGGCAAGCGCCCGCCGATCACCGTGACGATCAACGGCTTCACCTACCGCAACACGATCGCGGTGTACGGCGACACCTACATGGTCGGGATCAGTGCCGAGAACCGGGCCGGCGCCGGCGTGGCCGGCGGCGATGAGGTCGACGTCGACATCGAGCTCGACACGGAGCCGCGCATGGTCACCGTGCCGGCCGACTTCGCGGCAGCCCTGGATGCCGAGCCCGACGCCAGGCGGACGTTCGAGAGCCTGTCGTACAGCAACAAGAGCTGGCACGTGCTCCAGGTCGACGGTGCGAAGACCGACGAGACGCGCCAGCGCCGGATCGCGAAATCGGTCGAGGCGCTGAAGGCAGGCCGCATCCGCTGACGGCGGTGCGTCCGCGAGGCGGCGCATCCGCGGACGCGATCGGAGCGTCAGCGGCGCTCGATCTGCTGGATGATCGATCGGTCGCGGATGGCGGAGTCGTTCGCCAGCAGGAACGCCTTGCTGAGGATCAACCCCAGCACCGGATCGTCATCGAACGGCAGGAACACCCTGCTGGCCGGCCCGTCGCCTCGCGCCGGGACGATGCACAGGTAGTGGTCGTTCGGCTCCATGAGGATGTTGCCGCTGCCGAGGTGGATCCGATAGGCACGGACGTCGCCCTGGACGCGGAGCCGTCGCCGGTCGCAGTGCGGTCCTCGATGGTCAGTGACGGCATGCGGAGTCTCCTCGGCGTGCCGGAAGGGTAGCGTCCGTCGGCCGGGACCGGAAGACCGACGAGATACGCGAGCGCTGGCGCCGCGCCGCCGCGCGAGTTTCGGTCAGGTCCGCTCGAGCTCGAACAGCACCGGGCCGTACTGCCCGCGATGGAAGAACTCGAACGAGAGCTTGTCGCCCATCAGCTTGATGTTCCGTAGATCGCCGCGCGACGTACTGCCGAGCCCGAAGTCGATGTCGATCTCGCCCAGGCCCTTCCCGCTCGCCTGCAGGTCGTTGATGGCGTACCGCTTCTCCGACGAATCCTCGTCGATGCCGTAGTACATCGCGATCATCTCCTGGTCATCGAGGACTTCGGTCGATTCCGCGCTGTACGTGCCGTCGGCGCGGAACGTGATCGAGACGAAGTAGGTCGGCACCCACGGCGTCGTGACGCAGCCTTCCCACGATCCGACCATCCCCTCGGCAAGCTCCGCGATCGTCGAGGCCGAGAGCGCTCCGTCGGTAAAGTCCACGCCCTTGCATCGCTCGGGCTCGCGATCGATCGCGAGCGTGCGGATCGTGTCCTTCAGGACGCCGTCAGTGCTCTGGCATGCGACAGCGAACGTGTGCCAGCCATCGATCAGCGCGACAGCCTGGCGCTCCTTGGCGGAGAGCGGCACGGTCGTCGAATCTTCCCGGGCGCATCCGGGTCGGTCCGATGCGTGAGTTCACATGCCGATCGCTCGAGGTCGCGCGTGACCAGGGTCAGCTCGACGTCGACGCTCCTGCCGGACGTGATCACACGACCGAATTCGCCTGCCTCGCCATCGATCAACAGGCGGACCGTCGGATCGAGGACGGGCGTCGGGGTCGGAGTCGGCGGCGGTGTCACTGGGTCAGGGGTCGGGGTTGGCGCGGGTTCAGGCGATGGTGTCGCTGCCGGCTCCGACGGACTTGCGGTCGCCGACGAGCCAGGCGTTCCCGATGGCATCGCCGACGAGGACGGGCTCGGCACGGCGCTGGGCACGGGGCCCGATGGCGACGGGCTCACGACCGGCTCGTCCTGCGTTGACGCGGTGGGTGTCGGCGAGGTCGTCAGGATGACGGCCAGCGGCTCGGGCGCTCGCCCGTCGAAGATGGGTCGCCACGCACCGATCGTCATCGTGGCAGCGAACGCCAGGACGAGCAGCACGACCAACGACGCGACGACGGTCGTCGGGCTCAGTCGCCAGCGGGACCCGATCGCGCCTGCGCTGCGCGTCCTGATGCGGAGCGCCATCTGGTCGGCGCTCGGCGCGTCGGCGGTCTCGTCGGCCTGCCACTCGAGGAGATCCCGGAGTTCGCTGTCGATGCGGTCGTCCGTCCAGCGCGTCACGGCGCCACCCCCTCGAGCTCGCGACGTAGTCGCTCGCGCGCCAGTCGGAGGCGAGATCGAGCCGTTTCCACCGGGATCCCGACGATCGTCGCCGTTTCCTTGACGGAGTAACCGGCGTGCAGATGGAGCGCCACCACGGCCCGCTGTTCAGGTGACAGCGTGGCGAAGGCGGTCCGCAGGGTGGCGCGCAAGGCCAGCTGCGCGCTCGATTCTTCCGACGGCTCGATCCATGTCGCAGTCGTGTCCAACCCGAAGACCCGGTCCAGCCACGAACGCCGCCCATTCGAGACCCGGATCGCCTCACGGACCACGATCCGGTCCAGCCACGCCCGTCGATGCTCGTCGTCGCGCAACGTGGCCCGGTAGCGCCAGGCCTGCTCGAGGCCGGCCTGCACGGCATCGGTTGCATCCGTGGTGTCACGGCACACGAGGCGCGCCAGCCGCAGGAGTCTCGCGTAGTGCTCCCCCACGAACGCCTCGAGGGCGGCGTCCATCGCGGCCGCTGTCGGCGCCGCCGGTCGGACACCATCGAGATCCATGCGGTCGATCCCCTCTGTGCGCATCATCACAGTGATATCGAGGGTGACGACGCGCGATTCGGGTCAATGTGACAAGCGGATCATGGCAACGACGCGTTTCGGCCCGTCGCGGCGTACGGCCTCGTCGCGGCCCGCAGCCGCACGACTTCATCCCGTCGGGGTGATGCGAATTCGACGCCCGGGGCGCGTGAATGAGCGTGGCAACGCCGACGATGAGTATCCCCGCCGACGACAGAGGGAGAGACGCGATGGACCTGATCAACGACGCGCGGCGACTCGCCAGCGTGGGCACGTTCTTCATCACGATCGGGTGGGTGGCGGTGATCTACGCCCTCGTCGCCGGCGTGATCTGGTGGATCGACCTCGCCGGGCGCGAGGCGTTCAACATCCTCGAGGCGCTCGCGATCTCGGCTGCCGCCGTCGGCCTGCCGATCTTTGCCGCACTGATCGTCCTCGGACTTGGCTACACCCTCCGCCTCTTCGCGCTGTACGTCGCGAGCAAGGTCGCGTAGCAGGGCACGAGGGGGAGCGATCGCATGAGGGTTCGCGGGATCGCCGCCCTGCTCGGGCTGGCGCTGGTCATCGTTGCCTGCTCGGCCGGTCCGGGCACGGGCGGACAGCTCGAGGGCACGCACTGGGTGCTGCGCTCGCTACGCCCAGGACGGCGCGTTCGTGACCGTGCCCGAGAACCAGTTCGCCGACGCCAGGTTCTCGGCGAACCGCGTGTCCGGGTTCTCGGGCTGTAACCAGTTCGACGCGCGCTATCGTGCCGGCGGCCGGACGCTCTTCATCTCGGAGTCGGCATCGACCCTCATGGCCTGCTCCGAGGAAGCGAACGCGTTCGAATCCGCGTACCTCGCGGCGCTCCATGCCAGCCGCTTCTACAGCGCCAAGCGGAACACGCTGACGGTCTTCGACGCGGATCGCACGACGATCCTCGAGTTCGACGCGGCGCCGCGCAACCCGATGCTGGGCAACTGGACGGTCAATTCGTTCCAGACCGCCCCGGGCACGCTGGCCGCGCCCATCGAGGGCACGCAGCTGTCCGCCGTGTTCGGCATCGCCAGCGTCGGCGGGTCCGGCGGCTGCAACCAGTACACCGGCACGTACGGCACCAACGGCAACATCGTGCGGATCGGTCGGCTGGCGACCACCCGCCTCGCCTGCGCGGACGAGATCATGACCCAGGAAACGGCGTTCCTCACCGCGATGGAGGGCGCCGCCCTGATCCAGCTGCGCGGGGACGCGATCAACCTCACGGACCTCTCCGGGACCATCGTCGTCGCCCTGGTCCGCCATCGCCCGAACCGGCGCGTCGCCTGGACCGACGGCATCCGCCTCCGACGTCGCCCGAGCCGACGGAGACCGAGACCGCATCGCCGACCGCCGAGCCCACCGCGTCCCCGACCGCGAGCCCGACACCCGCCCCGACGGCGAGCCCGACACCCGCGCCGACCCTGCCGCCACGGCCGACCCCGGCGCCGACGGTCGAACCGCCCCCGTCGGTACCGCCGACCGCCACGTGCGACCTGGTCGGCACCGACGCCGCACTGGCATCGATCGTCTATCCCGCCGACTGGTCCACCGTGACCGAACCGGCCGATCTCGCGTGCCGCTACTTCGATCCTGAGCCGATCACCGTCCCGGCCGATCCCGCCACGCTCGACACGGCGGTCACGATCGTCGCCGCGGCTACGCCGTTCGCCGATGCGATCGCCGCTGCGACGGATCCTGCGACCTGGGATGTCACCCGTCTGGCCGACGTCACCGTGGACGGCCTGGCCGCCGAGTTCGTGGAGGCCGTCGCGCTCGTCGATACCGGCGATGTCGCCGCGGGCACCTCCAGCTTCGCCTACATCATCGATTACGGCGCCGCCGGCACCGTGACGATCGGCACGACGGGCACGGCCGGCGACGCGACGTATGCCGCGAACACGGCGGTGGCCTCGCTCATGGCGGCGGCCTCGACCTTCACGCCGCCCGGCTGAGGGTCAGCGATCGCGGACACGATCCGCGACCAACCCGGGAATCAGACGAGCGGCCGACCCGTGAGGGCCGGCCGCTCGATCGGTTTCGGATCTGGAAACCGCCGATTAGGCGGATCGCACCTGATTGGCGCGCGGGCCCTTGGGGCTCGCTTCGATCTCGAAGGTGACGGGCTCGCCGCCGACCAGGCGGTCGAAGTCGAGCGAGCTGTCGAGCGCGCCGCGATGGAAGAAGTATTCCTTCCCGTCGCTGGCGGCGATGAAGCCGAAGCCGCGATCGGCAACGACCTTCTTGATGGTACCGGTGGTCATGGTGACCTCCAACACTTCCCGAACAGGGGATCGCGGGGCGAGCGGTCCGTTCGAGAAGGGGGTGACCACGCCGAGCACGCCACACATCGTGGCGAGGCTCCACCGTACCACACCATTCCGGGGAGCCTATGCGCGATGGGCGGTCCCGCGACCTCCCTGGACGGTCGCGTAGCGCAGGAATCCGACGGCTTCGGCGAGCACGTCCTCGTTCGTGAGACCGCCCGGGACGGGCTTCCCATCCCGACTCGGCCGCACGAATGCGGGCTCGCGCAGCGCACGAGGGTTCTCGAGCTCGGCCGCGGCGTCCGACGTGATCGCGAGGGCGAGGTCGGTGCACAGGAATGACGTGATCGATCCGCCGTGGTCCTTGCGTCCGTTGGCATCGGTGAAGAACGGCTCACGACGCACGCGGTCGCGGAAGTCGTCGAAAGCGACCTGCAGTCGATCGAAATACTCGAAACCGAAGCCGCCCGCGGGAACCGGATGCGGCGCCCGCGCGCCGCTGCCGCCTTTGGTGGCCTGGAACATCATGTTGCCGATGTAGTACTGGCCGGGATCGTGCTGCATGTACACGACCTCGCGCACGTCGCCCAGCGTCATGATCCCCGAGCACTGCGCGCATGACTCGAGCGACGTGTAGATCGTGACGTCCGTGAGGAGCTTGCCGTAGGACGTGCGCCGGGGAGCCGCCGTAGCCGCGACGCCGGTCGCCTGGGTCTCCTCGTCGGGCGGTGCGCTGACGGCGAGGAGGAAGGCGGGTTCGGGCGTACCGCGCGCCTCGTTTACCCCGTGCCCCTCCGCGACCCCGCGCCCCTCGGCCGGCCCGCGCCCGTCATCCCACGACTCGAACACCTGGGCAAGGCTGAACAGGCGGCGCATCAGCCGCGACTCGGCATGCTCGACCGAGCTGTTGAACAGCTCGTTGTGGTTGAAGTCGAAGTCGATGATCCGGCCGCGGGCATCGACCGCCAGCGCCGCGATGTTGTGGCCCTGGTAGTCGCCCGTGGCGTAGTAGCCGAGTTCGGCGGCGGCCCCCTCCGCGAGCTGGGTCGTCCGCCAGGCCCCGTAGTTCCCGGGGGTCCGCCATTTGTTCCCGTTCCACTGGGCGGCGAGCAACGCCAGCGTCAGCAGCGAGTAGATCCGGTGGCGCTCGGCGAGTGCCGGCTCGACGGGCCTCGGATCCAGGGTCACGAATTCGCGCAGCGGCTTGTCCCAGTGCTTCTTGAGACCGGGCGGGATCGTGTCGGTCATGTCCCCCTCCATCTACCGTCGACGGCGATCGACGACACCGTCACGGCGAACGGTATACCGGCGGCGTCGGCGGGTCCGTCGGCGGGTACGTCGGCGGTCGGCGCCCACGCTGCGTGCGATCGCATCGAGGCGCGGTGTTGATGAGCCGTTAACGCATCGACCGTACGGTTCGCGCGGAAGACGCACCCACGAGGAGATCGATGGCCACCGAAACCGACGTCCTGCGCGCCGTCCCGTTGTTCGCCGGGTTGACGGAGCGTGCCCTCGATGGCATCGCCGGCCTGGCCCGCGAGACGTCGTTCCCGGCCGGCACGGTCCTCGTCCGCGAGGGTGACCCCGGCGATTCGTTCATCGTCATCGTCGCCGGCATGGCCACGGTCGAGCAGGGCGCCCGGGAGATCCGTGCCCTCGGTCCTGGCGACTTCCTCGGCGAGATAGCACTCATCGATGGGCGTCCTCGTACCGCCACGGTGACGGCGACCGGGCCGGTGGATGCGCTGGTGGTCGATCGGCCGGCGTTCGAACGCCTGATGGACGACTATCCTGTCGTTCGGCACGGACTGGTCAGCGCCCTCACCCAGCGGCTTCGCCAGCAGGCGCCGTCATTGTCCGATTGACCGGCTCGTAGCAGCGAGGGACCGATGGGCGAGATCATCGATTTCGACGACCTTGCGCCGTCTGACCACAGCCACGAGTTCGTCGGCGGCGAGCACGGCGACGTGCCGTTCTCGGTGATCCTCGTGCACTCGCAGCCGGGCGTCGGGCCGAAGCTCCATCGGCACCCGTACGCCGAGGTCTTCGTGGTCCATGACGGCGAGGCGACGTTCCGGATCGGCGACGACACGCTCGTCGTCGATGGCGGCCACGTCGTCGTCAGCCCGCCGGGCGAGGCCCACGGCTTCACCAACACGGGATCCGGCGAGCTCCGGCTGACGGCGATCCACGGGGCCGCGCGGTTCGACACGGAGTGGCTGGCCGGCCCCGATCCGACGTGGACGTCCAAGCCGACGTCATGACGGACGCGATCGAGCGGTCGCTTGCCACCGGGCACACGATCGACATGACCACGACCGGGCGTCGCACGGGCCTGCCGCGCCGGATCGAGATCGAGTTCCACAACATCGATGGCCGGCTGATCATCACCGGCTCGCCGCGGCCGCGGAAACGCGCCTGGCTCCTGAACCTGGAGGCCGATCCGCACCTCACCCTCCACCTCACGGACGTGCATGCGGACGTGCCGGCGACTGCTCGGGTGATCACCGACGAGGCGGACCGGCGCACGATCGCCGACTGGGTGACGCGCTTCGCCTGGCGCGCGCAGGATCCGGTCGCCATGACGGCCATGTCACCGATGATCGAGCTCACGGTCGACGACGTCGCGGCCTGATGGCAGCGACCCGAGAGAGGTCGTCTGGCGCGGATGGCCCATGAGGATGCCGTCCATCGCGCCGCCCTTGTTGGGCGTTGACCCCCGGAGGACCTCGGTTGTGATGCCGACGCAATGTCCTCCCGCGGACCATGCAGTTCCGCGTACGGAGGAGATCAGGCGTGGCGAACGACTCAATCCGGCAGCCGATCCGGCGCAACACCGATGCCATCACCGAAGCGACCGCAGGTCCGACGGCCGATCCGTCGGCCCATCCGGCCCACGGGGATCACCGGGATCCTGGTGGCGTTTCAAGGGCCCGACGCTCGCTTTCATCGCGACACTCGCGCTGGCGGCCTGCGGTGGCGCCGGAGCCTCGGCAGGGACGAGCGCCGGCGTGTCGAGCCCCTCCGCCGTCACGAGCCCGCCCGCGAGCTCCGCGCCGCCCGCCTCGGCGTCGGTCGCGCCGTCCGCATCGGGTGCCGCCGCACAGGAGCTGGCCGTCACCGGCACCGATTTCGCCTTCCAGGCTTCGGCTTCGATCCCGGCCGGGGTCACGAAGGTCACGTTGACCAACTCGGGCGCCGAGGAGCACCAGGCCCAGATCGCCGGCCTCAAGGACGGCACGACCATCGAACAGCTGACCGCGGCCCTTGCCACGAACGAGGCCGAAGCGCTTGCGCTCCTGACCCTGTCGGGTGGGCCGACCGGCGTCCAGCCGGCCGCGAGCGGCTCGACGACAAGCAACCTCCAGCCGGGCCAGTACGTCTTCATCTGCTTCGTCCGCAGCGCCGACGGCGTCCCGCACTTCGCGAAGGGGATGGTCGCCCCGATCGAGGTGACCGAACCCGCGGTCGCCGGGTGACCCGCCGGCGGGCGATAGCGCCGTGACCCTGCAGGACTTCGCGTTCGTCGGGCTCGACACGCTGACAGCCGGTCCGCACTCGGTGACCGTGACCAACAGCGGGCCGCAGCCACACGAAGCGACGATCGTGAAGCTGGCCGATGGCGTCGAGGTCGCCGATCTCCCCGCGATGTTCGCCTCGACCGAGCCACCGACCGGTGCGCCACCGTTCACCAGCGCTGGCGGTGTCGCGGGGATCGACGTCGGGGCGACGGTGCTCATCGACGTGGATCTCGAAGCCGGGAACTACGCCTTCCTGTGCTTCGTGCCGGATCCGGCGACGGGCGCACCCCACGCCGCACTCGGGATGATCGGGGCGCTCACCGTCAACTAGCGCGGAAGCGGGCCGGGGGAAGCGCGAACATGGCCAGCTGCTCCGCGGCGGCGACGCTCTCGGGCGACGGCGGATCGGTCGGCGGCGGCGGTCGGCGACGCCGTGCTCGCGGGCGAGCGTCCGGACCCGGTCCTTCACGGGCTCGAGCGACGTCCTTGGCGACGTAGGCGCGGCCCGGCGTACAGCCGCTCGTACATCGGGGAGCAGCTCCGGCCAGTCGCGGGCGAGGTTGTCGAGGAAGTGCTCGCGCGTCCCGGGTCGCAGGTAGAGCACGTTCGTCCAGATCGACGTGGCGCCGGCGTCGCGGGCGGCACGGACGACGTCGGCGCATCTTCGGCCGGATCGTCCGAGAGGCCGGGCAGGATCGGCGCCATGCCGACGCTCGCGTCGATGCCGGCGTCCACGAGCGTGCGCAGCGCCCGAAGGCGCTCCGCGGGCGGCGCCGTCCCGGGCTCGGTCCGGCGCCAGATCTCGCGGTCGAGCGTCGGGATCGAGAACGTGATCGCGACCTCGGCCTGCTCGACGACGCGTCGCGCGAGCACGTCGACGTCGCGGACGATCAGCGGTCCGCGCGTGATGAGGCCGAACGGCGTGCGTGCCTCGGCCAGCGCCTCGACGCGCCGCGGGTCAGCCGGTAGCGGCCCTCGGCGGGCTGGTAGGGTCCGTGGCGGTGCCCACCACGACCTGCTCGCGTGCCCACATCGGCCGCGCGAGCTCGCGCCGCAGGACCTCGACGAGGTTCGTCTTGACCCGGATCGACGCGCCGTAGCGCGCGTCCGACGGCCGGTCGGCGCAGGCGCTCGAACGCGCGGACGAAGCAGAACGTGCAGCGGTGGACGCAGCCCATGTACGGGTTGAGCGACCATCGGAACGGCATGTTCCGGACGCGGGTCAGCGCGCTCCGACAGGGCTCGTCGCGATACTCCGGTCGCACGACCAAGTATAGAACAGATGTTCTAGTCTGACGATCGCCTGGAGCGACCGCTACGCTCTGCGGTCGTTACCTGCGGCGTCAAGCAGCGCCTCGAGCACGGTCACCCCGAGCTCGACCGCCTCGGCGTCGGACAGCCCCTGGTCGACCGCCAGCGAGCGCCAGGTCGGGTAGGCGAGCAGGTGTCGCGCCGCCGCGCGCATCGGACGTCCGGGTTCGCCTTCCGGGGCATGCCCGTCGACGAGGAGCATGCCGCGCCGAGCATTTTCGGCGCGCATGGTCTCCTGCAACCCGAGCGGCGAGGTCGTCATGTCCCGATAGATCGGGAAGAGCTCCTCGGCATGCTCGCGATACCAGCCGTATTGCGCGGTCAGAGCGCGTCGGACACGCGTCCGGAGACCGGGCGTCGTGGACCAGGCGCTCGCGTCGGGTGGGGGATTCTCGCTTCGCCAGTGCGCCCTGCAGGCGACGAACAACGTCTCGAGGTCGGGGAAATGACGGTAGACCGTGAGTCGCGTGACGCCGGCCTCATCCGCGATCGCCGCGATGGTCGTGTTCGCCGGCCCGATCGATGTGTGGAGGCGCGCCGCAGCCGCCGTGATGTCCAGGCGCGTCTGGTCGACGAGCTCCGCGCGCCGGGTCATCCGGTAGGTCCTGGATTTCGTAGAACGCATCTGCTCACTCGATATTGACATCGACGTGGTCGCCATTCAGTATACGCCTCTGTTTACCGGAATGGGACGCGGTCAGAAATGGGACGCAAGGAGGCACGACGATGGCGATCCAGGAGTCCCCGGTGGGTGCACGACTCAAGGTGGTCGAGCCGGGCGGCGGCGACGCCGGGACGCTCGCACCCGGTGTCGGTGTGATCTTCAAGATCGATGGCCCGGAGAGTGGCGGCGCACTCTCGATCGTGGAGCACACATTCGCGGTGAGTGCCCTCGTGCCACCGCACATCCACACGCTCGAGGACGAGTACTCGATCGTGCTCGAGGGCGAGATCGGGTTCCGCTCGGAGGACCAGGAGGCGGTCCTGGGCCCGGGCGGCTACATCATCAAGCCGCGAGGCGAGGTGCACGCCATGTGGAACGCCGGCTCGACGCCCGCGCGCATGGTCGAGGTCATCTCGCCGCCCGGCTTCGAGCGCTTCTTCCGCGAGTTCGTGGCGATCACCTCGACCCGCAAGCCAAGCCCCGACGAGGTCGCCGAGCTCGGCGCGAGATACGAGCTCCCGTTCGCGCGGCCCGAGTGGCTGCCGGACGTGATCGCGAGGTACAGCCTGACGCCGCCGCCCGGCATGTGATCTGTCCGCAGGACGCACGGGATCGTTGACACGCCCGCGTCGACGTCCTTTACTCCCGGTGCGCATCGGTGCATGCCGGGCGACCGCGATGTATCGGACTCCTCGTTCCCAGCTCTGCGGGCGAGTCGGGGAGGGAACGTGCGACGCTTCGCTCACACCGCCATCAACCGCAAGTCGGGGATCTCGATCCTCCTGATCCTCGCGATCCTTCTCGTCGGGTGTTCCCCAGGGCAACGAGCCGGCATCGGACGCGCGTTCGGGATCGCCGACGATGTCATCCGTCCCTACCTCGATGATTTCGCCATCACGGTCGGGGACGATGCGGCCAACGCCTCGATCACGCGCATCGGCCAGCACGTCGATGACGGGATCGCCGCACTCGCTGCGGCCGGGTCCGATGTGCCTGCAGAGATCCGATCGAGTTTCACCGGGGTGGTCTGCGAGACGCTGATCTTTGCGATCCAGAACGGCGCCTGGCCGTCGCAGGAGGCGATCGCCGCGTACATCGTGGACGAGATCGGCGGCGCGCTGTCGGAGCAATACAACGCCCGTGATGTCGCGGATGCGAGCCTCACGGTCGCGGGCAACGTGCTTGCGCAGACCGATATCGATCAGGAAGCCGCCACGAACGTGGTTTGTGCGGCCGCCGGGTACGTCGTCTCCCGCTGAACGACGGACCAACGACCGACGCTCCCGTCTCACTGCGCCAAGTACTTGACATCACACACTGTGTGATACACACTATGCCACACACATGACAGCACGAGCCGTTTCCGACGCCGCTCCGGATGCCGCCTTCGAGAACCTGCGGCAGGAGCTTCGCCGTGGCGCGCTCGTGCTGGCGGTCCTCGCCCGGCTGCGGACCGAGCACTACGGCTACGCGCTTCGCAAGGCACTCGCCGAGCAGGGCATGGACATCGACGAGAACACCCTCTATCCGCTGCTGCGCCGCCTGGAGACCCAGGGGCTGCTCGACAGCGAGTGGCGGGAAGAGGAGCGACGACCCAAGCGCTTCTACCGACTCTCGACGGAGGGGCACGCGATCCTGGACCGGCTGCTGGACCAGTGGGCCGAACTCGACGCGTCGCTGCGCCGGATCACCACGGAGACCACGACATGACCCAGACCGAACCCAGAGCAGCCGCGGACCCCGGCCCAGACGGAGAAGCTGATCGATCGATACCTGCGCGCCGTCCGGGACAACCTGCCCCGGACGCAGCAGGACGACATCATCAACGAGCTGTCCGACAACCTCCACTCGCGCTTCGAGGACGAGGAGGCCGCCCGAGGCCGTCCGCTGCAGGAGGCCGAGGAGGTGGCGATCCTCAAGGAGTTCGGCCATCCGATGGCGGTGGCCGCGCGCTACCGTGGCGACGAACGATCGGTGACGTTCGGTGGCCGGCTCATCGGCCCGGAGCTCTTCCCGATCTACATGAAGGTGCTGACCGTCAACGTCGTCATCACCCTCATCGTCGTCGCGATCACCTTCCTCGCGGGCGGCAACACGATCTGGTCCGGGGTCTACGGCGCGTTCGTGCCGCTCGCGATCCAGTTCGCGATCGTCACCGCGATCTTCATCGTCATCGACCGGCGCTGGGTCCGCGACCCCGAGGGCTGGGATCCGCGCACCGTCTCGTCGATGGGGCCCGACGTCGACGTCTCGACGCTCGAAGGCCTCGCGGTGCAGCTCATCGGCAAGGAGCACACCCGCGCGGTCTCGATCACGACGTCGATCGTCGAGTTCGCGTTCATCGCGATCGCGCTGGCCGTCTGGCTGGCGTTCGGCGTGCCGGAGAGCATCGGGTTCCTGGCGCCCGGCCCGGGCTGGGCGAACCTTTACGTCCCCGCGACCATCGTGTTCATCGCCTCGTTCCTGACGCCACTCGTCACGCTGTTCAGGCCGACCTGGGTCCGCTTCCGGGCGGTGGCCCACATCGTCGTGGACGTCGCCATCGTCGCGATCATGGTCGCCTCGCTCGCGATCGGGTCGTGGGTCGTGCTCGCTGGACCCCGCGACCGCGACCGCGGACCAAGCCGCGCTCGTCGACTCGATCAACACCATCGTGCGCGTCTCGCTCGCGATCACGATCGTCATCAGCGCGCTGTCCGCGGCACTCGAAGCTGCGCCGGCTCGTCCGGATGCCGTCGGCCTGAACGGCGACGGCGACGGCGCGTTCGACCCATCCGCGGCAGACTTGTCCCTGACCGGTCGAACGCGGCCGGGAAAGGAGCGATCCCCGTGAACCTCTTCGGCCGTGGCCGCAAGGCCGAAACCGCACCCGACCAGGCGACCACCGACGCGCAGGCGCTCGAGCGCTACCGCTACATGCTCGCGACCGCGCCGCCCGAGGACATCGAGCGGGCGCACGCGGAGGCGTTCGCGAAGCTGACGCCCGACCAGCGCCGCCAGGCGCTCGACGGCACTCAGCGCAGTACGTGCCCGCCAGCGAACTCGGCGGCGACGATCCGGCGTCCCTCGCCCGGACCGCGACGCGCGCCGAGGTCCGTGCGCCCGGCACGATCGAGCGTGCCTGGGGCTCCGGCGGTGCCGGCTTCGGGCTGGGCAGCTTCTTCCTCACGACCCTCGCGGCGAGCTTCATCGGCACGGCGGTCGCGCAGTCATTCTTCGATTCGGACCCGGGGTCCGGGGGCGACACGGACGGTGGGCGGGCCAGGACGGCGACACCGGTGATGCCGGCGCGGAGACGGCCGGGGCCGACACCGGCGACTTCGGCGGCGACTTCGGCGGTGACTTCGGCGGTGGCGACTTCGGGGGCGGCGACTTCGGCGGGTTCGTAGGGCCGGGACTCGCGCTCACGGTCAGGCCGGGGACACGACCTCGGCTACGCCGGCCCCATCGGGCTCATGAGCTGGAAGTAGTTGTCGTCGGGGTCGGCGAAGGTCGCGATCGACACGTTGGTCCGCGGTGTCGCCCTCGAAGCCGTACGGCTCGGCGATGACGATCCCGCCCGCCGCCTTGAGGCGCTCGAAATCGCCCTTCACGTCCGCGGTCTCGATGTTCCAGAGGAACCGACCCGGTGGCGTGTTCTTGCCCTTGACCTCGGAGTGCGGTCCGACCGTGACGAAGCCCGATCCGAGCTGCCAGCCGGTGTACCCGCCATCCGACATCGTCGGCTCGCCGAAGAGCTTCGTGTAGTACTCGACCAGGCGGTCGCGGGTTCTCGGACCCGATGAGGATGCTGTTGAAGTCCATGACCTTCTCCTTCATGTGAACGATCGCGTGAGCGATCGGGAGATCAGCGCGCCCGGCGCGTCGAGGAACGACAGCGTGACCGCCGCGAAGAGCGGCGACACGCCGAGGTTGTAGTGGGTCGTGCCCGGGAGGATCGCCAGCGCGTGCCCGCCCTTCGGTCGGCCCTCGCCCATCCAGCCGCCGTCGCGCAGGCCGCCGTCGAGCAGCTTGAAGATCTCGACGTAGTGGCTCGGCGGCGCCATGTCGGCATCGGCGGCGACGATGAGCGTCGGGACCTTGAGGCCGCGGACCTCCTCGGAGAAGTCGAAGTCCTTCGCCATCGACGCGCCGATCTTGTCGAGCAGCCGCCCGAAGTCCTCCGGTCGCGGCGCGACCCGCTGGTAGAGCTCGTACATCGGCGTGTCCTTCATGAACTCGGCCGCCGCCGCGCTCACCTGGCCCTGCTGGGCGAGCATCTCGGGCGGGATCGCGTCGCGCCTGATGTGCGCCGCGGCCATGACGAGCTTGCCGACCTTGTCGGGGTACTTCACCGCGGTGAAGAACGCGACGCCGCCACCGAGCGAGTAGCCGACGAGGTCCGGCTTGTCGAGCCCGAGGTGGTCGATGAGCGCCGCGATGTCGTCGGCCATGAGCCGGATGTCGATCGGTCGATCGATGTCGGCGGTCCGCCCGTGACCCTGCAGGTCGACGGCGATGACCTGGTGGTCGGCGGCCAGCGTCGGCAGGATCGGCCCGAACATCTCGCCCGACCCGAGCCCGCCGTGCAGCAGGATCAGCGGCTTCCCGCTGCCGTGCGTCTCGTAGTACATGTGGAGGCCGTTGACGTCGGCGTACTGGCCGATGCCCGTCGTGTCGGTGCTCCAGATCGGTCGTGGTCATGTCGCGTACCTCTCGAATCGGTCTGTGGTCACCATACCCGTAGACCGGGCTCGAGAGCCGAACTCATCGGTCGCCGATGAGCGCATGACGTGGGTGCGCGGGGCCCGCGTCCCCGATCCGCGGGCCCCGGCGCGGTGTTACAGGCTGCCGCCGCGGCAGGCCAGGCCGGGGATGCCACCGAGGCCGTGGACGCCCTGCTTGGCGGCGCCGCTGACGTCCGTTCCCCACGACTGGGTCCGGGACGTGAGGTCGCCCTCACCCGCGACCTTGTCGTTCAGGCCGGAATAGGCGCAGATCGAGTTCGCATGCAGCGGCTCGAGGCTCTTGCCGTTGCCGGTCACCTCGCCGGCGAACACGGACCCGGCCGTGAGCCCGATGGCGAGTGTGGCGACCGCCGCGGCGGCTGCGATGCGAGACTTGGCAGTGCGGTGCATCCGCATGTACCTCCACCGGCCAAGGTCGGTCTCGCCATTGGCATTGCGGCACGAGTCGGGGCGACCGTTCGGGGGGCCCGTGCCGCGGAACTCCCCGTAGCTCCCGCCACCTTATCCGTGCGCGGATGATGCGGCATGCGCGTCGTCGTCGCGTCGCTCGTATGACGGATGTGGTGCGGACGAGCAACACCTCAGCCGAGGGCGGCGCAGAGGTCGACGACCTTGCCGCGAACCCGCTCCGGGCTCAGCGCGAACCCGTCCGGGCCGTAGGCGCCGCTCATCGACCCGGTGACGAGATACAGGCCGGGCTCGAACGCCGAGTGGTCGTCCCCGTCGTACACGAACACGAACACCGCCCCGCTCGAACGGATGTGCTGGCTGCCATCCGGCTGGACGTCGAAGTCGATCTTGCTCTTGTACTGGATCTCGATCGAGGCACCGGTGTCGAGGTTGGTCAGCGTCGACACGTAGCCGCCGGTCGTTCGGAGGAGCTGCGAGCCATCCTCGGCCATCGGGAAGAGCATCAGCTTCGAATTGCTGGATGCGTCGACGAGCTCGGCTCGGAAGTCGCACGTGCCGGCGAGGAAGGCCTCGTCGAGGATCGTCGGGTCGAGCGGGCTGATCTCCGGCTTCCCCTTGGCAGCGGCCGGTGCCGCAAGGGTCAGCGCGAGTCCAAGGGCGGCGAGGAGTGCGAACGCGCGTCGCATCGATGGGCACCTCCCGAATCCGGCGCGGGTCGGGTTCGCCACTGGCTCGGCTGCGACCATGGCGACCAGGGCGGTCCCGCAGCGTCAACGCCTCCCTCCGGATACGGGGAATCCTAGGCCAATGGGCGACCCGTCATCGCGGACCGATGAGTTTCCCCGCAGGTCTGCGTTACACCTCCAGATCGGCCACACCGACCGGTCAGCGATGGAGGTACGGACCATGGACTGGACGCTCGAACTCGTGGTGGTCCCCGTCAGCGACGTCGACCGCGCCAAGGCCTTCTACATCGACCAGGCGGGCTTCGAGCTGCTCGTCGACTCGAGCGCGGGCCCCGACTTCCGCATCGTGCAGCTCGTCCCGCCGGGATCCGCGTGCGCGATCGCGATCGGCACCGGGATCGGCTCGATGCCGCCGGGCTCGCTCCACGGCCTGCACCTCTGCGTCGCCGATATCGAAGCGGCGCGCGACGAGCTCGTGCAGCGCGGCACCGAGGTCGGCGATATCTTCCACTTCGGCGAGGCCGGCCAGACGCCCGGCATCGACCCCGAGCGGCGCAGCTACGCGACGTTCATGCCGTTCCAGGATCCCGACGGCAACACCTGGCTCGTCCAGGAAGTCAAGCGCGACTGGAAGGTCCAGGTCGTGAAGATCGACGAGGTCGCCGCGTGACCGATCAGGCCGCCACGTTCGCCGGTGGGGAGTCCGCGTTCGCGGCCCTCACCGAGCGATACCGGCGCGAGCTCCACGTCCACTGCTACCGGATGCTCGCCTCGTTCGATGAGGCCGAGGATGCGGTGCAGGAGACGTTCCTGCGGGCGTGGCGGGCACGCGACAGCTTCGACGGCGAGTTCGTGCGGGCGTGGCTGTACAAGATCGCGACGAACGTCTGCCTCGACACCATCCGGCGCAGCGCGCGACGGCTGACATCGATGGAGACGATCCGCGAGGTGCCGTGGATCACGCCCTATCCCGACCGACTGCTCGACGAGGTGGCGCCCCGCGAGGACGAGCCCGACGCGGTCGTCGTCACGCGCGAGACGATCGAGCTCGCGTTCCTCGCCGCGCTCCAGGTCCTGCCGCCGCGCCAGCGCGCGACCCTGATCGCCCGCGACGTGCTGGGCTGGCCGGCGAGCGAGACGGCCTCGGCGCTGGACACGACGGTGGCGTCCGTGAACAGCGCGCTCCAGCGGGCACGCGCGACACTGCAGACGCACATGCCCGAGAAGCGCTCCGACTGGTCGGCCGGCGAGCCGAACGAGGCGGAACGGGCGCTGCTGGCGAGCTTCATCGAGGCCCACGAGCGCGGCGATGCCGCGCTCGCCGTCTCGATCGCGTCGAAGGACCTGCGGATCACGATGCCGCCTGCACCGCTGCTGTTCGAGGGGCTCAAGGTCATCGAGCCGCTGCTGATGAACGCGTTCGCCGACGGCAGTTCGTGGCGGCTCGTCCCGACCGTGGCGAACCGGATGCCGACCGCGGCGTCGTACCAGAAGGCGCTCGGCGATGACACGTACCGCGCCTTCAAGCTCGACGTCCTGCGTATCGTCGACGGCCGGATCGCCGAGATCACGACGTTCGGCTGGTCGCTGTTCCCGCACTTCGGGCTGCCGATGGTGCTGGAGGACTGAGCGGGTCGACGCGGCTCGTATGCTGGGGTGACCGGCGGCCATCTCTTGGTCGCCGCGCCACGCGCTGGAGACACCCCGCATGACCGACGCCGCCGCCAAGTCCCCACGGCTCCCGCCGCGTTGGTTCGTCCGCATCGCCTGGGTGGTGCACCGTGCCTATCACCGAGTGACGGGCGGACGCCGCGGCCTCTGGACGCCGAAACCCGGCAAGTGGGGAACCATGGAGCTGACGACCGTCGGCCGCAAGACCGGGCAGGAACGGAAGGCGATCCTCGGCTACTACGAGGACGGCGCCGAATCTCGTGACGATGGCGATGAACGGCTGGGCCGAACCCGAGCCGGCGTGGTGGCTCAACCTCCAGGCGAAGCCGGACACCACCGTCGAGCTGAAGACCGGCACCCGGGCCGTCCGGGGCCGGGCCGCCGAGGGCGAGGAGCGTGAGCGCCTGTGGGCGAGGTGGAGCGAGTTCGGCGACGCCCCCGACGGCTACGCCACGCGCCGCCCGACCGAGACCGCGGTCGTCGTCCTGGAGCCGCGGGTCGAGACGAGCCGCTGATGGGCCGCCTGACCGTCGAGCAGATCATCAGCGTCGACGGGTATGCGGCCGACGCGAACGGTGGGATCGAGTTCTTCGAGGCCGTCGACGAGGTCGACTCGAACGACGCCGACCAGCTCGAGTTCCTCAAGGATGTCGACGCGATCCTCCTGGGCGCGACGACGTACCGGCTGTTCGCCGACTACTGGCCCACGGCCGATCCAGCGAAGGATCGCGTCGCCGAGCCGATCAACCGCCTGCCGAAGTTCGTCATCTCGAACACGCTCGAGACGGCGCCCTGGGGCGACAGCGAGATCGAGATCCTCCGCGGCGACGGGGCCGATTCGACGCGTGCCCTCAAGGACCGGTTCGACCACGTCGTCGTGTGGGGCAGCCTGACGTTGGCCGACGCGCTGTTCGAGGCGGGACTCGTCGACCAGCTGCGCCTGCGGCTCGTGCCGGTGTTGATCGGCGAGGGCCGCTCGTTCACGCCCGAGCGCCTCGGCGAGCGCCGCCTCGCCCTCGACCACACGGTCGCGCACCCGACGGGGCACGTCACGCTGGCGTACGAGGTGCGCTGAGCACGACGAAACCGGCTCCTCGGAGGAGCCGGTCGTCGGATGGGAGGGACGGGCGCGGGCGGCGCGCACCGCGCTCAGCGAAGCCCGCGGTAGAACGCCCGCATGTCACCGACCAGCTCGTTCGGGGCCTTGTGGGCCGCGAAGTGCCCGCCGCTCGGGTACATGTTCCAGCTGACGATGTTCTTGTGGTCGCGTTCGGCGAAGCGGCGGATGCCGCTGAAGTCGCCGCCGAAGCCCGCCAGGCCGATCGGGAGCGTCGTCGGCTCGGTCGGCCGGTCGACCGGCGTGGGCGTTCTCGTAGTACAGCCGCCCGGCGGAGGCGGCCGTGCCGGTCAGCCAGTACAGCATCACGTTCGAGAGCTGGAAGTCCGCGTCGAGGTCCTCGCCGAGCAACTGGGCGTTCCAGGCGAGCAAGCCGAGCGGCGAGTCGGTGATCCCGTAGGCCACGGTCTGCGGCTGCTCCGAGAAGACCTTGTTGAACGACATCTTGTTCTCGAAGAACCACTGGAGCGTCCCCATCTCGGTCATCTCCTCGGGCGGTCATGCCCTCGAACTCGGACGGGTCGCCCGACGGGAACGAGAAGAGCTGCGTGACGTGCACGCCGACGACGTGGTCGGGATCGAGCCGACCGACCTCGGGCGAGATCATCGAGCCGGCGTCGTTGCCCGCGGCGCCGTAGCGCCCGTAGCCGAGGCGGCGCATCAGCTCGACCCATGCGCCGGCGATCCGGTAGTTGTTCCAGCCGCGCTCCCGGGTCGGGCCGGACAGCCCGTAGCCGGGGATCGACGGGATCACCAGATCGAACGCGTCGGCCGGGTCGCCGCCGTGGCCCGCGGGTCGGTGAGCGGCCCGATGATGTCGAAGAACTCGAGGATCGAGCCCGGCCAGCCGTGCGTGACGATCAACGGAGGGCGTCCGGCTCGGGGGAGCGGACATGGAGGAAATGGACGTTCTGGCCCTCGATCTCGGTCGTGAACTGCGGGTGCGCGTTGATCCGCGCCTCGGTCGCCCGCCAGTCGTACGTGGCCTGCCAGTGGTCGAACAGCGAGCGGACGTACGACTGCTTGATGCCGTCGTCGACATCATCGCCGGGCAGCTCGTCCGGCCATCGCGCCCGGCCGAGTCGATCGCGCAGGTCATCGAGGTCGGCCTGGGGGATGTCGAGGGTGAACGGTCGGATCGTCGTGTCGCTCATCGTCGTGCCTCCGTCTCGTGCATTGGAACGGAATAAAGTGTTCCGTTCCATTATGGCAAGGACCGGCTATCTTGTAAAGCGTGGAATCGCAGGAAGGCGAGCGCCCCCTCAGCGGCCGGCGAGCACAGGCGCGACGCAACGACCCGCGCATCCGCGAGGCCGCCAGGGACGTGTTCACGGCCGATCCGGACGCGCCGATGTCGGCGGTCGCGGCCCGCGCCGGCGTGGGCATCAGCGCGCTGTACCGTCGGTATCAGAGCAAGGAGGACCTGTTGCGGGAGGTCGCTCGCGACGGGTTGGCGCGCTACCTCGAGGTCGCCGAGGCGGCGGTCGCCGACGACGCGTGATCCCTGGGACGCCTTCGCATCGTTCATGGCGCGGCTCCTCGACGCGCAGACCGTCGCGATCACGATGAATCTGGCCGGGACGTTCGCGCCGGACGAGGAGCTGTATGCGATGTCCGTCCGGGCGGCCGACCTGAACGGCCGGATCATCGACCGGACGAAGGCCGCGGGTGGACTCCGGCCGGACATCGTCGTCGACGACCTGTCCCTCATCCTCGAGCAGGTGTCGTCGATCCGCCTCGGCGATCAGGCACGAACGCGCGAGCTTCGCCTCCGCTACCTGTCGCTGTTCCTCGACGGGCTGCGAACCGAACAGGGTGAGCCGCTCCCCGGACCGCCGCCGGCGCCCGAGGAGCTGGGGTCGCGGTGGTCGCCTCGCTAGTGCGTGGCCGGACGGGGTTCCCCCGCGGAACGTGAAGCGCGGCGACCCAGGTCAACCCGGCGGAACCTCGGGAGCCGGCGCGCCGGCCGACAGCCATGGGCGACTCTGATCGGGCGTCGCAAGCCGGCCACGGTGCGAGCGGACGAGCAAGGCCAGGGTGTCCGGCCACGCACGCACCGCCGGTGCGCCCGCCCTCGACGCCGCCGGTGATGCGGTCACGGTTCCACCGGAAAATCGCGTCACATTGAGCATCACGGTCCCTCCGTCGGTTCGATGCTGGTGATGACGAACCGCTCCTGGCAGCGCCGGATCTGGACATCGAGCGGCAGGGGTCCGTGGCCCCACTCCTCGGGGTAGACGATCCGGCAGGTCGACGCGGCGGGATCGTCGTAGTGGCCGCGGACGGTGATCCAGCCCTCGGTCGGGAAGCTCGCGATCCCGGTGCGAGCACCACGGGCAACCCCGGATCGAGACCGTCGATGCCTTCGGGAACAGGGCCCACTCGGGTTCCGCGGCCAGCCAGGCCGGGTCGCTCTCGACCTACCCCCTGGACGGATCGAGCTCGACCCGGCGGCCGGCCTGGACCGGCCCAAGGGTCACCTCGCCGACGCGCACATCGGCGACGTTCCAGGACCGAGAGATAGACGAGATCGGTCGCGTCGGGCGATGGCGGACAGCTCGGCTCGCCGATGCCAGCACCGGCTCGCCCTTGGCCTCGGCGCCCACCCAGCCGACCTCGACGCCGGTATCGGCGATGTAGAAGTCCCGGCCGTCGTACGACCTCCGGGCCCGACACGATGACCAGCAGCGCGCCCGGCTCGGCGTAGAGGTGTGGCTCGGGCGGCAGCACTGCCGTGTCGACGTCGTAGAAGGCCGTACCGACACCGGTGCCGACCGACCGGACCAGATCGCCCGGCGCGAATGTCGCGACCTCGGTCGGGAGCTCCGTCGTGCTCGGATCGCCGGGGAAATCCAGCGGCAGGCCGGTGCCCGGCGCGACGTCGGCCTCCATATGGACGGTGCCGTCGCTATCGAACAGGATCTGACGTGCCCAACGTCCCGCTGCGTGGCCTTCTCCGGCCAGCCAGGCGACCTCGAGATCGGCCTGCCACACGCGCAGGTCATTCGCCGTGACCGTCGTCGTGCAGGTGACCTCCAGCGGCTCGATGAGCTGTCCGCGCGGCCCGTCCTCGATCGTCGTCGTAACGGAGCCGGGCGTCCGCGGCATACACGACAGGAAGCGACGCCCGGGGTACAGGCGCATGGACCGGTCGACCGAATCGAGCGCCAGGGCCAGGGCGACGTCGCGGTCGTCCTCGTCGAGCGCTGTCGGCAGGTCGTCGAACTGGAGCGAGCGCACGATGGCATCGACATCGGCCTCGAGCACCCGCAGATCCGGGTCCGCGGATGACCGCCTGGATCCACCAGAGTGCATCGGCGCTTCCGGGGATCGCGACGACCCAGGTCCGGAGCTGGTCGGCGCCGGGGACCAGCGAGCGATCACGCACGATGAGCTGTGCCGGCATCTCGCCGACCGTCTCGGTGAATCCGGTCTCCTCGCTGACGAGGACCGGTCCGCCGAGCTCGGGGTTCGGCGCCAGGAAATCGCCTTCGAAGTCGCCGATCGGGCCGACGCCGATCGCTTGCGGACGGTCCCGACTGACGACGATACGGACCTCGCCGGACTCGAGCGGCTGCTCGATCAGGCGGCGTAGATGCGGTCCTCGAGGTTGGAGATGACGGCTTGTTGGTCCCCCATGACCACCTCGCCATCGATCGGTTCGGGCTGCGGCGGTGGGCTGTTCCGGGCGACGGCGGCAGAGTCGGGCTCGCAGCCGGTGACGGCCCGATTGCCGACGATGAGCGCCACCCAGGCGGCGCTGTTGCCGAGCGGCGCATGCGGCGTGAGCCGGGCCCAGTCGTCCGGATAGTCGAATGTGATGCCGCTTCCGGTGTACAGCCCCGGGATCGGGACCGCATCGCGAAGCGTCTCCAGGCGAAGGGCGCCGGAGACGAGGGCGCCCGCGAGGGCCGCCACCAACAACAGGACGGCACCGAGCAGGACGAGCGGGAGCGACCGTCGCTGCCGGCCGACACGGAGGCCGATTTCTCGCGCGGTCAGTGGCGCCGTCCCGACCTGGACCGGCAGGTAGAGGGGCGGCAGGATCGCCGGCTCGTCGGGAGCCGGGAGCCGAAGGCGGCGCTCGATCTCGTCGATCATCATCGTGTCGATCCTCCCCGGTGTCGCCGACGAGCGCACGAAGGCGCTCGACGCCGCGGCTGCCGTAGGTGCGGGCCGAGGCGGTCGTGATGCCCATGACCTGGCCGATCTGCTCGTACGAGAGGTCGGCTCGATAGCGGAGATAGAGCGTCGCCCGCTCGCGTTCCGGCAACCGGTCGACGAGGGGCCACAACGACAGGGCGTCGTCGAGGGCGTGCGTGACGCCCTCGACCCGACCGACGGTCAGCCGGCCGACCAGCGCCTGCACGCGGCGACCGATCCGGTGCTGGTCCATGACCAGCCGGTACGCGACGCGGAACGTCCAGGCGTCGACATCGACGATCGCCGTGCCCTTGTGGAGCTCCTGCCAGAGTCGGAGGTGGACCTCCTGCACGACGTCGGCGGCCTGCTCTTCGGAGACACCGAGGCGGCGAGCGAAGTTCCAGACGCCCTACAGTAATAGCCCGCTCGGAGAACATCGTTTGATAGAGTGAGAAAAGCTGAAGCGCAGGGATGGCAATCGGATCGCCAATATCGCCGAGCGCCAGCGCATGTTGCCGCGCGATGAAATCGGGTATTCCAGCGTTTCAATCAGCGATGGCACGGCTGTCTTATTCGCGAGGCGGCCCAGTGAGCGTGCTGCTGCCATACGGATGAACTGGCTCTCGTCATACAGCGCTTCGATCAGCAACGGCACAGCTTTCGCATCCCCTGTATCGCCAAGATCATCGGCGGCATGGGCGCGGACTTTCCGATCATAGCTTTCAAGATGGGGCTGGATTTCGGCAATACTCTTCGCCACGTGTTCACTCTCCTGAATTTACTCGCCACAGTGAGGCGTTATTCCATGTTAAAATTGGCCCTGCCCTGTCGAAAATATACCATTAATCGGGCTGCTTTTTCGAGGAGTCGATGACCGATCTTTCTCCTTTTAGATATTCGTACCCGATTGACGTACGCTTCGCCGACCTGGACGCACTAAATCATGTCAACCATGCGAAGTACTTTACCTATATGGAAACAGCGCGCATCCGTTCTTGCCGCGATGTGTTTAGCTGGGATGGACAGTCAGATGCAATGGGGGTGATTATCGCGCAGGCGACGTGGCAGTACAAGTTGCCTCTGGTCTTTGGCGATAAAGTGGTGTGCCACATGCGTGGCTCACGCATTGGCGGAAAGAGCTTCGATTTTGAATATGTGCTGGTGGGCGGACCAGAGGCAACTTGTACTGACACGTCGCCTGCGCGATAATCACACCCATTGCATCTGACTGTCCATCCCAGCTAAACACATCGCGGCAGTAATGGATGCGCGCTGTTTCCATATAGGTAAAATACTTCGCATGGTTGACATCATTTAGTGCGTCCAGGTCGGCGAAGCGTACGTCAATCGGGTACGAATATCTAAAAAGAGAAAGATCGGTCATCGACTCCTCGAAAAAGCAGCCCGATTAATGGTATATTTTCGACAGGGCAGGGCCAATTTTAACATGGAATAACGCCTCACTGTGGCGAGTAAATTCAGGAGAGTGAACACGTGGCGAAGAGTATTGCCGAAATCCAGCCCCATCTTGAGAGCTATGATTGGAAAGTCCGCGCCCATGCCGCCGATGATCTTGGCGATACAGGGGATGCGAAAGCAGTGCCATTGTTGATCGAAGCGCTGTATGACGAGAGCCAGTTCATCCGCATGGCGGCAGCAGCTCACTGGGCCGCCTCGCGAACAAGACAGCGGTGCCATCGTTGATTGAAACGCTGGAAGACCCGATGTTCATTGTGCGGCAGAATGCGCTGTGGGCGCTCGGCGAGATTGGTGATCCGACTGCCATCCCTGCGCTTCAGCTTTTTCTCACTCGATCAAACGATGTTCTCCGAGCGGGCTATTACTGTAGGGCGTCTGGGACTTCGCTCGCCGCCTCGGCGTCTCCGAAGAGCAGGCCGCCGACGTCGTGCAGGAGGTCCACCTCCGACTCTGGCAGGAGCTCCACAAGGGCACGGCCATCGTCGATGTCGACGCGTGGACGTTCCGTGTCGCGTACCGCCTGGTCATGGATCAGCACCGCATCGGTCGCCGCGTGCAGGCGCTGGTCGGCCGGCTGACCATCGGTCGGGTCGAGGGGCGTCACGCACACCCTCGACGACGCCCTGTCGTTGTGGCCGCTCGTCGACCGGTTGCCGGAACGCGAGCGGGCGACGCTCTACCTCCGCTATCGAGCCGACCTCTCGTACCAGCAGATCGGCCAGGTCATGGGCATCACGACCGCCTCGGCCCGCACCTACGGCAGCCGCGGCGTCGAGCGCCTCCGGGCGCTCGTCGGCGACACCGGGGAAGGATCGACACGATGATGATCGACGAGATCGAGCGCCGCCTGCGGCTCCCGGCTCCCGACGAGCCGGCGATCCTGCCGCCCCTCTACCTGCCGGTCCAGGTCGGGACGGCGCCACTGACCGGGCGCAAGAAGTCGGTCTCCGCGTCGGTCGGCAGCGACGGGTCGCTCCCCCTCGTCCTGCTCGGTGCCGTCCTGTTGTTGGTCGGCGGCCCTCGCGGGCGCCCTCGTCTACCCGGCGCCCTTCGCCTGGAGGGCGCTTCGCGATGCGGTCCCGATCCCGGGCCTGTACGCGGGTCAGGGCATCACGGTCGATTATCCGGACGACTGGACCCGGCTCACACCGCACGTGCCGCTCGGCAACAGCGGCGCCTGGGTGGCGCTCATCGTCGGCGATGGGAGGTCGACGGGTGCGAGCCCGACTCCGCGGCGTAGGCCCGGGAACAGCCCACCGCCGCAGCCCGAGCCGAGGGCGATGGCGAGACGGTCATCCAAAATCAGCAGGGCGTCATCTACCACCTGGAGGACCGCATCTACGCGTGCCTGGATCGAGCAGCCACTGGAGCCCGGCGAGGTCCGCGTTGTCGTCAGTCGCGACCGTCCGCAGGCGATCGGCGTCGGCCCGATCGGCGACTTCGAGGGTCAATTCCTGACGCCCAACCCCGAGATCGGCGGACCGGTGCTACGTCAACGCGGAGACCGGGTTCGCCGAGACCGTCGGCGAGATGCCGGCGCGGCTCATCGTGCGCGATCGCTCGCTGGTTCCGGGCGCCGAGGCAGCTCCGGACCTGGGTCGTGGCCATCCCACGCAGCGCCGACTCCCTCTGGTGGATCCAGGCGGTCATGCGCGGACCCGGACCTGCCGACGCTCGAGGCCGAGGTCGACGCCATGGTGGCCTCGCTCCCGGTTCGACGACCTGCCGGCAGCCGCTCGACGACCCCGACCGCGACGTAGCGCTCGGCCTGGCGATCAATTCGGTGGATCGGTCGATGCGCCAATACCCGGGGCGCCGCTTCCTCTCGTGTGTGCCGAGGACGCCCGGGATCGATCGCGGCGACGATCGATGACGGGCCGGCTCGGCCGGCTCGGCGGAGCCGTTGAAGAACATGCACGACGACGGTCACGACGAACGACCTGCGCGTGTGGGAGGTCGATCATCGAGGTCGCCTGGGCGGCCGGACCAGGTTACGCCGCGGGACGGTGGGCACGGCAGATCTCGTTCGATCCCCGAGGGTTCCGTCCACCTGGAGACCGACCTTGCGCCGGGCACCGGCGAACCCCTGGTGTTCCCAGGGGATCCGAGCACGGAGGACCTACCGACCGAGGTCGCGACGTTCGCGGCAGGGGATCTCGTCCAGTCCGTCGGTACCGGTGCCGGCACCGCGTTCTATGACGTGGATACGACGGTGCTGCCACCCGAGCCGCACATCTACGCCGAGCCGGGCGCGCTGATGGTCATCGTGTCGGGCCCGGAGGGTGTACGACGGGCGGGACTTCTACATGGCCGATACCGGCCGTGAGGTCGGCTGGATCGGCGCCGAGGCCAAGGGCGAGCCGGTGCTGGCACCGGCGGAGCTGCACTGTCCGCCATCGCTGGACGCGACCGATCTCGTTTACCGCTCCAGGTGCTGGAACGTCGCCGATGCGCAGTCGGCGACGTGACCCTTGGACCTGTCCAGGCCGGCCCGGGTCGAGCTCAATTCTTCCTGGGGGTTGGTAGAGGGCGACCGGCGTGGCTGGCCGCAGAACCCGCGTGGGCCGTGTTCGGCGAGGGCGTCGACGGCCTGGATCCAGGGTTGCCCGTGGTCCTGGCGCCGACGCTCGAGGAGCTCCCGACGAAGAGCTGGGGACCACCGTCCGCGGCCACTACGACGATCCGTCCGCGTCGACGTGCCGGATCGTCTACCCGGAGGTGTGGGGCCATGGACCCCTGCCGCTCGACGTCCAGACGCGGCGCTGCCAGGAGCGGTTCGTCATCACCAGCGTGGAACCGACGGAGGGACCGTGATGCTCAACGTGACCCGGGTAAATATGGCGAGCGCGGTGGCGGCACCACCGACGGCGGTCTCGACGGCCCGCGGGCGGCGGGCATCACGTGCGTGGCCGGACACCCTGGCGCTGCTCGTCCGTTCGCACCGTGGCCGGCTTGCAGCGCCCGATCGCAGCCGCCCATGGCTGTCGGCCGCGGAGCCCGCGCCGGAGGACACGCGGGCCTGACCCTTCCGGATTGCACCGTTTCACGCAGCCGGGCCGCGTCTCGTCTCGGGTGCAGAGACGAAAGGAGGCCCCACCATGCGGGTCTTTGTTGCAGGCGCGAATGGCGCCGTCGGGAGGCGGCTCGTGCCGATGCTGGTGGCGCGCGGTCACCAGGTGACCGGGACGACGACGAGCGAGAAGTCGATGAGCGCGATCCGGGCGATGGGCGCCGAACCGGTCGTCATCGACGGCCTGGACGCCGCCGGGATCGGCGAGGCGGTGGCCAGGGCCGAGCCGGATGCGATCATCCACGAGATGACGGCGCTGTCGGGCACGCCCGACTTCCGCACTTCGACCGCTGGTTCGCGCTGACGAACCGGCTGCGGACGGAGGGCACGGAGCACCTGCTCGCCGCCGCGAAGGCGAGCGGCGTCAAGCGGTTCGTCGCGCAGAGCTTCACCGGCTGGAGCAACAGCCGCGAGGGCTCGTGGATCAAGACAGAGGACGATCCGCTGGATCCGCACCCGGTCAAGGAGCAGACCGAGACGCTCGCCGCGATCAAGTTCCTCGAGCGCGCCGTCCTCGAGGCGCCGCTCGAGGGGATCGTCGTCCGCTACGGCGGGCTGTACGGGCCGGGCTCGTCCGAGACGCTCGCCGACATCCTCCGCAAGCGGATGTTCCCGGTCATCGGCAGCGGCGCGGGCATCGTCTCGTCGACCCACATCGACGACGCGGCCGGCGGGACGCTCGCCGCCCTCGAGCGCGGTCGGCGCGGCATCTACAACATCGTCGACGACGAGCCGGCGCCGACGAGCGTGTTCATCCCGGCGATCGCCGAGGCCCTCGGGGCGCCGAAGCCGCTGCGGATCCCGGCCTGGCTCGGCCGGCTGTTCGCCGGCGAGGTCGCGGTCACGATGATGACCGAGGGCCGCGGCTCGTCGAACGCGAAGGCGAAGCGCGAGCTTGGCTGGCAGCCGATCTGGCCGAGCTGGCGGGACGGATTCCGACGCGGGCTCGACACGCCCGTGCCGCTGCCGCCACCGAGTCGGCGAGCGCCGCGTGAAGGAGACGACGGCCGCGTGACCCCAGCCGGAGCCCAGGACGATGTCGCCGAGGCCTATGTCGACCTTCGGCCGCTGCTGTTCTCGATCGCCTATCGGATGCTCGGGAGCGTCAGCGAGGCGGAGGACATCGTCCAGGAGGCGTTCGTCCGCTACCAGCGGGCGCTCGCCGACGGCACCGCGGTCGAATCGCCGAAGGCCTACCTGTCGGCCGTCGTCACGCGCCTCGCGATCGACCACCTCAAGTCGGCCCGGGTCCGGCGCGAGACGTACGTCGGCGAGTGGCTGCCGGAGCCGCTCGTGACCGACGACGGCGCGGGCGACCCGGCCGAACATGCCGAGCAGGCCGACTCGCTCTCGATGTCGTTCCTCGTCCTGCTCGAGCGGCTGACCCCGGTCGAGCGGGCGGTCTTCCTCCTCCACGACGTGTTCGACTACGACTTCGAGGAGGTCGGCCGGATCGTCCGCCGGACGCCGGCGACGTGCCGGCAGCACGCCGTACGGGCGCGGCGCTTCATCGCGGAGAACCGGCCGCGGTTCGACGCGTCGGAGCCGGAGCGGGACGAGCTGCTGCAGCCGGTTCCTCGCCGCGGCCGAGCGAGGCGACGTCGACGGGCTCATCGAGCTGCTGGCCGAGGACGTGATCGTCTACGGCGACGGCGGCGGCAAGGTCCCGCAATGGTACGCGCCGATCGCCGGCGCGGACAAGGTTGCGCGGATGTTCGCGACCTTCGGCCGCCAGATGCGGCGATCGGCGCGACGTTCGAGCCGCACCGGATCAACGGCCAGCCGGGCGTCATCTTCCGGGTCCGCACGGCGGCGTCATGGCGGTGATGTCGTTCGAGGTCGTCGGCGGCCGGATCGCGACGATCCGCTCGATCGTCAACCCGGACAAGCTCGACCATCTCGGCCCGGTCGAGAGCTTCGCGACGTCCTGGGCGCTTCCAAGCCGACAGCGCAGCCCGGCGACCGCTGACATGAGCGCACTCGACTCCGTCATCATGCGGGCCTCGACCGTCACGCGAGGGAACCATGGCCGACGCGACCATCTATCGATCCGATGCCGCGCGTCGGGAGATCGAGGCGTTCTATGACCGCACGCGGGACCAGCTTCCGCTCGCGACCACCTCACTGACGCTGCGAACCAGGTTCGGTGATACGCATCTGCTGCAGGCGGGGCCGGAAGAGGGCCCGGCCGTGGTCGTCTTCCAGGGCGGCAACGTCGTGAACCCGTTGACGCTCTCGTGGTTCGCACCCCTCGTCGATCAATTCCGGATCCACGCGCCCGACACCATCGGCCAGCCGGGCAAGAGCAGCGGCCTGCGGCTGTCGGCGAACGACGCGAGTCTCGGCGAGTGGGCGGTGGACGTCCTCGTTGGACTCGGCCTGTCGAGCGCGCCGGTGGTCGGCATCTCGTATGGCGGAGGGGTGGTCCTGCGCCTCGCCGGCCTCGCGCCCGAGCGGATCGATCGCGCCGTGCTGGTCGTCCCGGCCGGCATCGCGGACGTGCCGCTGGCTCGATGCTGTCGTTGGCCGCCGGCTATCTCGGCTATCGCGCGATCCGGCGGGACGCGTTGGTCAAATCAACGGTGCGCCGGCTGTCCGGCGGCGACCCCGACCCGCTCTTCGTCGAATCGACCGCGCTCGCCTTCCGGAACACCGCCCTCGATACGGAGATGCCACGCAACGCGACGGCCGATCAGCTGCGCGGCCTCCGCGCCCCGGT